>JARFTX010000036.1 GCA_029289265.1 Gammaproteobacteria bacterium
CGGCGCGCCTGCTCGACCCGCAGTTCCAGGGCCAGGTCAAGGAGAAGCTCAACTCGCGCGAGGCGGTCAAGCTGGTCGCGAGCCAGATCCGCGACCCGTTCGAGATCTGGCTCAACAACCACGTCGAGGCGGGCCGCGCGATCGCCGAGATCTCGATCCGCCAAGCCATGGCGCGCCAGCGAAGCGCCCAGAAGGTCGAGAAGAAAAAGACCTCGGGAGTCGCGGTACTGCCCGGCAAGCTCGCCGACTGCGAGTCCGAGGACATCGCCGAGAACGAGCTCTTTCTGGTCGAGGGCGACTCGGCCGGGGGCTCGGCCAAGATGGCGCGCAACAAGGAGACCCAGGCGATCCTGCCGCTGCGCGGCAAGGTCCAGAACTCCTGGGAGGTTGATCCCGACCGCCTGCTCGCCAACGCCGAGATCCACGACGTCGCCGTCGCGCTCGGCGTCGACGCGCACGCCGCGGGCGCGAGTCCCGACCTGTCGGGGCTGCGCTACGGCAAGGTCGTCATCATGTCGGACGCCGACGTCGACGGCGCCCACATCCAGACGCTGCTGCTGACGCTTTTCTTCCGCCACTTCCCGGCGCTGATCGAGCGCGGCCACGTCTATGTCGCGCAGCCACCGCTCTATCGCGTCGACGTCCCTGCCCAGGGCAAGAAGCGCCCGGCGCGGCGGCTCTATGCGCTCGACGAGGGCGAGCTCACCGCGATCCGCGACCGCCTCGCCCAGGAAGGCTTCAAGCCCGACGCGATCGAGGTCGGCCGCTTCAAAGGCCTGGGCGAGATGAACCCCGAGCAGTTGCGCGAAACCACGATGGACCCGGCCACCCGCCGGGTGCTGCCGGTGTGCGTGCGCCCCGGCGCGCTGGAGGAGACGGTGCGCACCTTCACGCTGCTAATGGGCAAGGGCGAGGCGGCCGGCCGGCGCGCCTGGATGGAGGAGAAAGGCGACACCGTCGAGGCCGACGTGTAAATGCTCATGCCTCCCCCTCGCAAGAACTTCTGATTAGACGCGATGAACGACACTCTCGATCTCTTCCAGGGCGCCGAACTGCCCCCTGCCCCACCGGCTCCGCCGGCGCCGCCCTCCGCGAACGGAGACGACACCCTCCCGCTCGACCACTACGCCGAGCGTGCCTACCTAGCGTATGCGATGAGCGTGGTGAAGTCGCGTGCGCTGCCGCAGGTGGAAGACGGCATGAAGCCCGTGCAGCGGCGCATCCTCTTCGCGATGAACGAGATGCGGCTCGGCGCGAGCTCGAAGCACGTCAAGTCGGCGCGCGTGGTCGGCGACGTGATCGGCAAGTACCACCCTCACGGCGACAGCTCGGTCTACGACGCCATGGTCCGCGTCGCGCAGGATTTCTCGCTGCGCTACCCGCTGGTCGACGGACAGGGCAACTTCGGCTCGCGCGACGGCGACTCGGCGGCGGCGATGCGCTACACCGAGTGCCGTCTGACGCCGATCGCCGAGCTGCTGCTCGCCGAGATCGACCGCGGCACGGTGGATTTCGTGCCCAACTACGACGGCGCCTTCGAGGAGCCGCAGCTCCTGCCGGCGCGCCTGCCCTTCGTGCTGCTCAACGGCGCCTCCGGCATCGCGGTCGGCATGGCGACCGAGATCCCGCCGCACAACCTGACCGAGGTCGCCGAAGCCGCCTGCCACCTGATCCGCAACCCGCGGGCCGGCCTCGACGACCTCCTCGCGCTGATGCCGGGGCCAGACTACCCCGGCGGCGGCCAGCTCATTTCGACGCCCCAGGCGATCCGCGAGGCCTACGCCACCGGGCGCGGCTCGCTGCGGCTGCGCGGGCGCTGGCACTTCGAGGAGCTCGCCCGCGGCCAGTGGCGCGTCATCATCGACGAGCTGCCGCACGGCGTCTCGGCCGCCAGCGTGCTCGCCGAGATCGAGTCGATCACCAACCCACAGCCGCGCGCCGGCAAGAAGGACGTCTCGCAGGAGCAGAAGAACCTCAAGCAGCTGGTGCTGGGCGTGCTCGACGCCGTGCGCGACGAATCGAGCGACCAGGCGCCGGTGCGCCTCGTGCTCGAGCCGCGCTCGAGCCGCCAGGGCCGCGACGAGTTCATGGCGGTGCTGCTCGCCCACACCAGCCTCGAGACCTCGGCCTCGATCAACCTGACGATGATCGGCCGCGACGGCCGGCCGCAGCAGAAGAACCTGGTGCAGATCCTCGCCGAATGGATCGACTTCCGCTTCGCGACGGTCGAGCGGCGCACCCGTCACCGCCTCGACGAGGTCGAGCGCCGCATCCACATCCTCGACGGCCGCATGATCGCCTTCCTCCACATCGAGGAGGTGATCCGCGTGATCCGCGAGTCCGACGAGCCGAAGCCGGCGTTGATGACCGCCTTCGGCCTCACCGAGCTCCAGGCCGAGGACATCCTCGAGATCCGGCTGCGCCAACTCGCCCGCCTCGAGGGCTTCAAGATCGAGAAGGAGCTCGCCGAACTGAAGGAGGAGCGCGACGGACTGCGCCACATCCTCGGCGACCGCGGCGCGATGACGCGCCTCATCGTCAAGGAGATCCGCGACGACGCGAAGAAGTACGGGGACGTGCGCCGCACAGTGCTCGAGACGGTCGCACCGGTCGCGCCGGCCGAGATCAGCGTCGCCGACGAGCCCGTCACCGTGATCGTCTCGCGCAACGGCTGGGTGCGCTCACGCCAGGGCCACGGCATCGATCCTGCGACGATCGCCTACAAGGCCGGCGACCATGCGCTCGCCGTGCTTGAGACGCGCACCACCTGGCCGCTCGTCGTGATCGACACCAAGGGTCGCGCCTATACCGTCAAGGTCTCCGAGTTGCCCGGTGGGCGCGGCGACGGCGTGCCGATCGCGACGCTGGTCGACTTCCAGGACGGCGGCAAGCCTGTGCAGGTCGTCTCCGACGCTCCGGATTCGCCGTGGCTGTTTGCCAACTCCGGAGGCTACGGATTCCTGTGCACCCTCGCGGACGCGACCAGCCGTCAGCGCGCCGGCAAGGCCTTCATGACGTTGGAACGCGGCGAGCAAGTACTTGAGTTGGCGCGTGCGATGGGCGACTGGATCATCGCCGTCTCGGAGAACGGGCGCATCCTGGTGTTCGCCCGCAGCGAGATGAAGGTCCAGGCCGGCGGCCGCGGGGTGATCGTGATGGGGCTCGATGCCGGCGAAGCGCTCGCTGCTGTCGCTGTGCCCGAGAACGGCCGTGCGCTGCGCGTCGAAGGCATCGCGCGCGGCGGCAAGCTGGTCGAGATCGAGATCAAGCCCGCTCAGCTCGAGACGCTCCATCATCGGCGCGCGCGCAAGGGTTCCCCGCTCGCGAAGAAGATGAAGCCGGTCGCGCTCAGGCAGCTTTGAGACGCCGGATTCAGCCGGCTGGGGGCAGAATCGACAGCATCGGATCGCGGGCACGGATGCGGCCCGGCTCGGTCGGCTCCGGCTCGGGGAACATCGACTCGATGAGAATCGTCACGCGCCGGTTGCGGCCGCGCCCCTCCTCCGTGTCGTTGCTCGCGAGCGGGCGCTGGTCGCTGTAGCCGGCCGCGGTGAGCCGTGCCGGCGCAACCCCGGTATCGATGAACAAGCGTACAACCGAGGAGGCGCGCGCCGACGACAGCTCCCAGTTCGATGGAAAGCGAAAAGTGTTGATCGGCGTGCTGTCCGTGTGCCCTTCGACCCGGATCGGAAAATCGGCCTCTGCGAGCACCGCGGCGACGGCCGTCAGCGGCGCAGCCGCCGAGGGCCCCAGCGCAGATTCCCCGGGCGAGAACAGCACACTGGCGTTGATCTCGACCGTGATCCCGTACGCGCCTTCCGACACGCTGACCTGCCCGCTTGCGGCCAGCGGCTCGAGCACGCGACGGATTTGCTCGGCCATACTGTGCATGAGCCTCACCTGGGCCTGGCGGCGTGCTTCCGCCGCCTGCTCTTCGGGAGTGCGGGTCAATACTGTCGGAGGCTGCATCACCGGCTGAGCGGCCACCGGCGGCAGGACGATCTGCTGGGCCGACTGGTTGATGTCGACGCTGCGGAAGGCACTGACCAGAGAATTGGCGAGGATGCGGTACTTGCCTTCGTTCACCGACGACAGCGAGTACATCACCACAAAGAACGCGAACAGCAGCGTGATGAAATCGGCATACGACACGAGCCAGCGCTCGTGGTTTTCATGCTCCTCGCCGTGTCGTTTGCGTCGTGCCATGGGGAATCCCTGCTGTCTCCGTCGTTTACGGACTCGGGCAGGCGAACTTGAATGTTTGTCGGGTCCGAGGTCCCTTGCTTCAGGCCCGCCGGATTCCAACCAGCTTCTGGTAAAGGCCTCCGAACAGGGTGCTCTTGCTCCAGACGAACTCCGCGCCGCGCGCCGACAGCATGTCGATGCGGGCATCGAGCAGCGACGGCGCGTACGGCTCGAGCCAGCGGAATATGGCCGCCATTACGGGCCTCAGCGGATGCCACGACCGCATCCGGTGGTAATCCACGAACACCACCTTTCCGCCTGAACGCACGGCCCCCAGCAGGTTATCGACGATGCGCGCGCGTTCCGCCGGGGGCACCTCGTGAAGAAGAAAAAAGCAGCACACGCCGTCGACGGAGTCGCTCTCGATGCAACTGGGGCGTGCGAGGTCGCCCTGGCACAACGCCACGTGCGGCAGATCGGCGAGTTTGCGGCGCGCATTGGCCAACTGGAGCGGAGCCACATCGAGCACGGTGAGTTGCCCCGTCGCGCCGACGCGTTCGGCCAGCAGGCGCGAAAAGCCGCCATAGACGCACGCGGCCTGAATGATCCTCTGCCCGGCATCGAACTCCACAACCGCCGCGCGCATCAGGCGGCGCGCGTTGCCCCAGAGGATCGCCGACACGACCCACGCACGATCGAGCCAAGGCAGCGTCGCGGCGCTCAGATAGGCCCAACGGTAGGTCTCGCCGAGATAATGCGGAATGGCATCAGGACCGGATGGCAAAACGGGCATCCCATCCGAGAGGTCGATCGGAGAGTCGGCGCTCGCCGCGGCAGTCTGAGGTTCGGTCATGCCCGCAAGCTTAACCGACCCAGGGCGGCATCGGAATAGTCCCCTTCAGGCGCTCCCGAGCACACTCCCGCTCAGACGACGTAGCCACGCATGCGGCTCTCGATGATCCGCGGATTGTCGCCGTTGGCAATGCCCACGAGTCCGTCGACCAGCATCTCGCGCTGCGAGGTGATCTGGCCGACATGCGCCAACAACTTCTTCGAGATCGGAAGGAAGATCAGGTTGGCGAAGCCGACGCCGTAGATGGTCGCGACGAAGGCAACCGCAATGCCCGAACCGAGCAGCGCGGGATCGCTCAGGTTCTCCATCACGTGGATCAGGCCGAGCACGGCGCCCAGAATGCCGATGGTCGGCGCATAGCCGCCCGCCGACTCCCAGACCTTGGCGCCCAACTTCATCTGCGCATCGGCCGCATCGATCTCGACCTCGAGCACCTCGCGCAGGCGCTCCGGCTCGACACCATCGACCAGCAACTGCACACCCTTGCGCATGAAGGGATCGGCGAGTCCGGCCACCCGCGCCTCGAGCGCGAGCAGGCCCTCCTTGCGGGCGATCTGGCTCCACGCCGTGGTTTCCTCGATCAGCGCGACGTGGCTTCGGCCAGGCGGCACGAACACCCACCTCGCCATACGCATCCCGTCGATAAAGACGCGCACGGGGCTTTGCAGCATCACGGCACCGAGGGTACCGCCGGCCACAATGAGAAAGGCGGTCGGCTGGATCAGCGAGGCAATGTGACCACCCTCGAGCACCTGCCCGACCAGGATCGCGGCCACACCGAGCGTCAGTCCGATCAGGCTAATCTTGTCCATGGGGCTTCAATGCGCTCGCAGGGGATCAGTGTCCGGCTTCGCGGTTCTTGGGGGGGCGCCCGCGCCGTGCCTTCGCGACCGGCTGCGCTGCGGCACTGTGGAGTCGCGCACGCAATCGCGCCACGGCCTGACTGTGAAGCTGACACACGCGCGATTCGGTCACACTCAGCACCTCGCCGATCTCGCGCAAGTTGAGTTCCTCGTCGTAGTACAGCGCCATCACCATCTTTTCGCGCTCGGGCAGGTCCTCGATCGCCCCCACCAACGCCCTGCGCATGTCGGCATCCTCGATGATCTCGAGCGGATTTGCGCCGTAGTCGCCGAGATGACGTTCGAGATAATCCTCGCCGTCGGCGCTGACGAAATCGTCCAGATAGACGAGTTGGTGACCCCTCGCGTCCTGCAGCATGCGCTGGTAGTCGGCGAGCGGCAGGTCGAGTGCCGCGGCAAGTTCGATCTCTGTGGGCTGGCGACCGTTGCGCTGTTCCAGCACCTGGATGGCGGCCTCGATGCGCCGCATGTCGCGCCGCAGACTGCGCGGCAGCCAGTCGTTTTCGCGCAGGCCATCCAGCATGGCTCCGCGAATGCGCTGCGCAGCGTAAGTTTCGAACTGCGCGCCGAGTCCGGGTTCGTAGCGGCCGATGGCATCGAGAAGGCCCACCATCCCGTTCTGGATCACGTCATCAATCTGCACACTGGCCGGGAGTTTGGCCATCAGGTGGCAGGCGATGCGCTTGACCAGCGGCGCATAGACCTCCACGAGCTGGCTCTTGTCGGGGTTTCCGTCAGCGTCGTACATCCAGGTGACCTGAATCGCGTTGCGGGCCCCGTGCCTGGGCATGGGGGTCTCGTCAGCGCTGCATTGTCCCGCACTCGCGTGCGGTTTTCCAGCCGAACCGAAACCAAAGGGCACGATCAGCGCGCCCCACCCTGGCCCGCCGGTACCCCCGAACGAGACAAGGCGTCGAGCCTGCGCAGAAAGGCAAACTCGGCTTCACGCGGTAACGAGGCGGGCTCAGCGGTCAACCCCGCGGCGAGGTCGTCGCGCTCGATCTCGCCCAACCACACGAGCGGCATACCGACATGACGTCGCACGAGATCGTCGAGACTGGCGAAGAAAGCCGAAGCCTCGGCCCGACCGTCGGCCTGTGAAACGGCAACGTGCACGGAACCCGCTCCGGCGCCCGCTAGCTGCTTGATGAGGCGATAGGCCTGGGTGGCGCCGCTTCGATTCGCCTCGGCGACGACCAGGCGCCGTGGGGCCGCATGGACGAACGGCGAGGGGTCATCGGCGCCGTCGCAGCTCGCATGGACGAGCACGATCCCCGCGCGGCGGTACAGGCTGCGCAGGGCTTCGATCAGTTGAAGGCGTCGCTCGTCGTCGAGCATCGGCAAAGCGCGCGCCGCAGCAGCAACCGGCACCCGCCCGATCAAGCCCGGCACCGGCTGCAGGAGATCCCCGGGCGCAATGCGTCCGCCGAGCACGCTCAGCAGATCCGACCCCGCTGGCAGGTCGAGCGCGCCGGCGAGCGCATCCTCGCCATCGGCCTCGTCCAGCACCAACACCCGCTCGGCGCTGCCGGCAATGCGGTAGACGGCCTGGACGGCGGTACGCGGGGGGTTGCGCCCGGCCGCGTAGAGTGCGACGACGGCCGGCGGTGCCCGGCGAAACAGCCGGCGCAGTCCGGCCGCCTGATCCTCGTGGGCGGCAATCATGTCACCGCCCCGCGGCGCCAGCCGCCAACATGAGCGCCGCCTCGTCGTCGCGCAGCGACCACGGCGACTCTTCGTCGCGGCCGCGGAGCGCACGGTGCAGCAGGTAAGCCCGATTGGGCAGGTGCAGGTCTTCGGGCACCCGCTGGCCGTTGGCGACATAGAAGACGTCGAGCGCATGAGCGATTGCGGCGCCGATCACCGGCGCGAGCGAAGCCGCCTCGTCGACCTTGGTGAACACGCAACCGGCCAGATCCGGGCCGTTGTAGGCGCGAATCACATCGTCCAGCGTGTCCCCGCGGCAGGTCGCGTTGAGGAGCAGCAGCCGCTGCACGTTGCCTGCACCGGTGAGCATCGCGGCCTGATGCGCGACCATGCGGTCGCGCTGGCTCATGCCGACCGTATCGATCAGCACGATATGGCGATTGCCCAGTTCGGCCAGGGTCTGGCGCAGGTCGGAGGCATCGCGCACTGGAAACACCGGAACACCGAGGATGCGCCCGTAGATGCGCAACTGCTCCTGGGCGCCGATGCGGTAGCCATCGGTGGTGATCAGCGCGACCTTCTCGGCGCCATGGCGCAGCACGCAGCGCGCCGCGATCTTCGCCGTGGTGGTGGTCTTGCCGACCCCGGTCGGTCCCACCAGCGCATAGACGCCGCCCTGGTCGATCAGGTCTGCGTCCGAGGAGCGCGCGCGCAGGTCGCGGCCGAGTGCATTGCGGACGATCTTGCGCGCTTCATCGAGCCCGACTTGATCGCTCACCGATTCACCCAGCGTTCGCGCGAGTGTGGCCGAAAATCCCGCCTCCAGCAGCTCCCCGACCACCTGGGCGCGGCCGGGCGCATTGCGCCGCGCATCGCCCCAGGCGAATCCGGCGAGTTGGCGTTCGATCATCCCGCGAATCCCGGCGAGCTCCGCCATCAGGCCTGCATTGGCGTCCTGCAGCGACTGAATACGCTGCTCGACGGCGGCCGCGGCCTCGTCGCGCACATTCTGCGCAACCTCACGCGGCCGATTGACGGCAACAGGTGGCTCGCCAGTTGCGGCGGGAGCACCCTGAGCAGCGTAGGCTCCTGCAGCACCCCAGGCATCGAACGGAAACAGCGCATCGGCGTCCGCATCGCTGCGATCAGTCGGCGCCGCGGAAACGGTGCTCGGGCGCGGAGCCAGGAACGGTTTGGCAACCGGTCGGGGCGGATGAGGCAGGTCCGCCCTGGGGGACGGACGCGACGATGCGACGCCCGCGGCGCGCGCCGACAGGCTGACGCGGAAATCACCCTCGTCGCCGTCGTCGACTGCCTCGAAGGCCGCACCCCTCGCAATCGCCTGCCGCTCCGGCGTCACGATGGATCGGGGGGTTGCGACTGCCTTCGCAGGCGCCGCGCTGACCGCCTCGGCCGGCAACGCCAGGATTTCCACGCCACCTTCGACCGCACGGTTCGACAGCACGATCGCATCGGCGCCCAGTTCGGCCTTGAGCTCGCGCAGTGCCTCACGGACCGTTTTCGCAAAATAGCGCTTGACGTTCATTTCCACTCTCCCCACGGCCGCGCCTCACGCGCCGTTTGAGCCCATTATCGGTGTTGCCGCTCGCCGCGATACGTCGGAATAGACCGGATTCCCCCCGCCAATTCCCGACACGGCCGCACGGATCAGCCGGCAGGTGCGCCGACCATCGCGCTCACGCGAATGGTGCGCGACTCGGGCACTTCGGAATTGGCGATCACTTTGAGCGAGGGCACTGCGCGACGCAGGAAACGCGACAGCAGCCAGCGCAACTGCGGCGGCACGATCAGAACCGGCGGCAGCCCGATGTCCTCCTGGCGCTGCGCGACCATCGCCGTCTGGCGCAGCAAACCGTCGGCGAGCCCGGGCTCGATCGCCCCTTCGCCACCGCTCGAAACCGCCTGCATCAGCACGCGCTCCAGGGTCGGGTCGAGCGCAATCACCTGCATCTCGCCGTTGCCGGGGAACAGACCCTGCATGATCGAGCGGCTGAGCGCCTGGCGAACGCGCGAGGTGAGATCGACCGGCTCCTGCGTGCGTGCCGCGTGCTCGGCCAGCGTCTCGATGATGGTGCGCATGTCGCGGATGTTGATGCCTTCCTCGAGCAGATGCTGCAGCACGCGCTGCACGGTTGCGACCGGAAGCTGGCCGGGGACCAGATCCTCGATGAGCTTGGGGGCATCCTTGGCGATGTGATCGAGCAGCGCCTGGGTCTCCTGGCGCCCCAGCAACTCGGCGGCGTGGTTGAGGATGAGATGGTTCAGGTGGGTTGCGATCACCGTGCTCGCGTCGACCACGGTGAAGCCCAGCGCGTGCGCCTGCTCACGCTGGTTCGCGTCGATCCAGACCGCCGGCAGATCGAAAGCCGGGTCGCGCGTCTCGCGCCCCGGCAGCGTGCCGCTGACGCGTCCCGGATTGATCGCGAGGAACTGCCCCGGATAGGCCTCGCCGGCACCGATCTCGACGCCCTTGAGCGCAATGCGGTAGGCGTTGGGCCGCAGTTCCAGGTTGTCGCGGATGTGCACGGTAGCGGGCAGGAAGCCCACGTCCTGGGCGAACTTCTTGCGCAGCCCGCGGATGCGCTTGAGGAGTTCGCCGTCCTGCGCGCGGTCGACCATCGGGATGAGCCGGTAACCGACCTCGAGCCCGAGCACGTCGACCGGCACCACGTCGTCCCAGCTCGCCTCGACCGCCTCGACCGGTGCCTGAGTGCGCGTCGCCGTGCCTTCCGCCGCAGCGGCGGCCAAATCCGCTGCGACGATCTGTTTGCGCTTGTAGTACGCGAGCGCCCCGAGCGAGCCGGCAATCAGGATGAAGACGAAGTTGGGCATGCCCGGGATGAGCCCGAGTACGCCGATGATGCCGGCGGTGAGCATGATCACCTGCGGGTTCGAGAACACCTGGTTGATCACCAGCCCGCCGACGTCGCCCTCGTCGCCGACGCGCGAGATCACGATGCCGGCCGCGACCGAGATGATCAGGGCAGGAATCTGCGCTACCAGGCCGTCGCCGATGGTAAGCAGCACATAGGTCTCGATCGCCTGGCCGAACTCCATGCTGTGCTGCGCGGTGCCGACGATGAGCCCGCCGATGATGTTGATCAGCAGGATCAGGATGCCGGCGATCGCATCGCCGCGGACGAACTTCGAAGCACCATCCATCGCGCCGTAGAAATCGGACTCCTGGGAAACTTCCTTGCGGCGGCGCTTGGCCTCGGCTTCATCGATCAGTCCGGCATTCAGGTCGGCGTCGATTGCCATCTGTTTGCCGGGCATCGCGTCCAGAGTGAAGCGCGCGCTCACCTCGGCGATGCGGCCGGCGCCCTTGGTGATGACGACGAAGTTGATCAGCACCAGGATGCCGAACACTACCAAGCCGATCGTGGTGTTGCCGCCGACCAGGAAGTGGCCGAAAGCCTCGATCACCTTGCCCGCCGCATCCGGCCCGGTGTGGCCTTCGAGCAGCACGATCCGGGTGGAAGCGACGTTCAGCGCGAGCCGCAGCAGCGTGGTGACCAGCAGCACGGTCGGAAACACCGAGAAGTCGAGCGGCCTGCGCGTGTACATCGCGACCAGCATCACCATCACCGCCATGGAGATGTTGAAGGTGAAGAACAGGTCGAGTGCGAACGGCGGCAGGGGCAGCACCATCATGGACAGCACCATGATGATGAAGATGGGCGCACCCAGCAGCCTCAGGTTGGTTGGCGTCGCCAGCGCGCGCAGGTTCAGGGATTCGAACATCTAGCCACCTCTGTTTCGATTCGCTTGTTGGCCCGGATCACGCCTGCGTCTGCGGGTCGAGTTCGTCGGGCACCGGCAGGCGGGCGGGCGCGGCCGGCCTCGGGCCGCCGCTCTCGAACCACCGGTTGAGTTGATAGACATAAGCCATGACTTCGGCCACCGCCGTGTAGAGCGCCGCCGGAACCGCCTGTTCCAGCTCGCAGTGCGCATAGAGCGCGCGCGCGAGCGGCGGCGCCTCGAGCAGCGGCACCTTGTGCTCGCGGGCAATCTCGCGGATCTTCAGCGCGATCTCGCCGCGCCCCTTGGCGACCACGACCGGCGCGCCCATGCGCGACGCGTCGTACTTGAGCGCGACCGAAAAGTGCGTCGGGTTGGTGACCACCACATCGGCCTTGGGCACCTCGGCCATCATGCGGCGGCGCGCCATCTCGCGCTGCAGCGCACGCACGCGCGCCTTGACGTGGGGATCGCCCTCCTGCTCCTTGTTCTCGCGCTTGACCTCGTCCTTGGTCATGCGCAGCTTGCGGTAGTACTGCCAGAGCTGGAACGGCACGTCGATCAGCGCGATCAACGCGAGCCCCAGGATGATCAGCATCGCGGCGAACATCAGTGTCTGCACGAACTCGGGAATCGCCCTCTCGAGCGGCATCGACATCAGACCGAACACGCTCTGCTGCTCGCGCATCACGACGAAAACGCCAATGGTGCCGATCACCAGGGCCTTGAGTACCGACTTCACCAACTCGGCAAGCCCGTGAACCGAGAACATGCGGCCGAAGCCCTTGATCGGATTCATCCGCTCGAACTTCAGACCCAGCGCCTTGGGGGAAAACACGAACCCGCCCAGCAGGATCGGTGCCGCAACCGCCGCGACCATCAGAATTGCGAAAAGCGGCAGCATGGTCAGCAGCACCGCGGTGAACAGGTCGCCGAAGTCCCGCAGCATCAGTTGCGTATCGAAGGCGACCTCACGCTCGAAGGCGAAGCCGTGGCGCAGCGCGCCGAGCACACGCCCAGCGATCCACTCACCCATCAGCCACAAAGCCGTCACGCCGACGATCAGGACGAGAAAGGTGGACAGTTCGCGCGACTGCGGAACCTGTCCCTCTTCCCTCGCCTGCTCTATTCGTCGTGGTGAGGGTTGTTCGGTTTTTTCGAGATCGCTTTCGTCGGCCATCGCCGGCTCCTTGCCCGCCTGCTACCGATGCGCGTACGGTAGCTTGCGGCAATTATCGCCGCCGGACGGCAGCGCCTGCCGGGCGAACAAGACCGGAAAACGACCCCAATTCCCGCCTTCAGGCAGGATGGGCGAAAGGCTCAGCGTGGCGGAGGAAGCCGCTCGAGTCCGCGCAGCATCTGACCGGGACCTATCCCGCGTTCGGCGAACCAGCCCTGGTTCATCTCCAGCGCGTAGCGGGCCGGGCCGGCCGCGCAGTGGCTGTCCTCGGTGAGCGGCTTCATATCCTCGATGTTGAGGATGCGCCCTTCCGGATCGACGAAGGCGACGGAGAGCGGCAGATAGGTGTTGCGCATCCACATGCAGTGCTGCGCGTCCTGGGTGAATACGAAGATCATGCCGCGCTGCGTCGGCATGCTGCGGCGGTGCATCAGGCCGGTCTGCCGCGCCTGGGGCGTGTGCGCGAGCTCGGCCTCGATCCGGTACATGCCGGCAGCGAGCTCGAAAACGGGCAACTGGGCGAACGCACGTGCCGCGAAGAATCCTGCTGCGACGACCAACACGGCAAGAGCCCAGTTCAGGCGAATGGCAGTAAGGATTCGGCTCATAGGGATCTTGCGGGCAAGCGACTGGATCGGCCGATTCTAACCGGCGCGCGGTGACGAGGAGACATTTTTCCGGCCCGGGCGTTTCCGCCCCGCGGCCGCCCTCGGCAACGGCGCAATCTCGGGCGCTTCCACGCTGACACCGCGCCACTGCCCCGGAGCCAACCCCTCGAGCGACCACGGACCGATCGCGACGCGCACCAGCCGCAGCGTCGGATGGCCGACCTTGGCCGTCATGCGTCGCACCTGCCGGTTCTTGCCTTCGCGCAACACGATCTCGATCCAGGCGGTCGGCACGGACTTGCGAAAACGCACCGGCGGATCGCGCGGCCACAGCCACTGCGGCTCGGCGACCGAACGCGCCTCGCACGGCCGCGTCACGAAATCCCCCAGATCGAGCCCGCCGCGCAAGCGCGCGAGCGCCGCCTCCTCGGGAATCCCCTCGACCTGAACCAGATAGGTTTTCGGCAGCTTGTGGCGCGGATCGGCGATACGCTGCTGAAACGCGCCATCGGCAGTGAGCAGCAGCAAGCCCTCGCTGTCGGTGTCGAGCCGCCCAGCCGGATAGACGTCGGGGATATCGATGAAGCGCTTGAGCGTCGGGCGCCCCTCGTCGCCGGAGAACTGACAGACGACGCCATAGGGCTTGTTGAAGAGGATCAGGCGGGACATCGGCGTCGCGGTCATGTCCAGGTCTGGTGTCTGATTGCGGAGACGAATTTCCCCTGCTTTCGTACCCCTTCGCGTGAAACGGCTGCCACTGAGCTGCATTATACCTACGTTCCTTTAGTTCGGTATTTGTTGACATCTACCGATTTTATGCAACACGATGCTCGCTATGGAAACCGCCACCGAACAGCTGATCAAACTCGTGCGCTCGCGAGGGTTGGTTCGCCCTCGCGATCTGGAGCCGCTGGGGATTCCCCGAGTCTGCTTAACCCGAGCCGTAAACCGAGGGGAACTGGAGCGAATCGGACGCGGCCTTTACGGTCTGCCCGGTCGCGCGATTTCGGCGCACGGAACGCTGGCCGAGGTGGCCTGCCGAGTCCCTAGTGGGATAGTTTGCCTGCTCTCGGCGCTCCGGTTCCACGACATCACAACCCAGGCGCCGTTTGAAGTCTGGCTGGCCATCGAAAACAAGGCCCTCGCTCCCAAGCTCGATTACCCCCCGCTACGCATCGTCCGCTTCTCCGGGGAAGCCTGGACCGCTGGAGTCGAAACACATGTCGTGGACGGCGTCTCCGTCCGTATCACCGGCGTCGCCAAGACCGTTGCCGATTGCTTCAAGTACCGGAACAAGATCGGGCTGGACGTGGCACTGGAAGCGCTGCGCGAGGCGTGGCGCAACAAACGCATGAATAGCGACGAACTCTGGCGATACGCCAAGATCTGCCGCGTCGCCAATGTGATGCGGCCCTATCTGGACAGCCTCGCATGACCGGGAAGAACCTCGGCGCCTCCGTTCGTGATCGGCTGCTCAACAAGGCGCGTGCCGAGAAGCTGGATTTCAACCTGCTGCTGACCCGCTATGCCATCGAGCGGATCCTCTACCGCCTGAGCATTTCGAAGCAGCGCGACCAGTTCCTGCTCAAGGGCGCGCTGTTGTTCGACCTCTGGTTCGATGTACCGCATCGCCCCACGCATGACGCCGACTTCCTCGGTTTCGGTTCGGCCGAAATCCCGCACATTGAGGCGCTGTTCCGGGATATCTGCCAGATCGAAGGCGACGACGGCATTCTGTTCCAGCCCGCAACGGTGAAAGCGGACGAGATTCGCAAGGAAGCCAACTACTCGGGCGTCCGGGTCACGCTCGTGGGGCTGCTGAATGGAGCACGTTGCCCAGTCCAGCTGGACATCGGTTTCGGCGATGCGGTCGTTCCCGGTCCGGATGAGGTTCACTACCCTGTGATCCTCGGCGAGATGCCCGCTCCACACCTGCGTGTTTATCCACACTACACGGTGGTCGCCGAGAAGCTGGAGGCCTTGGTGTCGCTTGGTATCGCAAACAGCCGGATGAAGGACTACTTCGATCTCTGGATCCTGGCAAAGCACGCAGATTTCGACGGACCAGTCCTCTCGCAAGCCGTTCAAGCGACGTTTGCGCGTCGGAATACGGACATCCCCGAAGATGTCCCGATCGGACTGACAGACGAGTTCGTGAAAGACGCCCTTAAGGAAAAACAGTGGCAGGCGTTCCTGCGCAAGAACGCTCTCAATCAGACGCCCCTGGAAGCTGTGGTTCGAGACTTGAAGCTTTTCCTGCTACCGATCCTAGGTTCCCTCACGACCGGCGTCAGCCATGACAATCGTTGGCAAGCAGGAACGGGATGGAGCGGCTAAAGGGTCACGCTGTTCCGTCGCCAGTTCCGGGAACGAATAAAGCGCAGCAGCAATTCGCAAACCAGCATGAATACTGGCGGAGGCGGTGAGATTCGAACTCACGAGGGGCGCAAACCCCTGCCGGTTTTCAAGACCGGTGCATTCAACCACTCTGCCACGCCTCCCAGACTTCAACCGCCGCATCGGGCCTGTCGGCCCGCCTGCCGGTTTTAGCTCCGCGACCGACTCGCGTCGGCCGCTACGCTAGCGCGCCGCATGCGCGGCTGGCGCCAAGACCGATGCATTCAACCACTCTGCCACGCCTCCAAGACTTCCATTGCCTGAGCGGGCTTGGCGGCGGAGTATACCTCAGGCGCTTCGCTCGAAGAGCGCGATCGATTCCACGTGCGATGTCTGCGGGAACATGTTGGCGATGCCTGCGCCGCGCAGGACATAGCCCTTTTCGTGCACCAGCACGGCGGCATCGCGGGCGAGACTCGCGGGGTTGCAGGACACGTAGACGATGCGCGACGGCCGTTGACGCTCGCCCAGGGCCTTGACCACGGCGATCGCACCGTCGCGGGGCGGGTCGATCAGCATCTTGTCGAACGGGCCAAGTGCGGCGAGGCTGTCCTCGGTGGCTTCGAACAGATTGGCGTAGTGGAACTCGGCCTGCGAATCGAGGCCGTTGCGGTGGGCGTTCTCGCCGGCCCGTTCCACCAGCGCGCGGCTACCCTCGACACCGACGACCTGCGCGCCGCGGCGGGCGATCGGCAGGCTGAAGTTTCCGAGACCGCAGAAGAGATCGGCGATACGCTCGCCCGGACGGGGGTCGAGCAGACCGATCGCACGACGCATCAGGATACGGTTGATCTCGACGTTGACCTGGGTGAAATCGGTCGGGCGGAAGTGGAGCGTGGTGTCGAATTCGGAGAGCGTGTAACTGAGCTCGGGCGCATCCGCCGGGTGCAGGCGGTAGATGGTGTCGGGCCCGCCCGGCTGCAGCCAGACTTGCACGGCGTAGCGGTCCGCGAAGTCTGCGAGGCGGGCCTCGTCGTCCGCAGTCACGGGCAGCAGGTTGCGGAACACCAGCGCGGTGACCTGGTCACCCGCCGCCAACTCGATCTGCGGGATACGATCGGGGATCGACAAGCCGCCGATCAGCTCGCGCAATGCGGGTAGCAGCGCCGAGACGTGCGGAGGCAGGATCTCGCAACTCAGCATGTCGGCGATATAGCTCTTGCGCCGCTCGCGAAAGCCGACCAGCACGCCACCCTTCTTGGGCACGACCCGCACCCCGATGCGGGCGCGGTAACGGTAACCCCAGGCGGGTCCATGAATCGCGGGATACATCGCATCGGGCCGGAGGCTTCCGACCGACCACAGGGCATCCTCGAGCACGCGCTGCTTGACCGCAGCCTGAGCGGTTGAATCGAGGTGCTGCATCGAGCAGCCGCCGCAGTGGCCGAAGAACTTGCAGCGGGGCACGACCCGCTGGGCACTGGGGCGAATCAGGCGACTGATCTGGGCGAGCTCGTAACCGGGCTTGCGGCGGTAGACGGAGTAATCGATCTCCTCGCCGGGCAGAGCTCCGTCTACGAATACAGGCTTGCCTTCGACGTGGACGACCCCGCGACCTTCGGGATCGAGAGACTCAATGACTGCGACGGGCATGGGGCGCTCGAAGGAAAAACCGGGAATTCTACCCTCGCGCGACTGCCAGGCGCGAATGAATCAGGGCGCCCTGCGCGACGCCCTGTCTGACCCTGCCTAGCGCAACTGTTGGTGCAGAAGGTCGAGGATGCGGCGTGCCGTGCCGGAATCGTCCTCGCCACCCTCGCGGGTCAGCACGGTCACGAGCGAGTTATCCCCGACTCCGGCGACCCGGACGCGATACTCGGCGCCGGACAGCGCTGCGCCGTCGTCCCGACCGCGCCAGAAGGCAAGCCGCGACAGGATCCCCTCGGATCGGGTCGTCCGGACATCGGCCTGCGGGTCGATGTAACGCACGAAGTAAATCCCTTGCGAGCGATCGCGATCCTCGACCGTGAAGCCGGTGCGGTCGAGCGCGAGGCCGACACGGCGCCAGGCGCGATCGAAGGACTCACCCATCTCCAGTCGGGCACGCCCGTCGGAGACGCTGAGCGTCGCGCGCTCGGTCTCGGGCGCCCGCGCGACGATCGCGGCGGCGCGCTGCTCTTCGGCACCCAGGCGCACCATCAGGCGGCGCAGCATCTCGGCCTCAAGTTCGGGATCGGCCGGGCGCGGCTGCCACACCGTGGAGTCCTTGGCCTGGCTCGAGTAGACCTCTTCCATCCCCCGGTGGCTGATGTAGATCTCGACTGTGCCGGTCTCACGACCATGCTCCAGCCGCGTGCGGAACTTGTCGCGCTCCGAAGTCGAGAACAGACCATCGAGAACGCGACCCAGCGTGGCCCGGACGAAGTCCTGCGGGATCTTGGCGCGATCCTCCGCCCAGTCGGTTTCCATGACCCCGATCTCGGGCCGCTCGACGTTGATGATGAAGCCCAACTCGAGCCAAAAGTCCTTGATCTCGGGCCATAGCACATCCGGGTTGCCGGGCACCACCAGCCAGCGCTGCGAGCCGGCGCGCTCGACGCGCATGCTCTCCACCGACGGCAGCACCGCGGAAGTCGGGCCCACCTGCGGCTGGGCAGCGCGATCGCTCGCATACCCCGAGAAGGTGGCGACGCCGCGTGGCGCAACATCGGGCACCAGGAATCGGTCGTCGCGAGTCGGCGAGGTCAGGTCGGGAGGAACTTCGAGCGGCGATACCTGGCGCGCGCTCTTGTAATCGATTTTCTTCGACTCGATGAGCGAGCCGGAACATCCGGTGAGCGCAAGCAGCAGCGCGAACAGCGGGGCAGACGTGGAGAGGCGGCGTTTCATCACCTTGCGAAAACCCTCAGTAATCAGACGTTGATGCCGGCACGGCGCAGCGACTCCAGCACCCGCGCGTGCGAGCTCTCGGAGAGCGGCGTGAGCGGCAGCCGGATGCCGCCGCCGATCAGACCCATTTGTTCGAGCGCCCACTTGACCGGTATGGGGTTGGCCTCGCAGAACAGGTTGCGATGCAGCCACAGCAGTCGGGCATTGATCTCGCGCACCTTGCGGGCGTCGCCCAACAGCGCCGCCGAGCACATCTCGTGCATCGCACGCGGCGCGACGTTGGCGGTCACCGAGATCGCGCCATGGCCACCGAGCAGGATGAAGGCGGCCGCGGTCATGTCGTCGCCGGTGTAGAGCGCGAAACCGGCCGGCGCGCGCTCGACGAGATCGCAGGCACGGTCGATATTGCCGGTCGCATCCTTGATCCCGACGATGTTGGGAATCTCGGCAAGCCGCAGCGCGGTATCGTTGGACAGGTCGGCAACGGTGCGGCCGGGCACGTTGTAGAGAATCAGCGGAAGCTCGACCGCCTCGGCAATCGCGCGGAAGTGCCGGTAGAGTCCTTCCTGCGTCGGCTTGTTGTAGTACGGCACCACCGAAAGATGTGCCGCCGCGCCCGCCTTCTGGGCGAACCGCGCGAGCTCGATGGCTTCGCCGGTCGCATTCGCGCCGGTGCCGGCGATCACTGGAATGCGTCCGCCGGCATGTTCGACCGCAACACGGATCAGTTCGCAATGCTCCTCGACGTCAACCGTGGGCGATTCGCCGGTCGTACCGACCACGACGATCGCGTCGGTGCCTTCGGCCACGTGGAAATCGACCAGCGCCCGCAGACGAGGTAGATCGAGGCTGCCATCCTCACGCATGGGCGTGACGATGGCGACGAGGGATCCGGTAATCATGGGCATGTGCACCGAGGGCCTAAAGCCGCCATTCTACCCGATCGCCGATGCTCGACCAGTGCCCGCCTCGGCGGGCAGGCCGAACCTGCATCAGAGATCAGCGAGCGCCTTGATGTGGGAGACGACTGAGCGCGCCAGCGACGATAGCGCATATCCGCCTTCGAGGATCGAGACGATCCGCTGGTGGCCTTGGGCCCGAGCCACCGCCTTGATCTGCTCGGTCACCCAGACGTAATCGGATTCGACCAGACCGCAGGAACCCATGTCGTCCTCGTAGTGGGCATCGAAGCCGGCCGAGAAGAAGATCATCTGCGGCGCGTGCTGCTGCAAGGCCGGCAGCCACTTCCCGGTCACGATTTCCCGAAAGGCCTCGCCGCGGGTGCCAGCCGGAACGGGCACGTTGACCATGTGCGGCAGATCGGTATCAGCGCCGCTGTACGGGTAGAACGGGTGCTGAAAGATGCTCGTCATCAACACGCGCGGATCGTCGCGGAAGATATCTTCCGTGCCGTTGCCGTGATGCACGTCGAAATCGACAATGGCGACGCGCTCCAGCCCGTGGGCCTCGAGCGCATGGCGCGCCGCAATTGCGACGTTGTTGAGAAAGCAGAAGCCCATCGCCTTGCCCCGCTCGGCATGGTGGCCGGGTGGGCGAACGGCGCAGAAGGCGTTTTCGATCTGCCCCTGCATGACCAGATCGGTGGCGAGGATGCCGGCGCCCGCAGAGCGCAGCGCCGCCTTCATCGTATTCGGGCTCATCGCGGTGTCGGGATCGAGATGCCGGATACCGTGCTCGGGCACGCTCGCAAACAACTCCTGCAGATACTCCGCCCCGTGGGCGCGGACGATCTGTTCGGTGGTCGCCTCGGGCGCGTCGTAGAAGGAGAGGTAGAGGTCGAGGCCCGCGGCGATCAACCTGTCATTGATGGCGGCGAGGCGGTCGGGGCACTCGGGATGGAACGTGCCCATGTCGTGCAGCCAGCAGTCGCGGTGCGTGATGAACGCAGTAGTCGTCATACCCCCCTCTCGTCCTGATCGTCGCGCGAACTTTCATCCGCGCCCGCCTTCCAACCGGCGGCCCGTGGTCTCTGCCCCCTGCCCGCCCCGAGCCGATGCGTTTCCGCAATTTCGGCCCATACTGATAAGTCGTCCGGCCAGCCGGCCATGGCCACCGGCTAGACGCGAAACCAGCCCAATCGGGCGCGCGAGCGCATATTTGTCATCTATTATCACCGCTTCGACGTCAATTTCACAGTACTCCGACAGATGCCCCAGATCCATGCCAGCCGCCTGCTCGACGCCGCCAATCGAATCATTCTCGGCAAGGCGCAGAACCTGCGGCTCGCACTCAGTTGCCTGATCGCAGGCGGGCATCTGCTGATCGAGGATGTGCCCGGCGTCGGCAAGACGACGCTCGCGCATCTGCTTGCCCGGCTGATCGGGCTGCAGTTCCAGCGCATCCAGTTCACCAGCGACCTGCTGCCGGCGGACATCATCGGCGTGTCGATCTTCGACCGCGAGAGCGCGGCCTTCCGCTTTCACCCCGGGCCGGTATTCGCCCAGCTCATTCTTGCCGACGAGATCAACCGCGCGACTCCCAAGACGCAGAGCGCGCTGCTCGAAGCGATGGAAGAGCGGCAAGTCACCGCCGACGGCGAAACGATGCCGCTGCCCGCCCCCTTCTTCGTCATTGCCACCCAGAATCCCACCCACCAGATCGGGACTTTTCCGCTCCCCGAGAGTCAGCTCGACCGCTTTCTGATGCGCATCCGCATCGGCTATCCCGATCGCGAGGCCGAACGTGCGCTGCTGATGGGCGAGGACCGGCGCGAGTTGCTGCAACGTCAGGAGCCGGTGATTCGTCCCGAGGATCTCGTCGCCCTGCAGCGCGCGGCCGCAGCCGTGACGGTCTCGGACCGATTGGTCGATTACGTGCAGGCCCTGATCGAAAGCACGCGCCACAGTGCCGATTTCGCCGGCGGATTGAGTCCCCGCGCCGGGCTTGCGTTGCTTTCCGCTGCGCGCGCCTGGGCGCTCATCGAGAATCGTGACCACGTCCTGCCCGAGGACGTCCAGGCGGTATTTCCGCACATCGCCGGGCACCGCCTGAGGCTTGCAGGCGACGGACGCAGCGCGCCGTCCGAGGCGATCACGCGCCTGATGCGGGCGGTGGCCGTGGTCTGATGCGATCAGGCTCGATTCGGGAGCGGTTCGCCCGCTGGCTGTTTCGGGTGGGTCCGCCCGAGCGCGCCCCCATCGTGCTCGGCCAGCGGCGCATCTTCGTGCTGCCGAGCGCGCCGGGGTTCGCATTTGCCACGGCGCTGCTGGTGATGCTGGTCGCGGCCATCAATTACGGCCTGAGCCTCGGCTACGGTTTCGTGTTCCTGGTGAGCGCGATCGGCTTCGTCAGCATGGTCCACGCCTTCCGCAACCTGCTCGGCCTGTCGATCACGCCGGGCCGGGCCGAGCCGGTGTTCGCCGGCGAGGTCGCGCATTTCGAGGTGCTGGTCGCCAACGGCCGCGAGGCGCGCCGTCCCGGCCTGCGACTGTGCCGCGGCGAGGGATGCAGCCCGTTTTCGCTGGCGCCTCGCCAGACCGCGGGCGTTGCCGTGGCCGTTCCGACCACGCGGCGGGGCTGGGTGCGGCTCGGGCGGGTGATCCTTGAAACCACCTATCCCCTGGGTCTGATTCGCGCCTGGAGCGTCTTCGTACCGGACGCACGCTGTCTGGTGTATGCCGCGCCGGAACGAGATCCCCCGCCCTTGCCGGCCAGCCGCGGCGACGGCCTCGGCACGGCCGCGGAGCGCCCGGGCGACGACGATTTCGCCGGACTGCGGGCGCACCGTGCAGCCGACTCGCCGCGCCATGTCGCCTGGAAAGTGCTCGCCCGCACGGGGACCATGCTGACCAAGCAGTTCTCCGGCCTCGCCGGCGGCGATCTAGAGTTCGACTGGGCGGACCTGCCGGCCGAACTGGGCGAGGACGGCCGCATCGCCCGCCTGACCGCGTGGGTGCTCGCTGCCGAGGCACGCCAACAACCCTACGCGCTGCGCCTGCCCGGCTGGCACTCGGAAACCGGCCTGGGCGGCGCGCACCGCCACCGCTGCCTCGAACGGCTGGCCCTGTACGGAACGCGAAGCGATGCCGCGCCCGCCTGAAACCAACCCCGGGGCAAGGTCGCCAGCGGCGTGGCTGCTCGCGACCGCGGCCGTCACGCTGGCGCCGCATGCGCTCCACCTGCCGCTGTGGATGTCGGGACTGTGCGCGCTCCTGCTCGCCTGGCGCACGCATCTGCTCGTCAGGATCGGCGCCGCGCCGTCCCGCGTGCTGATCCTGGCGCTCGCGCTCGCGGTGGCGATCGGCGTCCGCTACGAGTTCGGCCACTTCTTCGGCAAGGATCCGGGCGTGGCCCTGCTCGCAGTCCTGCTCTGCCTCAAACAGTTCGAGGTCCGCAGCCCACGTGACGTGCATTCGGCCGTGCTGCTGAGCTTTTTCCTCCAACTCGGCCTGTTCCTCCACGACCAGACTCTGCTCATCGCGGCCTTCGCCCTGGCCGGCGCGTTGTTCGCCACGGTCACGCTGCTGCGCCTCCAGGATGGCGAAGCGCCCACTCGGGAATCCTTGCGCTCGGCCGGGTTGATGATGGCGCAGGCGGTGCCGTTTCTGCTGGCCCTGTTTCTGCTTTTCCCACGTGTACCCGGGCCGCTTTGGGGGTTGCCGGCCGACGCCTTCAGCGGCACCACGGGACTCTCCGACTCGATGGAACCCGGCTCGATCAGCGAACTCATCCTGTCCGAGGCGATCGCCTTTCGGGCGGAATTCACCGGCGCCGCGCCGCCGCGCGAGCAGCGCTACTGGCGCGGCCCGGTGCTCACGGCCTTCGACGGTCGGAGCTGGCGCGCGGTGCCGACCCTGTCGACGGCGACACCGCCTTACACCCCCTTCGGCCCCCGCTACGACTACGCCCTGACACTCGAAGCACACAACCGCCCCTGGATCCTGGCTCTGGATTTTCCCGGACCCGGCGCCGCCGGCGCGCGCTATGCGACCGACCTGCGCCTGCTCGCAGACCGGCCCGTACGCCACCGCACCCGCTTTGCGCTGACCGCCTACCCTGAGACACCCGTGGGCCGGTTCGAATCGCCCGGCGCATTGGCCATTGCACGCCAGCTTCCGTCCGACACGAACCCGCGCACCGTCGCGCTTGCACGCGAACTGGCCGAGGGGGCGCCGGACGACGAGACCATCCTCGCTCGCGTCCTCGATCACATGCGCGAACTGGGGCTCGTATATACGCTGCGCCCGCCCCTGCTCGGCCGCCACTCAGCCGACGAGTTCCTGTTCGACACCCGCCGCGGCTTCTGTGAGCACTTCGCCTCGGCCTTCGTGGTGCTCATGCGCGCAGCCGGCGTGCCCTCGAGGGTGGTGACGGGTTACCAGGGCGGCGAGATCAATCCCATCGACGGCAGCATGGTGGTGCGCCAATCCGACGCCCACGCCTGGGCCGAGGTTTGGCTGGACGGCCGCGGCTGGGTGCGCGTCGACCCGACGGCGCTGGCCGCGCCGAGCCGCATCGACGCCGGCCTTGCGGCCGCGCTGCCGCAGGGCGAACTCCTGCCGCTCATGATGCGTCCGGCACTGTCGTGGCTGCGCGCAGCGCGCCATCGCTGGGAAGCCGTCTCCAACGCGTGGAACCAGTGGGTGCTGGGCTACGACACGCTCCGTCAGCACGAATTGATGCGCCGCCTCGGTGTCGCCGAACCCGACTGGCGCACGCTCAGCGCATTGCTAGCCGCGAGTACCGGCGTGCTGATGCTGCTTCTGCTCGCCTGGGCCCATGCGAGGCACCGGGCCGCCGATCCGCTCGACCGCGCCTGGGATGCGTTCTGCGCGAAGCTCGCCCGGCGCGGCCTGCCGCGGTTGCCCTGGGAAGGGCCCATGGATTACGCTGGCAGGGTCGCTGCAGCCCTGCCGACTCGCGCCGGGGTCGTTCGCACGATCGCCGCCGCCTATGCCCGATTGCGCTATGGCGGCAACGGCCCGGCCGACCCGGCCGCCACGCGCGCACTGGCCCGAAGCATTCAAAGGTTCAAGCCGAAATGATCGTCCATCTCCTCCGCACGCTCTGCCTTGCCGCCCTGATTTCGCAACCTGCGGTCGCCTCCGCGTCCTACGCCAGCCACGAGGAAGCACGCCGCTTCGCCGAGGAGATGGCGCAGCGCCACGGCTTCGACGGCGATGCCGTCCTCGAAGCACTGGGCCGCGCCCAGCACGACGAGCGGGTGATCCGCCTGATCACGCCGCCGAGCCAACCCGGCGCGCGAAACTGGCGCGCCTACCGAGGCCGCTTTCTGGGCGAGCTACGCATCGAGGCCGGTCTTGATTTCTGGCGTCGCCACGCGGCCACCATCCATGCGGCGAGCGAGCGATTCGGCGTACCCCCCGAGATCATCGTCGCGATCATCGGCGTCGAGACCCATTACGGCAGTTACACCGGAAACTTCGAGGCGGTATCGGCGCTGGCAACGCTCGCCTTCGACTATCCACCGCGCGCGCCCCTGTTCCGCAAGGAACTCGAAAACCTGTTTCTGCTTGCGCGCGAACAGGGCCGCGACCCGTTCAGCTACACGGGGTCTTTCGCCGGCGCGCTCGGCTATCCGCAGTTCCTGCCCAGCAGCATTCGCAGCTACGCGGTGGATTTCGACGGCGACGGCCGAATCGACTTCGAGTCCGACCCGATCGACGCGATCGGCAGCGTCGCGAACTACCTCGCCGAACATGGCTGGCGCCGCGGCGAGCCGATCGCGGTGCCGGTATGGGTGCCGGCCGGCCTCGATCCCGAGCCGCTCGTCGCCGCCGGCATCGAACCCGTACTCGAAGCTGCACAGCTTCGCGAATCCGGCATCGTGGCGCGCCGCGGTGAGCTGTACGACGCGCCGGCCACTCTGGTGAATCTGCCCACGCCGGGGCAGCGCACCGATTACTGGCTGGGCTACCGCAATTTCTACGTCATCACGCGCTACAACCGCAGCAGCTTTTATGCGATGTCGGTGTTCGAGCTCGCCGAAGCGCTGAGGGCTCGCTTCAGCGGCGGGACGACGGCTGCGAACTGAAGCTTGAACCGGGGATCGGGAATCCGTGCCCCCTCACGAAGCGCACCAACGGCTTGGAACCGGCGGGACGAGCGTCCCCGCACTACGACCAGCGGAAACCCGCGCTGCGGTGCGCTCGCCGCGACTCAGAGCAACACGTCGCGCGAGATGCCACGGCGGCGTATTGCCCGTCGCAACTGACCCAGTGCCTCCAGTTGAATCTGTCGCACTCGCTCACGGGTCAGGCCGAGTTGCGTTGCCAACTCCTCGAGCGTCATGATCTCGCACTCGTCCAGCCCGTAGCGATGCCGGATCACGGTGCGTTGCTTGTCGTTGAGCTTGTCGATCCAGGCGCGGATCAGGTTCTCGACCTCGACATCCTGAATCTGGGAATCGGGCGTCGAGACCTGCTCGTCCGCCAGCGATTCGCCGATCGACAGGGTCGGATCGATCTCGAGCGGCGCATCGAGGGATGCCGTGTGCTCGCTCAGCGCAAGCAGTGTTCTCACCGCGTCGACAGGCTTGCCCAGCCGCCGGGCGATCTCCTCGTGCGACGAATCCCCCGCCCCCGACGACTCGATGGAGCGCTTCGTGCGCAAGACCTGATTGAGCTCCTTGACCACATGCACCGGCAGGCGGATGGTGCGCGACTGGTTCATGATCGCCCGCTCGATGTTCTGACGGATCCACCAGGTCGCGTAGGTCGAGAAACGAAAGCCCTTCTCGGGGTCGAACTTCTCCAGGGCGTGAATCAGGCCGAGGTTGCCCTCTTCGACCAGATCGAGGAGCGGGATGCCGCGATTGAGATAGTGCTTGGCGATGTTCACGACCAGGCGCAGGTTGCGCTCGATCATGATCTGGCGCGCGTCGAAGTCGCCCGCCTTGACCCGCCGCGCGATTCGCAGCTCCTCGTCGGCCGTCAGCAGCGGGTTGGCGCCGATCTCGTTGAGATAGATCTGCGTGACGTCGTTGAGAAACTCGTTCTCGAACGGCCGCGCCGCGGCGCCGCTGAGAAGCTCCACCTCGGGAGGCAGATCCGGGTCCTGACCCTCTAGATCGTCATGATTCACCGGATCGAACATCGCGCCCCCGTCAGCGTGGCGGCAGGTAGGTCAGCGGATCGACCGGGCGGCCCTGCCTGCGGATCTCGAAGTGCAGCTTGGGCCGGTCAGCATCGGTGCTACCGATCTCGGCGATTCTCTGGCCCTGGGTGACGGTGTCGCCTTCCTTCACCAGCAAGGTCTGGTTATGCGCGTACGCGCTCAGGTAATTCTCGTCGTGCTTGATGATGATGAGCTTGCCGTAGCCACGCAGGCCGCTGCCCGAATACACCACCTGACCCGCCGCCGAGGCGAGCACAGGGTCTCCTGGATTGCCGGCAATGTCGACGCCCTTGTTGGTCGCCTCGTCAAAGCGCGCGATCAGGGGCCCCGGCGCCGGCCACAGCCAGGCCGAATCGACCGGCGCTGGCGCAGCAGCGGGCGCTGACGGCAAGCTCGGCAGCGCAGTCGCCGGACGGACCGCCGCCCAGGCTTGGTCGCTGTATGGCTGCCGCCCGCCTTTGGGGTCGTGTTTGATCGGGACGGCCAGAATGGTCGCGTCCGGTGTCACGGGGGAAATCTCTATGGGTCGAGCGATGGCCACCTGCTCGGCCGGCTCGACCGCCCGCGGCGGGGCGATGCGGACCTCCTGTCCAACCGTGAGCTGATTCGGGTTGATCAGCCCGTTCCAGACGACGAGGTCATTGACGTTCTGTCCGTAAAGCCGCGAGATGCCCATCAGCGTGTCGCCCGGGCGAACGACATGGACTTCCTGGCGGACGGTCTGATCGGCTGCGGGGGTAGTTCCGTGCCTGATCGGCGCCGGTACCGGAGCGGCACAGCCCGCCAGCAGGGCCAGCGCGGCGGAAAGAGTCAGCGCGGTGCGCAGGCTGAAAAAATGGTTTCGGTCTGTCATTCGGTTCCAGTTAGCAAGGGCACGAAGCGCACAGCTTCGAACCGGCTTTCCCTGTATACGTTCCCCTGCCGCTCGACCAGCGTCAGGTGTTGATCACCGCTGCCCACCGGAACAAGCATCCTGCCCCCGGCGGCGAGCTGCTGCTTGAGCGAGGCCGGAAGCTCCCGGGCTCCCGCGGCGACGATAATGGTGTCAAATGGCGCCGCTTCTGGCAAGCCGAGACTACCATCCGCATATTTCAGCCTGACGTTGGCCAGCCGCAGCGTGCGAAGGTTCTCCCGGGCGAGATCGAGTAGCGGCCGTATCCGCTCTACGGCGAAGACTTCGGTCGCGATCTGCGACAGCACCGCCGCCTGATAGCCGCAACCTGCACCGACCTCCAGCGTCCGCCCGAGCTCACGCCCGGCGCGCAGGATCTCGATCATGCGGGCAACCACGTATGGCTGCGAGATCGTCTGCTGATAGCCGATGGGCAGCGGCGTGTCGTCGTATGCGCTGTAAGCGAGGCCCTGATCGACGAAGAGGTGGCGTGGCACGCGCATCATCGCGGCGAGCACCGCCTCGTCGCGGATACCCTGCTCGCGCAGGCGCTCGACCATGCGGGCAAGCGCCCTGTTCGAAGGCGAGAGGACGTCCCTGGAGCGCATCGTCACTTGTGCAGCCAATCGGAAACGGCCGCCGTCTGGACTGTGTGGGTCAGATCGATCTGCAGGGGCGTGACCGACACGAAGCCTTGCTCGACGGCATGGAAATCGGTGCCTTCGCCGGCATCGGCTGCTTTGCCGGCAGCACCGATCCAGTAGACCGTCTCGCCCCGCGGCGTCACGCTGCGCACCACCTGCTCGGCTCGGTGGCGCTTGCCGAGCCGCGTCACGCGTACCCCGCGCAGCTCCGGATAGGGTCGATCGGGAATATTCACGTTGAGCAGCACCGGGTCGCGGAACGGCACCCGCACGAAGCGCTCGGCGAGGTCGCGGGCGACACGCGCGGCCGAGGTGAAGTCGCTCGCCTCCTTGCTCACCAGCGAGATGGCGATCGACGGCACGCCGAGCAGGTAGCCCTCGGTGGCCGCTGCGACGGTACCCGAGTAGATCGTATCGTCGCCCATGTTGGCGCCGTGGTTGATGCCCGAGACAACCATGTCCGGCAGATGCTCGAACATGCCGGTGACCGCGAGGTGCACGCAGTCGGTGGGCGTCCCATTGACGAAATAGAAGCCGTTCTCGGCCTTGCGCAGCGACAACGGCCGGTCGAGCGTCAGCGAATTGCTTGCGCCGCTGCGGTCTCGCTCGGGCGCCACCACCGTGACATCGCCGACCTCGCGCAGCGCTGCCGCGAGCGCCGCCAGGCCGGGCGCGAAATAGCCGTCGTCGTTGCTGAGGAGAATGCGCATGGAATTCCGCCCGACGTGCTGCAGTCTGGCCGAGCCGCCGGGTCAGGTCGTGATCTGGAACGAAAATCTTAGCACATCGGGGGGGCAATCTTGGCATCCGGAAATCGCATGCAGGGGCTAGGCCTTCTCGCATGCGAACTGGCCCAGTCGACGAAGATCCACCGCCGCTTCGCCGAGCATCCGCCGCCCTTCCCGGCGGCTCCCGGATGCTGCTGGATCAGGAGAACCCGAGACCGGAATCAGGCGCCCGGCGCCGCCAGCTTGCGCCGCAGCCTGCGCACGATTGCGCCGATTACCGGCAGCCTCGCATAGAGCTCGCCCGCCGCATCCCAATAGTCGCGGTGCTGCGCGACACGACCGCTCGAATCGATCTGCAACAGGCTCGCGCCACGGATCACAGTCTCACGCCCCCTCAGGAGCAAGCGGAACTCCCAGGCAAGCATCGCCTGCGTTCCCTGCGCGATCGTGGTCGTGACGACGAATCGGGGTGAATCGACGGTCGCGAACATGTGCTCGAACACGCGCCGGATCGCGCCTTTGCCGACCACGGCGTTGAACGGATCCTCGAATCGCGCGTCGGCTGCGTAGATGTCGCCGAGCCGCCCCAGGGATTGCGGCGTCAAGGTCTCGTAGAAATGAGCCACCCGCGCCGCGACCGCGGCGGCATCGGGCGAATCGGCCTCGAGCTCGCTCCGACCCGGGGCCCTGCTCACCGTGCAGGCGCCAAGGTGTAGTGATGCACATCCAGATCGCCGCTGGCAAACCCCGCCTGACAATAGGCCAGATAGAAGCGCCACATGCGAATGAAGCGCTCGGAGTACCCCTGGGCGCGCACCGCTGCGGCGGCCCCGAGAAACTTGCGCTCCCACTGCTTCAACGTGAGCCGGTAGTCGGCGCCGAAGGCGTGATCCTCCACAACATCCAAACCAGCCCGGCGGGCGGAGCGGGCGACGGACGCGGGGCTTGGCAACATGCCGCCCGGGAAGACATGCCGCTGGATGAAATCCGTACCGCGACGGTAGTCGGCAAAGAGCTGATCGTCGATCGTGATGGTCTGCACCACGCAACGCCCACCCGGCGCGAGCCGCCCGGCGATCTGGGAGAAGTACTGCGGCCAGTAGCGCTCGCCGACCGCCTCCAGCATCTCGATCGAGACGATGTGATCGTACGTTCCCCGTACGTCGCGGTAGTCGCAGAGGGCAAATTCGACCCGATCCGCGTAACCGCCGCTGCGGGCCCGCGCCTGCGCGTAGTCGAGTTGAGCCGGCGACAGGGTGATGCCCAGCACGCGGCAGTCGAACTCGGTGGCCGCGACCTCGGCGAAACCGCCCCAGCCGCAGCCGATCTCGAGCATCATCTGGCCTGGCCGAGGCGCGAGCTGCCCGAGGATTCGGCGGTACTTGCGAAGCTGTGCATCCCGAAGCGGCTCGTCCGCCGAAGCGAACAAGGCCGCGGAATAGCTCATGGTCGGGTCGAGCCACAAGGCATAGAAGTCGTTGCCGAGATCGTAATGCGACTCGATATTGCGGCGCGCCCCGGCGCGCGTGTTGGCGCGCAGCAGATGGCGGATGCGTTCGAACACGAGGCTCGGCGCTCGACCATGAATCGCCGCGCGCAGTCGATCGCGGTTCCCTGCCAGCAAGGTCAGCAGCGCCGCGAGATCATCGGTATCCCAGAGGCCGTCCATCCAGCTCTCGGCGAAACCGATGTCACCCCGCGCAAGCGACTCGGCGAACACGCCGTGATCGCGCACGCGCAGATGCGCCACGAGCGCCCCGAGCCCCGCGCGCAGTCGTGTGCCGTCGGGAAGCTCCACGCCGAGCGCTCCACCGACCACAGCGTCGAGCAGATTGAGTGCTTGACGCGTCGGGCGCGGCAGATGGTAGAGAGGCGCGCTTGCGAGCGGTTGCAAGGCGTGATCAAGCGTATTCATCAAGTGGTCTCCTCGATCGGGGGCGGAGGTTTGCGATGGAAGGTCGCCCGCCGCATCAGCAGTCGCAACGCTTGCCAGTGGATTCGAGCGACTACGCCCAATATCGTGATGGGGTGGCGCACCAGCCAGCGGGCGAGCGCGCCGGCGCGCAAGGGCTCGGCCCGCCCGGACAACCGCGTGCCCAATCGGCGCACGCCATCGTCCCAAAGGTCGACCGCCACCGAATGCACGTCGCCGCGACGCTGGAAACGGAAGCGATACTCGCCCCGCACCGGAAAGAAGGGCGATACGTGAAAGCACTTCGGCACGACGAGTTGGTCCCCATCACCGATGGGACGCAGATCCGGGTGATGCACCAGATAGTTGTGATGCTCGCCGAAGGTGTTGTTCACCTCGGCCAGCACCACCCGCAATTTGCCGGCACGGTCATGGCAGAACCAGAAGCTCACCGGATTGAAGACGTGCCCGAAGATGCGCGGCATGGTCTGCAGAATGACTTCACCGTCGCAGACGGTGGCGAGTCCTCGCCGATCGAGCAAGGCCTGCAGCCACGGCAGCAGGGGCGAACCGTCGCGGGGACCATGATCCCGGCTGCGGACGCTGAACACGTCGGGCCGGTCGATGCCGAGCAGCGGCACCGCAACTGCGTCCAGGCGCGACAGCGGCAGGCGCAGATAGGCAGCGTGATAGACGAATCTGTTCGAAACCGATCGCTGTACCGATGGCAAACCCTGCGCATGAACCAGCGCCTCAGCTCCTTCGGCTTCGCCGCGGCTCGTCGGGCCAATCCGCCCCGGCACTTCGGTCCGCTCTCCGAAGCGCTCATGGACGACCGCACCGAAACAGACAGCAGGCTCGGTAAGCATCACGACGGCGCTCTTTTACGGCCGATTCCAAGCGGGGCGGCCGCTTTCGCGTTCACGGATGCTCCAGAACGGCTGCCGCGGCGAGCGGAACAGGGAAATCACCTCGGTGGACCCAAAGCAGCAGCGCGACCGGCGCGTGCGCCACCTCTTCCGTCTCAGGCTGCGCCTGCCAGAGCGCGCCATCAGGGTCGCTACAGGATTTCGGTCCGGCCTGCCTGTCGGCATTGGCCGCGAGCACGGTTCCCGCACCCAGCATCGCAAGGCAGCCTAGGCGCCAGATGGATTGAAAGGTTTTCATTGTTTGTCCTGGACAAAGTTAGCGACAACTGCAAGGTAGATCCGGCCAACAGATTTGTCAACGCTTTGTCCAGGACATCCGCAGATTGCGGCGACTGAGAATCACGGGAATGGGCCGAACCTCATGCAGGATCGCACCCCTGAATGGCGCAAGAATGCGAACGGCCCCGACGGCAGGACCGTCATGCACAAGCGTCGCTGTTTCGGAGACCCATGCGCCGGGGTCGCGGCAAAGCTCGGGCGGAGCACCGCTCCTCAGCCCCGCCACGATGGGCGCGTGCTACGCCTCTGGGCTGGATGTGTCGCGCCAGTTCCGCAAGGCGGCGAGGACATCGTCGAGACGATCGACGATCTGCACCCCGGGCAGCCGCTTGTGCTTGCCCCGCACGGCCGCGCCCCCGGCCCACAGGGCAATCCGTGGCGGCAGCATGGCCCGCAACTCGAGCAGCGCGTCGATCGCCTGCCGCACCGGATAAGCGGTACTGAACGACAACCCGACGACGTCGAAATCGCCGGCGAGCGCGGCAGCGGGAATATCCGTCATGGGCGTGCGTGCGCCGAGCGACACACAGGCCGCCCCCTCGGGCACCAGCATCGCCTCGGCCATCAGCAGACCGAGCACGTGCTGCTCTTCGGGCAAGGTGGTGAGCAGAACTCTCGGCCGCCCCACGCTGTCATGGGCACCGATGGCCCCGCGCAGCAGATTCTGCACCTGCTCGGAAAACAAATGCTCGTCGGCGACTTCGATCTCGCCCCGCATCCACGCCTCGCCAACCGCTTGCGCAAGCGGTGCAACCGTCTCCACAACAAAGCGCTGCAGGCCTTGCTTGAGCAACGCCTGACGCAAGGCCGCCGAAAGATCGGCACTGCGATGCAGGCGCACGAGTTTTAGCATTGGGGCGATATCGGCCGCCGACGCGAGCTCGGCATCGCTCACGCCGGGATGCTCCTCGAGCATCCGCGCCAGTGCTTCGGCGGATGCGTGAACGATGCGCGCGGGACGCTGGCCGTGATCAACGAGGCGCCGCATCAGCCGCAGCTTGTCCACCTGGGCCGGCGGATAAAGCCGCTCGCCATGGGCATCGCGCATCGGGTCGGGAAATCCATAACGCCGCTCCCACATCCGCAGCGTGTCCTTGGGCAAACCGGTATCGCGCTCGACCGCCGAAATACCCAGATAAGGGCGATCGGCCTCGGTGGCAGCAGCAGCCACTGCCGGTTCCGTTGCCGGATTATCGGATCTGGGCACCGACCGGCCAGTCATTGCTTGAAATCGTCCACAGCGCAGGCCTGCAGAAAGGGGGTCCAAGTCGAGATCGTAGCTTGCTCATTGCGCTTTGTCCAGGACATAAAGGCGATTCATGAGTGCAATCGACTCAGCTTAGTTGCCGCAAGGGACAACAGGAATGCACGCGCCGATTCTTGTTCAATTGCCGGTGCGAGGGCACGGGGTGCACTGACTCGTCCAAAGCTGCCTGGGAGGCAAGCCCCTGTACAAGCGAAGCGTCGGCGGATAGGGTTTCGCCATGAGCCCGACGCCCACACCCTTCCAACCGTCCACCGGCTTGCCCGGACTCGATGCCGTCCTGAGCGGAGTCGCGCCCGGCGATAACATCGTCTGGCAGGTCCAGTCCCTGGACGAGTACCTCGCGCTGGTCGCGCCCTATGCACAGGCGGCCCAGCGGCAACGACGCCGCCTGATCTACTTCCGCTTCGCCGCCCACGCACCGCTGCTCGACGGGGACAGCGGCGCGGAGATCCACCACCCCTGCGCTGCCGACGGGTTCGACGCCTTCGTGGATCAAGTGCATTCGGTGATCGAGGCCGCCGGACCCCGTACGCTCTACGTCTTCGACTGCTTGTCCGAGCTTGCCGAGGCCTGGCAGTCGGATCGCATGATGGGCAATTTCTTCCGCCTCACCTGCCCGCGCCTGTTCGATCTCGACACCGTCACCTACTTCGGCGTCTATCGCAACACCCATGCACGCTCGGGCATGGACATGATTGGCGAGACTACCCAGTACCTGCTCGACGTGTTTCGCTGCCGCGAGCGTCTTTACATCCGGCCGATCAAGGTTCAGCACCGCTCGGCCGCCGTGATGAACCGAATCCACGCGTGGGAGCCCGGAGACCGCTTCAGCGCTGTCACCGACAGCGGCACCGTCGCGGAGATCCTTGCCGGCTCGGGCTGGCCCGGCCTGGAAGATCCGCCCTTCGTCGGCCACTGGCAACGTCATTTCGCCACCGCCCGCACCCACGTGACCATGCGGCGCGCCGGGCATCCGAACCCGCAAGGCGAGGCCGCGTCCTTCGATCGACTCAGCCGCCTGCTGTTTCCCGACGATCCGGCCATGCGGCGCCTGATCGACACGTATCTCACCCTGGAGGATGTGCTCGCGGTGCGCGACCGCATGATCGGCATCGGCACCATAGGCGGCAAGGCGCTCGGGATGCTGCTCGCCCGCGCGATTCTGCGCCGTGACGCGCCCGACCTGCATGACCGGCTCGAAGCGCACGACTCGTTCTACGTCGGCACCGAGGTCTTCGACACCTTCTTCGTTCAGAACGGTCTGTGGTGGGTCCGTCGCCGCCAGCGCCAGCGCGACACCTTTTTGCAGGAACTCGACCAAGCCCACGAACGAATCCTGTGCGGCAGCTTTCCAGAATCCACCCTGCGCCAGTTCGAGGGCATGCTCGACTACTTCGGCGAGTGGCCCTTCATCGTGCGCTCCAGCTCGCGCCTGGAGGACCGCTACGGCAACGCCTTCGCCGGGCAGTACGACAGCGTCTTCTGCGTGAACCAGGGCCCGCGCGAGCGCCGGCTCGATGAATTGCTCGACGCCGTGCGCCAAGTCTATGCCAGCACGCTCTCCGAGCAGGCGCTGCGCTACCGCGAGCGCCGCGGCCTGCTCGAGGAAAACGAGCAGATGGCGCTCCTCATCATGCGCGTCTCGGGCACCGCCGGAAAGCGCCACCTTCACCCGCACGCGGCCGGCGTCGGCCTGTCGGTGAATCCCTATCCCTGGAACCCGCGCATCGACATGCGTGCCGGAGTCGTGCGGCTCGTCGCCGGGTTGGGCACGCGCGCGGTCGATCGCGCGGACGACGACTACACCCGCCTCGTCGCGCTGAACGCGCCGGAGCTGCGACCCGAGACCAGTTTCGGCGCGATCGCCCGCCACTCCCAGCGCCGCATGGATGCGCTCGACCTGGAAACCAACCAGGTGGTCTCCGGCCCCTTCGTCGAACTGGTGCGCGACCAGCCGGATTTCCCGCTCGAGCTCTTCACCACCCGCGACCGCCCCGACGGCCCACCCTTCCTCACCTTCGACGGACTGATCGGACAGACGCACTTCGTCGCCGACCTGCGCACCTTGCTCGCCACTCTGCACGCTGCCTATCGCAATCCGGTCGAGACCGAGTTCGCCCTCAACGTCGCAGCCCAAGGCACCTACCGAATCAACCTCCTGCAATGCCGACCCATGCAGGTACGCAATGTCGACGGGGGCGCCACGGCAGCCCCACCCGACGATGCCCCGCGGCTGCTCGCCGCGCAGGGCGCGGTCATCGGCCCGAGCCGCGTGATCCATCCCGACCGCATTGTGCGCGTCTCGGCCGCCGCCTACGCCCGCCTGCCCCAGGCCGACCGCGTCGCGGTCGCCCGCGTCGTCGGCCGCATCAACGAGGCCAGCCGAGGCCGCACCCTACTCATGCTCGGCCCCGGCCGCTGGGGCTCGAGCGACCCCTCGCTCGGCGTCCCGGTGCGCTTCGCGGACATCAACCACGTCGCCGCCCTGTGCGAAATCGTCGCCATGCACGAGCACCTCGTCCCAGACGTCTCGCTCGGCACGCACTTCATCAACGAGCTGATCGAAGCCGACATGCTCTACTTCGCGCTCTTCCCCAAGCGCACCGACAACTACATCGACGACCCCGCCCTCACCGACCGACCGAACCGCCTCACCACACTCGTCCCCGACACGGACCGCTGGAACGAAACGATCCACGTCACCGACTGGCCACCCGGCGTGCTCACGCTCTACGCGGACGCGGAGGGGCAGCGGGTGGTGGTTACGGCGACGGACGCGCAGCGATGAAGGCGCCGCGCAGCAAGTACGAGCGGGTTCCGGCCAGGCAGAAGGGAACTGAGCGGATAGCCGCGAACTGAAAGCAAAAAGGCCAACCCGGAAAGGCTGGCCCAAGTGCTTGATATCGAATTGGTCGGGGCGGCGGGATTCGAACTCGCGACCCCTTGCACCCCATGCAAGTGC
>JARFTX010000095.1 GCA_029289265.1 Gammaproteobacteria bacterium
AGTAGCGGTGGCGGTGCGTGCGCGGCGGGGGCACCAGCTTGGCGATACGTTCAGCCCTTCATCACCTGTGGGCCCTTCAGGCACAGCTCGCCCACTTCGCCCTTCGGCAGCATGCGCCCGTCGTCGTCCTTGATGCAGGCGTCGGTCGAGGAGATCGGCAGCCCGATGGCACCGTTGAAGGCCTTGATGTCGAGCGGGTTCATGCAGGCCGCGGGCGAGGTTTCGGTGAGGCCGTAGGCCTCCACCAGGGTGCAGCCGGTGGCTTTCTTCCAGCGCTCGGCCACCGCGCGCTGGACGGCCATGCCGCCACCCAGCGTCAGGTGCAGCGAGGAGAAATCGATGGTGTCGAAACCCGGCGTGTTGAGCAGGGCGTTGAACAGCGTGTTGACGCCGGTGATCGCGGTGAAGCGCACCGACTTCAACTCCTTCACGAAGCCGGGCATGTCGCGCGGGTTGGTGATCATGTGGTTGAGGCCACCAAACTTCATGAAGACAAGGCAGTTCGCCGTCAGCGCGAAGATGTGGTAGAGCGGCAGCGCGGTGATGATGATTTCCTCGCCGGGCTTCGCGTTGGTGCCGATCCACGCCGAGGCCTGCTGCATGTTGGCCACCAGGTTGCGGTGCGTCAGCATCGCGCCCTTGGCCACGCCGGTGGTGCCGCCGGTGTACTGCAGGAAGGCGATGTCGTCGCTTCGCAGCGTCACCGAAGGCAGCGGCTTGCCGCGGCCGAGTTCAAGCGCCTGGCGGAAGTTGATGGCGCCGGGAATGCTGAATTCGGGCACCAGCTTCTTCACGTACTTGACCATGAAGTTGACGATTGGCCCCTTCGGGAAACCGAGCAGTTCGCCGATCGAGGTGACGATCACCTGCTTGACCTGCGTGCCGGCCACGACCTCGGCCGCGGTGTGGGCGACGTTCTCCAGCACGACGAGCACGCTGGCACCGGAATCCTCGAGCTGGTGCTTGAGTTCGCGCGGCGTGTAGAGCGGGTTGGTGTTCACCACGGTCAGTCCGGCGCGCAGTGCACCGAAAATCGCAATCGGGTACTGCAGCACGTTCGGCATCATCAGGGCGACGCGGTCGCCCTTCTTCAGCTTCATCACATTGAGCAGGTAGCTTGCGAATTCGCTGCTGAGGCGGTCGATCTCGGCGTAGGTCAGCGTCTTGCCGAAGTTCGAGAACGCCGGACGGTCGCGGTACTTCTCGATGGCGTTGTCGAGGACGGATACGATGGAGGGGAATTCATCGACGTTGATTTCCGCGGGCACGCCCTGCGGGTAACTGGAAAGCCAAGGGCGCTCAATGCTCATCGAAGAAACTCCCGTCACGAGTGGACCGCAGTGCGCCGGGATGGCGACACGCGAAGATTCGAGTATTCGCTCGATTCCAGCACAGGGGGGCGTTTCGGGCAAGCCGCATCGGTCGATCGCCGGCCCGGGTTTCACGATGCGAATGCACTTCGTCCCCGCCCTGCTGCTGGCGTTGCTGGCGGCGACCTTGCTGGCTTGCGCGAGGCCCGCCGACGAAGCGGCCCTGCGCGAGCGCATCTCCGCCATGCAGCAGGCGATCGAGGCGCGCGATGCCGATTCGCTGCTGGAGGCGGTCGATCCCGAATTCGGCGGCCCCGGCGGCATGGACCGCGACGGACTCCGGCGTTACGCGACGCTGATGCTGCTTCGACAGCAGCGGGTGGGCGTGGCGTTGGGGCCGGTCGAAGTGGAGATCCACGGCGAACGCGCCGCGGCGCGCTTCGATGCCTTGGTAACCGGCGCCAACCGCTTCGTGCCTGAAGGCGTCGAGGCCCGTCGCGTCGAGACGGTCTGGCGACGGTCCGGGGGCGAATGGGTGCTGGTCAGTGCGGACTGGTCGAAGCCGGCGCTGGCGAGGTAGATCCGGCAAGGCCGGCGCGTTGCCGATGGCCCGCAACGACGAAGGCCGCCCCATGGGGCGGCCTTCGGTTGGCTGAGGTTCGCGCGCCGCTGAGCGCCCTCGCAGGTTTCATGCGAGGGCCGGGCTTCCGCCCCTTGTGACTCAGGCAGCCTTCGCGCCTGCCGCCAACTGGCGCAGCACGTAGTGCAGTAGGCCGCCGTGGCGGAAGTACTCGACTTCCTTGGGCGTCAGCAGCAGCACCTGGGCCTTGAAGCTCACCGTCGTGCCATCGGGGCGCGTGGCGCTGATCTCGGCCACTTTGCCGGCACCGTCCTTCAATCCGGTGATCGAAACCACCTCGTCGCCCTTCAGGCCGAGCGTCTGGGCGTTCTGGCCGTCGACGAACTGCAGCGGCAGCACGCCCATGCCCACGAGATTGGAGCGGTGGATGCGCTCGAAACTCTCGGCGATCACGGCCTTGATGCCCAGCAGGTTGGTGCCCTTGGCAGCCCAGTCACGCGAGGAGCCGGTGCCGTATTCCTTGCCGGCGAACACCACCGTGCCCACGCCCTCGGCCTTGTACTTCATGGCGGCATCAAAGATCGGCAGCTTCTCGCCCGACGGGTAGTGGAGGGTGTTGCCACCTTCCTCGCCGCCCAGCATCAGGTTCTTGATGCGGATGTTGGCGAAGGTGCCGCGCACCATCACGTCGTCGTTGCCGCGGCGCGAGCCGTAGCTGTTGAAGTCCACCGGGGCGACGCCGCGGGCCTGCAGGAACTTGCCCGCCGGCGAGCTGGCCTTGATGTTTCCGGCCGGCGAGATGTGGTCGGTGGTGATCGAGTCGCCGAAGATGCCCATCACACGCGCGTTGTGGATGTCGCTGATCGAGCCGACCTGCATGGTCATGCCGTCGAAGTACGGCGGGTTCTTGATGTAGGTCGAGTCGTCCCACTGGTAGGCGTCGCCGTCCGGCGATTGCACCGCGTTCCAGCGGCTGTCGCCGCGGAACACATCGGCGTAGTTCTTGGCGAACATCTCCGGGCCGATCGTCGCGGCGATGGTGTCGCCGATCTCCTTGTTCGAGGGCCAGATGTCCTTGAGGTAGACCGGCTGGCCGTCCTTGCCCGTACCCAGCGGCTGGGTGCTGAGATCGAGATCGGTGGTGCCGGCGATCGCGTAGGCCACGACCAGCGGCGGCGAGGCGAGGTAGTTCATCTTCACCTCGGCATGCACGCGGCCCTCGAAGTTGCGGTTGCCCGAGAGCACCGAGGTCACCACCAGGTCGCCATCAGCAATCGCCTTCGACACCGCTTCCGGCAGCGGGCCGGAGTTGCCAATACAGGTGGTGCAGCCGTAGCCGACGACGTGGAAGCCCAGCGCCTCCAGATCGTCCATCACGCCGGCTTTCTTGAGGTAGTCGGTGACCACCAGCGAGCCGGGCCCAAGCGAGGTCTTGACCCAGGGCGCGACCTTGAGGCCTCGTGCCACGGCATTGCGGGCCAGCAGGCCAGCACCCAGCATCACTGCCGGGTTGGAGGTGTTGGTGCAGGAGGTGATGGCGGCGATGACCACCGCGCCGTCCTTGAGCTTGGTGGCCGTGCTCTTGCCATCATGGAAATCGGCTTCGCCCGAGGCCTTGGCCGGGGTCTTGGCGGCGCGCGCCTCGGCCATGGGCTTGACCGCTTCGCGGTAGACCTTTTGCATGTCGGAGAGCAGCACGCGGTCCTGCGGGCGCTTCGGGCCGGCCAGCGAGGGCAGCACGGTGCCCATGTCGAGGCCGAGGGTCGAGCTGTATTCGGCTTCCACCGACGGGTCGCGCCACAGGCCCTGGGCCTTGGCATAGGCCTCGACCAGCGCGATCTGCTCGGCCGACCGGCCCGACAGGCGCAGGTAGTTCAGCGACTCGCCGTCGATCGGGAAGATGCCGCAGGTGGCGCCGTATTCCGGGGCCATATTGGCAATCGTGGCGCGGTCGGCCAGTGGCAGCTGGTCGAGGCCGTCGCCATAGAACTCGACGAACTTGCCGACCACGCCGTGCTTGCGGAGCATCTGGGTGACGGTCAGCACGAGGTCGGTGGCGGTGGCACCCTCCGGCAGCTTGCCGGTCAGCTTGAAGCCGACGACCTGCGGGATCAGCATCGAGCTGGACTGGCCGAGCATCGCGGCCTCGGCCTCGATGCCGCCCACGCCCCAGCCCAGCACGCCGATGCCGTTGATCATCGTGGTGTGCGAGTCGGTGCCGTAGACGGTGTCGGGGAAGACGTGCTCGACGCCGTCGATCACCCGCGTCATCACCACGCGCGCCAGATGCTCGAGGTTGACCTGGTGGACGATGCCGGTGTTCGGCGGCACCACTTTGAAATTGTCGAAGGCCTTCTGGCCCCAGCGCAGGAAGCTGTAGCGCTCCTTGTTGCGGGCGAACTCGAACACGCCGTTCTCATCGGCGGCGGAAGGCTTGCCGAACACATCGACCTGCACCGAGTGGTCGATGACCAGTTCGGAGGGGATCAGCGGGTTGATGCGCTTCGGGTCACCGCCCAGCTTCTTGACCGCATCGCGCATAGCGGCGAGGTCGACCACGCAGGGCACGCCGGTGAAGTCCTGCAGCACCACGCGCGCCGGCATGAAGGCGATCTCGGTGTCCGGCTCCTTCTTCGCATCCCACGTCGCCACCGCCTCGATGTGGCCGGCGTTGACGGTGACGCCGTCCTCGCAGCGCAGCAAGTTCTCGAGCAGGATCTTCATCGAGTAGGGCAGGCGCTTGATGTCGAAGCGCTGGCCCAGCTTCGGCAGGCTGTAAAAGGCGTAGCTCTTGCCGTTGACGGCGAGTGTGTCGCGGGTGGCGAAGGAGTCGGACATGGAAGGCTCCGTGGCGGATGGCAACTCGGAATTATGCCGCAAGACGCCCGCTTCCGGGGGCCGGCTGGGTCAATCCAGGGGCGACAGCAGGCCTTGCGCGGTCTCGATCATCGCGCCACGGCGCAGCAGGAAATCGAGCCGGCTGCCGCCGAGCTGCCGCCAGAGCACGGCGGCTCGCAGGCCGCAGAGCAGCAGGGCGCGTACTTCCGCGATGATCTGAGGCTGCCCAAGGTAGACCGGATTGCCCTGCACCAGCACGCGCTGGGCGAGCGGGCTCACCTGGTCGACGTAGAGGTCGCCGAGGCGGTTGATCACCGTGGGATGCATGGCCCCGAGGTGCTGACGCTGGCGATCAATGTCGCGCAGCTGAGACTGCACGCGCTCGCCGGCTTCCGGGTGGCGGACGAAGGCGCGTTCCAGCCCGAGCAGGGTCTGCCCCATGCGGGCTATGGCGGGGTCGCGCGGGCCGTGGCCGAGCAGGGCGAGCAGCTCGCGCAGACCGCGGTCGAGGCTGCGGCCAACGGTTTCGGTCCCGCCGTAGATGGTTTCGACGTCATCGGCGTCGAAGCGGAACAGGCTGTCCAGCAGCACCGACTCGGGGTGCTGCTCGGTCTGGCCCAGCGATGCCAGCTGTTGCACCAGCTTCAGGGACTGCACGAGGGCGGCGAGGGCGATGGTGCGTTCGATCATGGGTGTGGGGCGTGGGGGTTCGGTTCGAAGGAATCGGCGTGCGGGTCGAGCGGCGCGTCGGTGGCGGCGATCACCGCGCCGCCGAGGCATTCCTCGCCACGGTAGAGCACCACCGACTGGCCGGGCGTGACGGCGCGCTGCGGCGCATCGAAACACACGACGATGCCGTCGCCGCGGGGCGTGACCGTACACGGCTGCGGCGGTTGGCGATAGCGCACCTGCGCTTCGCAGCGCAGCGGGAATTCCGCTGGCAGGCCGGTGATCCAGTGCATGCTCCCGCTGCTCAGCCGGGTGGATCGCAGCAGGGGGCTGTCGCCCTGGTCGACGATGAGGCGGTTCGCTGCCGGGTCTTTGCCGACCACGAACCACGGTGCATCCGCCCGCCCGCGCACGCCGCCGATGCCCAATCCCCCGCGCTGGCCCAGCGTGTGGAAGGCGATGCCTTGATGGCGGCCGAGCACGCGGCCCTGCGGGTCGATGATGTCGCCGGGCGTGATGGCGATGTACTGCGAGAGGAACGCGCGGAAGTCGCGCTCGCCGATGAAGCAGATGCCGGTCGAGTCCTTCTTCGCCGCGGTCGCCAAGCCCTGCCGCCCGGCGATCGCCCGCACTTCCGACTTGGGCAGTTCGCCCAAGGGGAACAGCGTGGCGGCCAGTTGCGCCTGCCCGAGCTGGTGCAGGAAATAGCTCTGGTCCTTCGCGGCATCGACGCCGCGGAGCAGCCGCCAGCGGCCGTCATACTCGTCGACGCGGGCATAGTGGCCGGTGGCGATTTTCTCGGCACCCAGCGCCTTCGCCTCGTCGAGGAAGGTCTTGAACTTGATCTCGCGGGGATAGGAAATCCAACCGCATGAGCACAAGTATGGCACACGTTTGGGGCGTCT
>JARFTX010000002.1 GCA_029289265.1 Gammaproteobacteria bacterium
CGCGACCCCTTGCACCCCATGCAAGTGCGCTACCAGGCTGCGCTACGCCCCGACTCAGGCGCGCATTATAGCAGCCTGTCGGCCAATTACCAGCGACTTGTCGGGTCGCGTGCGTCAGGCCTTGAGCTGCTTCAGCGTCTCTGCGATCTCGGTGCGGACCTCGGCGACGATCTGCCGCAACTGACCGAGTTCCTCGCCTTCCTCGTGCATGCGGATCGCCGATTCGCCAAGCTTGTTGCGGGCGCCGGAGATGGTGAATCCGTCCTCGTAGAGCAGGTCGCGGATGCGCCGAACCAGCAGGACCTCGTGATGCTGATAGTAGCGGCGGTTGCCCCGGCGCTTGAGCGGCTTGAGCTGGGTGAATTCCTGTTCCCAGTAGCGCAGTACGTGCGGCTTGACGCCGCACAGTTCGCTGACCTCACCGATCGTGAAGTAGCGCTTGGCCGGGATCGGCGGGAGCTCGCCCGCCCCCGGTTCAGCTACGCTTGTCTGCATCGCTCAGCTGCTCCACCGCGGCCTTGAGTTTCTGGCTGGCGTGGAAGGTGACCACGCGTCGCGCCGAGATCGGAATTTCCTGCCCCGTCTTGGGGTTGCGTCCGGGGCGCTGCGGCTTGTCGCGGAGCTGGAAGTTGCCGAAGCCGGAGAGCTTGACCATTTCGCCACGCTCCAGGGCCATGCGGATCTCCTCGAAGAAGCACTCGACCATGTCCTTGGCCTCGCGCTTGTTGAGGCCAACCTGGTCGAAGAGCAATTCGGCCAGTTCGGCCTTGGTCAGAGTAACGCTCATTTCACTATCCACGCAACCGCGCACCGAGGGAAGATTCCGCCTGACGAACGATCGCAGCGACCGTCGCGTCGATCTCCGCATCTTCAAGCGTACGCTGAGTATCTTGCATCAAGATTCTGAAGGCAAGGCTCTTTTTGTGCGGCTCGATGCCCTTGCCATGATAGAGATCGAAAAGCTCGATCGACCGGACGATCGGGGCCGCACCGGACCACAACACCTCGAGCACCTTGGCCACCTGAAGCTCCGCTTCGACGATCAAGGCGAGGTCGCGGGAGACCGTCGGCAGGCGCGAAACCTCGCTGTAGCCGGGCACAGCGCAGGCAAGCACGGCCTCGAGATCGAGTTCGAACACGACCGCCGGTGTCCCCAGGTCGTAGCGCTCGACCCAGGTGGGGTGAATCTCGCCGAGGATACCGATCTGGCGGCCGGCCAGAATCACGGATGCCGCGCGCCCCGGATGCAGGGCGGGATGCGCGAGCACTTCGAAGGCGAGCGTGACCGGGCCGAACAGGGCTTCGAGGTCTGCCTTGACATCGAAGAAGTCGACTTCGCGCCGTGCCCCACCCCACTGTTCAGGCAACGCCGGACCCGACGCGAGCGCGGCGATGCGCAGCGGCTGGTGGAATCCAGCAACCGGCTGGTCGCTGGCGCTCTTCTCGAAGCAGCGCCCGATCTCGAATACGCGAACCCGTTCCTGCTGGCGATTGCGATTGGTGGCCATACTGGCGACGAGCCCGGGAATCAGGCTCGAGCGCATCACGCTCATCTGGCTCGCGATCGGGTTGGCGAGCCGGATCGGGTCGCTGCTGGCACAGAAGTCGCGTTCCCAGGCTTCGTCGACGAAGGCGTAGTTGATGACTTCCTGATAGTCGCGCGCGGCGAGAAGATGCCGCAAGGACCACTGGGTTCGGGCGTTGCCCGGGCAGTCGAGCATTTCGAGCCGCCCGCGCGGCGGGAGCGTCGGCACCTCGTCATAGCCGTGCAGCCGCACGACCTCCTCGATCAGGTCTTCCTCGATCTCGATGTCGAACCGATAAGAGGGCGGAACGACCCGCAGCGCATCGCCTTCCGGCTGCGCGGTCAGCCCGACACGTTCGAGCAGCCCGATCATTTCGGCATCGGCAAGCTCGATCCCGAGCACACGGCGGGCGCGCGCGGGACGTAGGCGCACCGGTCGGCGCTCCGGCAGGTGGTCGCGGGCGACCGCCTCGACCACCGGGCCCGCCTCGCCGCCGCAGAGGTCGAGGATCAGCCGCGTCGCCCGTTCGATCGCCCTGCTCGCAAGCTCGAAGTCCACCCCACGCTCGAAGCGGTGCGAGGCATCCGAGACGAACCCATACACACGGGCCCGGCCGGCGATCGCATCGGGGGCGAAGAAGGCGCTCTCGATGAAGACATCGCGAGTATCCAGCGTGACGCCGCTCTCCTCGCCTCCCATGATGCCGGCCAGTGCAAGTGCGCTCGCCTCGTCGGCGATCAGCAGCGTGTCGGCACCGGGCTCGACCGTCTGCTCGTTGAGCAGCAGCACCGATTCGCCGGCGTGCGGAAAGCGCACGTGGATCGCGCCCGTGAGTTTGGCATCATCGAAGACGTGAAGTGGCTGACCCAGCTCGAGCATCACGTAGTTGGTGATGTCCACGAGCGCGCTGATCGAACGCACACCGCAACGCTCTAGGCGCTGGCGCATCCAGTCAGGGGTGCGGGCGCGGGCGTTCACGCCGCGCACGATCCGCCCGCAATAACGCGGGCATGCCTGCGGTGCGTCGAGCACGATGGGGCGGCTCGCCTGGATCGTCGCCACCACCGGCTCGATCACGGGCAGGGACAGCGGCGCGCTGGTCAAGGCCGCGACCTCTCGGGCAACGCCCACGAGGCTCAAGCAGTCCGAGCGGTTCGGCGTGAGCTTGATGGTGAAGCGCATATCGTCGAGCGCAAGCAGTTCGCGCACGTCGCGCCCGAGTTCGGCGTCGGCGGGAAGTTCGAGCAGGCCGGCGTGATCCTCGGAGAGGCCCAGCTCGCGGGCCGAGCACAGCATCCCGAACGACTCCACCCCCCGCAACTTGGCGGCCTTGATCTCCAGTCCCGGCAGCCGCGCCCCGACCCGTGCGAGCGGCACCTTCATTCCGGCCGCCGCGTTGGGTGCGCCGCAGACGATCTGCAGCAGCTCGCCATCGCCGGCATCGACCCGGCAGAGCTTGAGCTTGTCGGCCGCCGGGTGTTTCTCCGCCTCGACGATGGCAGCAACGACGATGCCCGAGAACGGGGGTGCGACCGGGTCGCATTCTTCGACTTCGAGCCCGGCCATCGTCAGCAGATGGGCGAGCGCCTCGGTGTCGAGCCGCGGATCGACCAGGGTCCGCAGCCACTTCTCTGGAAATTGCATGGTTCGGTTACCTGAACTGGGTCAAGAAGCGCAACTCGCTCTCGAAGAAAAGCCGCAAATCGTTGATGCCGTAGCGCAGCATCGCCAGCCGGTCGAGCCCCATGCCGAAGGCGAAGCCGGTGTAGCGCTCGGGGTCTATGCCGCCGAAGCGCAGCACGTTGGGATGGACCATGCCGCAGCCGGCGATCTCCAGCCATTTGCCTTCGAGCGCGCCGCTCATGAAGGCAACGTCGATCTCGGCGCTCGGCTCGGTGAACGGGAAGAACGAGGGCCGGAAGCGCACCTGCAGGTCGTCGGACTCGAAGAACTTGCGCAGGAAATCCGCCACGACCCCCTTGAGATCGGCGAAGCTCACGCCCTCGCCCACCCACAGCCCTTCGACCTGGTGGAACATCGGCGAATGGGTGGCATCCGAATCGACGCGATAGACCCGGCCCGGCGCGATCACGCGCACATCGGGCATCACCGCGGCCTGCGCGTGACGCTCGACATGCGCGAGCATCGCCCGGATCTGGACCGGACTGGTGTGAGTGCGCAGCAGCACGTCGTCACGGCCTTCGAGGTAGAAGGTGTCGTGCATCGAGCGCGCCGGATGATTGTCCGGGGTGTTGAGCGCGGTAAAGTTGTGCCAGTCGGTCTCGATCTCCGGGCCATCGGCGACGACGAAGCCGATCGAGCGGAACAGCGCCTCGACCCGCTCCAGCGTGAGGCTGACCGGATGCAGCCCCCCGCGGCCAGTGCCGCGGCCGGGCAGTGTCACGTCGAGCGCCTCGGCGGAGAGCTGCGCGAGCAGGCGCGCTGCGCGCAGCGCCTCGCGCCGCGCCTCGAGCAATGCCTCGATGGCATCCTTGGCTCGGTTGATTTCGGCACCGGCTGCGCGCCGTTCCTCGGGAGGCAGCTTTCCCAAGCCCTTCAGTTGCTCGGTGAGGGAGCCGGCCTTGCCGAGAAAGCGCGCTTTGGCCTGCTCGAGTTGCGCACCGTCGACGGCCGCTTCGAAGGCCGTGGCGGCCTGCTGGATCAGTTCATCCACGTTGTTCATGTTCCTGTACCGAGACGTATGATCGCGTCTTTGCCGCGCATCGGCGCGATCCTCCGTGACCACCGGGCGCACGGATTGAAACTGACGGGCGGAAAAAAAGGAGGCCAGGCCTCCTTTTTCTTCACCGCGCTGTCTTAGGCGGCGAGTTTGGCCCGGGCCTGTTCCGCGATCGCGGCAAATGCCGGCTTGTCGAACACGGCCAGATCGGCCAACACCTTGCGATCGACATCGATCGCCGCCTTCTTGAGGCCGTTCATGAAGGTGCTGTAGGTGAGGCCGAGCTCACGCGCAGCGGCGTTGATGCGGACGATCCACAGCGCACGGAACTGGCGCTTGCGCTGGCGGCGGTCACGGTAGGCATACTGGCCGGCCTTCATCACCGCCTGCTTGGCGATGCGGTAGACATTCTTGCGGCGGCCGCGGAATCCCTTGGCCTGAGCCAAGACTTTCTTGTGACGGGCGCGGGCGGTTACACCACGTTTAACTCTGGGCATTGCGGTCTCCTATCAAGCGTACGGCAACATCGCGCGAATCAGTTTTTCATCCGCGGCATGGACTTCCGTCATTCCGCGCAACTGACGCTTCGATTTGGTGGTTTTCTTGGTAAGGATGTGGCGTTTGAACGCCTGGGACCGCTTGATCCCACCGCTGGAACGGACCTTGAATCGCTTCTTGGCGCCGCTCTTGGTCTTCATCTTGGGCATTGCTTGCTCCTGTTTGTAGATGCCGTCAGGTAGCCCCTGCCTTCGGGGCCTTTGACACCTGACACCACTTGTGTTGCGGCAGCCGAAGCTGCCGCTTCATGCCACCCGTGCCAGGCACGGGTTGCAGAATCCTGCCGACGGTCAGTGCGCCTTCTTCGGTGCAATCACCATCACCATCTGACGCCCTTCCATCTTGGGCATCTGCTCGACCATGGCGATCTCTTCGAGATCCGCCTTGATGCGCTCGAGCTGGCGCATTCCGATTTCCTGGTGGGCCATCTCGCGGCCGCGGAACCGCAGGGTCACCTTTGCCTTGTCGCCCTCGCCGAGGAATCGCTTGAGATTGCGCAGCTTGATCTGGTAGTCGTTCTCGTCGGTGCCCGGACGCAGCTTGACTTCCTTGACCTGTACCTGTTTCTGCTTCTGCCGCGCTTCGTGCGCGCGCTTCTGCTCCTGGTACTTGAACTTGCCGTGGTCCATCACCTTGCAGACGGGCGGCTGCGCCATCGGCGCGATCTCGACCAGATCCAGACCCGCTTCATCGGCGATGTTCAGTGCCGCCTGCAGCGTGACGATACCCAGCTGTTCCCCGTCTTCAGCCACCAGGCGGACTTGAGGCGCGTTGATCTCTCCGTTTACGCGCTGCTTTTTCTCTTGAGCGATGGTTCGACTCTCCACGAAAACAAAAAATCAGACCGCGCCGGCTTTCGCTTCGACTTCGCGACGCCAGCGTTCGATCAGCGATTCGAGGGACATCTGGCCGAGATTCTGGCCGCCCCGGGCACGCACCGATACCAACTCCGCCGCTTTTTCCTTGTCGCCAACGACGATCTGGTAGGGCAGCCGGTGCACACTGTGGTCGCGAATTTTATAGTTTATCTTCTCATTGCGCAAATCGGCCTCGACGCGGAATCCTGCCGCCTTCAGGCGTGTCGCAACCTCCACGGCATAGTCGGCCTGCCCTTCCGAGATGTTGAGCACGACCCCGTGCACCGGGGCGAGCCACAAAGGCAGCGCACCCGCGTAGTGCTCGAGCAGAATACCGGTGAAGCGTTCGAGCGAGCCGAAGAGCGCCCGATGCAGCATCACCGGCCGCTTGCGGGTGTTGTCCTCGGCGACGTAGGTCACGTCGAAACGCTCGGGCAGGTTCATGTCGACCTGCAGGGTGCCGCACTGCCAGTCGCGGCCGATCGTGTCGCGCAGCACGAACTCGAGCTTGGGGCCATAGAAGGCGCCCTCGCCGGGAAAGAGCTCGTAGGCCATGTCCATGTGGTCGAGCGCAGCCGCGAGCGCGCCTTCGAGCTTGTCCCAGGTCTCATCGCTGCCGATGCGGTGGTCGGGCCGCGTCGACAGCTTGATGCGCACGTTGTCGAAACCGAAATCCTTGTAGATGTCGAGGATCAGGGTGACGACGTCGCGGCACTCCTGCTCCATCTGCTCCTCGGTGCAGAAGATGTGGGCGTCGTCCTGAGTGAAGTGGCGCACGCGCAGCAACCCGTGCAGCGCCCCCGACGGCTCGTAGCGATGGACCTTGCCGAATTCGGCCATGCGCAGCGGCAACTCGCGGTAGCTCTTGAGGCCTTGCGCGAACATCGACACCGCGCCGGGGCAGTTCATCGGCTTGAGCGCAAAGATGCGCTCGTCCTCGGTCTGGGTCGTGAACATGTTCTGGCGATAGTTCTGCCAGTGACCGGAGGTCTCCCACATTGCGCGATCCATCACGTCGGGGGTGTTCACCTCGACGTAGCCGGCCGCCTCCTGGCGCTCGCGCATGTACTGGATCAGCGAATTGAACAGGCGCCAGCCCTTGGGGTGCCAGAACACCGAGCCCGGCGCGTTCTCCTGGAAATGGAACAGGTCGAGTTGCTGGCCGAGCTTGCGATGGTCGCGCTTCTCGGCTTCCTCGATCATGTGCAGGTAGGCAGCGAGTTCTTCCTTGCGCACCCAGGCCGTGCCGTAGATGCGCTGCAGCATCTCGTTCTTCGAGTCGCCGCGCCAGTACGCGCCGGCCACCTTGGTGAGCTTGAAGACCTTGAGCTTGCCGGTGTGCGGCACGTGCGGGCCTCGGCAGAGATCGATGAAATCGCCCTGGCGGTAGAGCGAGACATCCTCGGCCTCGGGAATCGAGGCGATGATCTCGGCCTTGTAGTGCTCGCCCTGCAACTTGAAGAACTCGACCGCGTCGCTGCGCGCCCAGACTTCGCGCGCGACCGGGATCTCGCGCTGGGCGAGCTCGGCCATGCGGGCCTCGATCTTCTCCAGATCCTCGGGCGTGAAGGGACGCTTGTAGGCGAAGTCGTAATAGAAGCCGTTTTCGATCACCGGCCCGATGGTCACCTGGGCGTCCGGGAACAGTTCCTTGACTGCATGTGCGAGCAGGTGCGCCGTCGAATGGCGGATGATCTCGAGACCCTCGGCGTTCTTGTCGGTGACGATCTCGAGCGCCACATCGTTGTCGATGCGGTGCGACAGATCGACCAGTCGGCCGTCGACCCGGCCAGCCAGTGCGGCCTTGGCGAGCCCGGCGCCGATCGAGGCAGCCACTTCGGCCACCGTCACCGGCTGCTCGTAACGTCGTGCGGAACCGTCGGGGAGCGTGATGTTGGGCATGGTTTCTGGCGACCTCGAACTGGTGATGCGACAGCCTGCGGACGAAAAAAAAGTGCGGTCGAGCCGCACTTTTTTATGGAGCACTTCTGCGACGCCCGACTCGATCAATTCTCGCTTGAGATGATAGTTCGGAACATCGGTTCGACTCCCGGGTATTTGGTAGGCGCGATTGGATTCGAACCAACGACCCCCACCATGTCAAGGTGGTGCTCTAACCAACTGAGCTACGCGCCTGCTAAGAGCCGCGAATTATAGCGAGTCGGCGGCCAGTGTCAAAATTTTTCGAGAAACTTTTTCCGGGAAGGCGCTGCTTCCTCATATGACGCCCTCGCGCGCCGGCCCACCGATGTCACGCTGCGCGGCCTGCGGGCCCGACGGGCGGCTCAGGACGCGGCAGCCTGCTGCGGCCAGGCTGCGAGAAACTCATGCCAATGCGGCGCATCGATCCGCTCCAGCGCGTCGCGCACGACCTTCAGCTCCGCCTCGTATGCCGACGTATCGATCTGGCCCCGCATGCGCTGAAATCCCAGATACACGAGCCAGGTATTGACCACGTCGGTCTCGCAGTAGTCGCGGATCTCGGCCGCCTTGCCCTGCTGCCAGGCGCCCCACACGGCCGAGCCGTCCATGCCGAGCTTGCCGGGAAAACCCATCAGCTTGGCGAGTTCATCGAGCGGCGCGTTGGCTCGCGGCTGGTAGAGCGCGAGCAGGTCCATGAGGTCGAGATGACGGCTGTGATATCGGCTGATGTAATTGTTCCACTTGAAATCGCGCGAATTGCGATAATCACCCTCGCCCTGATCCCAGTAGCGCGGCGCGCTGACCCCGTGCATCAGCCCGCGATAGTGAAGCACTGGCAGATCGAAGCCGCCGCCGTTCCACGACACGATCTGCGGCGAATAACGCTCGATGCCGTCAAAGAAGCGCTGGATGATCTCGCGCTCGCCGCTGTCCGGCTCCGATAGCGAGAACACGCGAAACTGGCTCGCATCCCGTAACACGCAGGAGATGGTGACGACGCGGTGCAGGTAGTGGGGCAGAAAATCGCTGCCGACCGCCGCACGGCGCAGCTGAAAGGCGTACTCGGCGACTTCCTCGTCGGGCAGCTCGGGCGCTAGGCCATGCAGCGTGCGGATGCCGGCGACGTCTGGGACGGTCTCGATATCGAAAACGAGCACCGACGTCATTTCTGCGACCAGCCGCCGTTCCTCTGCACCCACCAGCCCGCCGGGGCACGATCGATCCAGCGCTGCGCGAAGGTCGCGCGCACGTCGGACTCCCAATCTGGCCGCCCATTGGCACGCGCAATCTCGCGATACAAGGCCGCACGGTCGGCGTTCTCGGAGGAGATCAGGGCATTGACCTGCGCACGCTGGGCAAGCGGAACGCCGGAGGCATCGCGCACCGCGACGTTGCCGTCGCGCGACAGCCCAATCGCACCCGAAGCGAAGAGCGGCCCGAGCTGGGCGTGGCGAGCCTGCATGGACTGCTTGATCGCAGCAATGGCCGGGGTATTGATTTCGAGGTCGCCCTGCGCCGCGGCGAACAGCGCAAAACACATTAGGACGGCGCCGAGCGCAGCGCGAATCTGTTTCGGAGCATTCATTTTGCGCCTCCTTCGGCGGGGGGCTGGGCGGCCGCGCCCTCGCGCTCGCGCAGTTGCCAGACTTCCTCGATGATGCGGTCGGCCGCCTTCTCGGCGGCGGCCGCGGGAAAATAAATGTTGATCGTCACGCATCCGGCTGCGATCGCGACGATTGCGGCGCCCAGCGCCAGTCTTGCCATCATGCTCGATCCTTTTCGGTGAGAGGGCCGACGAAAGCCGACGCCCGATCTCCTCAACGCTTCATGTCGCTTACTCGATGACCGGCGGCACATTGGTTGCGATCACGCGTTGCAATCGCTCCAGCAGCTCGTCCCAGTCGACGCGGCGATTGTAGCCGATGACATTCAGGGCCGGGATGCCGCCGCCGCGCACGATCACGAAGCCGTCACCGGGTGTGCCGGGGCGTGCTCCCGGGATCCCGTCCATGGCGCAGACGCCGTCGCGAAGCACGCAGGACAACCCGATCTCGCTATAGCCGAAGGTCTCGAAGAAACCGAGAAAGCCCCGCTGGATCGCCATCGCCGCGCCGGGCCCGCCCAGAGCGCCGATGTTCTGCACCGCCCGTTGGCTGATGCGGCGGGGATAGCGGCCGGGGCTACTGCGAAGTTCGGCGGCGAAACGCACGGGGCGCCAGCGCGCGAGTTCGAGACCGCGCACGTCCGCATCGAGCCGCCCGGTGATGCTGCCGAAGGCAAAGGCGTCGGTGAGCTGGGTAAGATCGAGCGAGCGCGCCTCGACGTCGACGAAGAGGTGCGAGGCGACGCCGAAAGGTTCGAGCCAGCGCAGATTGGTCGCGCGCAAGTAGCCGTCGAACACCGACACCACCAGGGTGCCGTCGAGCGCCAACTCGCCCGGATCGACGCGCAACCCCGGCAGCGAGGCCGAGAGCACGCCCGACATCGGCGGCAGACCGACGGCCTCCGCCAGGAGCGCCATGGATACCGGCTCGATCGTGGCATTGCCCCGACCCGTCCAGCCCGCGGCGATGCGGCGCAGCGCCAGATCACCCAGGATCAGGCGACCGTCGAGCACGGGCACGGCCAGGCGTGGGACCTCGATGCTCAGGCCCTCGACGCGCGCAGCGAGTGCGAAGGCCCCGAGGGTGAGCTGCTGCCAGTGCCCGCCACCAACGGCGATGTCGATGTCCGTGGGCGAATCGGCACGCCATGGCAGACGTCCGTTGAGCGGGCCGAAGCCGACGTCGACGTCGTCCATCGCGACTGCGGCATCGTCGAAGCTCAGGTCGAGCCCGACCAGCCTGTCCTCGACGAAGGCGGCTGCGCCGCCGACGGTGCCGGCGAAGCGCAGGGTCGCGGCGCGCGCGGGCGCCAGCACCGGCGCGATGAAATCGGGGCCGATGCGACCGAGATCCGCTCCGCCAACGCTGATCGCGGCGCGACGCACACGCAATGGATCGAGTTCGAAGTCGCCCCGCGCTTCGATCGCGTCGACGCCCTCGAGCGCGAGCTTGGCATTCCCGAGGGTGAGCCGATCGCCTTGCAGCCGGCCTTCCGCCTCCAGCACCGGACCGGCCGCGAGGTAGATCGGATGCAGATAGGCTTCGCCCTCACCCCAGGCGAGCCGCCCGCCCCAATCCCAGCCCCCTTCCCGGAACATGCCGCGCACGTCGAACTCGATGCCCAGCCCCTCGGCCGCCTGCAGCCCGTCCGCGCTGGAGAAGCCCCCCCCGTGCAACCGCCCGGAAGCGGTGATGCGGGCGGAGGGATCGGGCCGGTAATCGATCTGAGCATTCAGCCGCCCCTGTGCTTGCCACTCCGCAAGCTGCGGCATGACCTCGGCGAAGCGACCGATTGCCACGTCCGAGAGGACCGCGCGAAACTCGCCGCTCGACGCCAGCCCGGCACGCACAAGCTCGCCGGCCGCGCTGCGCACCTGCGCGCGGGCAGTGCCCGCATCCGGATCGTAGGCGAACTGAACGTCGAGGGTCTCCCGCGAGCCCGGCAGGGTGAGCGTGCCGCGACCGCATTCGATCGACGCCGCGGCAACGGCAAACTCGCTGCAGTGCAGGCGCAGATCCGCCCACACGCGACCCAGCGCAGAGAATCGGGCGATGGAGAGCGTGCCGGTTGCCTGGACGAGATTCAGCGTGACGCGGACGTTCTCGGCGGTAAAGGCTGCATGTTCGATGCGACCCAGTTCGATGTCGAGCCGGGCCGCATCCGCCGCGCCGGTCAGGAAAAGGCCGAGCAGGACCGGCAACCAGGCGACCGGCACGCCTCGCCGCTCAGCCGGGGAAGACGCCCGTCGACAGGTAGCGGTCGCCACGATCGCAGACGATCGACACGATCACCGCGTTTTCCAGCCCTGCGGCAACGCGCAGGGCGACATGCATCGCGCCGCCTGACGAGATGCCGGCGAAGATGCCCTCTTCGCGCGCGAGGCGTCGGGTCATCTCCTCGGCGTCGGCCTGGCTCACGTATTCGAGTGCATCGACGCGGGCGCTGTCGTAGATGCGCGGCAGGTAGGCCTCGGGCCACTTGCGGATGCCGGGAATCTGCGAGCCTTCCTCCGGCTGACAGCCGATGATGCGGATCCCCGGATTCTTGTCCTTGAGGTAACGCGACACCCCCATGATGGTGCCGGTCGTCCCCATGCTGCTGACGAAGTGAGTGATGCGCCCGCCGGTCTGTTCCCACAGCTCGGGGCCGGTGCCCTCGAAGTGCGCAAGCGGGTTGTCGGCGTTGGCGAACTGGTCGAGGATGATGCCCTTGCCATCGTCCCGCATCCGTTCGGCGACATCTCGCGCCATTTCCATGCCGCCTTCGCGGGCCGTCAGCACCAACTCGGCGCCAAAGGCCCGCATCGTCTGGCGGCGCTCGACGCTCTGGTTCTCGGGCATCACCAGGATCATGCGATAACCGCGGATCGCAGCCGCCATCGCCAGGGCGATACCGGTGTTGCCGCTGGTCGCCTCGATCAAGGTGTCGCCGGGGCGAATGTCTCCGCGCGCTTCGGCGCGCATGATCATCCAAAGCGCCGGACGGTCCTTGACCGACCCGGCGGGGTTGTTGCCTTCGAGCTTCGCCAGGATGACGTTGTTGCGCCCCGCGCCGATACGCTTCAGGCGTACCAGCGGCGTGTGGCCTACGTAGTCCTCGAGTGTCTTGAATTCCATGTCAGCCTGCGATGGTGACCAAAATTTCATAGTATCAAGCCGGGGGCCGGATCGGTGTCCGGCGACAGCGTCCGCCCCCTCCTTCACCCGTCCCGTTCGGCCGCGCACGCATTCGCGGACCCGCATCACGACCCGCCATGCCGGGCGAGTGCGAGCCCGCTACGGCGCGAGGTCGAATTCCTCGGTGCGCCGCGGCGGATACGTTTCCCAACCGCCGCACGCAGGGCAACGCCACTGGAACTGGCGGGCCTTGAAGCCGCAGGCATCGCAACGGTAACGGGCGACGCGACGCGTATGCCCGTGGATGAGCTGCTTCACCAACTCGATGTCGGGTCGCTGCTCGGCCGGCGCATCGACGCTCGCCGCTTCGAGCAGCTTCTCCAGCCCCTGCAGGGTCGGATTGCGGCGCAACTCCTCACGCACCAGATCGTAGGCCGGGCGCGCACCGTGCTTGTCCAGCACCCAGCGGAATACCTGCTCCAGCAAATCGAGCGACGGATTGGCTTCGAGCCATGCGCGCAACAAGGTGTAGCCCTGCTCGGCACGCCCGAGCCGCCCGAAGGCGTCCATGATGCGTTCGGCCACGAGCGCGAGGTAGACCGGGTTCTGGTTCTCGACGCGTTTCCAGGCTTCAATCGCCTCTTCGTCCCGACCCTCGGCTGCGTTCAGGTCGCCGAGCACGATGCTCGCCCGCACGCAGCGCCGATCGACCCCCATCGCGGCCTCGATGTGCCGACGCGCCTCGTCATGGCGCGAGCTGGCGAGGGCGGCGCTCGCCAGCTCGCAATGGAAGTTCGCGACCTCGGTCCGCCAGTGCACGCTCTCGCGATCGGGGAGCAAGCGAGCGACCTCGATCGCCTTCGCCCACTCCTTCTCCTGCTGGTAGATCTCGAGCAGATAGCGGGTCGCGCCCTCGCCGTGCGCGGTATCGCGCAGCTCGAGAAAGACCGCCTCGGCGCGGTCCAGCAAGCCGGCCTTGAGATAGTCCTGCCCCAGCTCGGCCAGGGCCTGCAACCGCTGTTCCGCGCTGATATCCTCGCGATCGACGAGGTTCTGGTGCATACGGATCGCGCGCTCCGTCTCGCCCCGGCGGCGAAACAGGCTACCCAGCGCGAAATGTAGTTCGATCGTCTGCGGATCGATCTTCACCGCCTCGATGAAGGCGTCGATCGCCTTGTCCTGTTGCTCGTTGAGCAGAAAATTCAGCCCGCTCAGATACGAGCGCGGCAGGCTGCGGGATTCGCGCACCACCTGACGGATATCGACCCGGGCGGCGAGCCAGCCAAGACCGAAGAACAGCGGCAGCGCGAGCAGCCACCAGATTTCGAGCTCCATCGGGATCAACTCGCCTTGGCCGCCTCGCGGCGCAGCCGTGAGATTTCACGCCGCTTGCGCAGCAACGAGGCCAGCGTCGAGCTGACGCCGATGGCGGCACCGGCGACGAAGGCGGCGAGGATCACGAAGACGAGCGGCATCTGCCACTGCCGGCCGAAAAAGAAGTTCAATTCGACGAGTTGGTCGTTCTTGAGGGCAAAACCGAACAACAGAAAGAACAACACCAGCCGGAAGATCCACATCAAGGTACGCATCACGACACATCGCCTCCGCAATAACGCGTCCGCGCCGGGCGCACGCGAAAAAAAGGCGGCTCAAGCCGCCTTCCGGTGACCCGTGACCGATCCGCCATGCAGGCGCTCAGCCGAGCGTGTCCACGCGCTCACGCAGTTCCTTGCCAGCCTTGAAGTGCGGGACGTACTTCTCTGGAACCTGCACCTTCTCGCCCGACTTGGGATTGCGCCCCACGCGCGGGGGACGGTAGTTCAGCGCAAAGCTGCCAAAACCGCGGATCTCGATGCGATCGCCGCGCGCGAGCGCGTCGGACATCGCATCGAGAACCATCTTGACCGCGAAATCGGCGTCCTTCAAGACCAACTGGGGAAAACGCGCCGCCAGCCGGGCAATCAGTTCCGATTTGGTCATGGCGTGTGCGGCTTACTGCTTTTGCTCGTTCAGCTTGGCCTTGAGCAGCGCACCGAGATTGGTGGTGCCGCTCGCCGCCGCGCTGTCGGAGGCCATGCGATTGAGCGCATCGCTCTGCTCGGCCTGATCCTTGGCGCGGATCGACAAGTTGATCGAGCGGGTCTTGCGATCGACGTTGATGATCATCGCCTCGATCTGCTCGCCTTCCTTGAGTACCGTGGTCAGATCGTCGACGCGGTGCGGTGCGGCCTCGGAAGCACGCAGATAGCCCTCGACCTCGTCGTTGAGCGCGATCACGGCGCCGCGAGCATCGACGCTCTTGACCGTGCCGGCGACCAGGCTGTTCTTTTCGTGCGTCGCGATGAAGTTGGTGAAGGGGTCTCCGTCGAGCTGCTTGACGCCCAGGGAGATGCGCTCGCGCTCGACGTCGATCGCCAACACCACGGCCTCGACCTCGTCACCCTTCTTGAAGCGGCGCACGGCTTCCTCGCCGGCCTCGCTCCACGACAGGTCGGACAGATGCACCAGACCATCGATTCCGCCTTCCAGGCCGATGAACACGCCGAAGTCGGTGATCGACTTGATCTGGCCGCGCACCTTGTCGCCCTTCTTGTGGTTCATCGCAAAATCTTCCCACGGGTTCGACATGCACTGCTTCATGCCCAGGGAGATACGACGACGGTCCTCGTCGATTTCGAGAATCATCACCTCGACCTCGTCGCCCAGCTGCACGACCTTGGTCGGATGAATGTTCTTGTTGGTCCAGTCCATTTCGGACACGTGCACCAGGCCCTCGATGCCCTGCTCGACCTCGACGAACGCGCCGTAGTCGGTGATGTTGGTGACCTTGCCGAACAGACGGGTGCCCTGCGGATAGCGACGTGCGATGCCGACCCACGGATCCTCGCCGAGTTGCTTCAGGCCGAGGGAGACACGCTGGCGCTCCTGGTCGAACTTGAGGACCTTGGCTTCGATCTCGTCGCCGACGTTGAGCACTTCCGAGGGGTGACGCACGCGGCGCCAGGCCAGATCGGTGATGTGCAGCAGACCGTCGATGCCGCCCAGATCGACGAACGCGCCGTAATCGGTGATGTTCTTGACCACACCCTTGACGACGATGCCTTCCTTGAGGTTCTCGAGCAGCTTCTCGCGCTCTTCGCCCATGGTCTCCTCGAGCACGGCGCGGCGCGACACGACGACGTTGTTGCGCTTGCGGTCGAGCTTGATGACCTTGAACTCGTACTCCTTGCCTTCGAAGGGCGTCGTGTCCTTGACAGGACGCAGGTCGACCAGCGAGCCGGGCAGGAAGGCACGGATGCTGTTGGTCATGACGGTGAGGCCACCCTTGACACGGCCCGAGACGACGCCCTTGACCAGCGAGCCTTCGTTCAGCGCCTTCTCGAGATCGTTCCAGGCGGAGATGCGCTTCGCCTTCTCGCGCGACAGGCGGGTCTCGCCGTAGCCGTCTTCGAGTGCATCGATCGCGACATCCACAAAGTCGCCGACCGACACTTCGAGCTCGCCGCGGTCGTTGCGGAACTCCTCGATGGGCACGTAGCTCTCGGACTTGAGGCCGGCATTGACGACGACGAAGTTCTGGTCGATGTGGACGATTTCGGCGGTGATCACTTCACCGGCACGCATCTCCTGGCGGGCCAGGCTTTCTTCGAAGAGGGCGGCGAAGCTTTCCGCGGATGCGGAAACAGGGGTGGCAGTTGTCATAAATGTTGGGAATCCAAAAGCCGCGAAACGGGCGGCAACCAGTCAGATTTCACACAAGGCGACAGGTCGGAGAACCTGCCGCCCGCCTTGTCACGCGTCGTCGCGGGTGCGGCGAACGTGTTCGAGCACGAATGAAACGGCCTCCCCGACCCCCATTTCGGTGGTATCGAGGAGCGTCGCATCGGGCAATTGCTTCAGAGGCGCGACCGGCCGGGCCGCATCGCGCGCATCCCGATCCCGCAGATCCTCTAAAAGACTTTCCATATTAGCAGCCAGCCCCTTTTCCTTCAACTGCTTATAGCGCCGATCCGCGCGCGCCTCGGCGCTCGCGGTAAGAAAGAATTTATGTTCGGCGTCCGGAAAGACCACCGACCCCATGTCCCGGCCTTCGGCGACGAGTCCCGGCGCGCGCCGGTAGTCGTGTTGGCGGTCGAGCAGTGCGGCGCGGACGGCGGGCAGGACTGCCACCTTGGAGGCGCCGACCGAGCAGGCTTCCTCGCGGATCGCGTCGGTGACGTCGTCGCCGGCGAGCCGCACGCGCTCGCCGGCGAATTCGGCGGGCAGCGTTGCCGCAACCCGCGCGAGAGCCGGCTCGTCGTCGAGCGCGATGCCCGCGCGCATCGCGGCCAGCGCGACCAGACGGTAAAGCGAACCGCTGTCGAGATAGGCGAATCCGAGCGCCTCGGCCACACGCGCGGCCACCGTGCCTTTGCCCGAGGCCGACGGACCGTCGATGGCGATGACCGGCACCGCCTGCGCGACGCGGGCGAAGGCGTCGAAATACCCCGGGAAGGTCTTGTTCACGCAGTTCGGATCGTTGATGCGGACGCGGCAGCCGCCCAGGCTCACCAGGGAGAAGCACATCGCCATGCGGTGATCGTCGTAGGTGTCGATCGCCGCCGGCACGAGTCGATCCGGCGGCACGACGACGAGATGGTCCGCGCCCTCCTCGACCTGCGCGCCGACCTTGCGCAACTCGGTCGCCATCGCCGCCAGCCGGTCGGTCTCCTTGACGCGCCAGCTCGCGATGTTGCGCAAGGCGCAGGGGCCGTCGGCGAACAGCGCCGCGACCGCGAGCGTCATCGCCGCATCCGGGATGTGGTTGAGATCGAGGTCGAAGGCGCGCAGGCGACCGTCGGCCGGCGCGCGCGCCTCGATCCAGTTGTCACCGAACTCGATGCGCGCGCCCAGCCGCTCCAGCGCTTCGGCGAAGCGGACATCACCCTGGATGCTTGTACGGCCGACGCCCTCTACGCGCACCGGACCGCCGCCGATAGCGCCAGCAGCGAGGAAGTAGGACGCCGAGGAGGCGTCGCCCTCGACGAAGACCGTGCCCGGGCTGCGGTAGCGGCAGCCGCCCGGCACCGTGAAGCGCTGCCAGCCCTCGCGCTGGATCTCGACGCCGAAGCGCGCCATCAGGTCGAGCGTGATCGCGATGTAGGGCTTGGAGATCAACTCGCCGACCACCTCGACCGTGGTCTCGACCCCGGCGAGCGGCAGCGCCATCAGCAGCGCCGTCAGAAACTGGCTGGAGACGTCTCCGCGCACCCGCACCACCCCGCCGGCACGGATCGGCGCCGGCAGGATGTGCAGCGGCGGAAAACCCTCGTTGCCGAGATAGCGCACGTCGGCGCCGATCTGGCGCAGCCCGTCGACGAGGTCGCCGATCGGGCGCTCGTGCATGCGCGCGACACCGGCGATCCGGTACTCGCCGCCCGACACTGCGAGCGCCGCAGTGAGCGGACGCACGGCCGTGCCAGCATTGCCGAGAAAGAGCTCGGCGGCCTTGACGCGAAACGGCCCGCCGGCGCCCTCGACGCGGTAGTCGTCGGAGTCGCCGTGGCGCGTCCAGGTCACGCCAAGCGCGCTGAGCGCCGCGAGCATGCGCGCGGTGTCGTCAGAGGCGAGCAGATCGCGGATCTCGGTCGTACCGCTTGCCAGCGCGGCGAGCAGCAGGGTGCGATTGGAAATGCTCTTGGAGCCGGGCAGCCGCACGCTGCCGCACGCACCGAGCAGGGGCGGGAGATCGAGATGGTCCATGCTCTACTCGGGCGAGGTGGCGTTGCGGTTGAAGCGCTCGGCCCAGGCATTGCGCGCCAGCCGGGCCTCATCGAAATGCTGCTGCAGCCGCTCGCCGTCGGCGGATAGCAGCAATGCCCGCAGATAGGCGAGTTCCGCCAGGTACTGGTCGAGCTCGGCGAGCAGCGCCTGCCGGTTGGCGATGCAGATGTCGCGCCACATCTCCGGGTGGCTGCCGGCGATGCGGGTGAAGTCGCGAAAGCCGCTCGCCGCATAGCCGAAAAGTTGCTCGGCGTTGGCGCGGCCGGCCAGGTCGTGCACCAGCCCGAAGGCGAGCAGGTGCGGCAGGTGGCTCACTGCGGCAAACACGCGGTCGTGCTCCTGCGGCGGCATCTCGTGGATCGCCGCGCCGCACGCCTCCCAGACCTCGCGTACCCGCAGCACGGCCGAAGGCTCGTTCTCGGGGATGGGGGTGAGCACGACCTTGCGACCCTCGAACAGCGTTGCATGGGCCGCGCCGACCCCGCTCAGCTCGGCACCGGCGATCGGGTGCGCCGGCACGAAATTGGCGAGACCGCTCTCGAGGTGGCGGTACAAGGCCTCGATCACGTCGCGCTTGGTGCTGCCGGCATCAGTGACGACCGTGCCGGGCGCGAGGTGTGGTGCCATCGCCTGCATGACGGCTTCCATCTGCCCGACCGGTGGGGCGAGCAGCACGAAATCCGCACCGTCGAGCGCATCGGCCCACGAACGCGCCGCTTCGTCGATGACGCCGAGCTCGAGGGCGCGCGCGAGCGAGGCCTCGCTGCGCCCGACGCCGACGATGCGCCGGGCGATGCCGGCCTTGCGCAAGGCCATGGCGAACGAGCCGCCGATGAGGCCGACTCCGCACACCACGAGTTTGCCGATGAAGGTCATGGCCGTCGTCTCACCTGTCCGCCGCGAGGGCCTGTTCGAGGGCGGCGATGAAGCGCGCGTTCTCCTCCGGCAGCCCGATCGTCACGCGCAGCCACTCAGGCATGCCGTAGCCGCCGATGGGGCGCACGATCACGCCCTGGCGAAGCAGGCTGTCGTTCACGCGCGCCGCATCGCCGACGCGGAAGGTCACGAAGTTGCCGGCCGACGGGATCCATTCGAGACCCAGCCCGGACAGGGCTTCGGTCACCTGCGCCATGCCGCGGCGGTTGATCTCGGCGCTGCGCGCGATGAACTCGTCGTCGCCGAGCGCGGCGGTCGCGGCAGCGAGCGCAACGCTGCTGACGTTGAAGGGCTGCCGCACGCGGTTCATGAGGTCGATCACGTCGGCATGACCAACGCCGTAGCCGACTCGCAGCCCGGCCAGCCCGTAAGCCTTGGAGAAGGTGCGCGAGACCAGCAGATTGGGATGGCCGGCAATCCACGACAGGCTGTCGTAGCGCTGCGTGGGCGAGAGGTACTCGGTGTAGGCCTCGTCGAGCACGACCAGGACGTCCTTGGGTACGCGGGCGAGGAAGTCCTCGAGTTCGCGCCCGGGCACGAAAGTGCCGGTCGGGTTGTTGGGGTTGGCGATGAAGACGATGCGGGTATCCGGTTCGATCGCGGTGGCCATCGCAGCGAGATCGTGGCCGTAATCGCGGGCCGGAACCTGGATACAGCGCGCCCCGGTCGCAATCGTCGCCAGCGGATAGACGGCGAACGCGTACTGCGAGAACACCGCCGAGCGCCCTGCGCCGAGAAAGGCGCGCGCGGCCAATTCGAGCACGTCATTCGAGCCGTTGCCGAGCACGAGCTGCGCGGGCTCGACGCCGAGCCGTGCGCTCAGGGCCGCCTTGAGCTCGAAACCGTTCCCGTCGGGGTAGCGGGCGAGGCTGGCGAGTACCGCCGTCGCTGCGCCGCGGGCAAGCGGGCTCATGCCCAGCGGGTTCTCGTTCGAGGCGAGTTTGACGATGCCGGCCTCGGTCAGACCCAGCTCACGCGCGAGTTCCTCGATCGGCTTGCCCGGCTGGTAGGGCGAAATGGAACGGATGTATGCAGGTGCCTGTTCGGCAAGGCTCATGATGGTCTCCTCGAAATGTCGATCCGGCCGCTCGATCGGCGTGGCGGCCGTGTTCAATGTGTGTTGTGCGGCGATTCCTCGACTGCGCTGGACGAAGTTCCTCGCCCGCACGGCAAACGTCCGGACGGGCGTGTCCGTCGGGGGGTCGGACCGCGGATTCTCCGATTCGCTCCGATGGACGCCCGGTCGCCCCGTTCAGATGACGGCGACCGGGTAGGAACCCAGCACCTTCACGAAGGCGGCCTTGTCGTTCAGTTCTTTCAGGGCCTGCCCCACCGGTACATCCTCCTGGTGGCCCTCGATGTCGATATAGAAAACGTACTCCCACAAACCGCTGCGGGCCGGGCGCGATTGAAGTTTGGTCATGCTGACGCCGTGACGCGCGAGCGGTTCGAGCAACGCATGCATCGCGCCCGGACGATTTGTGGCCGAACATACCAGGGAGGTCTTGTCCTTGCCGCTCGGACCGGCGTCGTGGTGGCCGATGACGAGAAAGCGGGTAGTGTTGTTCGGATCATCCTCGATGTTGGCGGCGAGGATGTTGAGCCCGTAGAGCTCGGCCGCCGCTTCGCTCGCAATCGCGCACGACTCGGGATCCTCGGCAGCGAGTCGCGCCGCCTCGGCGTTGCTCTCGACCGGCACGCGCGGCAGGCTGGCGAGGTTGCGGTTGAGCCATTCGTGGCACTGGGCGAGCGACTGGGCATGCGAGTACAGGCGCTTCGCCGCGCCCATGCCGTCGGCCTGCGACAGCAGGTGCTGGTGAATACGCAGCTTGACCTCGCCGCAGATGCGCAGGGGATTGGCCAGCAGCAGGTCGAGCGTGCGCCCGACCGCGCCCTCGGTCGAGTTCTCGACCGGCACCACGCCATAGTCGACGTTGCCGGCCTCGACCGCACGGAAGACGTCGTCGATCGTCGCAAGCGGCTGGAACAGCGGCGCCGCGCCGAAGTGCTTGCGCGAGGCGCCCTCCGAGAAGGTACCCGCCGGGCCCAGGTAGGCGACCTTGAGCGGCTGCTCGAGCGCGAGACAGGCCGACATGATCTCGCGGAAGACCCTCTGCACGGCCGTATCCGGCAGCGGCCCGGGATTGCGCTCGCCCAGCCGGCGCAGCACCTGGGCCTCGCGCTCGGGTCGGTACAGGTTGCCCTGCTTGATCTCGCCGATGCGCTGCGCATTGCGCGCGCGCTCGGCGAGCCGCTCGAGAATCTCCTCGTCGAGCCGGTCGATGTTGTTGCGCAGATTCAGCAATTCGTCACTCATGCCCGCCCCTTGCGCTCGCGCGCCTCAACCGTGCCTTGCCGCGAAATCGCGCATGAACGCGACGAGCGCCTGCACACCTTCGAGCGGCATCGCGTTGTAGATCGAAGCACGCATGCCCCCCACCGATTTGTGCCCCTTGAGCTGCACCAGGCCGGCCTCGCGAGCCTCGGCCAGAAATGCGTCGTTCAGGCGCTCGTCGCGCAGCAGGAAGGGGATGTTCATCCGCGAGCGGCAAGACGCCTCGACGAAGTTGTCGTAGAAATCGCTCGCATCGAGAAAATCGTACAGCAGGCGGGCCTTCTCGATGTTGATGGCCTCGATCGCGGCGAGGCCGCCCTGCGCCTTGAGCCACTGGAACACCAAGCCGGCAACGTAGATGGCATAGGTCGGCGGGGTGTTCAGCATCGAGCCGTTGTCGGCCATCGCCTTGTAGTCGAGAACCGAGGGCGTACCCGCCCAGGCGCGGCCGAGCAGATCGTCACGGATCACGACCACGACCAGCCCGGACGGACCGATGTTCTTCTGCGCACCGGCGTAGATCATCCCGTAGCGGGCGACGTCGACCGGGCGCGACAGGATGTGCGAGGACATGTCGGCAACGACCGGCACAGGCGAGGCCGGCAACAGGCCGGCGAGGTCATGCACTTCGACGCCGTGCACGGTCTCGTTGGTGCAAAGGTGCAAGTATGATGCCGTCGGGTCCGCATCCATCACCCCAGGCGGCGGCAGGCCGCGGAATCCCCCTGCCTCGGTCGAGGCGGCGACGCGCACGCGCCCACCGATCGCCGCCGCGATGCGTTGCGCTTCGCGATCTGCCTTGGCCGACCAGGCGCCGGTGACCACGTAGTCGGCCGAGCCGCCGGCGAGCAGGTTCATCGGGATCTGAGCGAACTGCTGGGTCGCGCCGCCCTGCAGGAACAGCACGCGGTAATTCGCCGGAATCGCCAGCAGCGCGCGCAGGTCGGATTCGGCCTGTTCAACGATCGCGCCGAACTCCTTGCCGCGATGGCTCATCTCCATCACGCCACAACCCGCACCGCGCCAATCGAGCATCTCCTCGGCGGCCTGGCGCAGCACCGGCTCGGGCAGCGCCGCCGGACCGGGACTGAAGTTGTAGACGCGACTCACTGCCCGTTCTCCCCGCCACCCTCGCCTTCAGCAGCAGATTCGCCGAGCTGCGGCCTGGCCGGCTCGGCCTCGGGCGCCGAGGCGCCCTCCTCGTCGAGCTCGTCCACGTCCGATTCGACGACCTTCTCGATGCCGGCGAGCCAGGTGCCCTCATCCAGGTTGATCAGCGTCACGCCCTGAGTCGCGCGCCCGAGCTCGCGGATGTCGTTAACCTTGGTGCGGATCAGCACGCCACCGGTCGAGATCAGCATCACCTCGTCACGCGGCTCGACCAGGCAGGCGCCCACCAGCTTGCCGTTGCGATCGGAGGCCTGGATCGCGATCATGCCCTTGGTGCCGCGGCCGTGGCGGGTGTACTCGGCCACCGGCGTGCGCTTGCCGTAGCCGTTTTCGGTGGCGGTCAGCACGCACAGCGACTCGTCCTTGGTGACCAGCATCGCGATCACGCTCTGGCCGTCCTCGAGGTTCATGCCGCGCACGCCGCGCGAATCGCGCCCCATCGGCCGCACCTCGCTCTCGTGGAAGCGCACCGCCTTGCCGGCATCCGAGAACAGCATCACGTCGCAGTCGCCGTCGGTGATCGCAACCCCCACCAGCCGGTCGCCGTCGTCGAGATTGACGGCGATGATGCCGGCCTTGCGCGGATTGGCGAAGGCCGTGAGCGCGGTCTTCTTGACCGTGCCGGCGGCGGTCGCCATGAACACGAAATGGTTGTCGTCGAAGCCCTGCACGGGCAGCACGGCATTGATCTTCTCGCCCTCGAGCAGCGGGAAGAGATTGACGATGGGCTTGCCGCGCGAGTTGCGCGCACCCTCGGGCACCTCGTAAACCTTGAGCCAATAGACGCGCCCGCGGCTCGAGAAGCACAGGATGTAGTCATGGGTGTTGGCGACGAAGAGCCGGTCGATGAAGTCGTCGTCCTTCATGCCGGTCGCCTGCTTGCCGCGCCCGCCGCGCCGCTGCGCGCGGTAGTCGGCGAGCGGCTGGCGCTTGAAGTAGCCGGCGTGCGAGAGCGTCACCACCATGTCCTCGGGCGCGATCAGATCCTCGATGTTGATCTCGGCGGTGTTGAGCACGATCTCGGAGCGGCGCGGATCGCCGAACTGGTATCTAACCGCGGCGAGCTCGTCGCCGATCATCGTAGTGATCCGCTCGGGCCGCGCCAGGATGTCGAGCAGATCGGCGATCAGGTCCATGACCTCGCGGTACTCGGTGACGATCTTGTCCTGCTCGAGGCCGGTGAGGCGCTGCAGGCGCAGCTCGAGGATGGCCTGGGCCTGGGCTTCCGACAGGCGGTAGCCCTGCGCGGAAAGGCCAAACTCGGCAGCGAGCCCTTCCGGGCGGTAGCTGTCGGCGGCGGCGCGCGCGAGCATCTCCTCGACCAGCGCCGAGCGCCAGGTGCGGGCGAGCAACTCGCGCTTCGCGTCCGCCGGCGTCGCCGCCGCCTTGATCAGCGCGATGATCTCATCGACGTTGGAGAGCGCGACGGCGAGGCCCTCGAGGATGTGGCCGCGCTCGCGCGCCTTACGCAGCTCGAACACGGTGCGCCGGGTGATGACCTCGCGCCGGTGGGCGAGGAAGCACTCGAGCATCTGCTTGAGGTTGAGCGTGCGCGGCTTGCCATCGACCAGCGCCACCATGTTCATGCCGAAGGTGTCCTGCAGCTGCGTCATCTTGAACAGGTTGTTCAGGACGACCTCGGCCACCTCGTTGCGCTTGAGCTCGATCACCACGCGCATGCCCGACTTGTCGGACTCGTCGCGGATCTCGCTGATGCCCTCGATCTTCTTCTCGTTCACCAGCTCGGCCATGCGCTCGAGCAGGGTGCGCTTGTTCACCTGGTAGGGTAGCTCGTCGACGATGATGGCCTGGCGGTTGCCGCGCTCGAGATCCTCGAAGTGCGTGCGCGCCCGCATCACGACGCGCCCGCGCCCGGTGCGGTAGCCGTCGTGCACGCCGGCGAGCCCGTAAATGAGTGCGGCGGTCGGAAAGTCCGGCGCCTGGACGATGCCGATCAGGGTCTCGATGTCGGTCGCCGGATCGGCGAGCAGCGCGAAGCAGGCGTCGACGACCTCGCCCAGGTTGTGCGGCGGGATGTTGGTCGCCATGCCGACGGCGATGCCCGACGAGCCGTTGATCAGCAGGTTCGGGATGCGCGCCGGCAGGATCAGCGGCTCTTTCTCGGAGCCGTCGTAGTTCGGCCCGAAGTCGACGGTTTCCTTGTCGATGTCGGCGAGCAGCTCGTGGCCGATGCGCGCCATCCGGATTTCCGTGTAACGCATCGCCGCGGCGTTGTCGCCATCGACCGACCCGAAGTTGCCCTGGCCGTCGACCAGCATGTAGCGCAAGGAGAAGTCCTGCGCCATGCGGACGATCGTGTCATAGACCGCGGAGTCGCCGTGGGGATGGTACTTGCCGATGACGTCGCCGACGATGCGCGCAGACTTCTTGTAGGGCTTGTTCCAGTCGTTCGAGAGCTCGTGCATCGCATAGAGCACGCGGCGATGCACGGGCTTCAGCCCGTCGCGCGCGTCGGGAAGCGCCCGCCCCACGATCACGCTCATCGCGTAGTCGAGGTAGGAGTGGCGCATCTCGTCTTCGAGACTGATCGGCAGGGTTTCCTTGGCGAATGACGTCATCGAGCTTCGGCGGACGGGCCGCGGTTGAAAAAAACGTTAGATTTTACCACGCCCCCTGCTCTCAGCCGCCCCCTGTGAACAGGTCCCGACAATCGTGGCAGCGGCCTCGAGACCCGCGCCTCTGCTCGACCACCGGCTTACGCCCCGGGCATTGTGGCCTGCGGATCACGTGTGCTTAAATCGGGGCGCAGCCTCGATATCAACAGAAACGCAGGCAAAACCAGCCATAGGGAGAACATCAATATGAAGAATCTGCTTACGCGCACGCTGATTGCAGGCACGGCCGTCCTCGCCGCCGTCGCCGCAGCCCAGGCCAACGATGTGGTCGTGGACCGACAGGGCGAGGTCCCCTACGTCGTCGATGCGCGCAATGTCGTCGCGCGAAGCGGCGCTGGCCTGTGCTGGCGCACCGGCTACTGGAGCCCGGCGGCAGCCGGAACCGCCATGGCGGGCGAATTCCCGGCCGGATGCGCTTGCGATGCCGATCTCGTGCCTTCCGACAAGTGTGTGGCGCCTGTAGCGGCTGCTCCGGCGCCTGCGCCCGCCCCGGCGCCGGCACCTGCACCAGCTCCGACCACCGTCACCCTTTCCGCCCAGGCCTTGTTCGGCTTCGACAAGGCTGTGCTGACCCCGGCCGGCAAGGCCGCCATTGACGCCGAAGTGCTGTCGCGCCTGTCGGAAGTCGGCGAACTGCAGATGGTCACGATCGAAGGTCATACCGACCGCATCGGCTCCCACCCCTACAACCAGGCCCTCTCGGAGCGCCGCGCCATGGCCGTCAAGGCCTATCTCGTCGAGAAGGGCATCAGCACCGACCTGATCGACACCATCGGCTATGGCAAGACCAGCCCTGTTCCCGGGGTGAGCTGCCCCGACACGCTCACGCGCTCGCAACTCATCGCCTGCCTCGAGCCCCATCGTCGCGTCGTGGTTCAAATCCGGGCCAAGGCGCGATAAATTCGCGGCACGCCATCGGCAACCCCGCCCTCGGGCGGGGTTTTTTGTCTCTGCGACCCCGGAACAAACCCATGACCGAAGCCATCGACCGCCTGATCAATGCTCGCTGGGTCGTCCCCATGGAGCCTGACCACCTGGTGCTGGAACACCACAGCGTCGCCATCCGCGCCGGCAGGATCGTCGCCGTTCTGCCTCAGTCCGAGGCCCGCACCCGCTTCCTCGCGGCCGAGTCGATCGAACTGCCCGAGCACGTGCTGATTCCAGGCCTGATCAATCTTCACGTCCACTGCGCGATGTCGCTGATGCGCGGCATCGCCGACGATCTGCCGCTCATGCAGTGGCTCCAGACGGCGATCTGGCCAGCGGAGGCAAAGCACGTCTCCCATGCCTTCGTGCGCGACGGCACGCTGCTCGCTGCGGCCGAGATGCTGCGCGGCGGCATCACGACCTGCAACGACATGTATTTCCATCCCGACGCGGTCGCCGAGGCGCTCGACCAGGCCGGCATGCGCGCCGTCATCGGAATGCCGGTGCTCGAGTTCCCGACCCCGTATGCCGCCAGCATAGACGAGTACTTCCGCAAAGGACTCGCGGCGCGCGACCAATGGCGCGGGCACCCACGCCTCGCGTTCGCGCTTGCCCCCCATGCCCCCTACACGGTCGGCAACGACGCGCTGGAGCGCGTCGCCAGTCTCGCCGCCGAGCTCGACGCACCGATCCACATTCACATACACGAGACGGAACAGGAAATCGCCGATTCGCTTGTCCAGCACGGTGAGCGTCCGATCGCGCGGCTCGGCCGCCTGGGCGTCCTGGGACCAGCCATGATCGGCGTGCACGCCGTACATCTCGACCGCCACGACATCGAGATGCTCACCCACTTCAATTGCAGCGTTGCCCATTGTCCAAGCTCGAACATGAAGCTCGCCAGCGGCGTCGCGCCGATATGGCCTCTGCTTCAAGCCGGGCTGAGAGTCGGCCTGGGCACCGACGGAGCGGCCAGCAACAATCGTCTCGACCTGTTTCAGGAAATGCGCCAGGCCGCCCTGCTTGCCAAGGTAGCGACAAAGGATGCGACGGCCGTTCCCGCGTTCACGGCACTCCGGATGGCCACCGCAGACGCCGCGCACGCGCTGGGCATGCAGAATGTGATAGGCTCGATCACGCCAGGAAAGCAGGCGGACCTTTGCGCGGTCGCGCTGCAGGCGGTGGAGACGCGGCCCTGCTTCGATCCCGTTTCGCATCTGGTCTTCGTCGCCGGCCGTGAGCATGTCTCGCACGTCTGGGTGGGTGGCGAAGTGCGTGTCACCAATGGCACACTGATGTTGCAAAACAGCAACAACGAATTGCTCGCAATCTCATCAGTGTGGCAAAGTAAGCTAGTGTGCTGATTAGGCCGGTGTGCTAATAATAAACTGTGCGCGTTTGCCGGCTGGCAAACGGTCGGCCGCAGAGTGCTAACTGAAGCGTTTTTCGCAGTTTTGGTAACTCATCCCTTCGACGAGGACAACATGATCAAACAGACCAAGAAGCAGATGTTCCTACTGGCTGCGATTGCATCGCTGGCCTTCACCGCTGCCCCCAGCGCCCTTGCCCAAACCCAGGACGTGGTCGTGGACCCCGCCGGCGTGGTGCCTTACGTCATCGATGCGCGCAACGTCGTCGCCCGCAGCGGCACCGGCCTGTGCTGGCGTACCGGCTACTGGAGCCCCGCTGCAGCCGAGACCGCGATGGCCGGCGAGTTTCCGGTTGGCTGCCAGTGCGATTCCGACATCGTTCCCGCCGACAAGTGCACGAAGGTAGCCGAGGCCCCGGCCCCCGCGCCCGCCCCGGCCCCCGCGCCGCGCCCGACTGCCGAGAAGGTCCAGCTCTCGGCTGACGCGCTGTTCGACTTCGACAAGGCCGTGCTCAAGCCGGAAGGCATGCAGCGTCTGGACCAGCTGGCCGAGCAAGCGAAGGCCCTGCGTCTCGAGGTCATCCTGGCCGTCGGTCACACCGACCGCATCGGTAGCGACAGCTACAACCAGGCCCTGTCCGAGCGTCGCGCCGAAGCCGTCAAGGCCTATCTGGTGTCGCGCGGCATCGAAGCCAACCGCATCTACACCGAAGGCAAGGGCAAGACCCAGCCGGTGACCGGTACGCAGTGCGACAACGTGCGTGGCCGTGCCGCGCTGATCTCGTGCCTGCAGCCCGACCGCCGCGTCGAGGTGGAAGTGATCGGTACCCGCTGATCCACTCGCACCGACGTACAAAGCCCTGCCTCGGCGGGGCTTTTTCATTTTGACGAGCGCTGCCGGAACGGCCGGCCTCCATTTCGGTCGACTCGCATAGCTCATTACAACAAGACCACACGCATGAATACCAACGCTGATCCTGCCGAACTGCAGAAATTCAGTGACCTTGCCCATCGCTGGTGGGACCCGGCTTCCGAATTCAAACCGCTGCACGACATCAACCCTTTGCGCCTGGGCTGGATCGACGGCATTGCACCGCTTGCCGGCCAGCGCGTCGTCGACATCGGCTGCGGCGGCGGCATCCTGTCCGAAGGCATGGCCGCCCTCGGCGCAGCGGTGACGGGCATCGACCTGTCGGAAAAAGCGCTCGGGGTCGCGCGGCTGCATTTGTTCGAAAGCGGCCTGACGGTCGACTACCGCCATGTCAGCGCCGAGCAGCTCGCGGCAGAGCATCCCGGCGAGTTCGACGTCGTCACCTGCCTGGAGATGCTCGAACACGTCCCGGATCCGTCGAGCACCGTCGCGGCCTGCGCGCAACTCGTCAAGCCGGGTGGGCACGTGTTCTTCTCGACGCTCAATCGCAATGCCAAGGCCTACCTGCTCGCCGTGATCGGCGCCGAGTACGTCCTGAAAATGCTGCCCAAGGGCACCCACGATTACGAGAAATTCATCAAGCCCTCGGAGCTCTCGCGCTACTGCCGGCAGGCCGGACTCGACACCGTCGACTTGATCGGCATGAGCTACAACCCGTTCTCGCGTACCTATTCGCTCGGACGCGACACCGACGTCAACTATCTGCTCCACGCGACGCGCCCGGCCTGACGGCGCCCTGGTCGACGTCCAAGGCACCGCCCCCGGCGCGGGGGGGCAGTAACGGTGCCGACGCGCGCCGGGAACTCCCCTCGCCGCTCGCTCTCTGAGCGTGGTAGGATGGGGGTGCTTGAAATACCCGAGGGCGTCACCATATCGGTAATACTTCGAGGGGCCGACCTGGCTTCGACGTGGGTCGCGAAGCAGTTCAGTGCATACCGAGGACCAGTGACCTCGTTAATCCATCTGGAAAACCATAAACGCCAACGACAAGCGTTTCGCACTCGCCGCTTAATCCCGGTGGGCGCTGCACCGGCAGGTCTCTGGGCCGGATGGAGCTAGCGTAAGCCAGTTCCTTGCAGTGTCATTTACAGAGACTCGCGCGTAGCGCCGGGTTACTTGGCGCGACAGCTAAAGGTAAGGTAACTCGCCCCTGTCCGGCCTGCCGATCGGCTAAGGCAAGGGTCAAATCAAATTGATCGGATAAGTATGTAGAACTGACTGTAGAGGGCTTGCGGACGGGGGTTCGATTCCCCCCGGCTCCACCAACACAAAGGGTCTGGATAGTCTCCAGGCCCTTTTCTTTTCTCGCGAAACCTTGCGTGGCGTGAGCCCTCGGGCGGCTGCCCGGCGGGCGACGACGCCCCCAGGTGCGCCGACAAGCCACTCTCCCCGCCTGCCCAGTCACCTTTCTCGGTCTGCCCCGCGGAAGGTAGCGAGGCTCATACCCTTTATCTGCAGGGTGAGCCTGAACGAATCGGGGCGACGAGATCTGCGGTCACCCCATTTGCTGCACGCCAAGAAATCGTACTTCGCACACAGATGATATGCCTGCGTGATAGCATCCTATTAACACAACGGGAAACCCAAGCATGCGCACAGTGATTGGCATCCGTCCGCCCAAATCCGGCCGTCGGGCGGTCGATGACGCCAACGGCCCCACGCCCACCGTCTGGTTCGATTCCTGGCGGCAGTTGGCCGGTTTGCTATCGGACGAAAACCGGGCGCTGCTACGCCTGATCAAGGAGAAGCAACCCCGCACCGTGCTGGAGTTAGCCGATTGGTCCGGTCGCGCAGCCAGTAACCTGTCACGCACCCTGCGGCACCTGGAGCGCCACGGCCTGGTCAAGCTGCACCCGCAGCCCGGACACCCGCGCCGTGCGCCCGGAAGCGCTGGCTACCGAGTTTCTGGTCATGCTGGATTGATGGAGAACAACAATGAATAGAAGCCTGCAGGAGTGCGCGGTTTGACCCAGGAAGGCCAACTCCTCGACCAAAAATCCTTGCGGTCCATGATCGGCAGGAGCGCCGACTGGAACGAACTGGTCAAGGATTGCATCGCCTTCGCCAACGCGACGGGCGGTCGTCTGCTGCTCGGCATCGAGGACGGTCAGGACGAACCACCCGCAGATCAACAGATTCCTGCCGAGCTTCCGGACACCATCCGACGCAAGATCGCCGAGCGCAGCGTCAACGTAGCCGTGCTTCCGGATGTGGTGACCGCAGCCAATGGCGGGCAGTACATCAACCTTGCCATTCCCCGGGCCATCGCGGTGGCATCGACCACCGATGGCCGCTACTTCCTGCGCGTGGCCGACCAGAGCAAACCTGTCACGGGTGACGACGTGCTCCGGTTGGCGGCGGAGCGGGCCGCGCTGCCGTGGGAAACCCAGACCACACTGCAGGTGCCCAGATCAGCCACTGCCCCGGACAAGCTCGGCAAGCTGGTGAATGCACTGAGGGGATCGGACCGGGTCAAGCCGTCCGTCAAGGAAAAGTCCGATGACGAGCTGCTCGACCATTACCAGCTCGCACAAGGTGGCTACCTGACTCACCTGGGCATCCTGTGTCTGGGGCAGCAGCATCAGCGTGCGCAGCTGACCACGGCACCGGTGATCCAGTTCATCAAGTACGACGAGCACGGCCAGAAGGTCAACAAGCTGGTGTGGGACGACCACACCTTGAATCCGATGGAGCTGATCGAGGCCGTGTGGGTCGAGGTGCCCGACTTCCGCGAGCGCTACGAATTGCCGGATGGCCTGTACCGCCAGAACGTGCCCGCCTTCGACGAGGTGGTGGTACGCGAACTTCTGGTCAACGCGCTGGTGCATCGCCCCTATACCCAGCGCGGCGACATCTTCCTGAATCTGCACCCGGACCGGCTGGAAGTGGTCAACCCGGGTCCGCTGCCGCTGGGCGTGACGCCGCAGAACGTGCTGCACACCACCGTGCGCCGCAACGAGCACCTGGCTCGTCTGTTCCACGACCTGAAGCTGATGGAGCGCGAAGGCAGCGGCTTCGACAAGATCTTCGAGGTGCTGCTGTCGCAGGGCCGCCCGGCGCCGGAGCTGATAGAAACTCATGACCGCGTGCAGGTCACGGTACGCCGCCGCATTCTCAAGCCCGAAGTCATCGACTTCATTGCCAAGGCGGACCAGACCTACCAGCTCACCCAGCGCGAACGCATCGCCCTGGGCCTGCTGGCGCAGCACGACGCCATGACCGCCCGCGAACTGGCCGCCGTATTGGAGCTGCCCTCGGTCGAGGCGCTGCAACCGTGGATCAAGCGGCTGCTGGAGTGGGATCTGATCCAGAGCGCAGGGCGCACGCAAGCCACGCGCTATTTCGTCGATCCGGGGCTGCTGCGCCATCTCGATTTTGCCGGGGAGACTACCCTGAAGCGGATTGAGCCGCACCGCCTCGCGGCCCTGATTCTGGAAGACCTCAAGCGCTACCCCGAATCCGCGATCGGCGATATCCGCCAGCGCATCGGCAGCGAGATCCACCCCAGGCAGGTCAAGCGTGCGCTGGATGGCCTGGTCGACAAGGGCGAGGTGCGCTTTGAAGGTGACAAGCGCTGGCGGCGCTACTGGGCGGTGTCATGACAAGGCTATCGGACAACCTGTGCCCTATCGGCAATAGCCGGGCGATAGAAAATGGGCGATACACCGGCGCAGACCAAATAAATCAACGCCTTATATCGATCACCGCAGGTGCGGCATGGTCGATAGCCGCAAGGCCGAACCCAGTGCAGTCCAGTGGCGTGCCATCGCCTGCCAGGAGGCAGCCCGTGATGGAGGCGCAGAAAAAACAAAGGCCGCTGATTCGCTACGCGGGTTCAGCGGCCGAAACCTCGATAGGTCCAAAGCCGATAGGCAGTGAACTCAGCGCGAGAGCGTATCCCGAACGGCCTGTATGTCAAGCCAGGCTGGCCTTGGCCCAAGAACAGCAACGAGACCCTGCATGCCTACGTTGAACTGGATCGGCAAAGAAGCCGTCGTCAAACACCACAAAGAAGTACCGTTCCGCCTGCTGGAGCCCGTGCCGGAGCTGTCCTGCGGCGATGCCGACAGCGGCAACCTGATCGTGCAAGGCGACAACCTGCACGCGCTCAAGGCCCTGCTGCCCCGCTACGCCGGGCAGGTGAAGTGCATCTACATCGACCCGCCCTACAACACCGGCAACGAGGGCTGGGTCTACAACGACAACGTCAACAGCCCGGAGATTCGCAAGTGGCTGGGCGAGGTGGTCGGCAAGGAAGGCGAGACGCTGGATCGGCACGACCGCTGGCTGTGCATGATGTACCCGCGCCTGGTGCTGCTGAAGCAGTTTCTGCGCGAGGACGGGGCGATCTTCGTGTCTATCGACGACAACGAGGTCGGTAACCTGCAAGCCCTGATGCGCGAGGTCTTTGGCGCCACGAACGAGGTCGCCACCATCGTCTGGGAGAAGGGTAAGAAGGGCGACTCGAAGCTCGTATCCGTCACGCACGAATACATCGTCGCCTTTGCGCGCAACAAGGCTCTGCTCAAGGAACGAAAGGTCCGATGGAGACGCAAGAAGCCTGGCGTCGACGCTGTGCTGGAGCACTACGAAGGCTTGCGGAAGAAGCATGGTGACAACCACGCCACGATCCGAAAGGAGATGATGGCTTGGTACCGGGCGCTGCCCAAGGGTGATCCGCGCAAGGGGCACAAACACTACAACTGGTCCGACAAGCGCGGGCTCTACTTCGCGGCGGACTTTGCAGGCCCTGATGACGGCCGCGAGAACCGCCCGCGCTATCCAATCCTGCACCCCGTCACCCAGCAGCCCTGCGCCGTGCCCTCGACCGGCTGGCGGTGGGAAGAGGACACCACGAGAGCCGCGCTGGCTGAGGACCCGCCACGCATTCACTTCGGCAACAACCACACGACGATTCCGAACCGCAAGAGCTACCTGTTCGAGATCGACGAAGAGCCGATGATGAGCGTGTTCTACAAGGACGGGCGGGCGGCGACGCTGGAGGTCGAAGCGATCCTTGGCGCGGGGGCGTTTCCGTTCCCGAAGGACTCCGAGGTCATTGCTGATCTGGTGGGCATGGTGGTCGAGCCCGGTGACCTCGTACTCGATAGCTTTGGCGGCTCCGGCACCACGGCGCACGCGGTGCTCAGGTTGAATCAGCACTTGAAGGAGCCCGTTCGCTTCATCCTCGTCGAACTCAACGACGACGTGGCACGGAACAAGACGCGCGAGCGCGTCCGAAAGGCCATCGAGGGCTACACGCCGCTCGCCGGCAAGAAGCGAGTCCCGGTCGAAGGCCTCGGCGGTGGCTTCCAGTTCTGCCGCCTCTCGGCGGAACCGCTGTTTGATGCCGAGGGCCAGATCCGTCGCGACGTGACCTTTGCTCAACTGGCCGAGTTCGTCTGGTTCGCCGAGACCGGCACCGGCTTTACGGGCAAGGCTGACTCGCCGCTGCTCGGGGTGCACGAGGGCCGCGCGATTTACCTGCTCTACAACGGCATCCTCAAGGACCGGTCGGTCGCGGGCGGCAACGTGCTCACCGGCCCGGTGTTCGATGTGCTGCCGAGGTTCGCCGGCCCCAAAGTGATCTATGCCGCCGCCAATCGCATGGGTGGCCGCGCGTCACGCGAGGGCATCACCTTCAAGCAAACCCCCTACGCGCTGGAGGTGTAAGCAATGAGCGATGAGCGCAAGGTCATCATCATCGCCGGTCCGAACGGCGCCGGCAAAACCACCTTTGCCCGTGAGTTTCTGCCCAACGAAGCCGGTTGCCCGATTTTCGTCAACGCCGATCTGATTGCAGCGGGACTTGCACCCTTCGCACCAGAATCGGCGGCCGTACAGGCAGGACGCCTGATGCTTGGGGAGCTGTCGCGCCACTTTGCCGCGCGCCAGAGCTTTGCCTTTGAAACGACACTGTCCGGCCGGGGCTATCTGCGTCATATCAGCGAATGGCAATTCTCGGGCTATCAAGTCAAGCTTATTTTCCTGCAGCTCGACAGCGTGGATGAGGCCATCGCCCGTGTGGCTCAACGGGTTCGCCAGGGCGGCCACGGCATTCCCGAAGCGACCATTCGCCGGCGCTTTGCTGTCGGGCGTGAGAATTTCGAGCGCCTGTATGCGCCACAAGTGGACGCATGGGCCTTGTACAACAATTCCGGCCCACAACCCGTGCTGCTGGACTGGAGTGAAAAGCCATGAACAAGCAACCCATCGAAACCGCACGCGATGCCGACCTGCGTCTGTCGCCGCAAGCCATGCAGCGTGCCGCACGGCGGGCACGGGAGCTGGCCGCGCAAACCGGCACGGCCATCGTGGTCAGCCGTGATGGCGTGATCGAGCACATCCGCCCGCAGCTGGAAGCAACAGAGTCGTCGGTTCAGGAGCCCCCGGCGCCCTATGGTGACAAACCATGACCACATTCGCGCCCAAGACCTACCAGCAGCAGGTGCTCGACAGCGTCGAGGCCTACTTCAAGGCCTGCCACGAGCTGCCGTCGCCCTCGATTGCCTTCACCGCCACCACCGAGCGCCTGTGGGGACGTGGCAATGCATACAACCCGCTGTCGGGCTTTCCGGCCGACATGCCGTACTTCTGTCTGCGCGTGCCCACGGGCGGTGGCAAGACCTGGCTGGCGACCAAGAGCGTTCAGCTTGCCAACACGCATCTGCTGCGCTGCGAACACAGCGTGATTCTGTGGCTGGTGCCGAGCAAGCCCATCCGCGAACAGACCTTGCGCGCCCTGCGCGACCGCCTGCATCCGTACCACGCGGCGCTGCGCGAGGCCGGACTCATCACAGTGATGGATCTTGACGACGCCAAGAGCGTAACCCGCGCCACGCTGGACACCTCGACCACCATCATCGTCGCCACCCGACAGGCGTTTCAGGTGGAGGACGAGGAATCCCGCAAGGTGTACCAGAGCAGCGGCGCGCTGATGCACCACTTCGACAACCTGTCGCCCACCCAGCGTGACGGCTTGTTGAGCGAGGGCGAAGGCGCTGAACGCACGACGCCATGCTCGCTGGCCAACGTGCTGCGCCTGCGCCGGCCTTTCGTGGTGGTGGACGAGGCGCACAACAGCCGCACCGAACTCGCCTTCGACATGCTGGCGCGCTTCCGCCCCAGCGGCGTGATGGAACTGACCGCCACACCTGACCTGGAACGCACGCCCAGCAACGTGCTGCACAGCGTCTCCGCCGCCGAATTGAAGGCAGAGGAAATGATCAAGCTGCCGGTGGTGCTGGAGACCGAGCCGAACTGGCAGCAGTGTCTGGCCGACGCCATCGGCCGACGCGACGCCCTGCACAAGCTGGCTGATGAGGAACGCCGTGCCGGCGCGGATTACTTGCGGCCGATCGTCTTGATTCAATCCGAACCCCGCCGCTCCGGGGTGGAAACACTGGATTTCGAGAAGGTTCGCCAGGAGCTGATCAGCAACCATGGCATTCCGGCCGGCGAGATCTTGGTCGCCACGGGCGAGGAAAAGGGCCTGGAGCAGATCGACGCCGACTACAAGCTGGGCATCGCCGACCCGTCCTGCCCGGTCAAGTTCGTCATCACCCAGAAGGCCCTGGCCGAGGGCTGGGACTGCCCCTTCGCCTACATCCTGGTGAGCATGGCCTCGTTGTCATCGGCCACGGCGGTGGAACAGCTGCTCGGGCGCGTATTGCGTCAACCCGGCGCCAGCCATCGGCAGGCCAAGGCCCTGAATCAGTCCTATGCCTTCGTGGTGTCGCGCAACTTTGCCGAGACGGCAGGCGCGCTGCGAGACCGTCTGGTGGCGGGCGCGGGCTTTGAACGACGCGAGGTAACCGAGTTCGTCACCGCCGCCAAGGCCGAGCAGGCGCGGCTGGACCTGGAGGGTCATGCCGGACGCGTCGTGGTCCGGCCGGTGGCGATCACGCTGACCGAGAAGCCCGACCTCAGGAGCGTGCCCAAGCCGGTGCGCGACAAGGTGAGCTGGGACGGCAAGCTCAACACCCTGACCATCAGCACACCACTGACCGAGGACGAGGCGGAAGTCCTCAAGGCTTCGGTCACATCGGAAACCGCTGCCGCCGCGATCGTGGAAGCGGCCGAGATCAGCCGCACCACGGCCATCGAGTTCTTCCAGACGCCGGCCGAGCTGGGCGAGCGCTTCCGCATCCCGCAACTTGCCTTGAAGGTACAGGGCGAGCTGCAATTGTTCGACGACCCGGAGGTGTTGGAGTACCCATGGGATTTGTCCACCTACGACGCCGCACCGACCGGTGATGACCTGACCGCGCTGGGTGCCGGCCTGAAGGTATCCGAGGGCGGTGAGATAGATGTCGACGATGAGAGCGGCAAGGTCGTTTCACGCTTCCTGCCCGATCTGCAACGCGACCTGGGACTGGTCTATCAGCCCGAGAACTGGGACGAGGTACGCCTTGCCACCTGGCTCTGCCGAAACCTGCCGGAACCCTCTCTCACCCACGCCAGCAAGCAAGCCTTCGTGGCCAAGTGGCTGACCGAACTGCTACTGCGGGACGGCTTGACGCTGGCCCGCGCCAATCTGCAGAAATTCCTGATCCGCAATCTGCTGGAAGCACGCATCCGGGATCTGCGCAGGCAGGCAGTTGGCAAGGCGTTTCAGCAGGCGCTGTTCGGCGACGACGCGGCATCGCGCGTCGCGGTCACCGATCAGTACGCGTTCGAGTTCCACGCCCAGGCCTATGCACCCAGCCGGGACTACGACGGCCGTTTCGGACACTTCGACTTCCGCAAGCACTTCTACGGGCGCATCGGCGACTTCGACAGCAAGGAGGAATTCGAATGCGCCTGCTGGCTGGACATTCAGGCGCAGCAGGGACGCATCCAGTTCTGGGTGCGCAACCTCGTGCGGCGCGAAGGCAGTTCCTTCTTCCTGCAAAAAGCCGATGGCCGCTTCTACCCGGACTTCTTGTGCCAGCTACCCGGTAAGGGTGACGAGCCGGGCCCAATCCTGGCCGTCGAATACAAGGGTGCGGATCGCTGGGCTGCCGCGGAGGATGATCGGTTGATCGGTGGCCTCTGGGCGAACCTGTCCGAGGGGCGCTGCCGGTTCGTCATGGTCAAGGACAAGCGGTGGGAGTCTATCGAGGAACATCTGAAGTGAGCTTCGCGTGTTCCTCGACCACTGATGTGGAGCGACGCCCGTAAATGCCCATCGCCGCGACCCTACAGGCACCCACCTGGGTCAGCAGCGGTGCGGTGATCACCGGCGGCCTCGACCTGCTCGGCTTGCGGCTGCCGGTCCAGTTCATCGGCGGCACGCTGCTCGATGGTGTCACTACCGTGACGCCATCGGTGCGCTATCTGGCTTTCCGGGCCTGGCTGATCCACCGCTACGGCCAGAGCGGGCAACCGGATCGCTGGCAAGACTTCACCAACTTTGCTGCGCGTATCGAATCGGCCCTGGTGCTCGGCAACCTTACGCAGGACCGCTCCATCGGCGGGCTCATCGGCACCGATCAGGCACTGGCGCGTCTGGACGCCAATACGCCTCGCGTTGCGATCTCGGCGCTGGTCAAGTCGCCGGCATCCACCATCTACGCCGGCCCTTCGGATCAGCTCGGTATCACGAGATCGCGGGAGGACGCTGTTCCTGGACTGGTCGCCGAGCGCGGTGTGCCCCTGGCGACGGCGCTCGATCGGACCCTGGCTCGGATTCCTCTCATTAACAGCCTGCTGTCGAAAAGCGTTCTTGCCGATGTGAGCATTGACGATCTGCGTGAACTGGGCGCCGTCGCGCGCGTCGATCAGATCCCGGACGACGAGCGTGAGCTGCTTATCGCGGCCATCGTTCCGGCGCAGCCACTGAACCGGGAGCGCGCCCGCATCGGCACATATGCCACCCTGCTGGCACTCGCATCGCAATTGAAAGCCCGCCCTGCGGAAAGCGATCTGTTCGATACAGCCTGTTCCATGGCACGTTTCGGCGAACCGATACTGGATCGGGTCGCGGATGGCTGGACCGGTTACTGCGTTCGAGATGCGATCGCGGTCACTCAGGAAGCCGTCATGGCCGCCGTGATGGACGAAATCATGGCCAGCCCCGATGGTGGGCTGGCCGGCGTCGACCGGGATGCCGTCATCGCAGGCCTGATGGAACGCGTTGAAGAACATGACTCCGCCCTGCGTGATCTGGGCCTGCTGAACAGTGGCGAATCCACGACGACGCTTTCATTCCGCGACCTTCAATCACGCATCGACGAGCTTCTGGTTGCCGGCAGTATGCAGTCGCACGGCATCAGCCGGTGGCCCCACGCGCTGACCGAGCCGGTGCTGTACAGGCGCGCTTTGCGTTCCGGTTCCGGCGCACTAACCCTGGCGGTTGTCGCCTGGCTGGTAGCCGCACGGCGCGTGGGTGAAGGCGTGCGGGAGAATGGTCAGGAGCACAGCAGCCTCTCCTATCAAGGATGGCGGCGCATGGGCCTGCGTGACGTCATCCTGCCCGAGCTGGCGCGCTTCCAGCGGGAGAATTGTTCCCTGCGTGAGGTGGCAGCAGAACTGGCCTACAGAACTGTGCAACAGCACCTGCAAATCACTTGGTCGCGCCTGCAGGTTGATCTGCGGCGTGATGTGGCACTACTGACCGCCGAGGGCAACAAGTGGTTCTCGCGCGGCAAGGGTTTCGGTGGCGGACGCACGGCGTCGCGCCTTCAGCAGGCCTTGGGCTGGCTCACGCAACTGCGGTTGATTGACGGCGGCGGCATCACTGCGGACGGCGAGTTGGTCTTGGAGCGCGCGCTCACCGTGCTGACGGAAGGAGCCGGAGCATGAATCCCCGGCTGTTCTGCCGCGAACGCTCGTATCACAAGGCCTTGCTGCTGACCTATTCCTTCGATCCCATTTTCTTCGAGCAGGTGGTACTGCCAGACCTCTGGGCCGGCCGGTCGAGCGACATCCTGGTGCTCGGCGACGAGAACCAGATCGCGGCGTCAACACAGGCGGCATCCGGTCAGCTGTGGCACCTCGGGAAGCAATACTTGCTGGCAGGCGCCAAACACGTGGGCGCCTTCCACCCAAAAGTGATGCTTCGACTCGGGCCGAAAGACGGCGCAATCATGCTGGGCAGCGGCAACGTCACCAGTTCGGGCTGGGGAGGCAATCAGGAGATCGCCACCGCCTGGATGCTGGGTCCCGACCACGCCGACGAAGGTGGCTGGCTCCACGGATTTCTCGACCATGTGCTGTCATGGTGCGGTGGCGAGATCGAGGCGGATGCGGTGCGTCGGATGAAGGATGTACCGTGGCTCAGCCTGACGCCTGCCGCGCTGGACGATGCGCCGCCGATCCTCCATAGCTGGGAAAGCCGAGCCCTGGGCCCAACACTCGCAGCGCGGTGGGCGGGCCGCCAGTTCGATGAGATCAAGATCCTCACTGGCTCCACCGATGAAGCCGGCGCATTTCTCCGCTGGGCAAACACCACGTTCGGCATAACGCGTGCAACCGTAGCCCTGACGCCATCGGCGGCCAGCTTCAGTCCTGAGAAGCTGGCAGATCTGCCGCTTGATGTGCGCGTGATTGCTGCCCCGGCCGAGCGGCGACTGCACGCAAAGCTTTATTGGTTCGACGGCGCCGACGGCCCAGCTGCCGTGATGGGATCGGCGAACTGCTCGGCCGCGGCCTGGTTGTTGCCGCCAAGTCAGGGAGGAAACGTCGAAACTGTGGTTGTTTACGACGCGCCGAAAGATGAGGAATTTGCCAGCGCGTTAATGCTATTCAGCATTCCCGCACAGACCCCGGCCGAGGTGCTCGTACCCAGACCCGACCAAGGTCAAGATCGACAGGCCAGCAAGAATGCCTTTGAGCTTGCGAGCCTGCATTGGGATAGCTCGTCTCGTTTTTTGCATGCTGAGATTCGCCCAGCGCCATCAGCCGATATGACCGTAGACCTCGTCATCGGCGCCACCCACCGAACGATGACGCGTTCAGCAAGCTCAAATGGCGTCTGGCAATGTGAGCTTCCGGAAGGGATTGGAGCAGCAACGATGTTCGCGGCGGCACATGTCCGTCGTGGAGACACGTGTTGGGTCACGGGAGCCCGGTGGATCAATGATCTGTCGGCGCTGCAGCACGCCAGCCAATCCGCAAGACTACTGGAACCGTTCAAAGGTCTCGAACGCAGTGGCAGCTCGGCCGAACAGAGGCAGATGCTGGATGAGCTCAACGAGGTGGCGCAAGCGCTATTCAACGATGCGGCGTCCTTTCGCGATCCTGGCTTCGGGAGCGACCGGCGCGACGAATCCAAGGGCGACGAGCAACCTGCGGCACCGGTCAATCCGCACGACCTCATTTGCCACCTGGAGGAATCGCCGGTCTCACTTCCACATTTCGGCTCACCTCACGCCGGCAGCTTGTCCCTGACGGGCATCCTTCGCTTGTTGTTCGAGGCGGAAACCGATGAGAACACGGATTCCGCGGCCGCGCAGGATGAGCAGCTCGATGAAGGCCAGCTTCCCGACGATTCCGAGAAGCAAGAAACGAAGAAAAAGTCGGAGAAGGAGCGCGCCGAACCGCGTGATGGTGCTATCGAAGCCCGATTCCGCGAACGTCTGGCGGCTCAGATAGACACCTTTCTGAAGGAGCTGTCATCAGCGACATTTGCCGAGCGCTGCACAGCGACGCAGATGGTTCAGGCTGTTTCGTTCCCACTGGCTGTCGCGCTGCGCGGCCAACGGCGCGGCTGGGTTTCCGGTGAACTCGCTGAAAAGTGGGCCCTCGAGATTTTCTCAATTCTGTTTCGGGGCGCTGGTGCAGGCGGACTATTGCACGTAGTCGAGAAGCGATACGCCGACAGCGGACACCAGTCGACCTTCGGCGATGTCGTAGGTGACGGAACGCTCTGGTTGGTCCTGGTCGCCACACTGGGGAATGCTGATTGGCGAGGCGTTGGCACCGATGTGGATAAGGCGCTGGCGCTACGGGAAGTTTTTACCGCACCGCAGCTGGTGGCGTCCGCACAGTCGGGCCGTATCGCGGGCTTGCTCGGAAAGATACGCATTGAGGATGCCCACGCGTACATCACCGAAATCGCGCCGAAGGTTAGCAGGCTGCTGAATGAGATCGAGAGCCTGCTCGCCCCGGTCTGGAATGCGGAGATGCAGGGTCAAACGGAGCGTTCGATCACTCACAAAGTGGGCCACCTGCTCTGGCGGGAGAACGTGGGCTGGGCCATCTGCTTGGCAGATACTGAGGCCAGAAGCGGCCAGGCGATCAAGGTGCGCCTCCGAGGCCTGGAAAAGGCAGTGATGGTGGGTTACTACATCAACGTGACCGAGCTAGCCGGCCGTCGCCCCGATCTTGCACGCCCCCTCGACGAACTTCGCGAGGCAGCTTCGCGCTCCCTCGCCGACGAACCAAATTCAAACAGTCTTTAATGCCGAGCCCAGCAATTAAAGAGCGCTTTGACATCGACGCGACTGGCGGACAGTGCCCTGTCACCAGTTATCCGAAAATCCCGGATAACTGGTCCCCACACCCGCAACCCTCCGGCGATTCCGGACAGTTGCCTACCCGCAGGTTTACGGGAGTTCGCAAAAGTTTGCACCGACCCGAAACGGCTGACCGAGGACCCAGTTCTGCCGTCAACCATCCGCCACCAATACCCAAAATCCCAACCCTTATCAGCTGGGATTTCTTCTTGCCCGCGGCGCCGGCCCGGGCACGTTTACGCACCTTGTCCTGCGGGAAATTGCCCAGTCGATGGGCGAATCATTCGTTTGGGCTCGGCAGTATGGGAGACGTTCCAGGTGCCGGATCAACTGGGGCAACATTTCTCGACCTCTGACATTACTACCCCCATGGCAGCCAATCCTTGATCGATCCTGACCTCCTCATCGCTCGCCGACCGTGCCGGTGGCTCGTCGCGGTGCGTCGGCGTTCATTGGGAGACGCCGACCGCAGGGCCGCGCGGGTCGGCGTTCAGCGAAGGCATCCTGCGCTCGTGCTCGCCATCTGGGCGGCGCTCGTTGCGGCGACCGTGTTCTTGGCGGGATGCTCGGACAAGGCACCCCGCTTCGCTCCCCTGCCCGCGCACAGCACCGTCCTGGTGATCGGCGACAGCCTGGTCGCCGGCACGGGCGCGGCGTCCGGTGAGGCCTGGCCGGAAGCGCTTGGGCGCTTGACGGGCTGGCAGGTGGTGAATGCCGGCGTGCCTGGAAATACCTCTGCGGACGCCCTCGCGCGGCTCGATGGGCTGCTGCAGCGGCACGCCCCGGGGGCGGTGATCATCGCCGTCGGTGGCAACGATTTCCTGCGTCAGGTGCCTCTCGAGGCAACCCGCGACAATCTCGTGCGGATGGTCGCCGCGAGCCGCGCGGTGACGCCTCACGTGGCGATCATGGCCGTGCCCGAACTTTCGATGACCCGCGCAGCGGTCGGTCGGTTGGCCGACCATGAGCTTTTCGCCCGGATCGCCGACGAGCACGCGATCGCCCTGATCCCCGGGGCGATCTCGACGACGCTTTCGCGGGCGGAACTGCGGGCAGACCGGATCCACGCCAATGCCGCGGGCTACGCGGAGATCGCAAGGCTGAGCGTGGAGGCGTTGCGACGGCAGGGATGGCTGGCGGATTAAGGCGCCGCGCCGCGTCCGAAGCTTGCCTGCTGCGCACGGCCACGAGGAAGAACGGCCATATAGGCTCGCGAGTGGCCGTGCCCGAAGCTGCGCCGATTGCGCGGCGGCGCTTGACCTACCGGGGCGCCGTGCGTCGGACGCGGCTCTGGCGCCTGGCCTTGTCGGCGTCACCCGGGGTAGCCTGGCTGAGCGGCAGGCCGGCCAGTGCACGCACCTCGTTCTCGGGCAGTTCCATCCACATGCCGCGCTTCAGGCGGGACGGGAGCACGACGCTGCCATAACGCACGCGCATGAGCCGGCTCACCATGATGCCGACCGCCTCGAACATGCGCCGCACCTCACGATTGCGCCCCTCGCCGATGGTGACGCGATACCAGTGGTTGGAGCCCTCGCCGCCCTCGTCGCGCAGCGAGTCGAAGCGCGCCGGGCCATCTTCGAGCTGGATGCCGCTGATGAGCGAGGCCACCTGCTCGTCGTTGAGGCGACCCAGCAGACGCACGGCGTATTCGCGCTCCTGCTCGTAGCGGGGATGCATCAGTCGGTTGGCCAGCGTGCCGTCGTTGGTGAACAGCAGCAGCCCGGAGGTATTGAAATCGAGCCGGCCGACCGCGATCCAGCGCCCCTTGTTGAGGATGGGCAGTCGGTCGAACACCGATGGGCGACCCTCCGGGTCATCGCGCGAGACGATCTCGCCTTCGGGCTTGTGATAGATCAGCAGACGCGGGGCGCGTTCGGCAAAACGCAGGGGCACCAGCTTGCCGTCGCACTTGACTCGATCGCCCGGGCCGATCTTCTGGCCGAGTGTGGCGGGCAGGTCATTGACGGAGATACGCCCGGCCTGGACCCATTCCTCGATCTCGCGGCGGGATCCTAGACCGAACTGCGCGAGCACCTTCTGCAGGCGTTCGGGCTCGATGGGTGCCACCTCTTCGCGGCCGGGCCTGCCAGTCGCGCCCGAAGCGCGACGCGGGCGGGGCGTGTGCGGCGTCTTGGCGCCGACAGCATCCCGCACCGGCTTGCCTCGGGACGATTCGCCGCGCGCTGATTCGCCGCGGGCTGCCTTGCCTCGCGATGATTCGCCTTGCACTGTTCCGCCTTGCCGATTCGCCGGGGTGTCCTTCGCACCGCGCCCACCGCGCGTCCCGCCCCGGGCATCGCCCGCCTCGGATCGGGTCCGACGACCCGCAGGCGCGCGCCGCCCTCTCGCCTCGTCGCCTTCGATGGGTCGATCCGTGGGGCGCCGGCCGCCGCTTGCTCGCGGAGCCTTGTCGGCATCACGGCCGGATGCAGGCGCTCCGCGACGCCCGCGCGGGGCCTCCTCAGACTTGCGGCTCGTCTTCGGGCGCAGCGGGCTTGATTTCTTCTTTGAGGTCGACAAGGTCCATGATCCTTTCAATTTCGGTCAGCGCGGGCAGCTCGGTGAGGCTTCGCAGGCCGAGGTCATCGAGAAAGCGGCGGGTGGTGGCGAACAGCGCCGGCCGCCCCGGGGTGTCGCGGTGGCCGACGACGTCGATCCAGCCGCGCGATTCGAGCGTCTTGATGACGTTGGGCGAGACCGCCACGCCGCGCACCTCCTCGATGTCGCCGCGCGTGACGGGCTGGCGGTAGGCAATGATCGCGAGCGTCTCGAGCACCGCGCGCGAATACTTTGGCGGTCGTTCCTCCTTGAGCCGGTCGAGATAGAACTGGTACTCGGGACGGGTGCGAAAACGCCAGCCGGAGGCGAGCCGCACCAGCTCGACGCCGCGTCCGGCCCAGTCCTCGCGCAACTCCTCGAGCAGCCGGCGCACCAGTTCCGACCCCGGGTCCTCGTCGAACATGCGACGCAGCACGGCGGGGTCGAGCGGCGCGGTCGCGGCGAGCAGCGCCGCCTCGATCACGCGCTTGTAGTCGTCAGGCGTCGTCGGCTGCATCGGTGGCGAGCTTCACGTAGATCGGCGCAAACGGTTCGTTCTGGGTGACATCGACCAGGCGCTCCTTCACGAGTTCGAGTACGGCAAGAAAGCTCACGACCATCCCGGCGGGCCCGAGGCGCGGCTCGAACAGCGTGTCGAGGACGACGAAGGCGCCGCCGGCGAGCCGCCTCAGGATGTTCGTCATGTGCTCACGCACCGACAACTCGTCGCGACGGACGTGGTGGTGCTGGGTAAGGCGGGCCTGCTTCATGATGCGCAGCCAGGCAAGCTGCAGGTCGTGCAGGCTCACTTCGGGCAGCCGCTCGACGATGCGCTCGGACACCAGCACGCCGACCCACTCATAGTCGCGCTCGGCACGCGGCAGCACTTCGATGCGCGCCGCCGCCATCTTCATCTGTTCGTACTCGAGCAGTCGCCGCACCAGTTCGGCACGCGGATCCTCTTCCTCGCGCCCGTCGTCACGCGGTGGACGCGGCAGCAGCATGCGCGACTTGATCTCGAGCAGCATCGCCGCCATCAGGAGATAGTCGGCAGCCAGTTCGAGATTGTGCCGGCGCATCGCCTCGACATAGGCGAGGTACTGCGCCGTGAGCGGCGCCATCGGGATGTCGAGCACGTCGAGGCTGGACTTGCGGATCAGGTACAGCAGCAGGTCGAGCGGTCCCTCGAAGGCCTCGAGAAAGATCTCGAGCGCCTCGGGCGGGATGTACAAGTCCTTGGGAAGTTCGAGCAGCGCCTCGCCGTAGAGGCGCGCGACCGCCTGGGCCTGCGCCGGCGTCTCGGGCGGCGCGAGCTCGAGGAGGTCGTTCATCGAGGCACGGCCCGCCCGTGCCGGGCCGGCAAACCCGCCCGGCACTTGGACGACACCCGCGCCACAGCGGGCGTGCGAGCCATGCCGGCCGGCATCACGAGTACGACAGCCCCATCGCCTCGCGCACGTCGCGCATGGTCTCCTGCGCGAGCTTGCGGGCGCGTTCGCAGCCGTCGGCAATGATGTTGCGCACCAGGCTGGGATCGTCGACATAAGGCTGGGCGCGCTCGTGCATCGCCTCCTGCTCCTTGAGCACCTGGTCGATCACCGGCTGCTTGCATTCCAGGCAGCCGATGCCGGCGCTGCGGCAACCGGTCTGCACCCAGTCGCGGGTCGCCTCGTCGGTGTAGATCTGGTGGAACTGCCACACGGGGCACTTTTCCGGATCGCCCGGATCGGTGCGCCGTACCCGCGCGGGGTCGGTCTGCATGGTGCGGATCTTCTTCACCACGACGTCCCGGTCTTCGCGCAGCGCGATGGTGTTGCCGTAGCTCTTCGACATCTTCTGCCCGTCGAGGCCGGGCATGCGCGCGGCATGCGTGAGCAGGGCCTCGGGCTCGACCAGGATCATCTTGCTGCTGCCCTCGAGATAGCCGTAGAGCCGCTCGCGGTCGCCCAGGCTGAGGTTCTGGGCCTCGTCGAGCAGCGCGTGCCCCTGCTCGAGCGCATCCGCCTCGCCGTCTTGCTGGTAGCGGGTGCGCAGCTCCAGGTAGAGGCGCGCACGCTTCGATCCGAGCTTCTTCACCGCCTCTCGGGCCTTGTCCTCGAAGCCGGGTTCGCGCCCGTAGAGATGGTTGAAGCGGCGCGCGACCTCGCGCGTGACCTCGACGTGCGGCACCTGGTCCTCGCCGACCGGCACCTTGTCGGCACGGTAGATCAGGATGTCGGCCGACTGGAGCAGCGGATAGCCGAGAAAGCCGTAGGTCGACAAGTCCTTGTTGGCGAGCTTCTCCTGCTGGTCCTTGTAGGTGGGCACGCGCTCGAGCCAGCCGAGCGGGCACATCATCGACAGCAGCAGGTGCAGCTCGGCGTGCTCGGGCACGCGCGACTGGATGAAGAGGGTCGCCTGGGCGGGATCGACACCGGCTGCGAGCCAGTCGATCAACATGTCCCAGACGCTCTCCTCGATGATCTGCGGCGAGTCGTAGTTGGTCGTGAGCGCATGCCAGTCGGCGACGAAGAACAGGCACGGGTACTCCTCCTGGAGCTTGACCCAGTTCTTGAGGACGCCGTGGTAGTGGCCCAGATGCAGGCGGCCGGTCGGCCGCATGCCGGAGAGAACGCGTTCTGCGTACATGATCAGATATAGAAACCGAATACGAGGGCGAGAAGGTGCTGGAAGCTGCCGATCAGGGGCCACAGGATTGCGCTCAGCACCCCGGTGAACAGCATGAGGATGATAATCGGAAAGCCGTACGGCTCGATGCGCGCGAACTGCCAGGCGAGCCGAGCCGGCAGCACGCTCACGGCGATGCGACCGCCATCGAGTGGCGGAATGGGCAGGAGATTGAGGAACATCAGGACCGCATTGATCAGGATGCCGGCCTGCGCCATCTCACGCATCGCGGCGGAATACGCCATGTCCGGCGAGACGAGCGCAAGCTTCAGCAGCAGCGCCCATCCGAAGGCCATCACCAGGTTCATGAACGGTCCGGCCGCGGCGACCCACAGCATGTCGCCCTTGGGATTGCGCAGGCGGTTGAAGTTCACCGGCACCGGCTTCGCCCAGCCGAACAGGATCCCGGAGCCCCCGATCATCGTCGTCATGGCGAGGATGCCCACCGGCACGAGGACGGTGCCGACCGGGTCGATGTGCTTGAAGGGATTGAGCGTGATCCGCCCCGCCAGGTGCGCGGTCGGGTCGCCGAAATGGCGCGCGACATAGCCGTGCGCGGCCTCGTGCAGCGTAATCGCGAGCAGCACCGGCAGCGCCCAGATGGCGAGGGTCGGGATCAGTTGTTCCATGAACGCGGGGGCGCAAAGCACTCTATTCTAACAGAGCGTCCGCCGCAGCCTTGCGGCGCGTGAAACCGGGCTGTCGTCATCGGGCTAAGCGGCCTCCAGCCCGAGCGGAGCCAGGTCGCCCTTGCCCGCCCTGACCAGCTCGGGGGCGCCGGAGGTCAGGTCGACCACGGTGGTCGCCTCGGGTCCGCAGTAGCCCGCCTCGATCACGAGGTCGACTTGCTTGCCCAGTTGCTCGGCGATCGATTCGGCGTCGGTGAGTGGCAGGTCGTCGCCCGGCAGGATCAGGGTCGAGGTCAGGATCGGTTCGCCCAGTTCGTCGAGCAAGGCCGAAACGACGGGATGATCCGGCACCCGCAGGCCGATCGTCTTGCGCTTGGGATGCAGCATGCGCCGCGGCAGCTCGCGCGTGCCTTCGAGGATGACGGTGTAGGCGCCGGGCGTGATCGCCTTGAGCAGCCGGTACTGCGCGTTGTCGACCCGGGCATAGGTGGCGATCTGAGACAGGTCGCGGCACATCAGCGTGAAGTGGTGGCGGTCGCCCACGCCACGGATGCGGCGGATGCGCTCGAGCAGCTCGGCATCCCCGAGGTGTCCGCCCAGCGCATAGGCCGAATCGGTCGGAAACACCACCAGTCCGCCGCCGCGCATGATTTCGGCAGCCTGCCGGATGAGGCGCAGCTGGGGCTGTTCGGGATGAAGCGAAAAATATTGGGCCATCCGTGAGTCCTTGTTGGTTTTCTGCCGGGCGCCGGGTCAATATCCGAGCCGCGACCAGACCGGCGTCAGATCCGGTGGAAGCGGCGCACAGCGACCGAGGTCGACGGCACTTTCGTGCTCGCCGTGAAAATCGGACGCGCGCGAGGCGAGCAGCCCGCGGCCGCGCGCAACGTTCGCAAAGCGGCTCACATCGGCCGGTGTATGCGCGCCGGACACGACTTCCACCGCCTCGCCGCCCGCCGCGATGAAGCGGTCGAACAGGCTGTCCATCTCGGCACCGGAAAGCCGATAGCGGGCCGGGTGGGCGATGACGGCAATGCCGCCCGCACCAAGTATCCAGCCGACCGCATCCTCGAGACGCGCCCACTCGTGCTCGACATAACCCGGCTTGCCCTTGGCGAGATAGTGGCGGAACACGGTCGAGACGTCCGGCATCAGCCCGCTCGCGACGATGTGGCGCGCGAAGTGGGCGCGGCTCACGAGCTCCGGATTGCGCGCGAGCGCCCGCGCACCTTCCAGCGCTCCGCGAATTCCGACTGCGTCGAGCGCCTGGGCCATGCGCACCGCCCGCTCGGACCGGCCGCTGCGCACCTGGGCGAGTCCGGCGACCAGGCGCGCTTCGCGATGGTCGATGCCGAGACCGACGATATGCACTGTCTCGCCGCAGAACGACACCGAGATCTCCACCCCCGGCACCAGCTCCAACTCGGTCTCGCGCGCGGCCGCGGCCGCCTCGTCGAGGCCGCTCACTTCGTCGTGGTCGGTGAGCGCGAGCAGGGTCACTCCGTTCGCCGCGGCACGGCGCACGACGTCGGTGGGGCTGAGCCATCCGTCGGAAACCGTCGAATGACAGTGAAGGTCCGCATTCATCTCGGGTCAGGGGTGATGCATGACTGTTCTTGTGACAGCAGAAAGCGCTCGATGGCTTCGGCAACGCGCTCCGGCTGGTCGTGGTGCAGATTATGGCCGCTTTCGGCGATTGCGATCTCTCGGAAATCACGAAAACAGGCCTTGGCGGCATCATTGGCCGCATCGCTCACGCCGGCCGCGCGCCGCCATGCCGGGTCGGACTGGACGATCCACAGCACGGGTGCGCGCACGCGCCGCCAGCAGGCCTCGGCCTCGGCACGGCGATAGAGCACGGGATTGACGTTGCGATGGGCGGCATCGGCGGCGAAGCGGACCCCGCCCGCACCGTCCGGCTCGGCGAGATGGCAGGCCAGAAACCGTGCGCGTGCGGCGTCGAGGCGCGGATTGTCGCGCATCATGCGCTGCGCGAACGCCTCGACGTCGGGGTAGGTGCGAAAGCCCTGGGGCGCGGCGAGCTGGTTGAGCCATTTCTCGTAGCGTCCCGGCGCGTCCTCGGGCGAGCGGTCGGGCAGACCGAAGGCGTCCATCGCCACGACCTTGGCGATGCGGGCCGGTCGGATGCCGGCATAGAGCAGCGCGACGTTGCCCCCGAGGCTGTGCCCGACCAGGCACACGGCCTCGTGCGGCACGATGCGGCGGAGCAGCGCGTCGAGGTCCGCGATGTAGTCGGGAAACCAGTACGCATCGGCGCTGCGCCCGGAAAGCCCGAACCCGCGCCAGTCGGGGGCGAAGACGTGCCAATCGCCACGCAGCGCGTCGACGACGAACTGGAACGACGCCGAGGCATCGCCCCAGCCGTGCAGCAGCACGAGCGGGTGCGCGCCCGGCTCGCCCCACTCGCGCACGTGGTGGCGCAGGCCGCGCATTTCGACGAAGGTGCTGCGGAACGCTTTCATGAGGCCTAGATGGTACGGCCTCGTGCCGCGCCGCGAAAGCGCGGCCACACGGAATGAACCCGCATTGGGTTTGTCCGCAATCGAACCGGCGGCGGCCGGCAAAGAAGTGCGCGCAACGGTGCCCGCCGTCCCCGTGACGGCATTGGCGGCAAGCAACCGATCCGCTCGGATCGCCGCACGCCGGCGAGATTGCCAGCCCGCCCCCCGCAATGCTATCTTCGACGGGTCTCGCGGGAGAGAACTCGGCTCTCGAGTCGCCGAAGGCGTAACCCCCCGGAATCGCTCAGGCAAAAGGACCGCGGACGATGCACAACTCTGGAGAGTGATGCGAAGGCATCCACCGAAGGGGCACCCGAGGGATCGCAGCTCGCGTTGCGCCTCGGAATCTCTCAGGTACAAGGGACAGATGGGGCGATGCCGGACCCGACACGGGCCGGCGCCGCCCTTTTTCGTTTACCCCGTGCGTTCCGCTGCATGCGGGCGCCGACCACGAATACTGAACCGGAGTCCTGCACATGAACCACCCGGCCCGACGCACGCCACTTCGCGCCTGCCACCTCGCCGCGGGCGCCCGCATGGTCGATTTCGCCGGTTGGGACATGCCGGTGAACTACGGCTCGCAGATCGACGAGCACCATGCGGTGCGCCGCGACGCGGGCATGTTCGACGTCTCGCACATGCTGTCCCTCGATCTGTCGGGCGTCGGCGCGACCGACTTCCTGCGCCGCCTGCTCGCCAACGACGTCGCCAAGCTCAAGGCGCCGGGCAAGGCGCTTTACTCGTGCATGCTCAATGAGGCCGGCGGCGTGGTCGACGACCTCATCGTCTATCGCCTCTCGGAGGCCGAGTACCGCCTGGTCGTCAATGCCGGCACCGCCGACAAGGACGTCGCCTGGATTCGCCGCCACATTGCCGCGATGGGGGCGAACACGACGCTCGAGAGCCGCCGCGAGCTCGCCTTGATCGCGATCCAGGGCCCGCGCGCGATCGAGCGTGCGATGGGGGCCATCCCCGAACTCAACACCGCCAACGGAGTCCCCCCGCCGTTCAGCGCCGCGCGCCTGGCCGACCTGCTGATTGCGCGCACAGGCTATACCGGCGAGGACGGCCTCGAGATCGCAGTCCCCGCGGTGCGCGTCGAGGCCATGTGGAATGCACTGCTCGCCGCCGGGGTGCGTCCCTGCGGACTGGGCGCACGCGACACGCTGCGCCTCGAGGCAGGCTTGAATCTCTACGGCCAGGACATGGACGAGCACGTCTCGCCGCTTGATGCCGGGCTCGCGTGGACCGTGGACCTGCGCGACGGCGAGCGCGATTTCGTCGGCAAGGCGGCCCTCGTCGCCAAGCCGGCGCAGCACGCCTTTCTCGGCCTGATCCTCGAGGACAAGGGGGTGCTGCGCGCGCACATGAAACTCTTTGCCGCCGCTGGAGAGGGCGAGACCACCAGCGGCAGCTTCGCGCCGACGCTCGGTGCCTCGATCGGTTTCGCCCGCCTGCCGCTGGGCACGACCGCCGGTGAGCGCGTCGAGGTCGACATGCGCGGCCGGCGGCTTGCCGCGCGCACCGTCAAGCTCCCGTTCGTACGCAACGGCCAGGTGCTGGTCGACATCGATCGGCCACAGGCGTCCTGAGCATCGCACTCGAGGCCCCGCCTGCGGGGCCTTTCCCGAACACCCGAAGAACACCCTCTCAAACGGAGCGCAAGTTCATGAGCAATATTCCGACCGACCTGAAATACACCAAATCCCACGAGTGGATCCGTGTCGAAGCCGACGGCACCCTGACCGTGGGCGTGTCCGACCACGCCCAGCAGGCGCTGGGTGACATCGTGTTTCTCGAATTGCCCGAAACGGGGCGCCGGGTCGATGCCGGTGAAGCCTGCGCGGTGATCGAGTCCGTCAAGGCCGCGTCCGACATCTACGCCCCGTGCGCGGGCGAGATCGTCGCGTCCAACCAGGAGGCCGCCGATGCCCCCGAAACCGTCAACGCCGACGCCTACGCCGCGTGGCTCTTCCGCATCAAGCCCGACTCCGCACCGGCCGGTCTGCTCGATGCCGCCGGCTACGAAGCCGAGATCGCCGACGCCTGATCACCCTTTCCCGCCCTGCCAAGCCCATGTCCCCGAACCCCCTCGCCGTCCCCCTCGGTGCGCTCGAGCAGCGCGACGCGTTCATCCACCGCCACATCGGCCCGAACCCCGACGAGGCCGCGGCGATGCTCGCGGCGCTCGGTCTGGATTCGCTCGATGCGCTGATCGCCGAGACCGTGCCGGCCGGCATCCGCCTCGACCGGCCCTTGCCGCTCGGCGGCCCCGTGCCCGAGCACGAGGCGCTCGCCCGGCTGCGCACCATCGCCACCCATAACGTGCTGCGCAAGTCGCTGATCGGCATGGGCTACTACGGCACGCACACGCCGCCGGTGATCCTGCGCAACGTCATGGAGAACCCAGGCTGGTACACCGCCTACACGCCCTACCAGGCCGAGATCGCGCAGGGGCGGCTCGAGGCGCTGCTCAACTTCCAGCAGATGGTGATCGACCTCACCGGGCTCGAGCTCGCCAATGCATCGCTGCTCGACGAGGCGACCGCTGCCGCCGAGGCGATGTCGATGGCGCGGCGCGTGAGCAAGTCGAAGGCGAAGGCCTTCTTCGTGGACGAGGCCTGCTTCCCGCAGACCGTGGACGTCGTGCGCACGCGCGCCCAGTACTTCGGCTTCGAGCTGGTGTTCGGCCCGGCCGAGGAGGCGGCACGCCACGACGTGTTCGGCGCGCTGCTGCAGTACCCGAACCAGCGCGGCGAGATCGTCGACCTCACCGAGGTGATCGCGGCGCTCAAGGCGAACGGTGCGGTCACCGCGGTCGCCTCCGACCTGATGGCGCTGGTGCTGCTGAAATCGCCCGGCGCGATGGGCGCCGACATCGCGCTCGGCTCGGCCCAGCGCTTCGGCGTGCCGATGGGCTTCGGCGGCCCGCACGCGGCCTTCTTCGCCACCCGGCAGGCGAACGTGCGGTCGATGCCGGGGCGCATCATCGGCGTCTCCAAGGACGCTCGCGGCAACCCCTGCTACCGCATGACGCTGCAGACGCGCGAGCAGCACATCCGCCGCGAGAAGGCCAACTCCAACATCTGCACCTCGCAGGTGCTGCTCGCCAACATGGCCGGCTTCTACGCCGTCTATCACGGCCCGCAGGGGCTTGCGACCATCGCCGCGCGCATCCACCGCTTCGCCGACCTGCTCGCGCGCGGGCTGCGCGGGGCGGGCTATGCGCTCTCGGGCGCGGCCTTCTTCGATACGCTGCACATCGAGACGGGTGCGCGCACGGCCGCGCTGCTTGCCGCCGCCGAAGCCGCCGGCTACAACCTGCGCCGCTGCGGCGACGGCGCGCTCGGACTCTCGGTTGACGAGACCACGACGCGCGAGGATGTCACCGCCCTCCTCGCAGTCTTCGGTGCGAACGCCGACCTCGAAGCGCTCGACGCCGAATCGCGTGAGGCCGGCGGCGCGCTTCCGCCGGGCCTGCTGCGCAGCGACGCGATCCTCGCCCACCCGGTGTTCAATACCCACCACACCGAGCACGAGATGCTGCGCTACTTGAAGAAGCTGCAGAATCGCGACCTCGCGCTCGACCACTCGATGATCTCGCTCGGCTCGTGCACGATGAAGCTCAACGCGACGAGCGAGATGATCCCGGTGACCTGGCCGGAGTTCGCCGCGATGCACCCGTTCGCGCCGCCGGCGCAGACCCGCGGTTACCTCGAAATGATCGAGGGACTCGCAGACTACCTCAAGGCGGTGACCGGCTTCGACGCCATCTGCATGCAGCCCAACTCCGGCGCCCAGGGCGAGTATGCGGGGCTGGTCGCGATCGCGCGCTACCACGCGAGCCGCGGCGAAGGTCACCGCGACGTCTGCCTGATCCCGCGCTCGGCGCACGGCACCAACCCGGCGACCGCGCAGATGTGCGGCATGCAGGTGGTGGCGGTCGCCTGCGACGACGACGGCAACGTCGACCTCGAGGACCTGCGCGCCAAGGCCGCCCAGCACGCCGACAAGCTCGCCGCGCTGATGATCACCTACCCGTCGACGCACGGCGTCTTCGAGGAGGACATCCGCGAGATCTGCGCGGTCGTGCATCGCCACGGCGGCCAGGTCTACATGGACGGGGCAAACCTCAACGCCCAGGTCGGCCTCACCTCGCCTGCGACGATCGGCGCCGACGTCTCGCACATGAATCTGCACAAGACCTTCTGCATCCCGCACGGCGGCGGCGGACCCGGCATGGGGCCGATCGGGCTCGCCGCGCACCTCGCACCCTTCATGGCCGACCACGCGGTCGTGCCGACCGGCGACGAGGCGCGCGCGCACCGCGGCCAGGGCGCGGTGTCGGCAGCGCCCTTCGGCTCGGCGAGCATCCTTCCGATATCGTGGATGTACATCACGATGATGGGCGCCGAGGGGTTGAAGCGCGCGACCGAGGTGGCGATCCTCAGCGCCAACTACATCGCCTACCGCCTGGGCGGGCACTACCCGGTGCTCTATACCGGCGCGCGCGGCCGTGTCGCCCACGAGTGCATCCTCGACATCCGCCCGATCAAGGCGGCGACCGGCATTACCGAGGTCGACATCGCCAAGCGCCTCATGGACTACGGCTTCCATGCACCCACGATGTCGTTCCCGGTCGCCGGCACGATCATGGTGGAACCGACCGAGTCCGAGAGCCTGCACGAGCTCGACCGCTTCATCGAGGCGATGGTCGCGATCCGCAACGAGATCCGTCACGTCGAGACCGGCGCCTGGCCGGCCGACGACAACCCGCTGGTGAACGCCCCCCACACCCAGGCCGATATCGCCGCGGACTGGGAGCGGCCCTACACCCGCGAACAGGCGGCCTATCCCCTGCCGTGGATCGCGGACAACAAGTTCTGGCCGAGCGTCAATCGCATCGACGACGTCTACGGCGACCGCAACCTGTTCTGCGCCTGCGTGCCGATGGACGACTACGCCTGATTTAGTCCGACCGACGCGCGGCCGGCGGCTCGTTGCCCGCCGGCCGCGCCTGTTTACAGACCACCCCCTGGCCGTCCTGGCGAAATGCGGGCTCGAGCGGACACCCGTGGCGGGTCGGCGGCACCCATGCTGCACGCCAGCATTGCGGGCATATATTCCACACACCGGATAATTTGACCTGTCGAAACAAGGCCTCCGCCCTACGCCGGAAGTATTGCGTCAGTGTGTAAAAATCATCAATTAACACACTGAAAATAATATAAACTTCGCGCCGCGAGAGTTTCTGCGGCGCGACGCTGGCAATTCGGCCCAAGGCCCCGACCGGCGACTCGTGCAGCGCAGCATCCCTGCCTCGCCCCACCTGTCGCCGCCTTCGATACGGGCCATGATCAAGACCGTCGCCACGCTGATCTACCGACTGCTCCTCGCGCTTCTGATCGCCTCGCTCGTCGCGGCGGGTCAGTACCTGCTGTGGAAGCGCTGGAACCAGGGCACGGATTTCGTCGGCGCCCAGGGCAGCATTCAGGGCTACGCCTACTCACCGTTTCAGCGAAACCAGAGCCCGCTCAAAGGCATCTTCCCGACCGAGACCGAAGTCGCGGCCGACCTCGACCTGCTCGCCCAGACGGCCGAGCGTATCCGCACCTACGGCATGAGCGACGTGCCGCAGATCCTCGCACTCGCCGGCGAGCACAAACTCACGGTGACCGCCGGCGCGTGGATATCGGGCGATGCCGAGGCCGACGCAGGCGAGATCGCGAGCCTCGTCGAAGCCGCGCGCAAACTCCGCCATGTCGAACGCGTCGTCGTCGGCAACGAGGTGCTGTTGCGCGGCGATCTGACCGTCAAGGAACTCGCGAAGCATCTCGACGAGGTGCGCAAGGCGCTGCGGCGCCAGAAAACGCCGGTCTCGACCGCCGAGCCCTGGCACGTCTGGCTCAAGCATCCGGAACTCGCCAAGCACGTCGATTTCATCACCGTGCACCTGCTGCCCTATCACGAGGGCGTGCCCGTCGACGCCGCGGTCGACTATGCGCTGATGCGCTACGAGGAGCTGAAGCAGGCCTTTCCGAAGAAGAAGATCGTCATCGGCGAAATCGGCTGGCCCTCGCGTGGTCCGATCGTCTCCGGGTTGGGCGTCGAGAATACCCGTGCGGTCGCCACGCCGGAGAACTCGGCGCGCTTCATCCGCGAGTTCCTCGCCGATCCCCGCAGCGCGAGCCTCGATTACTTCCTGATGGAAGCCTTCGACCAACCCTGGAAGGTCGAGGTCGAAGGCTGGGCGGGACCGTACTGGGGGGTCTTCAACGCCGACCGCAAGCCCAAGTTCGCCCTCGACGGGCTGGTCGTGCCCGACATCCGCTGGCACCAGAAATCCACGACCGCGGCCGCAATCGCCTTCCTGCCGATGTTCCTGATCGCCTTCTTCCTGCGCGACTGGAGCATCCTCGGGCGGCTGTGGCTCGCCGCGCTGATGCAGGCGAGCGCGATCGCGCTGGTGGTAGGCATCAACGTGCCGGCGGAGTATTACCTGAGCCAGCGCGATCTGGTCGGGCTCGGTGTGCTGATCGGCGCCACCGGCCTGACCATCGCGGTCCTGCTCTCGCACGGCTTCGAGTTCGGCGAGGTCCTGTTCAAGCGCCGCTGGCGCCGCCGCTTCCTGCCGCTTGCCCCGCACAATGTGCACGACGAGCCGTTCGTGTCGATCCACCTCGCCTGCTGCAACGAGCCGCCGGAGATGGTGATCGCGACCATCGACAGCCTCGCCGCGATGCATTACTCGAACTTCGAGGTGCTGGTGCTCGACAACAACACCAAGGACGAAGCGCTGTGGAAGCCGCTCGAGGCGCGCTGCGCCGAGCTCGGACCGCGCTTTCGCTTCTTCCATCTGGAGAACTGGCCGGGCTTCAAGGCCGGCGCGCTCAATTTCGGCCTCAAGCAGACCGATCCGCGCGCCGAGGTGGTGGGCGTGGTCGACGCCGACTACGTGGTCTCGCCCGACTGGCTGTCCTGCCTGATCCCGCACTTCGACGCCCCCGACGTCGCCGTCGTGCAGGCCCCGCAGGCCCACCGAGACTGGGAGACGCAGCCCTTCCGGCGCATGTGCAACTGGGAATTCGACGGCTTCTTCCGCATCGGCATGCACCACCGCAACGAGAGGAACGCCCTGATCCAGCACGGCACGATGACGCTGGTGCGCCGGCTCGCGCTCGAGGAGGTCGGCGGCTGGTCGGAGTGGTGCATCTGCGAGGACACCGAGCTGGGTCTGCGCCTGATCGAGCGCGGCTACGACACCCGCTACGTCGACCACGTGCTGGGCCGGGGACTCACGCCGTCGGACTTTGCCGCGATCAAGAGCCAGCGCTTCCGCTGGGCCTTCGGCGCGATGCAGATCCTCAAGCACCATCTGTGGGCGATGATCGGACCGAGCCGGCTCAACCTCGCCCAGCGCTACCACTTCCTGACCGGCTGGTTCGCCTGGCTGGGCGACGCGCTGCAGCTCGTGTTCGCCTTCACCAGCCTCGCCTGGACGCTGGGCATGATCTACATGCCCAACGCCTTCGGCCTGCCGGTGACTGCACTGGCGCTGCCCATCCTCGCCTTCATGGCCTTCAAGGCCGGACTGGGCCCCATCCTCTACCGGCGCACGATGGATGCGCCATGGAAGGACATCCTCGGCGCCTCGGTCCTGTCCGTGGGACTGGCGCACTCGGTCGCCCGCGGCGTCTTCGCCGGCATCGTCAAGCGCCGGGGCGAGTTCGTGCGCACCCCCAAGGGGTGGAAGGCCAAGGGTCGCCTCGCTTTCTTCGGCCCGATCCGCGAAGAGCTGCTGATGCTCACCGCGCTTGTCTCGGGCGCCGTGACCCTCGTCCAGATCCGCGGCATCGAGGATCTCGAGGCGCAACTATGGATCGGCATCCTCGCGCTGCAGTGCATCCCCTACGTTGCCGCGCTCGCCTGCCAGGTTGCGGCCTACAGGCCGGAGCGCAGGGCGCCCGCTTCCGCCGGTGCCGGAGCCGCCGCCACGCCTGCCGACACCGGCGCCAAGACTCCGTTGCGGCCGGTTCGCGTGACCCAGGAGGGCGCGGCCGGCACGTCGCCGGCGCCGACCGTCGGCACGGCCTGAGCACACGGGCGCGAGGGGCCGTCAAGCCCCCAGCGCCGCTGCCAGCGCCAGCACCGGGAGGATCGCCAGCGTCACCCACAGGCCGCCGCGGATCATCTGGCGCTGCGGTACGTGGCCGCTGCCGAAGACGATCGCGTTGGGCGGCGTGGCCACCGGCAGCAGGAACGCGCACGAGGTGGCGACCGCGACGAGCACGGCGACGGTGACGCCGTCGACCTGCGGCAAGAGCCCCATGAAGAGCGGCACCAGCAGCGCGGCGCTGGCAGTGTTGCTGGTGACTTCGGTGAGCGCCAGCGCGAACACCATCATGAGCACCAGCGAGACCACGACGGGCAGCGCCTGGAAGGGCTCGCCAAGTTGCAGCGCGAGCCATGCCCCGGCGCCGCTTTCGGCGAGCACCAGGCTCAGCGTCAATCCGCCGCCGAAAAGCAGCAGCACGCCCCAGTCCGCCCCGCGTTCGATATCCTTCCAGCGCGCCAGACCCAGCCCGTGCAACAGCACCAGGGCCAGCAGCGCCACCGCAGCGTCGTAGCCGCGGCCGATGCCGAGCAGGTCGTCGAGCGCGGCACCGAACACCCACAGCAGCACCGCCAGCGCGAACACGCCCAGCATCATCGCCTGGCGCAGGGTCCAGGCCACGTCGAGATCCGGTTTCTCGATGGTCGCATCGAGGGCAGGCTTGAGCCCCATCCTCAACGCAAGCTCCATCAGCGGCAGCATGACCACCACCAACGGTAGCCCCCACATCATCCATTGCGCGAAGCCGATGCCGGCGTTCGAGGCAGCGATCGCGTTGGGCGGGCTGCCCACGAGTGTGCCGATGCCGCCGATGTTGGCGGAGAACGCGACCCCGAGCAGGACATAGAGATACGTCGCACGGTAGCGCTCGGCATCCAGCACCGACAGCAGGCCGAGCGCGAGCGGCAGCATCATTGCCGCCGTGGCGGTATTGCTGATCCACATCGAGAGCGCTGCCGTGAGCCAGAACAGGTAACGCGCGGCGACGTCGATGCGGTTGCCGGCGCGGCCGATCACCCAGGCCGCCATCCAGCGGTCGAGGCCCTGTCGCTGCAGCCCCGCCGCCAGTGCGAAGCCGCCGAGAAACAGGAAGATCACCGGGTCGGCGAACTGCAGCAGTGCCTGGTCGAAAGCGAGGATGCCGCTCAACGCAGCGAGGATGGGCACCAGCACCGCGGTGACGCTGACATGAAGTGCCTCGGTCAGCCACAACCAGGCGATGGTCAGCATCAGCGCGAGACCTGCGCCCGCCTCGCCCAGCTCGGCCCGGAGCCACTGGCCCAGGATGAAGTAGAGCACCAGCGCGATCACGAGCTTGAACGCGCGCTGGCGCAGCAATTCGCTCGCCATGAGTCTCCGAAGCCGCGGCATGCCGCGGAACGCCTTTCAGGCCGGCCATCATACCATCCGGATTCTGGCGGGCCCCGGAGGCCCTGGGCGGCGCGTCGCGCGCGACTCCCCTCGCTGGGCAGCCGGCCCATGTTGCGGCGGCCTGTTCGGCTTCTCCACCTGATGATCGAGGACCCGACGGCCGCGCGGGAGGGAACCGGCTGCCACCGCCGGGACTCTCAAGATTCGGGCCGCAAGAGCGGCGAGCGGCAGTCGTTATTGCCGATTCTTCTTTGCAAAATCCCGCTCGTTTGCCTTCCGTCGCCGTGCCACTCGTACAATCGTGGCACCGAGAATCATCCTCCCGCAGTCGAGACCCGCATGACCACTCTGGCCAACGAACGCATCGTCAGCGTCCATCACTGGAACGACTCCCTGTTCAGCTTTCGCACCACGCGGGATCGCGGGCTGCGCTTCACGAACGGCCAGTTCGTGATGATCGGACTCGAGATCGAGGGGCGGCCGCTCACACGTGCCTACAGCATCGCGAGCCCGAACTACGAGGAGCACCTCGAGTTCTTCAGCATCAAGGTGCCGAACGGCCCGCTCACCTCCAGGCTGCAGCATCTCAAGGAGGGCGACCCCATTGTCGTCAGCCGCAAGCCCACCGGCACGCTGGTGCTGCACGACCTGAAGCCGGGCGAGAACCTCTATCTGCTCGCCACCGGCACGGGGCTCGCGCCGTTCATGAGCATCATCCAGGACCCGGAGACCTATGAACGCTTCCGGCGGGTCGTGCTGGTCCACGGCGTGCGCGTCGTCTCGGAACTCGCCTACCGCGAGTTCATCCAGCACCGGCTCGCCGAGAACGAGTACTTCGGCGACGAGGCGCGCGAGAAGCTCGTCTATTATCCGACCGTGACGCGCGAGCCCTTCCCGACCCAGGGACGCATTACCGAACTGATCGAGACGGGCCAGCTGTTCTCCGACACCGGTATGCCGACGCTCGACCCGGCGCGCGATCGGGTGATGATCTGCGGCAGCCCGGCCATGCTCAAGGACTGCTGCGCACTGCTGGATGCGCGCGGCTTTGCGATCTCGCCGCATATCGGCGAGCCCGGCGACTACGTCATCGAGCGCGCCTTCGTCGAGCGCTGAGCGCTCGCGCCGCCTCATCACCCCGCCTGCGCGAGCGCGCCGGGGCGCGAAGGACCGGCGCTGCCGTGCCGGCAGGTTCAGGCCGCGATGACGCCCGCGGGGCGCCTGACGACCACCACCGACTGCAGGCGTACGCGCCCGAAGCGCGAGATGCGCTCGAACTCGCCGCGGGCGATCGGCAGATACATGTTGTCCGTCACCGAGCGCAAGTCCTCCTCGTCCAGATCGGGGTCGTGAATGTAGAAAAAGCGCTCGTCATGGCCGGTCAGCAGGACCCAGTGGGGCGCCTTGTTGCGGTTGAACCGCCAGGTGCTGATCAGGACAATGGGCAGCGCCCCCTGGTCGAGCCACTCGCTCAACTGCTGCTGGCCGACGCTGCCGTGGCGCACCGGGATGCCAAGCGCGGCGACCTGGGCGACAAAGTCCTCGTGCACGATGCGCAGCACATCCTTCTTGGCCTCGTCGCGCACGCCATCGAGAAACAGCGGACCGTGTTCGGAAACGAACAGCTCGACCGCGAGCCCGCGGCGGCGGGCGGCGAGCGCGAGCCCGTAAGGACTGCATCCGCCGTGTCCCGAGGTCATGTAGATGGTCGTCGCCTCGCGCCACAGCTGCAGCTCGCAATGGCGGGTGAATCGGGGCAGCACCCCGAAGGCGTGCATCGCCATCATCAACGAGGCCGGCCCGCAGGTGAACTCCGTCGTCTGCGCGTAGTAGGCGGTCGCCCGCAGACCCGCCGGGGTATCCGGCGAGTGGATGCGGCGCTCGTAGCGCAGGGCGGCGCTGCCGTCCTCGTAGTAGTGCTCGTAGCGGCCGCAACAGCGGTAACCCATGCGCTCGTAGAGCGCGATCGCCGCCCGGTTGTCGGGATGCACCTCGAGGCGCATGAACATGCAACCCTCGGCCTCGGCGTGCGCCTCGGCGATCTCGAGAAGCCGGCGCGCGATGCCCGCCTTGCGGTACTCCGCCTCGACCGCGAGCGAATAGAGCCGGGCGAGCGAGGTGCCCCGCCGGTAGAGCACCAGCACGTAGCCGAGCAGCCGCCCGTCGGCTTCGGCGACGTCCAGGAAGCGGTGCGCGTGGCGGATCATCCACGTGAAGCTGCGCCGGCTCAGACGGTCGAAGGCGAAGCTGCGGTTCTCCAGCGCAACCAGTGCCGGCACATCGTCCAGGCGCGCCGCCCTGAAGATCACCCCCGGCGGATCGAACGGCGCGGGGCTCGGAATGGCGCTCGACATCGACTGTATTCCCCTCGGGCACAGGTGAACGCACTGTAACAAATCCACCGGGCGGCGCGCATGTCCGATTGTTTTGTCATCTGGCAAAATGGTCGGGTGGCCATGCGCGGGGGCGCGGTCCGCGCCCCGGAGCGAAGCGTACATGACTCGAATCCTGATCGTCGTCGACAGCAGCAAGGACTGGGCGCCCTATTACCCGACCGAGAATCTGGTCTCCGTCCGGGACTATCTCGCCCGCGTCGACGCACCCAACACGCCGAAAACGCAGGTCATCAACCTGTGCCGCAGCTACCGCTACCTGTCGAACGGCTATTACTGCTCGCTGCTCGCCGAGGCACGTGACCACAAGGTCATCCCGTCGGTGCGGGTCATCAACGATCTGGGCAACAAGGCGCTCTACAGCCTCGACCTCACCAATCTCGACAAGGCGCTCGACAAGGCGATCAGCGCCTCGGCGGAGGGTGGCGAGTTTGCGCTGAAGATTTTCTTCGGCAGTTGCGGCGATCCGGCGCTGGAGCCGCTCGCCCGGCAGATCTTCGAGGCCCTGCCTTGCCCGATCCTCGAGGTGAGCTTTGTCCATCAGGAAGCGTGGGCGATCAAGTCGGTGCGTGCCGGCAGCCTCGAGCGCCTCACGGACGCCGAGCAGGATGTCTTCGCCGCCGCGCTCGACGCCTTCAGCACCCGCATCTGGCGCCGTCCGCGGCAGCGCAAGCGCTATCGCTACGACCTGGCGATGCTGGTCGATCCCGACGAGGCCTTGCCGCCGTCGAACAAGGCGGCCCTGCGCAAGTTCATCCGCGCCGGCCGCCAGCTCGGGATCGCGGTCGAGCCGGTCGAGCGCAAGGACTACGTGCGGCTCGCCGAGTACGACGGCCTGTTCATCCGCGAGACCACCGCAATCAACGACCACACCTATCGCTTCGCCAAGCGGGCCGAGCACGAAGGCATGGTGGTGATCGACGACCCGATGTCGATCCTGCGCTGCACCAACAAGATCTACCTCGCCGATCTGCTCAAGAGCAACCAGATCCCGACCCCGCGCACGCTGATCGTGAGCCGCAGGGACGTCGCCGACGCCGCCGCGATCGGCGCCCAGCTCGGTTTTCCGGTGGTGCTGAAGATCCCCGACGGCTCGTTCTCGCGCGGCGTCGTACGCGCCGACGACGAGCATGGGCTGGCCGAGCGGATGAACGAGCTGCTCAAGCACTCGGCGCTGCTGATCGCCCAGGAGTTCATTTACACCGACTATGACTGGCGCATCGGAGTGCTCAACCAGAAGCCGATCTTCGCCTGCCAGTACTTCATGAGCCGGGGCCACTGGCAGATCTACAAGCACGGGCACGACGATCGGGTCGAGAGCGGCGGCTTCAAGGCGGTGCCGGTCTACGAGGTACCCAAGCCGGTGGTCCGGACCGCCGTCAAGGCCGCCAACCTGATCGGCAACGGACTCTACGGCGTGGACCTCAAGCAGACCAACGGCCAGGCGATCGTGATCGAGGTGAACGACAATCCGAACGTCGACAGCGGCATCGAGGACAAGGTCCTCGGCGACGATCTCTACCGGATCATCCTCGAGGAGTTCGTGCGCCGGCTCGAACGCAAGCGCATGGGGCTGTAAGCTCGGGCCGCCCCGTTCGGCCGGGCATGCCGCGAGCTGCGTCGCTCAACGCGTCCGGCGGAGGCGCAGCACGAGCTCGCGGCCGACCGCGAGCACGATCGGTGTGCCCCAGAACACCCAGGGATCGTAGAAGAGATTCGCGAACGCCTCGAGCATCGCTCCTCACCGCCCGACCAGACGTCCGATGCGCGGAAAGAAGGCCCCGACCTCGTTCCGGTAGCGCCGGTAATCGTCGCCGAAGACGCGCACCAGGCGCCGCTCCTCGTACCACGCGCCGACCAGCATGTAGGCGAGATAGAGGCCGAGGTAGACGAGGTTGTTCAGCGACGGGCCGCTCGTCAGCACGAACAGCAGCCCGGCTGCAAGCATGGGATGGCGCACCCAACCGAAGATACCATCGGTGACCAGGCGATCGGTGCCGAATAGTGCGAGCGGCGGCGGCCTGCGACCGGCGAGCGCCAGAATGCCGCGCCACGCCTGCCGGAAGCCGAGGAACTCGAGGTAGTCGCTCTGCAGGAAGGCGGCGTAGAGCAGCGCGATCGATGCGAGATGCGCGATCGTGACCGCGTTCCACAGCCACTCCGGGTAGACGACCAGCCACTCGTTGCCGGCGGGCAGAGCCGCCCACAGCAGCGCGGCGAGCCCGCCGTAGAGTGCCGCGATGCTGAGCATGCAGTAGAGGAGCCGCCAGTAATGGGTGACGAAGAACTCGCCCGCGACGCGCGCGAGCGCGGCCTTGAACGGCTCCTGCGCACCGAGCGAGTGCAGCACCGCGAACGCAGCGAAGGCCACCACCGCCGGCAGGTAGTCGGCCAGCATGGGAGGGGGCGCGCCTCAGAGCGACTGCGCCTCCGCGACGACCTTGTCCACGAGCGCCTTCAGCTTTGCCGCCTCGGGCGATCCGATCCGCTCGAGCGCGCGCACGTTCTCCATCGCCTTGCGCAGCTCGCCGCGCTGCAGGAACAGCTCGCCCTGGTACTCGAGCGCGCCCTCATGGGCCGGCTCGATGCGCAATGCGGCGACGTACTCCGCCATTGCCTCGTCGAGCTGCTGGCCGGCGATCTTGCGCAGAGCGAAGCCCAGATTGTTGCGGGCATCGGCGAAGTCGCCCTTCTCCTTGATCGAGCGCCGATACATCTGGACCGCCCGTACGAGATCGCCGCCGCGCTCGGCATTGATCGCGTCGTTGTAGTACCGCAGGTGCGCCGGTTCGTCGCGCGCCGGACTGCGCGAGGTTGCCGGCGAGCCCGCGCCGAGGGCGAGCGGCGCCGTCGCGAGCGCGAGGAGCGCCGCAGCAAGAATCCTGATCATGGTGATCTCCTGGTGACGGGGCTGAGATGACAGCCACGATTCGGTATAGCACCGGCACCGGGCGCTGTGTATGACGGTGCCCCGGGTCACCCGCGAGCCTGGCCGAAGGGGTACACTCGAACGAGCCCACGTTGCCCGAATCGCCATGCCAGCCCGCCGCTCCCAGCCCCGCCTTCGTCCGCCGCTTCGGGCCGCCCGCCGATGAGCCGGATCGTCGAGATCCGCATGCCGAAGTATCCCGAGTGCTGGGACAGCTGCGGCTCGTGCCGGACCGGGGACGTCTTCGTGCAGAGTGTGCTGGTGCACGCCGGTGAGCGGGTCATGCGCGACGACACCCTGATTGTGCTCGAGACCGGCAAGGTGGCCCTCGACATCCCCAGCCCCCACGAGGGCGCCATCGTCGAACTGCGTGTCGAGGAAGGCGATCCGATCGACGAGGGCGAAGTGATCGCGACGATAGAAATCGACTGAGTGACGCAACCCGGCGCAAACCCCGCGCTCGCGCTCGTCGCGATGCTCACGCCCTACCGGCGACGCGTGCTTTGGGCAGCCGTCGCCCTCATCGTCGCGGCGGGCGCGATGTTGGCGGTCGGCCAGGCGCTGCGCGCGGTGATCGACCAGGGTTTCTCGGCGGGAGATCCAGCGTGGCTCGATCGGACGCTGGCGGCGATGTTCGGCGTCATCGTCGTGCTCGCGGCGGCAACCTACGTCCGCTTCTACAATGTCTCATGGCTCGGTGAGCGCGTGACGGCGGATCTGCGCCGTCGTGTCTTCGACCACCTGCTCGCGCTCCCGCCATCCTGGTTCGAGGCCGGCCGCACCGGCGAGGTCATTTCGCGGCTCACTTCGGACACCGCGCAGATCGAGAGCGCCGTCGGTTCGAGCCTTTCGATCGCGCTGCGCAACACGCTCCTGCTGATTGGGGGACTGGTCATGATGTTTACGACCAGCTTCAAGCTGTCGGTCCTGACCGTGGCGGGCGTGCCGCTCGTGATCGCCCCGATCGTCTTCTACGGTCGCAAGGTGCGACGGCTCGCGCGCGAGAGCCAGGATCGCATCTCGGATCTTGGCAACCGCATCGACGAGACCATCCACGAGATTCGCATCGTGCAGGCCTATGGCCACGAGGACGTCGACCGCAGCCGATTCGCGGAGCTGGTCGAGCACAGCTTCGACACCGCGCGCCGGCGCGTCGGCGCACGGGCACGGCTCGTCGCCACGGTGCTCCTGCTGGTGTTCGGGGCGATCGCGTTCATCCTCTGGATCGGCGGACATGACGTGCTCGCCGGCGGACTGAGCGCGGGCGAGCTGTCCGCGTTCGTCTTCTACGCGGCGCTGGTCGCGGGCAGCGTCGGCGCGCTCTCCGAAGTGTGGGGCGACCTGCAGCGCGCGGCCGGCGCAACCGAGCGGCTGATGGAGATCCTCGCCGCCCGCCCGGCGATCACCGCGCCGGCGGAGCCCCTCGCCCCGCCCGAACCGGCGCGGGGCGAAGTGCGCTTCGATGCGGTCACTTTTCACTACCCCTCCCGCCCGGACGCTGCGGCATTGACCGACTTCGACCTGCTGATCGCCCCGGGCGAAACGGTTGCCCTGGTCGGCCCCTCGGGCGCCGGCAAGTCGACGGTGTTCCAGTTGCTGCTGCGCTTCTACGATCCCGATCGCGGCGTGGTGCGGCTCGACGGCGTGCCGCTCGCGGCGGCCGATCCGCAGGGGCTGCGCCGGCGCATTGCGGTCGTGCCGCAGGAGCCGGTGATCTTCGCGGCGAGCGTCGCCGAGAACGTGCGTTACGCGAATCCTGCCGCAAGCCTCGACGAGGTTCGCGCCGCCTGCGAGGCGGCCTGGGCCGACGAGTTCGTCCGGCAGCTGCCTCAGGGCTACGAGACCGATCTCGGCGAGCGCGGCGTCAAGCTCTCGGGTGGCCAGCGCCAGCGCATCGCGATCGCGCGCGCGATCCTCGCGAACCGCCCGGTCCTGCTGCTCGATGAGGCCACGTCGGCACTCGACGCCGAGAGCGAGCGCATGGTGCAGGCAGCGCTGACCAAACTCATGGAACATCGCACGACGCTGGTCATCGCGCACCGCCTCGCGACGGTACAGCGCGCCGACCGCATCGTGGTCATGGATGGTGGGCGAATCGTCGAGACCGGCACTCACGCCGCGCTGGTACGCTCCGGCGGGCTGTACGCTCACCTCGCGCGCCTGCAGTTCTCCGCCTGAGCGCGAACCCCGCGACGCTCGCCGCCGCCGACTCGTGGCAAACTTGCACCGGATCCACGATTGCCGTCCACATTTCGAGGCCGCAGCGATGTCCGCATTTCTCGTAATCACTCTGATCGGGGACGATCGCCCCGGTCTGGTCGAACAACTGTCCTCGGCGGTCACCGCGCACCAGGGCAACTGGCTGGAGTCGTCGATGGCACAACTCGCCGGCAAGTTCGCCGGTGTCGTTACGGTCGAGGTGCCCGAGGCACAAGCCGCGGCGCTGACGTCGGCGCTGGGCGCGCTGCGCGACCTGCGCGTCACCGTCGAACCGGGCCGCCCGCCCGGCGCACCCGCGCCCATGGCCATGCGTCGCCTCGCCTTCAGCCTGGTCGGACACGACCGGCTCGGCATCGTCCGCGAGGTGTCACAGGTGTTTGCCCGCCACGGCATGAACGTCGAGAAGTTCTCGTCGCACACGTCGAGCGCGCCGATGTCGTCCGAGACGCTGTTCCACGCCGAAGCGCAACTGCTTGCCCCCGCCGACTGCGACGCCCAGGCGCTGAAGGCCGACCTGGAGCGCCTCTCGAACGATCTCATCGCCGACATCAACCTCGACGAACTGGCGGGCTGACCAGCACGGCCGCGGGGCGTCCCTACCGCGGCAGTGCGGCGTGTCGCCAGCGAGTGGGTTCCACGCCGCTCGTCCAATCGCCGACGCTTGCCCGTCTCGACCCGAAGGTCGCCTCGGGCGCATCCGAGGCGGCAGCTGACTCGGTGCACCATCGCATTCCGATGAGCGTCGACGTGCTCGGTGGTATCCTTTCACCCCTCATTCGCAACCCCCGGAACAGGTTTCGTCCATGGCCCAGTACGTGATGTCGATGCTCCGCGTGAGCAAGGTCGTCCCCCCCAAGCGCACCATCATCAAGGATATCTCGCTGTCCTTCTTCCCCGGCGCCAAGATCGGCCTGCTCGGCCTGAACGGCTCGGGCAAGTCGACGGTGCTGCGGATCATGGCCAACGCCGACAAGGAGTACGAGGGCGAGGTGCAGCATCTCGCCGGCATCCGTATCGGCTACCTGCCGCAGGAGCCGCAGCTCGACGCGGCCAAGACCGTGCGCGAAGAGGTCGAGTCGGGGCTGGGCGAGATCCTCGAGGCGCGCCAGAAGCTCGAGGAGATTTACGCTGCCTACGCCGAGCCGGACGCCGATTTCGACAAGCTCGCCGAGGAACAGGCGAAGTACGAGAACATCCTCTCCGCCGCCGGCTCCGATCTCGAGAACCAGATGGAGATCGCCGCCGACGCCCTGCGCCTGCCGCCCTGGGAGGCGGTGATCGGCCACCTCTCCGGCGGCGAGAAGCGCCGCGTCGCGCTGTGCAAGCTGTTGCTGTCCAAGCCCGACATGCTGCTGCTCGACGAGCCGACCAACCACCTCGACGCCGAGTCGGTCGAGTGGCTGGAGCAGTTCCTCACCCGCTTCCCCGGCACGGTGGTCGCGGTCACCCACGACCGCTACTTCCTCGACAACGCCGCCGAGTGGATCCTCGAGCTCGACCGCGGCCACGGCATCCCGTGGAAGGGCAATTACTCGAGCTGGCTCGAGCAGAAGGAGGCACGCCTCGAGCAGGAGCAGAAGCAGGTCGACGCCCACATGAAGTCGATGAAGCAGGAGCTCGAGTGGGTGCGCTCCAATCCCAAGGCGCGCCAGGCGAAATCCAAGGCGCGTCTCGCCCGCTACGAGGAGATGGCCACCGTCGAGTACCAGCGCCGCAACGAAACGCAGGAGATCTTCATCCCGCCTGGCGAGCGTCTCGGCGACAAGGTGATCGAGTTCAACGGCGTCACCAAGGCCTTCGGCGACAAGCTGCTGATGGACAACGTGAGCTTCTCGATCCCGCCCGGCGCCATCGTCGGCATCATCGGCCCGAACGGCGCCGGCAAGTCGACACTGTTCAGGATGATCCAGGGCGGCGAGAAGCCGGATTCCGGCGAAGTCGTGGTTGGCCCGACCGTCAAGATCGCCGCAGTCGACCAGTCGCGCGAAGGCCTCGCCAACGACAAGACCGTATTCGAGGCGATTTCGGACGGGGCCGACGTGCTCACCGTCGGGCGCTTCGAGATGCCCAGCCGTGCCTACATCGGCCGCTTCAACTTCAAGGGCGGCGACCAACAGAAGATCGTCGGCAACCTCTCCGGCGGCGAGCGCGGGCGCCTGCATCTGGCCAAGACCCTGATCTCGGGCGGCAACGTGCTGCTGCTCGACGAACCCTCCAACGACCTCGACGTCGAGACGCTGCGCGCGCTCGAGGACGCACTGCTCGAGTTCGCCGGCTGCGCCCTCATCATCAGCCACGACCGCTGGTTCCTCGACCGCATCTGCACCCACATCCTCGCCGCCGAAGGCGACTCGCAGTGGACCTTCTTCGCCGGCAACTACCAGGAATACGAGGAAGACAAGCGGAAGCGCCTCGGCGAGGAAGGCGCCAAGCCGCGCCGCATCCGCTACAAGCCGATTGCGCGATAGCGACGGGGCTGCGCTCGGCCCTCTTGATTACCCTTGGAAAGCGGGGGATGCTCGATGCCGGTTGTGTTTCGTTACAAGGGTTATCGTTTCTTCTTCTATTCGAACGAGGGCAACCCGCGGGAGCCGCTGCATGTTCATGTGCGTAGCGCCGAAGGCGAAGCCAAGTTCTGGATCAAGCCGCAGGTCGCCGTCGCCGAGAGCGTGGGCTACGATGCTCGCGCACTCAAGGAACTCAGTGCAGTCATCGCGGGTCACGCTGAATTGATCGAGAGGACGTGGAATGACTACTTCGCCTAAGGCCGTAAGGTTCGACGACTGCAGCATGTGGGTCGAACTCGACGATGGTCGGGTGCTCGGCGTACCGCTTGCATGGTTCCCGCGGCTGCTGGCCGCGACAGCGGAGCAGCGGGAGGTCGTCGAACTCAGTCGAGCCGGGCTTCACTGGCCCGATCTGGACGAGGACATCTCGGTCGCAGGGCTGCTGGCCGGTCATGGGGACTTGACTCATTCGCCTCGCCTCGCGGCATGACCCCGCAGAGGCGGTCCGAGCGGCTTGCGATGTGACGCCCGACCCCTCTCTGCCCCTCTCGACCGCGTGCAGCGGGCGGGTTCAGAGCAGATTGTGCAGCAGCGTCGGGCTGACCAGATTGATGCCGACGGCGTAGCCGGCACGGGCCTCGTCGCCGTCGGGGCTGCGACGGCGCGAGCCCCAGATGGCGATGCCGGCCATGTGGATCTCGACGGCGTCGTGGCGGTAGGACACTTCCAACTGCGTACCCACCGGCACCGGCTCGGCGAGCAGCAGCCCGACTCCGGTGGGCGACACATCCACGATCGCCAGGGCAGGCAACTCGCGCCCCTGGAACCGCACACTGAGTTCGCCTTGCTGAGGTCCGCTCAGGACCTTCCGGCTTTCCGACCTGCGCTCCTGTGCCACGGCGGCCCCTCCCCCGATCAGACGCCCTGATTGCGCCCTCGCGGCGATTTCGCGTCCGGGGCGCTTCGTGCGGCTACGATAGCACGCCCGCCGGCGCACTGCGACGGGGGCGGCGCAACTCTCAGGCCGGCGCAACACGCGAGCCGGCCCGCACGTTGCGGCCGCCTTCAGCGGCTACGCGCGGCTGGCGAGATAAGCCGCAAACTCCTCGCCGATTTCCGGGTGGCGCAGGCCGAGCTCGATGGTCGCCTTGAGGTAGCCGAGCTTGGAGCCGCAGTCGTAGCGCACGCCCTGAAACTGGAAGGCGAGCACGGCCTCTTCCTCGAGCAAGGCGGCGATGGCATCGGTGAGCTGCAGCTCGCCGCCTGCGCCGGGCGTGACCGTACGGATGTGATCGAAGATGCGCGGCGTGAGGATGTAGCGGCCAACCACCGCCTGGGTCGTCGGGGCGTCCTCGGGCTTGGGCTTCTCGACGATGCCGGTGACGCGCTGGACCGTTCCGTTGCGGTTCTCGGTGCTGACGATGCCGTACTGGCGCGTATCCTCGCGCGGTACGTTCATGGTGCCGAGCACCGAGCAGCGGTTGTAGTTGTAGACGCCCACCATCTGCCGCATGATGGGCTCGGCACCGTGATTGTCCAGCAGGTCGTCGGCAAGCAGCACGGCGAAGGCCTCATCGCCGATCACCGGCGCGGCACACAGCACGGCATGGCCCAGGCCGAGCGCTTCGGACTGCCGGATGTAGATGCAATTGACGCCGCGCGGCACCGTGTTCTGCACGATCCGCAGCATCTCCTTCTTGCCGCGCGCCTCGAGCTCGGTCTCGAGCTCGTAGGCCTTGTCGAAGTGATCCTCGATCGAGCGCTTGGTCCGGCCGGTGATGAAGATCAGGTCGGTGATTCCCGCTGCGACCGCCTCCTCGACCGCGTACTGGATCAGCGGCTTGTCGACGATCGGCAGCATCTCCTTCGGGCTCGCCTTGGTGGCGGGCAGAAAGCGCGTGCCCATGCCGGCGACCGGAAACACGGCCTTGGTGACTTTCTTCATCTCGAATCTCTCCCTGTCGCGAATTGCTTTCGATTCTCGCTCTGCTGCCTGCCCTGCCGGCCGACTTCCCGCGCGTTCCTCTGCCTCACCCGACGAGCGCCCGAAGGCCCGCCTCGTCGATCACCGGCACGCCCAGGTCCTGGGCCTTGGCAAGTTTCGACCCCGCCTCGTCGCCGGCCACGACGTAATCGGTCTTCTTCGACACCGATCCGCTCACCTTGCCGCCATGAGCCTCGATCAGCGCCTTGGCCTCGTCGCGGGTCATGGCGGGGAGCGTGCCGGTGAGCACGAAGGTCTTGCCCGCCAGCGCATCCGAGGCCTTCGCCTCGGGTGCGCCTTCCTCCCAATGCACGCCGGCTGCGCGCAGTTGCTCGATGACCTCGCGGTTGTGCGGTTCGGCGAAAAAATCCGCGAGGCTGCGCGCGACCACGGGCCCGACGTCGGGCACCGCCGTTAGCGTGGCCGGATCGGCCTCCATCAGCGCGTCGAGCGTGCCGAAATGACGGGCCAGGTCCCGCGCAGTGGTTTCGCCGACATTGCGAATCCCGAGCGCGAAGATGAAACGCGCAAGCGTCGAATGTCGGCTCGCTTCGATCGCCGCAAGCAGATTCGCCGCCGATTTCTCGCCCATGCGTTCTAGATTGGCGAGCGCGAGGATGCCCAGGCGGTACAGATCGGCCGGCGTCTTGACGATGCCGGCATCGACCAGCTGGTCGACGAGCTTTTCGCCGAGCCCGTCGATGTCCATCGCCCGACGCCCGGCGAAGTGGATGAGGGCCTGCTTGCGCTGGGCCGGACAAAACAGCCCGCCCGAGCAACGCGAAATCGCCTCGTCCTCGGCCCGCACCGCGTGCGAGCCGCATACCGGGCACTCACTCGGCATCCGGAACTCGCGCTCGGCCCCGGTGCGGCGCTCGATCACCGGGGCGACGACCTCGGGAATCACGTCGCCCGCACGCCGGACGATGACGTGATCGCCGATCAGCAAGCCCTTGCGCCGGATTTCGTCCTCGTTGTGCAGCGTCGCATTGGTGACGGTAACTCCCCCGACGAAGACCGGCTTGAGTCGCGCGACCGGGGTGAGCGCGCCGGTGCGTCCGACCTGCACTTCGATGTCGAGCAGTTCGGTGACTTCTTCCTGCGCGGGGTACTTGTGGGCGACAGCCCAGCGTGGCGCGCGCGAAACGAAGCCGAGGGCAAGCTGGTCGTCGCGGCGATTGACCTTGTAGACGACACCGTCGATGTCGTAGGGCAGCCGGCTGCGCAACTCGCCGATACGACGGTAGTAGCCCAGCAACCCGGCCACTCCGCACACGACGTCGCGCTCGGGCGCAACGGCGAAGCCCAACTCGGCGAGCAGTGCGAGCGCTCCGGCATGGGTCGGCGGGAGCTCGATGCCTTCCAGCTCGGCAATGCCGTAGGCAAAGAAGCGCAACGGCCGCCGCGCCGTGATGCGCGGGTCGAGCTGCCTCAGGCTGCCGGCCGCGGCATTGCGCGGATTGACGAAGACTTTCTCACCCGCCTGCAATTGCCGCGTATTGAGGCGCTCGAAGTCTTCGCGCTGCATCAGCACTTCGCCGCGCACCTCCAGGCGTTTCGGCGGGTGATCGGTCGCCAGGCGCAACGGCACCGAGCGCACGGTGCGGAGATTGGCGGTGACATCCTCGCCGCGGGTGCCATCGCCACGCGTCGCGCCGCGCTGAAAGACGCCGTCCTGATAGATCAGCGTCACCGCCAGCCCGTCGAGCTTGGGCTCGACCGCATACTCGATCAATTCGCGGTCGAGCGAATCGCCGCAGCGACGGTCGAAGGCGACGATCTCCTCGTCGGTGAAGGCGTTGGCGAGGGAGAGCATCGGCACGCGATGCTCCACGGATGCGAAGGCCGACGCGGGACTCGCCCCGATGCGCTGGGTCGGCGATTCAGGCAGCGCCAGTTCGGCGTACTCACGCTCGATCTGCTCGAGCTCGCGAAACAGCCGGTCGTACTCGGCATCCGGTATGGTCGGTGCGTCGAACTCATAGTAGGCGCGGTTGTGGCGGTCGAGTTCGGCGCGCAACTGCGCGGCACGCTCGACGACGGCTTGCGGGGCGGGCATCAGGCGGAAAACAGTCTCGTCGCGAGCGACCCGCCGGCCGGAATGTTGGCCTGCGCCATGCGCGCCTGGAACTGCTGGATCTGCGCGCGGATCATCCCGGCGGCCTCGGTGCCGAAGGGCGCCCGATTGTCGTCGACGACCGTGCCGTCGAGCGCCTCGGCCATCTTGTTGGCCTGCCGGATCATGCGATCGAAGGTGCCGACCCCGTCGGCGACCACGGGCACATCGATGATGAGCGTGAGCCCTTGGGTATGCACATTGCGCATCTCCGCCGCGGCGAATAGCCCGGGCTCGAGGTTGGAGAGCGAGAACAGCGTCCGCCCCTCGTCGTCGCGGGCGTGAAACGTGCCGTCCTCGGCCAGCGTCATGCCGCCCGCTTCGGCGAGCGCCCGGATCTTCGTGCCGGCGAAGGGCTGATTGCGGCTGACGATGTTCACGCCGACCTGCACATCCACGCTGGCGCAGAACTCGTCGAGCTCGGTCGCCGCAGACAGCGCCGCGGCGCGGGCCGGGATGTCGGCGGTGACGGCGAGGAACTGGTCTGCCACGCTTTGCACGCCATTGTAGAAGGCGACGAACTCCTGCTCGCCGATCGCGCCGCGGCGGTCGACCATCTGCATCGCCGAGCAGAACCAGTGATAGGCGCCGGTCGTCTCGGGGGTGAGCAGGCGCCACAGGTTGGCCCCGTCGTCGAAGGCGAACCAGCAGATCGGCCTTTTGATGCCCTGCAACTGCTCGTGCTGCGCACGCCACAGGCGCGGCGCTTCGAGCGGCTCGATGGATTCGATGCGGATGATGCAGTCGGCACGCGCGTCGAGCGCGTCGGGCGCGCCGGGCGTGTTGCGCCGGCCCGACGCGGCGGGTACAGGCGCCGCCGGCTGGCGAGGGGGCGTGACCGTGGTGTCGGGCTCGAGGCGCGCGACTTCGGTCTCGGCCTCCCAGGGCTCGACCCGGTCCTCGTCGGGCACGCCGTTCTGCTCCTGCGGTTCGAGCAGCACGTCGCGATGATCCGAGCGAAAGGTCCGCTCCGCATGCTGGCGGTGCTTGCGTTCCTGCCACTTGTTGTAGGCGACGATGCCCACCACGGCGGCAAGTCCGAGTGCGAGGAGTCCGATCTGCAGTTCGCTGTCCATGTCCTTTCCTGTCCTGAAGCGCTCCACTTTCCCGTGCGCGCTTCGCCACGAATTTCGGGCTGAAGTCCCGCCGCTGCGGATTCTAAGCGACGGCGGGCTCGGCCATGCGCAAGGCCGCGTCGATATCGACCTCCACCACCCGCGAGACGCCCTGCTCCTGCATCGTCACGCCTACCAGCTGCTGCGCGATCTCCATCGTGATCTTGCTGTGGCTGATGAAGACGAACTGGGTCTGCGAGGACATGTGCTTGACGAGTCGGCAGTAGCGCTCGGTGTTCGCATCGTCCAGCGGCGCATCCACTTCGTCAAGCATGCAGAACGGCGCGGGATTGAGCTGGAACATCGAAAACACCAGCGCGATCGCCGTGAGCGCCTTTTCGCCGCCGGAGAGCAGATGGATGGAGGTGTTCTTCTTGCCCGGAGGCTGCGCGACGATCTGGATGCCTGCGTCGAGGATCTCGTCCCCGGTGAGCACCAGCCTCGCCTGGCCACCCCCGAAGAGCTGCGGGAAGAGCCGCCCGAACTCGCCGTTGACCGTATCGTAGGTCGCCTGCAGTTGCTCGCGCGTCTCGCGGTCGATGCGCCGGATGGCGTCTTCCAGCGTGTCGATCGCCTCGGTCAGGTCGGCGTTCTGCGCGTCGAGATAGCCCTTGCGTTCGGTTGCGGTGCGCAATTCATCGAGTGCCGCGAGGTTCACCTGGCCCAGTTCGGCGATCTCGCGCGCAAGACGGGCGACCTCGCGCTGCAGCGTCGTCTCGCGCAGATTGCCGTCGAGCAGCGGAGCGAGCGCGGCCTCGTCGGCACCGACCTCGACCAGACGCTCTTCGAATTGAGCGGTGGCGAGCTCGGCCGCCTGGACCGCGAGGCGCAGCTCGCCGACGCGGACGCGCACGGGGGCGGCCGACTGCTCGGTGCGCAGACGCGTCTCTTCGAGCGCCTTGAGCCGGGCTGCGGCCTGCTCCAGCGCGTCGCGCCGGGCGACGAGCACGCCCTCGCGACGCTCCCGCACCGACAGGGCTTGCTGAAGCGCCTCGCGCGTGGCGGTCGCGTCGGTGGCGGCGAGTTCGTGCGTGCGGGACTCGGCTTCACGCGCGACACGCTCGATCTGCTCGCGGGCGAGCGCCCGGTTGCGTTCGATGTCTTCGAGTTTGCCGGCGCATTCACGCTCGGAGAAGCGGGCCTCCTGCGCCTCCCGGGCAGTGGCCTGCTCCAGAGCACGTACCTCATGCAACACGCGGTCGCAGTCGGCCAGGGCGTCGCTGGCCGCATCGAGGCGATTGCGCTGCAGCGTGGCGAGCTCGGCGCAGCGGCCATGCTCGGCCTCGGCGCGCGCAATGTGCTCTCGCTCGGTCGCCTCGAGATGCACGAGATCGCCGAGATCGCGGAAAAGCTGCTCGCGCCGTTCGTCGGCGCGCTGGCGCGCCTGGGCGAGCTTGAGCGCCTCGACCTGGGCATCGTGCAATTGCTGCCGCACCGCCTGGACCTGGCGCCGCAGCGCGGCCCCGCGCTCCTGCATGGCGCCGGCCAGCGATTCCGCCGTGCTCAGTGCCTCGGTTGCGCTTGCGAGCTCGTCCTCGGCGCTGCGCTGCGCAGCGGCAAGCGCCTCGATCTCGCGCTGACGCTCCATGACGCCGTGGGTACGGCTGTCAGGCGCGAAATGAACGAGGGCGTGGCGCGAGAGCAGTTCCCCCTTGGGCCCGACCAGGGTGACGCCTTCCGGCAACTCGTTCCGCCTCGCCATCCACGGCTCGAGCACCTCCACCGCATGAAAACCCCGCAGCCAGGCCGCGACCACGTCGCGCAGGTGTGGATCGGAAACCTCGACACACTCGATCAGAGGCCTCGCACCGGCAAGACTCGCCTGCACCGCCGGATCGTCACCCACGCGATCACCAGCCAGGGCGATCGCGAGCGATTCGGGCGGGCGATCGTCGAACAGCGCCCTCACGGCCGCCGACACGTCGCCGGTCAGAGCCGCGAGCCGCTCCCGCAGGACGGCTTCGAGCGCTGATTCCCAGGCCGGTGCGACGCGCAGCCCGCGCCACAAGGGGGTGAGCGCGTCGAGCCCGTGGCGCTTGAGCCAGTCGCCGAGGCGTCCCTGCGACTGCACGCGCGACTGAAGCTGGAGCAGCGCATCGCGGCGGGCCCGCACGTCGGTCACGCGACGTTGAAGCTGCCGCTCCGTGTCGACGGTCGCCTTGAGCGCCGTCAGGGCATCGGGCAGGCGCGTCTGAATTTCGGCGAGCGCCGCTTCCTGCCCGGCGAGCTCCTCGCGAAGGGCCTCCAGCCGCGCCTCCGCGAGTGCCACGGTCTGCTCGTCCGGGCCTTCGATGCGGCCGCCTTCACCTTCGAGCCGCGCCCGGCGCTGCTGCAAGGCGTCGAGCGCGCGCGCGGCGCTCAGCCGGTGCGCCTCCTCGACGCGCAATTGCTGTTCGGTCTGGGCGAGTTCGCGACGTGCCGCCGAAACGGTCGCGTCGGCCGCGCGCCGCGCCGACTCGGCCTCAGGCAGGCGCTCGGCCGCCTCGCCGTGTCGTGCGTTCGCCTGCTCAAGCCGCATCGCGGTGGTTTCGAGCAAGGTCGCCCAGCGATCCCGATCGCCTTCGAGGCCACCCAACCGGCTTTCCCAATGGGTCTTGTCGGTCGCGAGTTCCGCGAGGCGCGCTTCCAGTCGGCGCCGTGCCTCGTCTAGGTGGCGCACCTCGCCTTCGAGCCGGCTGACCTCGGCCGACGCGCCGAGCAGGTCGCCCTGCGCCGCATGAGCCGCCTCGGACGCCTCGAAATGCGCCGCGCGCGCCGCGTCCACCGCCGCTTCGAGCTCCTGCAGACGCGCGCTGTCAGCTTCCAGCTGAGCACCGAGTTGGCGCAGCTCCTCGCCGAGGCGGCCCTGTTCGGCCCGCGCCTCGTTGCGCTTGAGCAGCCACAGCAGTTGCTGGCGCTCGACGTGGGCCGCGGTGAGATCGCGCCAGCGCGCCGCCACCTGCGCCTGGGCGTCGAGATGCTCGATGCGCTCGCCCAACTCCACACGGATATCGTCGAGGCGGGCAAGGTTGTCGCGGGCATCCGAGAGACGACCTTCGGTTTCGCGTCGGCGCTCGCGGTAACGCGTCACTCCCGCCGCCTCCTCGAGAAAGCCGCGGATATCCTCGGGGCGGGCCTCGATGATGCGCGAGATCATGCCCTGCTCGATGATCGCGTAGGCGCGCGGACCCAGTCCGGTGCCGAGGAAGAGGTCGATCACGTCCTTGCGGCGGACGTGCACGTTATTGATGTAATAGGTCGACTCGCCGCTGCGGTCGAGCACGCGCTTCACCGAGATCTCGGCAAAGCGCGACCACTGGCCGCTGGCCTTGCCCTCGCCGTTGTCGAAGACCAGCTCGACGCTCGCGCGCGAGACCGGCTTGCGGGTGGTCGATCCGTTGAAGATCACGTCCTGCATCGACTCGCCGCGCAGCGCACTCGCGCGCGTCTCGCCCAGCACCCAGCGCACCGCGTCGATGATGTTCGACTTGCCGCAGCCGTTGGGGCCGACCACGCCGACCAGGCGCCCCGGCGTCAGCACCGTCGTGGGATCGACGAAGGTCTTGAAACCGGCGAGTTTGAGCTTGGACAGACGCACGTCGTTACGGTCGGGGCCGGGGCTGCTGAAGGCGGCACATGATACCATTCGGCAACCCTCAGCCGACCGGCCGAAACCTTTTGTTATGCCGATCCGATTCCCCGCGTGAACCCCGATCTCGACCGTCTCCAGCCCTACCCCTTCGAGCGCCTGCGCGCCCTGTTCGAGGGCATTGCCTCACCGGCCGGCCTCGCGCCCATCCGGCTCTCGATAGGCGAGCCCCAGCACCCGACGCCGCCCTTCATCGTCCGCACGCTGGCCGATCACCTCGGCGGGCTGGCGCACTATCCGACGACGCAGGGCTCGGACGGTCTGCGCCGCGCCATCGCCGAGTGGCTCGAGCGACGCTACGGCCTGCCGGGCATCGATCCGGCCACCCAGGTGCTGCCGGTCAATGGCTCGCGAGAGGCCTTGTTCGCCTTCGCCCAGTGCGTCGTAGACGGCACGCGTGCGGGCGCCAAGGTCTTGTGTCCCAACCCTTTCTACCAGATCTACGAAGGTGCGGCCTTGCTTGCCGGCGCGCGTCCGGTCTTCCTCAACAACCTGCCCGAGAACGGCTTCGACTCGGACTTCACGGCGGTGCCCGATGCCGTCTGGCGCGACGTGCAGCTGGTGTACGTCTGCTCGCCGGGCAACCCGACGGGGCGCGTGATCGCCCTAGATGACTGGGCACGGTTGTTCGAGCTCGCCGACCGCCACGGCTTCGTCATCGCCGCCGACGAGTGCTACTCGGAGATCTATTTCGACGAGGACGCCCCGCCACTGGGCGCACTCGAAGCGGCACGACGACTCGGCCGGAAGGACTTCCGGAGTCTCGTCAGCTTTTCCAGCCTGTCGAAGCGCTCCAACGTCCCCGGCATGCGTTCCGGCTTCGTCGCCGGCGATGCCAAGGTTCTCGCGGGCTTCCTGCGCTATCGGACCTATCACGGCTGCGCGATGAACCCGGCGGTGCAGGCGGCCTCGATCGCGTCGTGGAACGACGAGACCCACGTCGCCGAAAACCGCCGTCTCTACCGCGAGAAATTCGACCGGGTCACGCCGCTCATTTCGCGCCACCTGCAGGTCGAACGCCCCGATGCGGGTTTCTACCTTTGGGCGCGCACGCCGATCGCCGACACCGAGTTCGCCCGCCGCCTGCAGGCTGAATATAATGTGACGGTCCTGCCCGGCAGTTTCCTTGCCCGTGAGTCGGACGGCATCAACCCCGGCGCCGGCTTCGTGCGCATCGCGCTGGTCGCCGAACTTCCCGAATGCCTCGAAGCGGCCGAACGCATCGCCGCCTTTTGCCAATCCCTCTGAGCCAGACACAGGATATCCCCATGCAGGATCTGCAGAAAATCATCGACGACGCGTTCGAGGAGCGCGCCGAACTCTCGCCCGAAGCGGCTCCGATCAGCGTCCGCGAAGCCGTCGCTGCGGTCATCGACGGCCTGGACGACGGGCGACTGCGCGTCGCCGAGAAGATCGAAGGCAAGTGGGTCGTCAACCAGTGGATCAAGAAGGCGGTCCTGATCTCCTTCCGCCTCGCCGACAACCAGGTCATGGATGCGGGCGCGACCCGCTACTTCGACAAGGTTCCGACCAAGTTCGGCGACTTCACGCCCGAGCAGTTCCGCCAGGGCGGCTTCCGGGTGGTGCCGCCCGCGACCGCGCGCCGGGGCAGCTACATCGCGCGCAACGTGGTCTTGATGCCCTCCTACGTGAACATCGGCGCCTACGTCGATGAGGGCACGATGGTGGACACCTGGGCGACCGTCGGCTCCTGCGCGCAGATCGGCAAGAACGTGCACCTGTCCGGCGGCGTCGGCATCGGCGGCGTGCTCGAGCCGGTGCAGGCCGGCCCGGTCATCATCGAGGACAACGTCTTCGTCGGCGCGCGTTCCGAGGTCGTCGAGGGCGTCATCGTCGAGGAAAATGCCGTACTGTCGATGGGTGTCTATATCGGCCAGAGCACCAAGATCTACGACCGCGAGACCGGCGAGGTCCACTACGGCCGGGTGCCCGCCGGCTCGGTCGTCGTCCCGGGCAGCCTACCCTCGGCCGACGGGCGCTACAGCCTCTACTGCGCGGTGATCGTCAAGAAGGTCGATGCGCAGACGCGCGCCAAGACCGCGATCAACGATCTGCTGCGCGGCGCCTGACTTGCGCAGGCCCGCCGGCGGCGGGCCGCCCCGCCCCGATACCGGAGTCGATTCAGGATGATCTTCGACAAGCTGTTCCACCTGATGGCCGAGAAGCAGGCCTCGGACCTGTTCGTGACCGCCGGCGCGCCGATCCAGATCAAGATCCAGGGGCAAACCATGCCGATCAATCAGCAGGTCATGACGCCTGTGATGATCAAGCAGATGCTCTACGAGCTGCTCAAGGCCGAGCAGGTGGAAACCCTGGAGAAGACCAAAGAGCTCAACCTCTCGCACGGCGTGAGCGGGCTCGGCAACTTCCGGATCAATGCCTTCTGGCAGCGCAACAGCCTGGGCGTGGTGGCGCGCTACATCCAGAGCGAAATACCGGCGCTCGCCACGCTCGGCCTGCCGGCGGTGCTCGCCAACGTCGTCATGGAGAAACGCGGCCTGATCCTGGTGGTCGGCTCGACCGGATCGGGCAAGTCGACGACGCTCGCCTCGATGATCGACCATCGCGTGCGCAGCGTCAGCGGCCATGTACTGACGGTCGAGGATCCGATCGAGTTCCTGTTCCGGCACCGCAAGTCGGTGGTCAACCAGCGCGAGGTCGGCATCGACACGCCGAGCTGGCATTCGGCCCTGCGCAACGCCATGCGCCAGGCCCCGGACTGCATCCTGATCGGCGAGATTCGCGACCTCGAGACCATGCAGGCAGCGCTCTCGTACTCCCAGACCGGCCACCTGTGCCTCGCCACGCTGCACTCCAACAACGCCTACCACGCGTTGAACCGCATCGTGAACTTCTTCCCGCTCGAGAACCGCTCGCTGCTGCATCTCGACCTGGCCGCAGCGCTCAAGTGCATCGTCTCGCAGCGCCTGGTGCGCGACAAGCAAGGCAAGCGCATACCCTCGGTCGAGATCCTGATGAACACGCGCCACATCGCCGACCTGATCCAGCAAGGCAACCTCAACGAGGTCAAGGAGGCGATGGAGCAGAGCCTTGCGCCGGAGTCGCAGACGTTCGAGCAGGATCTCTACCGACTCTACCGCGAAGGGCTCATCACCCTCGACGAGGCGCTCGCCAACTCGGATTCGCCGACCAACTTGTCGTGGCTGATCAACAACGCCCAGACGCGAGACGAGACGTTGCCGCAGGAAGGGCGAAGCGAGCCCAGCTTCCTCGATTTCGAGCGTACCGAACCGGACGGCACGTCCTTCCGCGAGTTCTCGCTGCATCTTGACGAGGGCGAGTCGCGCTGACGCCGATGCCGCCCCGCTTTTCCGCTTTGCACCTCATGGCTCACGACGACCACGACCCCACCTTCGAGCTCGCCCGCGCGCTGATCGAGCGCCCCTCGGTCACGCCCGAGGATGCGGGTTGCCTCGACCTGATCGCGGAGCGGCTGCGACCGCTCGGCTTCACCCTCGAACGCATCAACACCGGCGGCGTCAGCAACCTCTGGGCGCGTCGCGGCGCGACGCGCCCACTCGTCTGCCTGGCCGGCCACACCGACGTCGTGCCGCCGGGTCCGGCCGAGCGCTGGGCGAGCCCGCCGTTCGAGCCCACGGTGCGGGACGGCCGCTTGTTCGGCCGTGGCGCGGCCGACATGAAGACTTCGCTCGCGGCCTTCGTGACCGCCATCGAGCGCTTCGTCGCCGCGCATCCCGACCATCCCGGCTCGATCGCGCTGTTGCTCACCTCCGATGAAGAGGGCGTCGCGACCCATGGCACGGTCAAGGTGGTCGAGGCGCTTGCGGCACGCGGCGAGCGGCTCGACTACTGCATCGTCGGCGAGCCGACCTCGGTTCACTCGCTCGGCGACATGATCAAGAACGGCCGGCGCGGATCGCTTTCCGGCACGCTGCGGGTGCTGGGCCAGCAGGGCCACGTCGCCTATCCCCATCTCGCCCGCAACCCCATCCACGAACTCGCGCCCGCGCTTGCCGAGCTCGCCGCCGTGCGCTGGGACGAGGGCAACGAGTTCTTTCCGCCGACCACCTTCCAGGTCTCGAACATCCATGCCGGCACGGGCGCCAACAACGTCATTCCGGGCGAATGCGAGGTGCTCTTCAATTTCCGTTTCGCCTCGGTGACGAGCGCCGAGGAACTCCGGCGCCGCACCCATGCCATACTCGACGAGCATGGACTCACCTACGAGCTCGACTGGCACCTGTCCGGCAAGCCCTTCGTGACGGGTCGCGGTCGCCTGGTCGAGGCCATCTCGGCGGCGATTGCGCAGACCTGCGGTGTGCAGACCGAGCTTTCAACGACCGGCGGCACTTCGGACGGGCGATTCATCGCCGACATTTGCGCCGAGGTCGTCGAGTTCGGTCCGGTGAACGCGAGCATCCACAAGATCGACGAGTGCGTCGAGCTTGCCGCAATCGCGCCGCTCGCGCGTATCTACGAGCGCACGCTGACCGCGTTGCTCGACCCGCGCACAGTCATCACATGAACGCCCATCAGGACGACGGCCCGATGCACGACGAAGACGAACAACACGAACACGAAGGCGGGCCTCTGGCCGAGCTGGTGACGCTGCGCGACTGGCTGCGCTACGCGGTGACGCGCTTCAACCGGGCCGGTGTGTTTTTCGGCCATGGCTGCACCGACGCCTTCGACGAAGCAGCCTGGCTGCTGCTCTCCACGCTTGCCCTGCCTCACGAGCGACTCGAACCCTTCCTGGATGCCTGCATCCTGGGCGAGGAGCGCGAGGCCCTGCTCGCAGCGATCGAACGGCGCGTCGATGAGCGCATACCCACCGCCTACATCACGCGCGAGGCCTGGCTCGGCGAGTTCCGCTTCTACGTCGACGAGCGGGTCATCGTGCCGCGCTCCTACTTCGCTGAACTGCTCGAGGTCGGGCTCGCGCCGTGGATCGACGACCCCGATGCGGTCGAAGACGCGCTCGACCTGTGCACCGGCTCGGGTTGTCTGGCGATCCTCATGGCGCACGCCTTTCCCAACGCGCGGGTGGTGGGCTCGGACCTGTCCGACGATGCGCTGACCGTGGCATTGCGCAACGTCGAGGACTATGACCTCAACGAGCGCATCGAGCTGGTGAAGAGCGACGTATTCGATGCCCTGGGCGGTCGCCGCTTCGACCTCATCCTCAGCAATCCCCCCTATGTCACGGCCGACGCGATGGCACGGCTTCCTGCCGAGTATCGCCACGAGCCGCGCATGGCGCTCGCCGCGGGCGACGACGGCCTGGACGTAGTGCGGCGAATTCTCGGCGAGGCGCGCGGCCACCTCAAACCCGGCGGAGTGCTGGCGGTCGAGGTCGGACACAACCGCGCGATCGTCGAGCACGCGTTTCCCGACCTGCCGCTGGTGTGGCTGGCCGGTCGCAGCGGAGATGAGGCCGTATTCGTGATTCGTGCGGAAGAACTGCCGGAACAAATGCCGTGAGCGCCGATCGCCAGACCATTCTGCTCATCGAGGACAATCCCGATGATGAGGCGCTGACGCTGCGCGCGCTCGGAAGACTCGGCATCGCCAATCCGGTCGTCGTGACCCGGGACGGCGTCGAAGCCATCGACTACCTGTCGGGCACTGGCGCGCACGCCGGTCGGGACTTGTCGCAGATGCCGGCCCTCGTCCTGCTCGACCTGAAGCTTCCCCGCATCGACGGCCTCGAGGTGCTGCGTCGCATCCGGGCAGGCGAGCACACCACGCTGCTTCCCGTCGTGGTCCTGACCACCTCGCGGGAACCGCGCGACATCCAGCAAGCCTATCAGTTGGGCGCCAACAGCTATATCCGCAAACCGGTCGAGTTCGAGGAATTCATCGAGACCATCAACTCGATCGCCCGGTACTGGCTCACGCTGAACCTCCCCGCCGATCCCGCTTGACGCCGCGGCGCGGCCACGCCCCAGGAGGCTGGACCATAGCCCGATTCCACGGGCACTCACCGGAACTGGACCGCAGATATGCGCCGCGGCCCACTGTGGCGTGTGGTCCGCGGCAATGACCGCCGAAGCCGCCCCGGCTCAAGACATCTCGTCGATCCAGGCCTGCTGGATGCCCTCGAGGATGCGCTCGCCGCAGTGCTTGGGGTCGTCGTCGAATTCGGGGAGCGCCATGACCCAGTTCATGAGGTCCACGAAGTTCACCCTCATCGGATCCTGATCGGGATGGGTGTCGGCAAGCTGGATGGCGATTTCCTGGATGTCGGTCCATTTCATCAGTGCTTGCCCTCCCGAGCCATGTTGATGGTGTAACGGGGAATCTCGACCACCAGAGGGGTTTCCTTGACCACCGCCTGGCAGGACAGCCGTGACTGGGCCTCCAGCCCCCAGGCCTTGTCGAGCAGGTCCTCCTCCTCGTCCTCGGCCGTCTCCAGCGAGTCGAACCCCTCGCGTACGATGACGTGGCAGGTCGTACATGCACAGGATTTCTCGCAGGCGTGCTCGATCTCGATACCGTTGCCCAGCAGCGTGTCGAGAATCGTCGTGCCGGGCGCGGCCTCCAGAACCGCGCCGTCCGGACAGAGTTCGACATGGGGAAGGACAATGATCTGCGTCATACCTCGATCTCGCTTACCTTGTGGCCGGTCAGTGCGGTGCGAATGCTGCGATCCATGCGCCGCGCCGCAAATTCGTCGGTGGCGCGTCCGAGGGCGGCGATGCCCTGGCGGATCGCCGCATGGTCGACACCGCCGCGAAGCTCTCTCAGCGCGGCGAGCGCCGCCTCGACCTTCGCGCGCTCCCCATCGTCGAGCAGCGCGCCGTCGACCTCGAGCGCATGCTCGGTCGCCTCGATGACGCGGTCGGCCTCGACCTGTTGCTCGCGCAGCGCCCGTGCGCCCATGTCCTCCTCGGCGTGCTCGATGCCCTCCTTCAGCATGTCGGCGATCTCGTCGTCGCTCAAGCCGTAGGACGGCTTGACCAGCACGCTGGTCTCGACGCCTGAAGCCATCTCACGCGCCGAGACCGACAACAGGCCGTCGGCGTCCACCTGGAAGGTGACCCGGATCCGCGCCGCCCCGGCCGCCATCGGCGGGATGCCGCGCAGTTCGAAGCGGGCGAGCGAACGGCAGTCGGCGACGAGCTCTCGCTCGCCCTGGACCACATGGAAGGCCATCGCCGTCTGGCCGTCCTTGAAGGTGGTGAACTCCTGCGCGCGCGCGATCGGCAGCGTCGCATTGCGCGGGATGACCTTCTCGACCAGGCCGCCCATGGTCTCGAGGCCGAGCGAGAGCGGAATCACGTCGAGCAGCAGCCATTCCTCGTCCTTGCGGTTGCCGGCGAGGATGTTGGCCTGGATCGCGGCGCCGAGCGCGACGACCTTGTCGGGATCGAGGTTGGTGAGCGGTTCCTGGCCGAAGAAGTCGGCCACGGCGCGCTGGATGTGGGGCATGCGGGTGGCGCCGCCGACCATGACCACCCCCTTGACCTCGTCCGCCGAGAGCCCCGCGTCGCGCAGCACCTTGCGCATCGGTGCGATGGTCTTGCGCACCAGATGCTCGGTCATGCGGGCGAAATCATCGCGCGTGACGATCAGGCTCACCTCCTCACCCGAGGCGAGCGAGGCGCGCACCGGCGCTTCCTCGCAGACGCTCAACAACTCCTTGGCCTCTCGCGCCTTCATCAGCAGGCGTCGCGCGTCTTCGCCCGAGGGCGGCGCGATCCTGGCCTTGTCGAGCAGCCAGCAGAACAGCCGGTGGTCGAAGTCGTCTCCGCCCAGCGCGCTGTCGCCGCTGGTCGCGAGCACCTCGAAGATGCCGCGCGAGAGCTTGAGGATGGAGAGGTCGAAGGTGCCACCGCCCAGGTCATAGACCGCATAGACGCCCTCTGATGCGTTGTCGAGGCCGTAGGCGACCGCCGCCGCCGTCGGCTCGTTGAGCAGACGCAGCACATTGAGGCCGGCAAGCTTGGCGGCATCCTTGGTGGCCTGGCGCTGGGCTTCGTCGAAGTAGGCCGGCACGGTGATCACGACGCCGGTGAGCGGCCCACCGAGGCTCGCCTCGGCACGCGCACCGAGCACCCGCAAAATCTCGGCCGAGATCTCGACCGGGCTCCTGACGCCCTGCACGGTGCGCAGCCGTACCATCCCCTCGGCATCGACGAAGTCGTAGGGCATGGCCTCGACGTGGATCACGTCCTTCAACCCACGCCCCATGAAGCGCTTGACCGAGAGAATGGTGTTCTTGGGGTCGGTGGTATGTGCCTGGGCGGCCGACTGGCCGACGACGACATCGCCGTCGGCACGGTACTGGACGATCGAAGGCAGCATGGTGCGCCCATGCTCGTCGGGCAGGCAGACTGCGATGCCGTTGCGCACGGTGGCGACCAGCGAGTTGGTCGTCCCGAGGTCTATGCCGGCCGCGAGCCGGTGCTTGTGCGGTTCCGGCGATTGTCCGGGCTCGGAGATTTGCAGTAGGGCCATCAGGTTTCCAGCGCCTCGAGGGCGTCGTCGATGTCGTGCTGGAGTTTTTCGAGGAACATCAGCCGCCGCACGGTTTCGGCAGCGGTTTCGAGATCGTGATCGGCGTCGAGGGCACGTTCGAGCACCTCGAACACCTCGCGGGCGTGCTGCCGCAGACGATGGTGAAGCTGCTCGAGCTCGGTCACGTCACCGGCAGAGCGCGCCTCCTCGACCGCTTCGCGCCACTCCATCTGCTCCATCAGAAACTCGCCCGACATCGCCGTATTCGTCGCAAGGCCGGGATCGACGCCTTCGAGCTCGAGCAGATAGCGCGCACGCGCAAGGGGACTGCGCAAGGTGCGAAAGCCCTCGTTTACCCGGGTCGCCCACTGCAGCGCGCGGCGCCGCTCGGTCTCCGGTAAGTGGGCGTGACGATCCGGATGCACCTGTCCGTGCAACTCGTGATAGGCGGCTTCGAGCACCGTCTCGTCGATGCGAAATCGTCGCGCCAGGCCGAACAGCGTGAAGAAGTCCCTCTGCAGGTCGATGGTCATCGGCGATCGCGCATGCACTCAGACGTTGAAGCTCTCGCCGCAGCCACAGGCATCCTTGACGTTCGGGTTATTGAACTTGAACCCTTCGTTGAGCCCTTCACGAACAAAGTCGAGCTCGGTGCCTTCGACATAGGGCAGGCTCTTCGGGTCCACCAGGATCTTGATGCCATGGCTCTCGAAGATCAGATCCTCGTCGTGCTTGTCGTCGACAAACTCGAGCTTGTAGGCCATGCCCGAACAGCCCGAGGTCTTGACCCCGAAACGAATGCCGAGACCCTTGCCACGCTTGGCAATGAAGTTCTCGACGTGCCGGGCCGCGTTTTCGGTCAGCGTCACACCCATCGATTCGATCTCCACCAAAATCAGACCTCGTGCTTCTTCTTGTAGTCCGCCACCGCCGCCTTGATCGCGTCCTCGGCGAGGATCGAACAGTGGATCTTAACCGGAGGCAGCGCAAGCTCTTCGGCGATCTGCGTGTTCTTGATCTCGAGCGCCTGGTCGACGGTCTTGCCCTTCACCCACTCGGTGACGAGCGAACTCGAGGCAATCGCCGAGCCGCAGCCATAGGTCTTGAAACGGGCATCTTCGATGACACCGTCGGACCCGACCTTGATCTGCAGCTTCATGACGTCGCCGCACGCCGGCGCGCCGACCATGCCGGTGCCGACACCTGCGTCGTCCTTGGCGAAGGCACCGACATTGCGGGGATTCTCGTAGTGGTCGAGCAGTTTTTCGCTGTATGCCATGGTTATGCTCCTTGTGTTCTCAGTGGGCAGCCCACTGAACGGTATTCAGATCCACGCCTTCCTGAACCATCTCCCACAACGGCGACAGCTCGCGCAGCTTGCCGATCTTGCGGTGGAGCAGATCGATCGTGAAGTCGACCTCTTCCTCCGTCGTGAATCGGCCGATCGTGAAGCGGATCGAGCTGTGCGCGAGTTCGTCGTCGCGACCGAGCGCCCGCAGCACGTAGGACGGCTCCAGGCTCGCCGACGTACAGGCCGAGCCCGACGACACCGCGACGTCCTTGATCGCCATGATCAGTGATTCGCCTTCGACATAGGCGAAGGAGATATTGAGGTTGTGCGGCACGCGCTGCTCGAGGTCGCCATTGACGTAGACGGCGTCGATGTCCTGCAGGCCGGTGAGCAGCTTGTCGCGCAGCCGCCGGACGCGGGCGTTCTCGCTCGCCATCTCTTCGCGGGCGATCCGGAACGCCTCGCCCATGCCGACGATCTGGTGCGTGGCGAGCGTGCCCGAGCGCAGGCCGCGCTCGTGGCCGCCGCCGTGCATCTGCGCCTCGATGCGCACTCGCGGCTTGCGTCGCACGTAGAGCGCGCCGATGCCCTTGGGCCCGTAGGTCTTGTGCGCGCTGAAGGACATCAGGTCGACCTTGATCTGCGCCAGGTCGATGTCGATCTTGCCAGTCGCCTGGGCCGCATCGACGTGGAAAATCACACCTTTGTCGCGGCAGATCTCGCCCAGTTCGGCGATCGGCTGCACGACGCCGATCTCGTTGTTCACCATCATGACCGAAGCGACGATGGTGTCGGGACGGATCGCCGCGCGAAACGCCGCCAGATCCACCAGGCCGTTCTCCTGCACGTCGAGATAGGTCGCCTCGAAGCCTTGGCGCTCGAGCTCGCGCACGGTGTCGAGCACGGCCTTGTGCTCGGTCTTGACCGTGATCAGGTGCTTGCCCTTGCCCTTGTGGAACTGCGCCGCACCCTTGATCGCGAGATTGTTCGACTCGGTCGCGCCCGACGTCCACACGATCTCCTTGGGGTCGGCATTGACGAGCGCGGCAACCTGCTCGCGCGCATCCTCGACGGCCTTCTCCGCCTCCCAACCGAACGCGTGCGAGCGGCTCGCCGGGTTGCCGAAGTGCTCGGACAACCATGGAATCATCGCCGCGGCAACGCGGGGATCGACGGGCGTGGTCGCCGAGTAGTCGAGATAGATCGGGAACTTCAGCATTGAGCGTCTCCGTATTGGTTCAAGTCTTCGAGATTCGTCCGATGATCGGTCAGGCTGCCATCGCGGGCAGCTTCTTAAGTTCGCTCAGCACCGTCGCAAACGCGACGACGAAGCGCTCCACGTCGGCATCCGTCGTGCCGTATCCGAGGCTCAGGCGCACCGCGCTGCGCGCAACCGCGGGCTCGACCCCCATTGCGAGCAGCGTGCGCGAGGGTTCGGGATGTGCGCTCGAGCAGGCCGAACCGCTCGCGCAGGCGAAACCGGCGCGATCGAGTCTGGCTACCAGTGTCTCGCCGTCGATGCCGGCGGCCGCGAAGAAAAGCGTGTTCGGCAGGCGCGGAGCATCGGCCGAGAAGATCCTCGCACCGCTCGCCGCCAACGCCGCCTGCACTCGGTCGCGCAGGACCTCGATGCGCCGCGCTTCGGCCGCCCTGCGGTCGAGCGCGATTGCACAGGCTGCCCCGAAACCGACGATCGCCGCCACGTTCTCCGTACCGGAACGCAATCCGCGCTCCTGCCCGCCTCCGGCAATCAGTGGAGCAAGCTCGAGGCGCTTGTCCATGATCAGGGCACCGGCCCCGAGCGGCCCACCGATCTTGTGCGCTGACACGGTCAGCGCATGCACGCCGAGCTTGCGGAAATCGACCTCGATCTTGCCCAGCGCCTGCACGGCGTCGGTATGGACCCAGGCGCCCGCTGCGGTGGCCTCGCGCGCCAGCGCGGCTACGTTCTGGATCACGCCGGTCTCGTTGTTGGCGAGCATCACCGACACCAATGCCGGTCGCTGTTCCAGCTCCGCGCGCCAGCTGGCAGCGTCGAGACGCCCGGCCGCGTCGACGCCAATCTCCGCAAGTTCCCAACCCGTGCGCCGCAACTGCCTTGCAGGCTCACGCACGCATGGATGCTCGATCGCGCTGATTGCGATGCGGGCAGGCCGCATCAACGCCGCGGCACCCTTGATGAACAGGTTGTTCGCTTCCGACCCACCGCTGGTGAACACGACCTCGGTGGCATGAGCGCCAACTGCACGAGCGACCTGCGCCCTCGCCTCGTCGACCGCTGCGCGCGCCTGCCGGCCGTACTCGTGCCGGCTCGAGGCGTTGCCGAAGCGGTCGCCGAGCCAGGGAATCATCGCCTCGCGCACCCCGGGATCGAGGGGCGCGGTGGCATTCCAGTCGAGATAGACGGGCGTGAACATGGGGCCGATGCAGAAAGGGTCAGGCTGCCGCCGCCTCACGCACGGCGATCACCGCACGGCGACGTACATCCTTGAGCACGCTCATGTCCGGGTCGGCCTCGACTTCGCCGTTCACCAGCGCGCCGAGCGTGACCGAATCCAGGTACTCGTACATCCGCTTATTGAGGTTGGCCCACAGGTCGTGAGTCAGGCAACGCTGCTCGTCCTGGCAATTCTGCTTGCCACCGCACTGGGTCGCGTCGAGGGGCTCATCCACCGCCACGATGATGTCGGCGACCGTGATGCCGCGCATGGGTCGCGCCAGGCGATAGCCGCCGCCAGGGCCGCGCACGCTGCTTACCAGCTTGTGCCGCCGAAGCTTGCCGAACAACTGCTCGAGATAGGACAAAGAAATTTTCTGTCGATCCGCGATGCCGGCCAGCGTCACAGGCCCGTCACCTTCGCGCGTCGCCAGATCGATCATCGCCGTCACCGCGAACCGACCCTTCGTAGTGAGTCTCATGATGCGCCCTCCCCATAGGGAAAATTCGATCGGGTCAAATACCCGAACTGTGCGCTCGACTATACGGTACCCGACAAAATCGGTCAACTACTCCAAACGAGCTAGTTCTCGGGGTTTCAGTCCACCATTCTGGATAGTCGTTGCGGATCGAACGCGTCCTGCGTGTCGACCGTGTCGCCGAGCTGGATGCCAGCCTTCTCGAGCCGCTCGATCAGGATCTGCAGGCGCCGGTCGGTCTCCACGGCGTGGTCGAGCAGGCCGTGCAAAGCCTTCGCCAACGGGTCGTCCATGGCCCGCGTGACGCCATAGGCCGAGAAGCCCATTTGCTCCGCCTTCTTCTCGCGAGCCTCGTCGCGATTGCCATTGCGGTCGGGGTCGATGATGCGGGCCGGGTTGCCGATCGCGGTCGTACCGGCCGGCACGGGCTTGACGACCACGGCATTCGAGCCGATGCGCGCGCCATCGCCCACCGTAAAGCCGCCCAGCACTTTCGCGCCGGCGCCGACCACGACGCCCTTGCCGAGCGTGGGGTGGCGCTTGGTGCCGCGATATAGCGAAGTGCCGCCCAGCGTGACGGCCTGATAAATCGTGCAGTCGTCGCCCACTTCGGCCGTCTCGCCAATGACAACCCCCATGCCGTGGTCGATGAAGACGCGACGCCCGATCACCGCGCCGGGGTGGATCTCGATCCCGCTGAGAAAGCGACTGATGTGGCTGATGAAGCGGGCCGGCCAGTAGAGCCCGCGCTTCCAGGCAGCATGCGCAATGCGGTGGAAGAATAGCGCATGCACGCCGGGATAACACGTGAGGACTTCCCAGGTCGAGCGGGCGGCTGGGTCGCGCTCCCGAACGCTGGCAAGATCTTCACGCAGGCGGCTGAACATGGAGTGGTCTCCCGATTGGTGGGGCTTCAACGGATTATATCCGAGTATTCTACTCAGGTTTACGTTCCAGAGCGCTGAGCACGCCGCGCAGGATGTTCACTTCCTCGCGCTCGAGCCGGATGCGCCCGAACAGTCGGCGCACACGCTCCACGAGGCGCTTGGGATTGGCCGGATCGTAGAACCCGCTCTCCGTCATGGCCCGCATCAGGTGCGCGTGAAACCCTTCGATCTCCTCGAAGGTCGCAAGCCGGGCCGGCTCGCCGCCGGCCGGCGAAGTTGGCGCGAGCGCCGCCATGCGCAGTTCGTAGCAGAGCAGTTGGACGGCGGCGCCGAGATTGAGCGACGAGAACGCCGGGTTCGCGGGAATGGTCACCGGCATGGAGCAGAGCGCGACCTCTTCATTGGTGAGTCCCGTCGCCTCGGTACCGAACACCAGCGCGACTTCGGCTGCTGCCGCAATGCCGGCAAGCTCCACCGCCGCCTCACGGGCGCCGCGCACCGGCACCGAGCGCTCGCGCCGCCGCGCGGTGAGCGCCGCCGCAGCCACAGTGCCTTCGAGCGCCTCGGCGAGCGTGGCGACGACATGCGCCTCGGCGAGTACGTCGTCCGCACCCGAGGCACGGGCCTCGGCGTCCGGATGCGGAAACGCCTTGGGGGCGACGAGCACGAGTCGCCCGAGGCCCATCGTCTTCATCGCCCGGGCCGTTGCGCCGATATTGCCGGGATGGCTGGTCCGCACCAGGACGATGCGGACACGGTCGAGCGCGGAGGCGCCATTCATATTAAAATCACGCGTTTTTACTGTTGTATTCAGCAGCGCCGCCGCCGTATCCGAGGCGCGGCCAGCGAGACCCCGCTCATGCACCCGACTTTGAACATCGCCGTCAAGGCTGCCCGCAAGGCGGCTGCCATCATCAATCGCGCCTCGACCCAGACCGACCTGCTCACCGTGCACTCGAAGTCGCCCAACGACTTCGTCACCGAGGTGGACCGGGCGGCAGAAGCCGCCATCGTAGAGGTGTTGCGCGACGCCTACCCGCAGCACGGCATTCTAGCAGAGGAGTCGGGCGAGTCCGGGACGAGCGAATTCCAGTGGATCATCGATCCGCTCGACGGCACCACCAACTTCATCCACGGCTTTCCGCAGTATGCGATCTCGATTGCCCTGGCCAGGAATGGCGTACTCGAACAGGCCGTCGTCTACGATCCGACCCGAAACGAACTCTTCACCGCCTCGCGTGGCGGCGGCGCCTTCCTCAACGACCGCCGCATCCGCGTCTCGAAGCGCGTGCGCCTGGGCGAATCACTGATCGGCACGGGTTTTCCGTATCGCGAATTCGAGCACATCGACGCCTACCTCGCGACTTTTCGCGAGCTCACCCAGAAATGCGCCGGCATCCGCCGCCCGGGTGCGGCAGCGCTCGACCTCGCCTACGTCGCCTGCGCACGCCTCGACGGCTTCTGGGAGTTCGGCCTCAAGCCCTGGGACATGGCGGCCGGCGCGCTGCTGATCCAGGAAGCGGGCGGGCTGGTAAGCGACCTGGCAGGCGACGCGGACTTCATGGTGAGCGGCAACGTCGTGGCCGGTTCGCCCAAGGTCTTCGCGCAGTTGCTGAGCGTCGTGCAGGCGCACCGACCCACGACGCTGGCGGCCTGATTACGGCGACGGGCGGCCCGGCCGACGCCCGAACCTCCCGCGCCGCCGACACGGCGGTCGGCTTTCCGGCTGGCGGCAGGTCCATTGTGCGGGAGCTGCACGCGGGCGCTTCCGGGCAGACCGTCACCGACCGGCCCATGGAAGCCCGTCGGCATAGCAGCGCGGCAAGACTGCCCGTCTGGGCCCACTCAGCGGTCCAGCCAGAGCGCCCCGAGATCGAACGAGAGCTGGCGATGGTGGCGGATCGCCAGCAGGTGCACCGTGTCACCGATCCGGGTGTACAGGACGAGGTAGCTCGCCATGACGAACTCCCGGATAGAGGCCCCCTCCCCTATGGCCGCCAGCCGCGCAGCGAGGCGCTCGATGCGCCCTTCCGTTTCCGCCGCCTGGGAAGATCGCCTCAGCAAGTCCCGGCCGATGGCGGGGTGGCGCTCCAGGGTGGGTACCACCTCGTCCGCCAGGTCGGCGAGCAGACTGTCGAAGGCACCATGCGCGTCGACCTCGACGAGAAAGCGTTCGATCTCTTCGAGATTGCGCTCGAAGTTTTCTGTGACCCGAATCTCCACTCGGGCCCTCATGCGCCGCTGCTGCGGCGGCGCATGATCTCCGCCAGTGCGCCGCGCGCATCGCGCGTGCGGCCCGCGGCGACGTCGTCGAGTCCGTGCTCGGCCTCGTCGAGAAGCAGCAAATGGATGTTCGCTCGTTCGAGTCGATGATAGTGATCGAGCCGGCGCGCATCGACCAGCGCGACATAGCTTTCGCCGTTCTTCGTGATGATCTTCTCGGCGCCGGCCTTGACCTGATCGGCCAGCTCCGAGAGTTGCGCCCGTGCGGTGGTGAGTGAGACGACGTCCTGGCTAGTGATCGCCATGGGTACCTCTGTGCAGAATTCACGCATTAATTCTAGCCGCATCGAGCGGCATGCGCCAACGAGGAGCGCCTTAGGGACGCTATCGGCCATCGCGTCGGGGCTCCACTCGGCTGCAACACCCCGACCCGCGAGGAGCCGTCGTATCCGCTATCAGGCGACCTCCTGCGCATGCGAAACCGAAGCGGGCGATCTCATCGCACGATGCGTGCGCGACGGACCGAAATCGACCAAAATGCTCTTTTTGCCGACGTCCCGGCCATCCCGGTTTCCTCCAATGAAGAGCGAATTGTCCGCCGTCTCCGAGCCGGCCCAGGGCATGGAAGCCCACACCCCCATGATGCAGCAGTACCTGCGCCTCAAGGCGCAGTACCCGGACATGCTGCTGTTCTACCGCATGGGCGACTTCTACGAGCTCTTCTACGAGGATGCCGAGAAGGCGGCGCGCTTGCTCGACATCACGCTGACCACCCGCGGCCAGTCGTCGGGCCGGCCGATTCGCATGGCGGGGGTGCCGTTCCATGCGGTCGAGCAGTATTTGGCGCGGCTGGTGCGGCTGGGCGAGTCGGTGGTGATCGCCGAGCAGGTGGGGGAGCCCGGCGCGACCAAGGGGCCGATGGAGCGCGCGGTGAGCCGCATCGTCACGCCCGGCACGCTCACCGATGCGGCGCTGCTCGACGAGCGCAACGACTCGCTGCTGCTCGCGGCGACGGCGAACCGCGGCACGCTCGGGCTCGCCTGGCTCAACCTCGCCAACGGCGACCTGCGGGCGATGGAGTGCCCGGCCGAGCAGCTGCAGGCGCAGTTCGAGCGGCTGCGTCCGGCCGAGGTGCTCGCCCCCGACGGCCTCGCGCTGCCCATGCTCGATGCGCTCGCGCCGGTGCTGCGGCGGCTCGCCGACTGGCAGTTCGACGCCGACACCGGCCGGCGCCTGCTCACCGGACACTTCGGCACCCAGGACCTTGCCGGCTTCGGCGCCGAGGCGCTGGATGTCGCGCTCGGCGCGGCCGCGGCGCTGTTCGACTACGCCCGCACGACCCAGCGCCAGAGCCTCGATCACATCACCGGGCTCAAGGTCGAGCAGGAATCGGAATATCTGCGCCTCGACGCCGCGACCCGCCGCAATCTGGAGCTCACCGAGACGCTCCGCGGCGAGGCCGCGCCGACGCTGCTGTCGCTGCTCGACGGCTGCGTCACGAGCATGGGGTCGCGCTGGCTGCGCCATGCGCTGCACCACCCGCTGCGCGATGCGCGGCGCGCGGCCGAGCGCCATGAAGTCCTGGCCGAGTTGATCGGCGACGACGGCGACGCGCGGCTGCTCGCCGACGTGCGCGCCGCGCTGCGCGGCGTCGCCGACATCGAGCGGATCACGGCACGGATCGCGCTGCGCAGCGCCCGCCCGCGCGACCTCGCGGCGCTGCGCGACAGCCTCGCCCGCCTGCCGGCATTGCGCGCTGCGCTGGCCGAGCCGCGCGCCGCCCTGCTCGCCGAGCTCGTCGCCGCGATCGAAGTGCCCGAGGCGGCGGTCGAACTGCTCGTCAGCGCCGTCGCGGCCGAGCCCGCCGCGATGGTGCGCGACGGCGGCGTGATCGCGCCCGGCTACGACGCCGAGCTCGACGAGTTGCGCAGCATCCAGTCGAACTGCGGCGAGTTCTTGCTGGCGCTCGAGGCGCGCGAGCGCGATCGCACAGGCATCGCCGGCCTCAAGGTCGAGTTCAACAAGGTGCACGGCTTCTACATCGAGGTGAGCCGCGCCAACGCCGACAAGGTGCCCGACGACTACCGCCGCCGCCAGACGCTGAAGAACGCCGAGCGCTACATCACGCCCGAGCTCAAGGCCTTCGAGGACAAGGCACTTTCGGCCCAGGAGCGGGCGCTGGCGCGCGAGAAGATGCTCTACGAGGCGCTGCTCGAGGCGCTCGCCGCGCACATCCCGGCGCTGCAGCGCATCGCCCGGGCGCTGGCGACGCTCGATGCGCTCGCCGCGCTGGCCGATGCGGCGGTGCGCCACGACTACGCCTGCCCGCGCTTCACGCCCCAGCCCGGTCTGGAGCTGCGCGCGAGCCGCCACCCGGTGGTCGAGCGCCAGGTCGAGACCTTCATCGCCAACGACTGCGTGCTCGCCCCGACGCGCCGCATGCTGATGATCACCGGCCCCAACATGGGCGGCAAGTCCACGTTCATGCGACAGGTCGCGCTCGTCGCGCTGCTCGCCCACGTCGGCAGCTTCGTGCCGGCGCGCGCGGCGACGATCGGCCCGCTCGACGCGATCTTCACCCGCATCGGCGCCTCCGACGACCTCGCCTCGGGGCGCTCCACCTTCATGGTCGAGATGACCGAGGCGGCGACCATCCTGCACGGCGCGACCGAGCACAGCCTGGTGCTGATGGACGAGATCGGGCGCGGCACCTCGACCTTCGACGGGCTCGCGCTGGCCTTCGCGATCGCCCGCCACATGCTCGAGAAGAACCGCTGCCTGACGCTTTTTGCGACCCATTACTTCGAGCTCACGCGGCTCAACGCGGACTATCCCGAGTGCGCCAACGTGCATCTCGACGCGGTCGAGCACGGCCACCGCATCGTCTTCCTGCACGCGGTCGAGGACGGCCCGGCGAGCCAGAGCTACGGCATCGAGGTGGCGGCACTGGCCGGCGTGCCCGGCGCGGTGATCCGCGACGCCCGCCGCCGCCTGCGCGCGCTCGAGAACCGCGAGATCGGCACCGGCCCGCAGGCGGATCTCTTTGCCGCGTTGCCCGACACCGACCGCGAGCCGCTGTCGCACCCGGCGCTCACGGCGCTGGCCGAGATCGACCCGGACAGCCTGTCGCCACGCGAGGCGCTCGAGCGGCTCTACGCGCTCAAGCGCCTGGCCGGCTGAGCCGGCGGCTCGAGGCGGCGGGTCTCGATAGCCGAGCGGCCCATGGCTCGACCGACCGCTCAAAGGCCTGAACTCGCCCGATCGCAGGCGCTCGCCACAGCGCTCGGAGCCGCGCTGCCAGGCGCAGGGGATTACCCATCCGTTTTGGAGTCGTACCGATAGTGGAACGCGTCGACTGTGTCGTGATCGGAGCCGGCGTGGTCGGCCTCGCCTGTGCCCGCGCATTGGCGCTCGCCGGCCGCGAAGTGCTGGTCCTGGAGGCCGAGCGCGCCTTCGGCCAGGGCATCTCCAGCCGCAACAGCGAGGTGATCCACGCCGGGCTGTACTACCCGCCGGAATCCCTCAAGGCACGGCTGTGCGTGCGCGGCCGAGACCAGCTCTACGCGTACTGCGCGCAACGCCACGTGCCGCACCGGCGCTGCGGCAAGCTCGTGGTGGCGACCGCGCCGGCGCAGCTCGCCGAGCTCGACACCATCGCCGCGCGGGCCGCGGCGGCGGGTGTCACCGACCTGCGCCGGCTCGATGCGGCCGAAGCGCGCGCCCGCGAGCCGCGGCTCGCCTGCGTCGCCGCGCTGCATTCCCCTTCGACCGGCATCGTCGACAGCCATGCGCTGATGCTGGCGCTGCTCGGAGATGCCGAGAACGCGGGCGCAACGCTGGTGCTGGAAACTCGGGTGGTCCGCGGCGAAGTCCATGCCGACGGCCTCGTGCTCGAGACCGGGGGCGCGATGCCGATGCGGCTTGCGGCGCGCACGGTCGTGAACGCGGCCGGCCTCGCCGCGCCGTGGCTCGCGGCGCGTATCACCGGACGGCCGGCGCAGTCGCTGCCGCGCTCGCATTTTGCGAAGGGGAGTTACTTCTCCCTGCAGGGGGCGAGTCCGTTTTCGACACTGATCTATCCGGTGCCCGAGCCCGGCGGTCTGGGCGTGCACCTCACCCTCGACCTCCAGGGGCGCGCCCGCTTCGGCCCCGACGTCGAGTGGCTGGACGAGACGGACGAGTTGCCCGGCGCCGACCGCTACCGCGTCGACCCTGCGCGCGCCGACGCCTTCTACGCCGAGGTCCGGCGCTACTGGCCGGAACTCCCCGACGACGCTTTGCAGCCCGACTACGCCGGCATCCGGCCCAAGATCTCCGGCCCGGGCGAGCCGGCGGCGGACTTTCGCATCGACGGCCCGCGCGAGCACGGCATGGGCGGCCTGGTCGACCTGTTCGGCATCGAGTCACCCGGCCTTACCGCCTGCCTTGCGATCGCCGACGAGGTGCTCGAGCGGCTTTGAGCGGACTGCAACGGCACCCGCGACCACCGGCGCGCCCATCCAGGCACGCGCCTCGCGACGGCCCCGATCAGCCCGTCGCCTCGCCGGTCGAATGCCAGATGCAGTGGCCCTTGCTGGCCTTGACGATATCGGCGAGGACCTGGTCGTGCGCGGCGCATTCCTCGGCGCTTGCGCGCAACACAGCCAGAGGCGCTCGGTCGCGAGCACGCTTGACGCGCCGCTCGGCCCCGCCGGGCGACTCGTCGAGGGTCATGATCAGGCTCTCCTGGCCGCGCGTCATCGCCAGATAGACCTCGGCGAGGATCTCGGCGTCGAGCAGCGCCCCGTGAAGGGTGCGATGGCCGTTGTCGATCTCGTGGCGCTCGCATAGCGCGTCGAGCGAGGCCTTCTTGCCCGGGTTCTGCTCCTTGGCCATCCTGAGCGTGTCGATCACCCCCGAACACAGCGTATCGAGCGGTGACCGGCCGACCAGCGAGAGTTCATGGTTGAGGAAGCCGACGTCGAAGCTCGCGTTGTGGATCACCAGTTCGGCACCGAGCACGAAGGCTTCGAACTCGTCGACGATGTCGCGAAAGCGTGGCTTGTCGGCAAGAAATTCCTCGGTGATTCCATGCACCGCGACCGCCTCGGCGTCGATGCCGCGTCCGGGGTTGATATAGGCGTGATAGTGCCGGCCGGTCAGGCTGCGGTTGAGCAACTCGACGCAGCCGATCTCGATCACCCGGTCGCCATTGCGCCAATCCAGGCCGGTGGTTTCGGTGTCGAGGACGATTTGTCGCACGTGATCAGTCTCCGTTCGTCAGGCTTGGGCCGGCACGGGCCGGCCCGTGGCGCGCACCGCTTCGACCCCGCGGCGGGCGAGCGCGTCGGCGCGCTCGTTCTCGGTGTGGCCGGCGTGGCCGCGCACCCAGATCCAGTCGACCCGGTGCGTCGCGGCCAGCGCGTCGAGCTCCTTCCACAGGTCGACGTTCTTCACCGGCTCCTTCGAGGCCGTGAGCCAGCCACGCTTCTTCCAGCCGTGAATCCACTCCGAGATGCCTTTCTGCACATACTGGCTGTCGGTGTGCACGCGCACCGGCGACGGACGCTTGAGCGCCTCGAGCGCGCGGATCACCGCCGTCAGCTCCATGCGGTTGTTGGTCGTGCCGGGCTCGCCTCCCCAGATTTCCTTCTCGTGGGCACCCACCCTGAGAATCGCACCCCATCCGCCCGGACCGGGATTGCCGCTGCAGGCACCGTCGGTAAAGATCTCCACCGGTCCGGTCATGCGGTCCGCCCACAGCGTTGACCACAATCGGAGCCCATCCACAAACACGAATTAAAAAGTCTATTTTTCATTAAGTTATTTAAGTGTATTAATGTGATACATGAAGACTATTTGTGCGTCCTCTGGACCCCGCCCACGACCTGGCGCCCCCGGCGCGCAACGACCAGTCGTTTCTCGGCAGCCCACTTCGGCGTCAGCAGGCGCATCCCCTGCACCCGCTTGATTCCCTGCATTACGTAGGCGCCCCCGCAGACCGGCCACCACCGATCGCCTGCGCGGTCGAGAAAGCGCGAGCGCTCGAGCCATTTGGGGCTATTGAAAGCAGGCGCATAGCAGCCGAACCCGCCCGACTGCGTTTCGAATCCGAGCAGGGTCAGCCAGTCCTTGATGCGCAGCACCGAATAGTAGTGACCCTTCCACGGGTAGCCCGATCCGGCCCGCGCCAAGGCGCGCCGCAGGCCCCAAAGGCTGAACGGGTTGAATCCGGTGATGATGACACTGCCTTCGGGCAGCAGCACGCGCTCGACTTCGCGCAACACCTGATGCGGCTGCGCCGAGAACTCCAGAACGTGCGGCAGCAGCACCAGATCGAGGCTCCCCGTGGCGAACGGCAGGGCAAAAGGCTCGGCGAGCACCTTCGCGACGCCCCCGGAGGCCGAGGCGAATCGGTAGGATATCCGGCTCGCGCGCAGAAAATCGTGCTCTGGCAGACCGATCTGCACTGCGTTATAACCGAAAATATCCGCGACCACGGCGTCGAACCGGTCCTGTTCCCATTGCAGCAGATACCGCCCCTGGGGGCTCTCGAACCAGGCCGACAAGTTGTCAGACGACATCGAAATTCAACACCTTGCAGAGCGTTCCATGCAGATTATCCCCCTTCCCGCCTTTCAGGATAACTATATCTGGCTGCTGCGCCGCGGTGACGCGGCGGTGGTGGTCGATCCCGGTGATGCCGGCGTGGTCGAGGCGTATCTGCACGCACACGCACTGAAACTCGCCGCGATCCTGGTGACCCACCATCATGCCGACCACACCGGCGGCATCGAAGCACTGCTTGCCAAGCGGCCGATGCTCCCCGTGTTCGGTCCGGCGGCCGAGGCGATCGCGGGCGTGAACCGGCCGGTGCGCGAAGGCGACGAGATCGCACTGCCGGTGCTGGACCTTGAGTTCGCGGTACTCGAAGTGCCTGGCCACACGCGAACCCACATCGCGTTTCTCGCCCCCGGCATGCTGTTTTGCGGCGACACGCTGTTCAGCGCCGGCTGCGGCCGGTTGCTGGGCGGCACGGCGGCCCAGTTGCACGCCTCGCTCGAACGCCTGGCGGCGCTGCCCGGCGACACTGCGGTGTATTGCACGCACGAATACACCCTCTCCAACCTGCGCTTTGCCTGCGCAGCCGATCCGGACAACCGCGACCGCGATGAATGGCTCGACCACTGCCGGCGACTGCGCGACCAGGGCCTCCCGACCCTTCCGAGCACTGTCGAGCGCGAGCGGCGGATCAACCCCTTCCTGCGCACCCGCGCACTCGGCGTGGTCGAAGCGGTGACGGCACACGCCGGGCATCGCCCGCAAGACGAACGCGCCTGCTTCGCCGCATTGCGGGCCTGGAAGGATACCTTCTAGATCTGCTCGACCGCGGCGATGACCGGGGTCGCCTGCGCGACCCGGTTGCGGCCCTCGCGCTTGGCCGCATAGAGCGCGTTGTCGGCCCGTAGCAGGAGATCGGTAAAACCCATCTCGTCGTGACGGGCCGGCCTTGCCGTGGCCACTCCGATGCTGGCGGTCACGCACGGCGCGACGGGCGAGAACTCGTGCCGGATGCGCAGCGCCTCCACAGTCCGTCGCAAGTCCTCGCAGACTTTCGCGGCGCCCGCTTCGTTCGCCTCGGGCAGGATCGCCACGAACTCCTCGCCGCCGTAGCGAGCGATCATGTCGGTCGGTCGATGCAGCGTCTGCTCGAGGGCGGTCGCGATGGCCTTCAGACAGCCGTCGCCAAGCTGGTGACCGTAGCCATCGTTGAACTGCTTGAACTGGTCGACATCGATGAGCGCCAGTGAAATCGGTGTCCCTGCCCGCGCCGCGCGCCGCCACTCGCGCAGCAAGGTCTGGTCGAAGGCGCGGCGATTGGCAATGCCGGTCAATCCGTCCACGGCCGTCAGGCGGGTGAGTTCGCGGTTCGCGTCGTTGAGCTTGCGGCTCAGCACCAGCAGCGACTGGCGCATCTGGGCGATGCGCTGCATGGCCCTGACCTTGGCCTTGAGGACCGCCTGCGAAACCGGCTTGACGAGATAATCGTCACCGCCCGATTCGATGCCCCGCTCGAAATCCTCGTCGCTGGTGCGCGCCGAGAGAAACATGATGGGCGTCCACTCGCCGTCCGATTCGAGCTGGCGAATGCGCCGCGCGACCTCGAAGCCGTCGACGCCGGGCATGATCACGTCGAGCAGCACCAGATCGGGCCGCTCGCGCTGGAATGCCTCCACACCCGACAGTCCATCCGGCGCATGGATGGAACGCAAGCCCATGCGGCCCAGCATCTGGCCGATCACGGTAGCGCTGGTCAGCGTGTCTTCGACGATGAGAACCTTCATGGCGCTGCGTTTGTTCTTGGTGTTCGCGACCGCGAATGGTATCACCCTCGCACGAGCGGGGTCGAACGCCTAATGGCCCGGCAACTGACCGAGGACCGGTCGGCCGTCGGGCAATTGGGGCATCCGGGCACATGGTAAACTGCTCGGTCGATTCCAGCACGGGCAGGCGCCGGCTTGATGCCGAAACTTCCGATTCTTCTCGTCGCGCTCGCAGGCGCCTGTTTCGCCACGGGCCATGCCTCGGCGGAAGGTCGCGCACTGCCGGCCGCAGAAACCATTGCGGCCGATTCGCACGTACCTCTCCTGGAATTGCCCATCCACCAGCCGCGCGTGCTCAAGCTCGACCTCACGCGCGACGCCAACGATGTCTGGGATCGCATCCGACGCGGCTTTGCCATGCCCGATCTGGACAGCGACCTGGTCGTCGACTGGCAGTTGTTCTATCTGAACCGCCCGTCGTTTCTCGCCAAGGTCTTCGAGCGCGGCTCGATCTATCTGTATCACATCGTCGACGAACTCGAGAGTCGCGGCCTGCCCACCGAACTGGCGCTGTTGCCGATGGTCGAGAGCAACTTCAACCCGCTCGCCTACTCGCGCTCGCATGCATCGGGCCTGTGGCAGTTCATTCCATCGACCGGGCGCAACTTCAACCTCACCCAGAATCAGTGGGTGGACGAGCGCCGCGACGTCATCGCCTCGACCACCGCCGCACTCGACTATCTCGAGACGATCTACGAGATGCACGGCGACTGGCATCTCGCGCTCGCCTCGTACAACTGGGGCGAGGGTGCCGTCTCACGGGCGCTGCGCCGCAACCGGGACGAAGGACTGCCGGCCGAGTACGCACACCTGCGCATGCCGGATCAGACGCGCAACTACATTCCCAAGCTTCAGGCGCTGAAGAACATCGTGGCGCGCCCGGAGCTTTTCGACTTCGAACTGCCGCACGTGCCGAACAATCGCCACTTCATGACGGTGAAGGCCCCCAAGGGGCTGGACCTGGGTACGGCGGCGCGGCTCGCCGACATGCCAATGGAAGATTTCATCGCGCTCAACCCCCGCTTCAAGCGGCCCGTCGTCGCGGGCGGGGGCGAGTCGCTGGTCGTGCCGGTGGACCGAGCCGGAACCTTCAAGTCCCGCCTCGACGAACTCGACCGCAAGGGCAAGCTGTGGAAGACGTATCAGCTCAAGCGCGGCGAGGACCTCGCCACGGTGGCGCGGCGTTTCGGACTGAGCACGGCTCAGTTGCGCCAGATCAACGGACTCACCGCGCGCAGCACGATCACCCCGGGCCAGACCTTGCTCGTGCCCGACGGCGGCGATCCGACTCCCGCGGTGGAAGCGGCGCGCGCCCTGGGAACCTCCCCCGAACGCTGACGGCATGCGGCAGCGCCTTGCTGGTCCAGGCGGCCCGTCCCGACGGCAAGCACGCCGGGTCAGAGTCGCTTGCCGGCGGCGGTCGCGGGCTCGAAGGCCGGGCAACGGGGGGCACCCGCGGTTACTCGGCGCGCGCCCTGCGCGCAGGTCAGCCTTGCACCTCGGGCCGACGCGGCGCGTGACCCAGTACCGCGCTGGGCTCTCCACGCAGCACCCTGAGGAGTTCGGCGCGTGCAACGGTGCGTGCGAATCCGCGCGCAACGAGTTGATCGACCAGTTCGGCGAAGCGGGCTCGGCGCTCGAGTCCCGCCTTGCTTCGGTCGCGGCGATCAGAGAAGAAGTCGAGCAGCGTCGAGCCGCATTGGCAGTTGCGAAAGAGCTCGACGATCACATTGCCGTCGTCATCGACACTCTGCTTGAGGCCGCTGACTCCGCTCGCGACCCGTCCCGTCCGCCGAAGGTAGTCTTCGACGTTCGGGTAGAAGTCGCCGCAGGCCGGGCAGCGCTTCGGAAAGGCTCCGGCAGCGAGTTCCTGCAAGCCCGCATATAGCCTCCCGTCCGCCTCACGGGCGTCGTCCTCGATCGCTCCCATCCATCCTCCTCCCCCTTGTCGTGATACCTGCGTTGCACCGCGATCGCCCCGGATCGCATTCTGGCCCCGATCCACTCAGGCCGTGCCCCCCCATCCCTTTGCGTTCAGGCCCGCCCCCGTCTCCCAGTGATGTGCGCACCCACCGCAGGTAGTTCCCGTGCGGCGGGCACCGCGACGATCCCGCGCTCGTGCTCGGCTCGCCAGAACGCCTGTCGGATTTCAGTACGCAGCTCCTCGTTGTCCCAGGGCTTGAGCAGCAACTTGTAGACGGCGCCCCGATTGACCGAATCGGTCACGGTCTGAAGGTCGGTAAAGCCCGAGAGCACGATGCGCATCGAGCGCGGATGCAGATCCTTGACGCGCGCCAGGAACTCGGCGCCGGTCATGCCGGGCATGCGCTGGTCGGCGATGATCACGCCGACTTCGGTCTCGGCCAGGATCGGAAAGGCCTCGTCCGGGCTAGCGGCGGTCAGGATGCGGTAGCCGTCGGAGCGCAGGAGTCTCTTGAGTGCGCTGCGTACGCTGTCTTCGTCGTCGACAATCAACAGCGTCCGGGCATCCTGCAATTCATCCGGGGGTTCGAACAAGGACGCGCCGCGTTGCAGCAGCGCACCGGCCTCGAAGGCGGGCAGCGGCTGCGCAAAGAAGAAACCCTGCAGGGAATCGCAATAGAGGCGCCCGAGATAAGTCGCCTGGGCTTCGGTCTCCACGCCTTCGGCGACTACTCCGAGCCCCAGGCTGTGGGCGAGGGTGATCACTGCCCGGCAGCAGGCCGAGCTGCCTGGGTTGCTGACGACATCCTGCACGAAGGCCCGGTCGATTTTGAGGCGGTCGACAGGGAGCCGCTGCAGATACGAAAGGCTCGAATAGCCCGTTCCGAAATCGTCGATCGCCGTTCGCGTACCGAGTTCGTTCAGGCCTCGCAGCACGCTGAGCAACAGCTCCGCGTTGTCGAGCACCATGCTTTCGGTGAGCTCGATCTCCAGAAGCGACGGGGCGAGCCCGGTCTTGGCCAGCGCGTCACGCACGACGGCACCGAAATCGCGCCGACGCAGCTGCCCGAGCGACACGTTCACGCCGACCGGCACCTCGACCCCGATCGTCTGCTGCCAGCTCGCTGCCTGGCGGCAGGCCTCGTGCAAGACCCAATCGCCGATCGGGACGATGAGCCCGCTCTGCTCGGCGAGAGGAATGAAGTGGCCGGGGGCGACGAGGCCGAGTTCGGGATGGCGCCACCGGATCAGCGCCTCGAGCCCCGAAATCTGGCCCGATGTGGCATTCACCTGGGGCTGGTAGTGAAGCTCGAATTCGTCACGCTCGAGCGCTTCTGCCAGGCGTTCCTCCATGCGCAGCCGCTCGGACATGCGGATCTTGAGATCCGCGGTGAAGAACTGACAGTTGGCCCGCCCCGAGTCCTTGGCCTTGTACATCGCCAGGTCGGCATTCCTGAGCACCGTCGCGGCGTCGGCGCCATCGCCGGGATAGAAGGCGATGCCGACGCTCGCGGTCACCCGCAGACGCTCGCCGAGCACTTCGAACGGGGACGCGAAGGCTTCGAGCACGCGCGCGGTGATGGCGCCCATGTCGGCGGCGTCGTCGAGTTCCGGGCAGACGACGACGAATTCGTCGCCGCCGAATCGCGCCACCGTGTCGCCCTCGCGCAATCGCCGGCAAAGCCGTCGGGCGGCCTCCTGCAGCAGGGCATCTCCGACGTGATGACCGATGCCATCGTTGACCACCTTGAACTGGTCGAGGTCGAGAAACAGCACCGCGAGCCGGCGTCCATGGCGCTTGGCAAAGGAGATGCCCTGCTCGAGTCGATCCATGAGGAGATTGCGGTTCGGCAGTCCGGTGAGCGCGTCGTGGTTGGCCTGGTAGGCGAGTTCCTCCTCGTAGTGCTTCTGGCGCGTGACGTCGTTGACGATGCAGACGAAATGAGTGATGCAGCCTTCCTCGTCGAGGACCGGCGCGATCGATACTTCGCCCCAGAACGGCGCGCCGTCCTTGCGGCGGCTGTGCACGACCGCATGGCCCTCACGTTTCTCGCGAATCGCGCAGGCGAGTTCGAGCGCCTCGGGCTGCGTCGGATCGTCGCCATAGAGGCGGGCCAGGCTCAGGCCGGGGACGTCACCGGCGCCATAACCGGTGATTCGGGTAAAGGCGGGATTGACCTGATTGATCCGCGGGCCGTCCGGGCCGGCCTCGCAAAGCGCAATGCCATTCACGGCGGCATCGATCGCCCGGGTGTTCAGGCGCAGCGAGGCCTCGCGCTGGGCGAGCAGATCGAGTGCGCGACGTTGACCGACCGCGTAGCGGATCGCACGATCGAGTGCGGCAGCGTCCATGTCCTGCTTGACGAGATAGTCGGCTGCCCCCATGGCGAGCGCGCGCTCGTCGATCTCCTCGCTGCCCTGGCCCGTGACGACGATGACCGCGGGGTGGCGCGGCGTGAGTGCCATGATGCGACCCAATACGGCGAGCCCATCCTCGCCGCCGAGCCGGTAGTCGAGCAGGCAGGCGTCGAAACCCCCCTCTGCGATCCTGGCGAGCCCCTCCTCGGCCCTGCTCGCCCATTCGACGGTGTAGCCTCGATGCGAGATTTCGCCGAGGAGATCGCGCGTGATGACGAAATCGTCCTCGTCGTCGTCGATCAACAGAATTCGCAAGTTCTTGAAGGTCATTTTCGATACGCGGGAAACCACCCAACAATACAATCTTCGCTGCTCGCGTGCGATGCAACAGTCTTGTCGGCCCCAAGATCCGCTTCGACTCCGGCGTCCCGAAGTCTTAGGCATGCACCTGCAAGCCCGGTTCAAGCCGCCCACTGGGAATCGCGCATGGCGCGGTCGCGCCGCAGGCATGCACCGACCCAGCCGAAACGCTCGCATCCGGCCCCCGGCACAAGAGCCTCCGCGCCCGCAGCCGCCTCATCCGCCACCTGACCGCCGTGCCTGATCGCGCCCCGGCAGTTCCACCGTCTCGAACCAATAGCGGTCGAGCACCCGCACAATCTCCACCAGCGCAGAGTAGGTGGCAGGCTTGGTGATGTATGCGTTGGCGCCGAGCGCATAGCTGTTGTCGATGTCCTGGCCGGCAGCCGAGGTTGTCACGATCACCACCGGGATACCCACCAATGCGGGGTCGCCCTTGATCCGCGCAAGCGCCTCGCGACCGTCCACTCTGGGCATGTTGAGGTCGAGCAGCACCAGCGCCGGCATGGGGCTTGGGGCGCGATTCGCGAAGCGGCCGCACCGTTGAAGATGCTCGAGCAACTCCTCGCCGTCGCCGACGAACTCCAGGCGGTGCGTCGCCCCGATCTCTTGGAACGCATCGCGCAACAGCAGCCGATCGTCTGCATCGTCATCCGCGATCAAGATGATTCTGGATTGTCCGGATGCGCTCATGCGTTGCGCTCCCGTTCATTTGCAGCGCTTGCGCCGGTGTCGCCAGGATGCCCCCTTCCCGCCTGTCGCCTGGGAAGCGTCACGATGAACTCCGACCCGAGCCCCGGTTGGCTCCTGACGGCGATCCTGCCTCCATGGTAGTCGACGATTCGCCGCACGATCGAGAGTCCGATGCCGCTGCCTAGATAGGCATCCTGCCCGTGCAGTCGCTGGAATGGCGCGAAGATGCGCTCGGCGTGGCGCTCCTCGAAGCCGATGCCCGCGTCGGCCACATGCAGCTCGACGAGCTCCCGGCCGTCCGCCTCCTCGACGGTCGCGGCGCTGATCGACACGCTGGGCGAGACGCCCTCGTGTCGAAATTTCAGCGCATTGCCGATCAGGTTCTGCAACAGCTGGCGCATCTGCGCCGGCTCGGCGTCGATCTGGGGAAGCGGCCCGACCTGCACGGAGGCGCCGCTCTCGCGCACGGCCTCGCCGAGATCGCTGAGCACGTCGCGCACCGTCGCATCGAGATCGACCCGACGGAAACCGCTCGCGGTCGAGCCGAGCCGCGAATACGCCAGCAGCGACTCGATGAGCTCTCGCATCCGCGTTGCGCTCGCCTGCACCCGCGCCAGATCGTCATGCACTATTGGCGGAGCATCCTCGGGCAGGCGCAGGCCGATGCGCTCGGAAAACGCGCGAATCTTGCGCAGCGGCTCCTGCAGGTCGTGCGAGGCCACATAAGCGAACTGCTGCAGCTCCGCGTTCTTGCTACGCAATTGGTCGAGCGTCTCTTCCAGCGCGCGCTCGGCCGCCTTGCGGGCCGAGATGTCGCTGATGCCGCCGACCATGCGCACCGGCCGGCCCGTGTCGTCGCGGATGACAAATCCGCGGTCGTGCACCTCGGCCCACGAGCGGTCGCTGCGCTGAAACCGGTAGTCGGCCTGCCAGCGGCGCTCGCCGCTGTCGAACACCGCCGTCAAATCGACGCGCACACGGTCGACATCGTCGGGATGAATCCGGGCAAGCCAGAATTCGGTCCCCGGTGCAACCTCCTCCGGCGCATAGCCGAAATTCTTGTGCAGCCCCTCGCCCCACCAGATCTTGCCGGTACGCAGGTCCCAGTCCCAGATGACATCGGCCGTCGCCTGCGAGATCAGGACGAATCGCTCGACCCCCTCGCGCAGCGCACGCTCGAGCCCGCGCTTGTCGCTGACGTCGATCACCAGCACCAGCTCCGCATCCCGGCCGTCGAAGGCAATGCGACGGCGGACCGTCTCGGCTTCGAAACAGCTGCCGTCTCGGCGGCGCTGGCGCAGGACGGTGCGCACGCCCGTCCCGGACACTGCGGCACGAATGCGCGCGGTGGCGGACTCCTGCTCGGCGGGGTCGATCAAGTCCGTCTCGCGCAGCGTGTGCAGCCGTTCGAGGTCGTACCCGAAGCATGTTCTGGCCGCCGCGTTGGAGGCCAGAACGCGGGAATCCTCACAGTCAAAGACGAGCAAAGGCAACGGGTTGTCCTCGAAGGCCCAGCGATGCCGACATTCCTGTTCGTCGAGCCTTCGCGTTGCGGCCTCCAGTTCGCGTTTGCGCCGGCGGCCGTCGAGCCAGACCTTCGCGCACAGAGCGAACGAGGCGACGATGGTGACCAGGGCCACCGCCAAACCCTCGGCGGCCCCGCGGTCCCCTACCGGCGACTGGCCGTGCGTGCGCATGACCTGCCAGGAGAGCAGCGCAGCGATCCCGCCGAGAACCAGGATCACGATCGGAACAGCGTGCCGCAAGGGGCGGCGGGGTGCGATCGGGGCGCTCACTCCGGCCTCCTCGCCGTCTCGGCCTGCGACTCGCCCTGGATCAAGGGGAGATCCAGACAGAATCGCGTGCCCTGCCCCGCGGCCGACTGCACCGAAATTCGCCCTCCATGACGATCGACGATACGCCGCACCACGGCGAGACCCATACCGGAGCCCTCGTATTCGCTGCGGGCATGCAGGCGGACGAAGGGCGCGAAGATGCGCTCCCTGGCCTCGGCGGGAATGCCGATGCCGTTGTCGGCGACGCAGATCCGGGTCTCCCCGGGACGGGGCCAGCTTGCCTCGATCGAGACGACGGGCTTGGCGCCTGCGCGAACGAACTTGAGGGCATTGCCGACCAGATTGAGAAAGGCCTGGCGCATCTGCGTCTCGTCGGCGTCGAGTTCGGGGAGCAGGCCGACCCGGATCTCGGCCCCGGTCGTGCGAATGCGCTCCTCGAGATCGGACAGCACGTCGGCGACGATACGGTCCAGCGCAACGCGCTGCATCGGCCGCGCCTGCGTCGCAACGCGCGAGAACTCGAGCAGATCACCGATCAGCCGCTGCATCCGCGCCGCCGCGCTCGCCATCCGATCGAGGTAATCGAGCTCGCGCGCGCCCAGGCCTTGTGCCGCCGCCGTGCGCAACCGCTCCGAGAATGCAGTGATCTTGCGCAGAGGCTCCTGCAGGTCGTGCGAGGCGACATAGGCAAAGTCCTGGAGGTCGCGATTGCTGCGCTCGAGCTCTTCCAGCAGCGCGACCATGCGCTGCTCGGAACGCTTGCGCGCACTGATGTCGACGTGCGCGACCACCGCCCCGCCGCCACCGCGAAGCGGCGTCGCGCGAAGGATGAACCAGCGCTCCACCTCCGCCGAATGGCAGGGATATTCGAGCAGGAACCCCTCGGAGCGTCCGGCCAGAACTTCGGCGATGCCGGAACGGGCAGCGAGCCCGAGCTCGTCCGGCCCAGCCTCGCAGGCCGCAAGATAGTCGACGCCGACCCCCTGCATGACGTGCTCGGATGCGCCGCCCCAGCGCGCGAACTCCCGCCAGCGGGCGTTGACCGCGATGATGGTGCCGTGCTCGTCGAGCACGGCGATGTGGGCGTCGAGGGAATCGAGGATCGCCGCATTGAGCCGCTGGCTCGCTTCGAGCTCGGCATGTGCCGCCTGACGCAGGCGCTCGCGGCTTTCGACGGCCTCGGCCAGGCCGTCGAAAGCCTGCGCGATCGCTCCCAGCTCGTCGCGCCGCTCGATCGGGCCGACTCGGGCCGACAGGTCGCCATGCATGAAGCGCTCGGCGGCCCGTGTGATCCGCCGGATGCGCGGCGCGAGCATCCGCCCGACCCCGACATAGACGATCAGCGCGCCCATGGCGCCGACCACGACCACGGCTGCCGCCCCAAGGTAAAGTGCGTGGCGGGCGACTGACGCGTACTCCGCCTCGTCGACGCCGACCGTGGCGTAGAGGCTCCCCTCGCCCGCGATCTCGGCGCGCCGGACGACGTGCCGCCGCACCACCCCGTCCGACCCAACCAGCACCGCCTCGTGCGTCGCGTCGGCGAGGATCTGTGCGATGGTGCGCGGATCGGTCATCGGTTCGCCATGGCCAATCCAGTTCGGATAGTGTCCGATCACGGTGCCGTGGCGGTCGAGAATCGCCAGCACCATGCCCGGCTCCGGCTCGAGACGCGCTCCCAGGCGACTCAGCTCGTCCAGATGCGCGGTCACGTACACGGCCCCGAACACCGAGCCATCCGGCCCCTTCAGGGGTTGGGCAAAGGCAATGCCGCCGCGCCCGGTGATGCGTCCGATGAAGTAGGTGCTGACGGCGAAGCGCCCCGACGAGAGGGCGAACTGGATGTAGTCCCGATCCGCCAGGTCCACCTCGCCTTCGAGCGGAAGCGTGCTGCACAGCACGCGCCCCGTGGCGTCGATAACGCCGAAATTGAGGAACTCGGGATACGAACCGTAGAGCGCGCGCAGAAACGGCGTGCATTGGTCGCGATCGAGCGCACGTACCGGCGGCGCGGCGGCCACGATGGTCAGCGCCTGGTTGGCCACGTCGGCGAGGCGCTCGACCATCATGGCAGCGGCATTGGTCAGCTGTCGGGCCGCCGTCCGCGCGTCGGCTAGGTCGCGGTCGCGCTCGAGCGCTGCCCCGATGAGAATCAACATGAACGCGGGCAGCAGCGAGAGCAGCAGCAGCGCGGTGAGTCTTCCCCGCAAGGTGAGGGCTCTGCGTCCGCCGTCTCGCACCACGTCGTTCATCGTCCCCTTTGCCTCCGCGGCAAGAAGCTCTGAACGCGTCGCCGGTTCCCGATCACCCGGCTTTCGCACCTTCGTCCCGCACCTCAGGTGCGCCCTCGCCGAGCGGCACCCACACCCGAATCCGGGTACCGGCTCCGGGCACGCTCCCGACCTCGATTCCGCCTTGATGGCCGCGAACGATATCGTGCGCGATCGAAAGGCCCAGGCCCGTACCCTGCCCGGACGGTTTGGTCGTGAAGAACGGCTCGAAGATGTGCGCCTGAACCTCCGGCGTCATACCCTTGCCGGTGTCCTCGACCTCGACCCAGACCCGTCCCACCCCCGCGCCCGAACGCACGGTAATCGTGCCGGACCCATCGATGGCGTGCGCGGCATTGACAAGCAGGTTCATGAACACCTGGCCGAGTTGCGCCGGACGGCACCGCACCGGCGGCAGGTCGGCCAATTCGCGCACCACCTGGGCCTTGTACTTGATCTCGTTCGAGGCCACGTTGAGCGTGCTTTCCAGGCACATGTTGAGATCGGCCTCCACCCACTCGCCGTCGTCCCGCCTGGAGAACTCCTTGAGGTCCTGAACGATGCGCGTTACCCGGTCGAGCCCGTCGCGGCTTTCCTTCACCAGATCGACGATGTCGTCGCGCAGAAATGCCAGATCGGCGCGCTCCTTGAGCGCCTGCAGCCGCGCGCGGGCGTTCTCTGAAAGCGACGCCTCCTCGGCCTCATAGGCGGCAAGAAGCTCGAGCAGGTTGCCGACGTAGTACTTCAGCGTGCCGAGGTTGGAGCTCACGAAACCGATCGGGTTGTTGATCTCGTGCGCGACGCCCGCGGCGATCAGGCCAATCGAGGCCATCCGCTCCGACTGCAGCAACTGCCCGCGGGTCGCCTCGAGGCGTCGCGCCAGCTCGACGCTCGCATCGGCGACCTGTTCCGATGCGCCGGCGCCGGTGTCCGCAGCAGGCCCGCTATGACTCGGCCCTAGACTCGGATCCAAACCCATGTCAACCACCTCCTTGATACACGCGGATGCCGTTGACGGCTCTCCGGTGCTTGCATCGGCCACGCCCGCCAGATCAGTCGAGCGGTCCGAGCACACGCAGAATCTCCTCCGCTGTCGTCAGACCCTCCTGCACCTTGCCGAACGCGTCGTCGGCGAGCGTGCGCAGCCCCCCGTCACGCGCGACCCGGCCGATCTCGAGCAGGCTGCTCCCACCGGCGACCAGATCGCGCAGGCGGTCGTCCGGCAGCAGGACTTCATACAGCCCGACCCGGCCCTGGTAGCCGCTGCCACCGCAGCGGGCACAGCCCTGACCGCGGAAGGCGCGCTGGGGCGTCGCCCGAAACGGTCCGCCGAGCCGCGCGAGCAGCGCCTCATCCACCGTCGCCTCGACCCGGCAGGCCGGGCAGATTCGTCGCGCGAGCCGCTGCGCGATGACCCCTTCGAGCGCCGCTGCGACCACATAGGGCTTGAGGCCGAGATCGAGCAGCCGCGCGATCGTCGCCACCGACGAGTTCGTATGCAGTGTCGAGAACACCTGGTGGCCGGTGAGCGCTGCGTGAAAGGCCACTTCGGCGGTCTCGATGTCGCGAATCTCACCGAGCAGGATCACGTCCGGATCCTGGCGGAGGATCGAGCGCAGGATCAGCGGAAACGTGAGGCCGATCTTCTCGCGCACCAGCACCTGCCCGGCCATGTCAAGATAATACTCAACGGGATCTTCAATCGTGACATAGTTCTTGCTCGGTATCGCATTGTGCTGAAGGAGCGAGTACAGCGTCGTAGTCTTGCCACTGCCGGTGGGCCCCGTCGCCAGGATGATGCCCTGCGGCCGGTCGACCATGCCCCGCACCCGCTCGAGATCGGCCGCACATAAGCCGAGCTGCGCGAGGCCCACGACCGCGGAATTGCGGTCGAGGATGCGCATTACGACCTTCTCGCCGTTGATCGTCGGCAACGTCGACATACGCAGGTCGACGATGCGCATCGGGGTCTTGACCGTGATGCGTCCGTCCTGGGGCCGGCGCCGCTCCGAGATGTCGAGCTCGGACATGATCTTGAGCCGCGACACCAGCGCATTGTGGATCTGATGCGGAATGTGGATCTTGTCGATCAGCACGCCGTCGATGCGCAGGCGCACCACCACGCTCTTGGTGCGCGGCTGGATGTGGATGTCGGAAGCGCCGAGGCGGATCGCCTCGAGGATGATCGCGTTGGCGAGCCGGATCGCCGGCGGCTCCTCGGTCTGGCGCAGCAGCTGCTCGAGCGAGACGTCGTCGTCGTCCTCGATGACGACCTCGACGCTCTCGTATGGGTCCACCGTCGAGACGATGGTTTCCAGCTCGCGGAAATCGACCGCGCCGTCGCCCCCGTAGACGGCCTGGATCTTGTCGCGGATTTCCTCGACACCTGCCATCACGGCGTTGATCTCGAGCCCGGCGGTGAAGCGCACGTCGTCGATCAGGCCGCTGTCGAGCGGATCGGCGACCGCGAGCGTCAGGCGCCGGCCGTCGAGCCGGAGCGGTACCACCAGCTGGCGCTCGCAGAAACTGCGCGGGATGAGCTCGGCCACGGCGGCATCGACCTGGAACTCGGGCAGTGCGACCTCGTCGACCAGCAGCTCCTTGCGCAGGATCGCGCGGATGCGGTCCTCGCTCACCCAGTCCTTTTCCAGCAGCAGCTTGATGAAGGGTTCCTTGCGGCTCTGCTGCAGGCGATGCAGCTCCTGCAGCTGGTTGCTGCTGATCAGGTTGCGCTTGTGCAGCATGATGCCGAGCTGGCTGCGGTTGGACACCGCGAGCTTGGCGAGCGCCGAGATCTCCTTATTCTTCTTCGCATTTTCCGCCTGCAGCGCGCGATTGCGGTGGATCAGGTCGAATTGCTCGAGCGCCAGCGCGACCGTCACCCGCAAATCGTCGTCGTTCCACGGCTTGAGGATGAATTTGTAGACCGCGCCCTCGTTGATCGCCCCCATCACGGCGCTGGTGTCGGCGTGCCCGGTCAGCATAATGCGGATGGTATCGGGGTAGAGCGCCTTCACCTCCTTGAGGAACTCGGCGCCGTTCATGCCCGGCATCATGTGGTCGCTGATCAGCAGGTGCACCGGCCCTTCGCGCAGCCGGACGAACCCTTGTTCGGCGCTCGCAGCGGTGACGATGTCGTAGTTCTCCTGGCGGAACACGCGCAGCAGCGCCTTGACGATCGCGGGCTCGTCATCGACGATGAGCAGCCGGTAGCGCAAAGGGGCCACGTCGGCGCCCGGCGGCGTCGGGCCCGCCTCGCCCGGCTGCGCCCCGGCCCGGAAAAAGTTGCTGACGCTCGTCATGCGGCCTCCGCCGGCAAGCTGATCTTCACGCGCGTGCCCGAGCCCGGCTTGCTCGCGATGTCGATGCGGCCCCGATGCGACTGGACGATGTCGCGGGCCACCGTGAGCCCCAGCCCGGTACCCTCGCCGACCGCGCGCGTAGTGTAGAAGGGGTCGAAGACCCGGCCGAGATGCTCCTTGGCGATGCCGCACCCGTCGTCGACGATCTCGATGCAGACGCCACCCTCTTCGGCCGACGCGGCAACGCTGATGGTGCCGTGCTCGCCGACCGCCTGCATGGCGTTGCGCAGCACATTGAAGAACACCTGGTTCAGATGCCCCGAGCGGCAGCGCAGCGTCGGCAGGGGTGCCAGGCGGCGATGCAGCGCGACGCCGGGCGGCAATTGCCCGGCCAGCATGTCGCAGACCACGCTGAGGTTTTCACCGAGATCGAGCGACTCTTCCGCGGCCCCGTCGACGTTCGAGAAACCCTTGAGATCGCGCACGATGCGTGCGATCCGGTCGGCACCGTCGAGACAGTCGCGCAGCAGGTCGTCGAAGTCGTCGAGGATGAAATCGACGTCGATCTCGCGGGCCCGCTCGAGCGTTTCCGCAGAGCCGCCCTGCAGGGCATCGCGAACGGCGCGCAACTGCCCGACGTACTTGCGCGAGGTACCAAGATTGCTGCGGATGAAACCGATCGGGTTGTTGATCTCGTGGGCGATGCCGGCCGCGAGCTGGCCGACCGAGGCGAGCCGCTCGGCCTCGTAGAGCTGGCGCTGGCGCTCGTCGAGCAGTGCGACTTGCGCCTCGACGCGCTGCTCGAGCTGGCTCGACAGCTCGCGCAGGCGGCGCTCGGATTCCTCCAGCTCGGCATGCTTGGCGAGCAAGGCCTCGTAGTCGGCCTGCACCGTCTCGATGTGGAGGTCAGAGGCCATCAGGTACTGGGCGCGCTGGCGCAGCAGGAAACCGAGCAGTGCGGCCGCGGCGCGCAAGCGCGGCATGTCCGGCACATCGGACACCAAGTGGCCGATGGGCTCGAGCTCGAGCTGGATCGGCACGCGAAACGAGGCCCCGTCGGGTATCCGGCCCCACAGCGGCTCGCCGCCGCTGCCGGTCAGCGCCGTCGCGCCGCCGACCAGGGACTCGATGCGCGGCTGCAGGCTGGCGCGCGTGTTGCCACCGAGCAGCTCCTCGAGGGTAAAGCTGCGGTCGACCCCCTTCATCACCCGCCTGCCCGCAGTGCGACGTCGCCATCGCACAGACCCGCGACGAAGGCCTCGGCGCTCAGGCCGTGCTGCGCGTCGAGCGCAAACTGCGCGTCGAGCGCCGGATAGAGCTGCCCGAGCAAGGCTGCGAAGGTCTCGCGCACGCCCTCGCCGCCAATTGCCGACGCGAAGGTGAGCGGCCACGGGGCTTCGCGCCACTGCTCGCGGATCACCGCCTCGCTGTCGATGTCGGGCAGATCGCGCTTGTTGAACTGGATCACCAGCGGCAGCGTCGCGAAATCCAGCCCGACGCGCGCGGCGTTGGCGGCGAGGTTGTCGAAGGATTCGGCGTTGTTGGTGGTCTGGTTGCGGCGCGAGTCGGCAACGAATACCACGGCGTCGGCGCGCGACAGGATGGCCTTGCGGGTGCCGTCGTGGGCGACCTGGCCCGGCACCGTGAACAGCCGCAGCTTGACGAGCAGCCCGGACGGCGCGCGCAACCCGACCGGCAGCAGATCGAAGAACAGCGTCCGGTCGTTCTGCGTCTCGAGCGTCATGATCTCGCCCTTCAGCTCCGGGCCGGCGAGATCGTGCAACTGCATCAGGTTGGTGGTCTTGCCGCTTTGCGCCGGGCCGTAGTAGACCACCTTGACCGTGAGTCGGCCCAACTCCTCGTCGAACTCCGCCATCAGCGCCGCCCCCCCCTGCTCACTGGTCGCCCTCGACACCATGGCCGTCGTCAAGGACCACCGACCCGTCGGGCCCCCAGCGCACGCGGGTGATCCCCGGCATCGACGCTTCGAGCTCGCGCATCGCCAGCTCCTGGGGATCGAGCTCGCCGCGGGCCGCGCGGGCGCGATCGGCGAGCCGCTGGTTCTCGGCCTGGAGATCGCGGAACGCGAGCGCCTGGCCGAGCGCCGTCACCAGCTCGTAGTCGTTCCACGGCTTGCTGATGAAGCGGTAGATCTGCGCCTCGTTGATCGCCCCGATCAGGCCGTTGAGATCGGCGTAGCCGGACAGGATCAGGCGCACCGCGCCGGGCTGAAGCGCGCGCGCGCGGGCGAGAAACTGCACGCCGTCCATGCCGGGCATGCGGTAGTCCACAAGGAACAGATCGAAGCGTACGTCGCCCAGGCGGTCGAGCGCATCCCGCGGATGGGTGTAGGCTTCGATCTGCAGCGGGTAAATCCTGCCGTTGCAGGTGACGGGCGTGTGCTGAAGCAGGCGCCTCAACGCGTTGATGATGCCGACCTCGTCGTCGAGCAGAAGTATTCGGTGCATGTACGATTCCATACCGGGGCGGCCGGTGGTGTCAGGCTCCGCCGGCCGCAACATGAAGCACGAGGGCGTGGCCCTCCGCGCTCTCGAGCCGGGCGAGCTGCTCGATCATCTTCTCGTCGAGCACGAAGCCGCGTGCAAGCAGCAGGTAGCCGTCGCGGTGGACCAGGTCGCGGGCGAGCACCATGCCGGGCTTGAGGCCCGAGGGGCGCTGCGGGAGGCCCACGGGTTCGATCTGGTGGCGCATCTTCGGCTGCAGGGCGAGAAATTCGCGCACGACATCGGGGTCGTAGCGCTTGCCGGCGTTCTCGAGCAGGAAGGTGCGCGCTTCGGCAACGCTCAGGGCGCGGCCCGCGAGCGTGCCGAGCTGCAGCGCGTCGTAGTCGTTGACGACCGCGAGGATGCGCGCGCCGAGCGGGATCACGAGTCCCTTCAGCCCGTCCGGAAACCCGGCGCCGTCGAAGCGCTCGTGGTGATGGCGGATCAGCGCCGCGACGCCCTTGAGCGAATCGACCGCCATCAGCGCCAGCTCGCCGGTGACCGGGTGGCGCATGACGAGATTGCGCTCGTCGGCGCTCAGCACATTGAACGGCTTGGCGAGCAGCTCGTCGGGCAGCCCGATCTTGCCGATGTCGTGGAGCAGCCCGGCCAGCAGCACCTCCTGCACGCCGGCCTCGTCCATGCCCATGCGGGCGGCGAGCCGCCGCGCGTAGTCGGCGACGCGCCGCGAGTGCCCGCCGAGGCTGCCTTCGCGCATCTCGATCAGGCCGGAAAAGGCGTGGACGATATTGAGAAAGGTCTTCTTGAGGCTCTTGTTCGCCTTCTTGAGCTCGGTGAGCGCGAGCCGCAGCGTCGCGGTGCGCTCGGCGACCTTGGCCTCGAGATTGGCGTTGAGCTCGCGCAGCTCGTCGTTCTGCCGGCGGGTCAGGTCCAGCAGGTGAAGATTCTCTTCCTCGAGGCGCTTGCGCGCGAGCGCATCGCGCACGATCAGGACGATGTCGTTGTCGTCCCAGGGCTTGGCGACGTAGCGATAGATCTCGCCGCGATTGATCGCCGCGATGGTCGAGCTGATGTCGGCATAGCCGGTGAGCAGGATGCGCACGATGCCCGGCCAGCGCGCCCGCACCTGTTCGAGAAAGCGCGCGCCGTCCATCCCCGGCATGCGCATGTCGGAGACGACCAGATCGACCGGTTCGCGCTCGAGGAGCTCGAGCCCCTTTTCGCCGCCCTCGGCCAGCAGCAGCCGGTAGCCCTTGCCGTGGAAGAGCCGCCGCAGCGCGCTCAGGATGTTGGGCTCGTCGTCGACGAAGAGCAGCGTCGGCGGACGCTCCGGGGCTGCCGCCTGGTGGTCGCTTGCGATCGTCTCCGTCAGGGCTTGCGGCTCTTCGCTCATCCGGCTTGTTCCGCCTCGGGTTTCGGGTCGATCGGCAGCGTCACCCTGAACGTCGAACCCGCGCCGGGCTCGCTGCACACGTCGATGCGGCCGCCATGCTTCTTGACGATGCTGTACGACAGCGAGAGGCCCAGCCCGGTCCCCTCTCCGACCGGCTTGGTCGTGAAGAACGGATCGAAGATGCGCTTGAGATGCTCCGGGGCGATGCCGCGCCCGGTATCGGCGATCTCCACCCACACGCAATCGGCGCCACGGCCCGTGCGAACGGTAATGACGCCATTGTCAACGATGGCGTGCGCGGCATTCACGAGCATGTTCATGAAGACCTGATTGAGCTGCGACGGGACGCAATAGATCTCGGGCAGATCGCCGTATTCCTTGACCACCCGGGCCTTGTACTTGAGCTCGTTATGCACGATGTTGAGCGTGCTGTCGAGCCCGCGGTGCAAGTCGGCCCAGTGAAACTCGGTATCGGCAACGTGTGAGAAGTCCTTGAGGTCCTGGACGATCTTGCGCACCCGTTCGAGTCCCTCGCGCGACTCGTCCATCAGTTCGCCGATGTCGGTGCGCAGAAACGAGAGATCGCGCTCGGCCTTCAGACGCTCGACCGTCGCGACCGTCGGGCAGCGCACCGCATCGGGACAGGCGAGCGCCCCATCCCATGCGTCGAGCATCGCGAACAAGTCCTCGACATAGCTCTTCAGCGAACCGTAATTCGAGTACACGAAGCTGATCGGATTGTTCAGCTCGTGCGCGACCCCGGCCGCGAGTTGCCCGATCGAGGCCATCTTCTCCGACTGCAGCAGCTGGTTCTGCGCCTCCTCGAGCCGGCGATTGAGCGCGCCGAGCTCGGCCAGCCGGCCGCGCAGTTCGATCTCGATGCGCTTGCGCTCGGTGATGTCCGTCGAGATCGCACACGTCGCATAGGGCTCGAGGCCGTCGTGAAACATCGGAAATTTCACCGACAGATACGTACGCCGCGTCCCATCAGCCTGCACGAAGGTCTCCTCGACCTCGATCGAGTCCCCTGCCTGGAGCGCGAACTGATCGCTCTCGCGCTGCGCCCGCGCGACCTCCGGCGGCTGCACCGGCAAGGCCTCGTAGCGGCGGTTGGCAAGGAGTATCCGACCCTCCGGATCCTTGACCACCACCAGCGCCGGCGAGTGGTGGAGCATCATGCTCAGGAGGCGCTCGGCCTCACCCGCCTCACCGAGCGCTGGGGATGCGAGGGGTGCCGCCGGCTGGATCGGGTTCGTGTCGGACAATTTCAGTGTCAGTGGTGCCGCGGTAGCGGCCGACTCGACGTCGGCCCGGAAGGGTTCGAGCGAACGCCGGCGCCGACACCGAGCCGGCGCCCCCGAGAGGATCTCGTCTCAGTGGTGATGACCACCCGGACCATGCACGTGACCGTGCGAGATCTCTTCGGCGCTGGCGGTGCGGACCTCGGCGACCGTCACGTCGAACACCAGCGCAACACCGGCGAGGGGGTGGTTGCCGTCGACCACGACCTTGCCCTCGGCGATGTCGGTGATGCGATAGACCACGTCGTCCTCGCCGTCCTCGCCCACGCGCTCGAACGACATGCCGACCTCGATGTTCTCGGGGAACTGGCTGGCCTCTTCCACGAGCACCAGCTCTTCGTCGTAATCGCCGAACGCATCCTCGGGCTGCAGCTTGACGGTGAATTGCTCGCCGACCTTCTTGCCGTGCAGGGCTTCCTCGAGCACCGGGAAGATGCCGTCGTAGCCGCCGTGCAGGTAGACGAGCGGATGCTGGCCATCGTCCACCATGTTCCCGTCGGAGTCGTGAACGGTGTACTTAAGCGTGACGACCGTGTTCTTTGCGATTTGCGTTTGCATTGTCTGCTTCCAGGTTTCTGACAAGATTGAACACCTCGGCCGCATGGCCGCGGGGAGATACGTCCCTGAGCACATGGCGGATGACGCCGTCCCTGTCGATGATGAAGGTCGAGCGCACCACGCCCGTCCTCTCGATGCCGTCGACCTTGCGCGACTGCCACACGCCGTACTGCTGGCACACCTCGGCATCCTCGTCCGAGAGCAGGCGGATGGACAGCCCGTGCCGGTCGCGGAAATCCGCATGCGTCATGCAGTCGTCCGGACTGATGCCGACCACGATGCACCCGAAGCGCGCGAACTCGTCCTCGTGATCGCTGAAGTCGGCCGCCTGCAGCGTGCAGCCGGGCCGGTTCGCGTGCGGAAAGAACACCAGGACCAGGTGATGCAGGCCCCGCTCCGCGGCCAGATCGAAGATCTCCATGTCCGCGTCCGGCAATGAAAACGAAGGGGCGACGTCTCCGACCTGCAGCATGTGCTCTCCCTGACGTGCGGGCCATTCTAGCGGAGACACTGGTTCAACACTACCGGCGCGGCGGCTCGATCCAAGCATGGTGTCGTCCTCCCTTTTTTGCCGCCCGGCCGACGGTCGCGACCGGGCTTGCGCTCCATTGTGAACCCATGGGCGGCGATGGTGGACGTCTCCAACCCGCCTGTGCGCAACCGGCCGTCTGAAGCCGGGATCGCTGCGAGGATTGCAGCTTCCCCTTGCGCACGAATCGAGACTGTTCAAAAATACAGTCTAACGGAGCCGACCATGCCCCCACGCAATCCCGACCTGACCCCCCGCCAGCACGAAATCCTCGACTTCATCCGCCATACGCTGGAGGCCGAAGGCCGGCCGCCGACGCGGGCCGAGGTGTGCACGGCCTTCGGTTTCCGCTCGCCGAATGCGGCCGAAAGCCACCTGCGCGCGCTCGCCGCGAAGGGCGCGATCCTGCTCGAGGAAGGCCGGGCGCGCGGCATCCGGCTGCCCGAGGGACTGGGGCTGCCGCTCGTCGGGCGGGTCGCCGCGGGCAACCCCATCCTCGCGGTCGAGCACATCGAGTCGCGCCACCAGATCGATCCGGCGCTGTTCTCGCCGCGCGCCGACTACCTGCTGCGGGTGCGCGGCCTGAGCATGCGCGACGCCGGCATTCTCGAGGGCGACCTGCTCGCGGTGCATCGCGACAGCACCGCCCTGCCCGGCCAGATCGTCGTCGCCCGGGTCGACGACGAGGTGACCGTCAAGACCTTCGCGCGCAAGGGGCCCATCGTCACGCTGCTGCCGGCCAACCCCGAGTTTGCGCCGATCCGCATCGACACCCGGCGCGAGCCGCTGGCGATCGAGGGCGTGGTCGTCGGGCTGATCCGCAGCGGCCTCGTCGTCTGAAGAGGCAGCCGGCCATGGCCGCTGCCGCCGCCTCGCCCCTTGCGCTGCCCGACGGCCTGGTCTGGCGTGCCGACCGGCTGGCCGCCCCGGCGCGCCGCGGCCTGCCGACCGGCTGGCCGGAGCTCGACGCCGAACTGCCGGGCGGCGGCTGGCCGCCGGGGGCGCTGATCGAGCTGCTCGCCGACCAGCCCGGCATCGGCGAGATCGGCCTTCTCGCCCCCTTGCTCAGCCGCGTGCCGGCCGAGCGCTGGATCGCCTGGATCGCCCCGCCGTGGCTGCCCTATGCGCCGGCGCTGCAGGCGGCGGGCGTGCCGCTCGCGCAGCTGCTGGTGGTCGAGGCAGCCGAGGCGCCGCAGGCGCAGTGGGCGACGCGTCAGGCGCTCGCCTCCGGTGCCTGCCATGCGGTGCTCGCCTGGCCGCGGCGCATCGACACGGCGGCGCTGCGGCGCCTGCAGCTCGCGGCCGAGGCGTCGGCGACGCCACTCTTCCTGTTCCGCCCGCAGGGCGCCGCGGCCCAGCCCTCGCCTGCACCGCTGCGCCTGCGGCTTGAGGCCGACGGCGCCGGGCTGCGCGTCGAGATCCTCAAGCGGCGCGGGCCGGCGCTGGACGGCGCGCTGCGCCTGGCACGATCGGGACGGGGCGCTCCCTGCAGCGACCTCCCGGAAGCAGGTGCGGCGATACCGGGCAACGCGACGCGATGGGCCGGGTGCGCTCACCTGCAGCCCGCCGCGTGCAGCTGAAGCCGGCACGCTGCAGCGCGCTTGCCGACGGGCTGTTCATCTTCGCTTGCGGTGTTTCGAGTTTTCGATGCTGTGGTTCTCGCTGCTCCTGCCCGATCTGCCGCTGCAAGTCTTCCTGCGCGGCACGGCTGAATCGGCCCCGCTCGCCGTGATCGAACGCCTCGGGCGCGAGTGCGTGGTCGCGGCAAACGGATCGGCGCGGGCGCGCGGTGTTGCGCCGGGCATGACGCTCGCCGGCGCGCTCGCAATCGCGCCCGACCTCCACGTCTGCCACCGCGACGAGTGCGCCGAGCGCGCAACCCTCGAGGAATTGGCGAACTGGGCCGGACAGTTCACGCCCTGCGTGAGCCTCGACGGAGCCGATGCGCTCGCCCTCGAGGCCGGCGCGAGCCTGCGCCTGTTCGGCGGCACGGCCGCGCTCGCCGCGCAGATCGCGGCAGGCGTCGCCGCGCTCGGCCTCGACGTGCGCATGGCTGCGGCCCCGACCCCGCTCGCGGCGCGCTGGCTTGCGATGAACCATTCTTCGGCCGCAGCTGCGCTCGTCGAGACTGGTGCCGGCTGGGAGCGCCGCCTCGATGCGCTGCCGCTCGGCGTGCTCGCCGCCGCCGGCGTCGCGCCGGCGACGCTGGAGTTGCTCGAAGGCGTCGGCCTGCG
>JARFTX010000037.1:0-28578 GCA_029289265.1 Gammaproteobacteria bacterium
CGCTTGGTTTTGTTGTTGGCGTGGGAAACGTTGTTACCCACCATCGGTGCTTTACCGGTCACTTGGCAGACGCGGGCCATTTGCTGCTCCAGGAATTCGGATTGCGGAAAACGTCGGATGGTATCCCAAGGCGCCCGGGTAACGCAAGGCCGGATCGAATCAGCCGGTAGGGGCCCCGAGGCGGATCGTGTCGCATCGGTGCTGTGGGGGCGCCGACCTTCAGGTACGGGGCGGCTCCCGATGCGGCGGGATTCTACAACAATCCGCGTTCGGCAAAGGACAGGGGTGCTGCATGGGCGGTCACGACGAAATGGTCGAGGACGCGCACATCGACCAGTTCGAGCGCGTGCTTGAGGCTGCGCGTGAGCAACTCGTCGGCGTGGCTCGGTTCGGCGGCGCCGGACGGGTGGTTGTGGGCGAGGATGACTGCGGCGGCGTTGCGGGCGAGCGCCAGCTTGACGACCTCGCGTGGGTAGACGCTCGTCTGGGTGAGTGTGCCGCGGAACAATTCGACCGCATCGATCAGCCGGTGCCGTGCATCGAGGAGCAGAATGGTGAAGACCTCGTGGGGCAGGGTGCCTATGCGCAGACGCAGCCAATCGCGCACCACCGAGGGCGAATCGAGTACGTCGCGGCTGGCCATCTGCTCGCACAAAGCGCGCCGCGCCAGTTCCATCACTGCCTGCAGTTGGGCATACTTGGCCAGTCCCATACCGGGCACGGCGGCGAATTCCGCGGCTGGCGCACTGCACAGACGGGTTAGGGAGCCGAATCGGCCGATGAGGTCGCGCGCGAGATCAACGGCGCTCTTGCCGCGGACGCCGACGCGCAGGAACAGCGCGAGCAGTTCCGCATCGGAAAGTGCGTCCGGGCCCTTGTCCAGCAGTTTTTCGCGCGGCCGCTCGTCCTGCGGCCAGTCGGTGATCGCCATGGTGGTGTCTTGAGTGAATCGGCATATGGTAAGTGAATTGTCATGAATAGTCTCGCGGGTCGCAAGCTGGTGCTTGGGGTAACTGGGGGCGTCGCGGCGTACAAGGCGGCGGAACTGGTGCGGCTTCTGGTCAAGGATGGCGCCGATGTGCATGTCGTGCTCAGCGTGGCCGGGGCGCGTTTCGTCACGGCGGTGACCTTCCAGGCGCTCTCCGGCAATCCGGTCTGGACAGACCTCTGGGATCCGCGCATGGGCAACAACATGGCGCACATCGATCTCACCCGGGGCGCGGATGCGATCCTGATAGCGCCTGCGACCGCCGATGTCATCGCGCGGCTGGTACAGGGCCGGGCCGATGACCTGCTGACGACGCTGTGCCTCGCTCGCGACTGTCCCCTGGTCGTCGCGCCGGCGATGAATCGCCAGATGTGGGAGCACCCTGCAACACGCCGCAACATCGCGCAGCTCGGCGCCGACGGCGTGGCGATCTGGGGGCCGGATGCCGGCGAACAGGCCTGTGGCGAAGTCGGGCCGGGGCGGATGCTCGAGCCCGAAGCACTGTTCGAGCGCCTCGTCGCGCATTTCACGCCGAAGCGGCTGGCCGGGCGCAAGGTCGTGCTGACGGCGGGCCCCACCTTCGAGGCGGTCGACCCTGTGCGTGGCATCACCAACACCAGCTCGGGCAAGATGGGCTATGCGCTCGCGCTGGCATGCGCACGGGCCGGAGCGGAGGTCGTGCTGGTAAGCGGCCCCACCGGGCTCGCGGCGCCTGACGGCTTGGTCCGGGTGTCCGTGAAAAGCGCCCTGGAGATGCGTGACGCCGTGTTCGCTGCGCTGCCCGGCGCCGATGTATTCATCGGGGTGGCGGCGGTTGCCGACTACCGGCCGGCTGCGGCGTCGGAGCACAAGATCAAGAAGAGCGGCTCGGCCTTGACCCTCGAGCTGGTGCCCAATCCGGACATTCTCGCCGAGGTCGCGGCGCAGCCCGACGCGCCGTTCTGCGTGGGCTTTGCCGCGGAAAGCCGCGAGCTCGACACCTATGCCGAAGGGAAGCGGCGGGCGAAGCGGTTGCCGATGGTGATCGGCAATCTGATCCGGGACGGGCTCGGCACCGACGACAACGTGATCGTGATCTACGATGATGCGGGCCGCCACCCGCTCGAACGCGCGTCCAAGGCCGTGCTCGCGGCGGGGATCGTCACGCACATCGCGGGGTTGCTGACCCCGTGCGGGAAGTGAGCACTTGCGGGCCTGGGCGGCGTGCGGCGTGCTGGGCCGTCACCTCGAACACCGTCGGCGCCCGTCGTGATGGGTTGAACGCCAGGCGGAGCGGCACAAGATAGCTTGCCGTTCGACGACTCGTTCGCCGTTCGCCGTATCGTGGTGCGTGCCGCCGGCACGGCAAATCGATTGACCTCACGCGAGACCATCATGCATCGAATCGACGTAAGAATCCTCGACGAGCGCCTGCGCGCGCAGCCGCCGGCGTATGCCACGCAAGGGGCGGCGGGGCTTGATCTGCGCGCCTGTCTGGACGAGCCGCTGTGCCTGCATCCGGGCGAAACGGCGCTGGTGCCGGCCGGGCTGGCGATCCATCTGGCCGACCCCGGGCTCGCAGCGATGATCCTGCCGCGCTCTGGGCTCGGCCACAAACATGGCATCGTGCTCGGCAATCTCGTCGGGCTGATCGACTCCGACTACCAGGGGCAGATTTTCGTCTCGGTCTGGAACCGCGGCCGGGAGTCGTTCACGATCAACCCGATGGAGCGCATCGCGCAGCTCGTGGTGGTGCCGGTTCTGCAGGTGGTCTGCAATCTGGTCGAGGAGTTCGGCCACAGCGAGCGTGGCGCCGGCGGGTTCGGCAGCACCGGCAAGCAGTGACGGCGATGCATCCGGGCATTCCGACCGGAGTGCATGTGCTGCTCGAGCGTGACGGCCGGGTGCTATTGCTGTTGCGTGCCGGCACGGGTTTCTTCGACGGGCTCTACAGCCTGCCGGGCGGGCATGTCGAGCCGGGCGAATCGCTCCGGCAAGCGGCCGCGCGCGAGCTGCGTGAGGAGACCGGTGTGGAGGTCGGCGTTGCGGCGCTCGATCTGGTCGGCGCGGTGCACCGCAGTTCGGACACCAATCGGGTCGACTTCTTCGTCGCGGCGCGCGCCTGGAGCGGCGAGCCGCGTGTGGCCGAGCCGGACAAATGCGCCGCGCTCGGCTGGTTCGGCCGCGAGGCCCTGCCGGCGAACACCGTGCCCTATGTGCGTACGGCGCTCGCCCAGCAGCGCTTGCCGTGGCTACTGGAGATCGGCTGGGACAGGTGATGCCGCGGGGCATGAACGCCCGCGCGACCGCATGCGCTGCCGGGGCCAGGAGTCGGTCCGGCGCACGTCCTCCTTGCCGGATCGCGGTCGTTCCGCGCGATGGCACGGCGTCGCCGCGTGGGGCCCGCGCCGCTAAAGCGCGAGCCCCCGCTGGCGGCTCAGGCGAGCATGTCTGCCCACACGTTCTTCGCCCACACCAGCGCGTACTGACCTTCCAGGTGGCTTGCCGCTGTCGACACGCCGCCTGAACCCTCGACGGCGAGAAAGGTCTGTTTTTCGACGTCGTACTGGTGCACCGAGGCGACGTGCATCGCACTGCCGTCGTCGACGAAGCTGTAGCACGTGTTCATCACCACCGGAGTCGGGTTGGGTTCGCGGCCGGCCAGCAGGTTGAGGATGGCTGCGGCCGCGACCTTGGCGTGCTGGTTCGCCATGTGGCCGGACTTGGGCATCGCGGGAGCGGGGAACAGCGCGTCGCCGAGGACGTGTACGTTGGGGGCGCCCTTGACCTCGAGCGACAGCCATTCGACATCGACCCAGCGGTCGTTCACAAGCGGCACGCCGAGCTGGTCGACGATGCGCCCGGCGCGCATCGGCGGGATCACGTTCACGACGTCGGCTTCCAGCGTATCGAACTCGAGCTCGAGGCGGCGCGCCTGCGCGTCGACGCGCCTGAGCGTGCTGCTGGGTCGGTACTCGATCACGTCCGAGTACAGTTCGTTGAAGGCCGTCATGAACAGGCCCTTTTTCGACTGGATGTCCGGGTTGGTGTCGAGCAGGATCAGCTTGGACCCGGGCTTGTGCGTCTTCAGGTAATGGGCGGCGACGCAGGCCCGCTCGTAGGGCCCCGGTGGGCAGCGATAGGGCACGCCCGGGATATGGATCGCGAACACGCCGCCGGGCTCCATCGCCTCGAGCTGCCGGCGCAGCAGCGCGGTCTGCGGGCCGGCCTTCCAGGCATGCGGGAGGAGTTCCTCGTTGCCGGCGAGGCCCTCGATCAGCTCCGGCAGGAAGTCGATGCCGGGCGAGAGCACGGCACGGTCGTAGTTGAGCGTCGTGCCATCGGCAAGCTGCATCTGGCGGCGGGCGACGTCGATCGCGACGACCTCGCCGGTGACGATCTCGACGCCCCACTTGCTGCGCAGGTTGTCGTAGCTCAGCGTGATGTCGTCGAGCTGGCGCACGCCGGCGACGACCAGGTTCGAGATCGGGCACGAGACGAAGGACCTCTCGCGCTCGACCAGGGTGACGCGCACCGCACCGTTGCTCCACATGCGGAGGTACTTGGCGGCGGTGGCGCCGCCGTAGCCGCCGCCGACCACCACCACATGTGCGCCGCCGCGGGCCTGGGCCTGGGCCGTGGCGAAGGCGCCGAGCGCGGTCGCGCTGGCGGCCATCGCGCCGATCGATTTCACGAATTCACGTCGGTTCAGCATTGCGTTCTCTCCCGCCCGTCATTGCTTCGCGAAGAATTCCGCGATCAGCCTGAGTTGGTCTTCGGTGTAGCCCTTGGCAATCTGGTGCATGATCGTGGCCGGCCGCTCGCCGGAGCGGAACTCCATGAGCTTGCGCATCATCCGGTCCGGCGCTTCGCCGGCCAGGCTGTCCATGCCGCCGGCGCTGTGGCCGTTGGTGCCGTGACAGTTCGCGCAGGTGGCGGCGAGGTTGCGGGCGAGGTCGGGGTCCTGCGCCTGGGCTATGCCGGCGGCACCGAGCAGGCAGAGGATGGCTGCGGCCATGGTTGTCTTCATCGTGGAATCCTTGCGGTCAGTGGATTCGCCGAGCATGCGGGAGTCGGACGATGCGGCGGACGGGGACCGGGCGTGTCACGGGCATGGCGGGCGAAGGTGGAAAAGTCTGCACGTCGGGTCGGCGCATGGCGCTACTCCGTTGGGGGAGCCTCGGCACTGCGCCGATAAGCCCATTGGGGGGTAGCCCCGTAAGGTCGAGCCTCTTACTATAGCCGCAACGTCGCGGCGACTCCAGCCAAGCGCGTGCGTCCGCGATCCGTATTGAGATCAATGTCATTGCAGGAACATGCCATGGACCGGCAACGCAGAAACCTCCTCAGAACCGCTGGCGGGCTCGGGATGCTCGCCATGCTCGCCGCGGCGGGCGTGATCACGCCCGGCCTCGCGCGCGCCGCCGCCGACCGCCGGCCGTTCGAGGCGAAGACGCTCGAGGACGCTTTGGTGGCGCTCGGAGCGGTCGAGCCCGAGGACAGCGCGTCGATCGTGATCGCCGCGCCGGAGGTCGCCGAGAACGGCGCGCTCGTGCCGGTCGGGGTGACGAGCGGGCTGGCCGGAACCGAGCAGATCGCCGTGCTGGTCGATCGCAACCGCGTGCCGGTGGCGGCGAACTTCACGCTGCCCGAGGGCACGCTCGCCGAGGTGCAGACGCGCATCAAGATGGCCGAAAAGTCGAACGTCTACGCACTGGTGCGTGCCGACGGCAAGTTCTACGTCGCGCGCCGCGAGGTTCGCGTGACCGTGGGTGGCTGCGGCTGAAGGGCGCGGCGAACCGAAGGAGAAGCAGGACATGACGCAGCCGACACGCATCCGTGCCGCCAGCAAAGACGGCATCACCGAGGTCCGGATCCTGATGGCGCACCCAATGGAGACAGGATTGCGCAAGGATTCGTCGGGACAACTGGTGCCGTCCCACTACATCACCGACCTGACGGTGCAGCACGCCGGACGTGTCGTCCTGAGCGCGCAGTTGAGCGCCTCGATCGCCGCCAATCCCTACGTCGCCTTCAAGTTCAAGGGCGGCGCCAAGGGTGACCGCCTCACGGTCGCCTGGATCGACAGCCACGGCGCGAAGCGCAGCGACGAAGCCGATATCGGCTGAACGCGAGCGTGGCCGGGCGCGACCCCGGCCCCGTTCAGACCCCCGGTGCCGCGGTCTCGCCCGCCGGCGCGGCGTCGGCGGGCGCCGTGCCGGCCTCGAGAAGATTCGACAGGCCGCGGCGCAGCAGCCCGACCGCTTCGGGCCCCTCGATCTCCATGACCTGGTCGTGCACCCAGACGGCGTCGCGCTCGCCGATCACCATGCCGATGCAGTGGGCGAAGTGGCGCAGCACCGGGTAGGGCATCGCCTCGCTCGGGTAGTCGAAGTGCGCGTACTCGTCCAGGCGGCGGTTCAGCGCCGTGATGAAGCGGCTCTTGAAGGCGCCGCCGCTCGCGTTGCCGAGCAACTCGTCGTGATTCTCGGCGAGGATGTCGCCGGCGCGGTGAGCCATCGCCGAGATGAAGGCGACCCGGCGGTGGGCGTCGAGGCGCTCGAAGGCGACGCGGTCGGCGAACTGGATCTGGAAGATCAGCCATTCGCCGAGAAAGTCGAAATACGTCTCGCCCGGGGCGATGTCGAACTCGGCGCGGCGCATGTTGCGCAGCGCCTGCTGGGCGATGCGCCATGCCATGAAGGCTGCCGTCGCGGCGATCTCCGGCATGCCGCGGGGCCGCCCGCTCTTGAACCATCTGGTCTTCATCCGCATTGCGGTGCTCCCCTGCAAATTGGCTCCTGCGCTTCCTGGCAGCATCGGCGCTGTGCTCCGGGCCTTGGGCGGGGCGATGCGTCCATGGGCACCGTGCGGCGGACTCAGGCCTTGCGCAGATAGAACTCGAACTGTCCAGGGTCGATCTCGGCGACGAACAGCAGCTCGACGCCGGTGGTCGTTGCCCAGCCGCGGATGTCGCCCTCGACGCCGGGGCAGTCGCTGACGAGGTTGAGGATCTCGCCTGGGCGCATGCCTTGCAGCAGTCTGTGCGCCTCGACGATAGGTCCGGGGCAGACCGTGCCGCGAGTGTCGAGCACGGCGTTGGCATCGGGGCGACGGGTCGGACCCTTGCGGAGGTAGTAGCCGTGGCCACCGTCGGCTCGCCGTTCGCTGGCGACGATCTGGTTGCCGGTGACGCGCGCCCAGGCGAATAGGTCATCCTGGGTGCCAGGGCAATCCGAGATCAGCAGCAGCATCTGGCCTTCCTCGAGGTCGTTCACGAGGCGTTTCGCGTTCACCAGCGGGCCGGGGCAGCGCAGGCCCTTGAGGTCGAGAACGACGTCGGGCGGGGGCAGGTCGTGGGTGCTCATGGGCGGGGGTCCTTGGGTGGGGGTTCGGATCGGGTTCAGAGGGTGCCGGCAATGCTCTTGTGCTGGACGAAGATGCCGCAACCGAGCAGACGGCCGGTGCCGAGGCCCTCTTCCTGCAGGCGCAGTGCGCGCGCGGCGGTGAGGCCGTGCAGCGCGACCGCATGGCCGACGAGCTCGCCGCCGCCCACGCGCAGGCGGCGCGGCCGGCCGCAGATCAGGCGGCACGGGGTGTCGAGTCGGGCGAGCTCGGCCTCGAGCTCGCGCACGAAATCGGTCTCGTCGCGACTGCCGGTGGCGACGAAATCGGCATGCAGGGTGTCGGCCACGGGCAGCGCACGCACGTGGCCGGCGCCGATCTCGACCGGCAGGCCGGCGACGTGCAGCGTCGTGCCTTCGAGTTCGGCCGCGGCACCGATGCAATCGAGCGGCAGGCGCAGCGTGAGCCGTGCGCGCTGCGCCAGCAGCGCGACGCCTTGCTCAGTCGGCACGCTGCGGATGCCGAGCACGCCAGCGCGCGGAGTCGCGTCGAGCCACGGCAGCGCCTCGCGCAGCGCGAGCAGCAGGGCGTAGCGGTAGTCCTCGGGCAGCTGCGTGCCGCGCACGGCGAACACGAGATCGGCCATCTGTGGGGCGTCGTGCGTGTCCATCGCCGCGCTGCGCTCACTCGGTCTGCGCCGTGCGGCCGGCGGCAAGCTGCGCGGCGGCCCAGCGGCCCATCGCGTCGGCCCAGGCGGCCGCGGTGACGGCGTCGATGTCGAAGATGGTGAAGCGCTTGCCCTCGCGGATGCGCACACGCAGGAGCTTCACCTCGGTGCCGTCGAAGGGCAGATCCTGCAGTTCGATCTCCTGCCGCCCCCACGGCACCGTGAGCTTGGCCAACGATTCGTGCTGCGCCATCGCCGCACCCCCATCCAGGACGCCTGGTGGCGTCGTTCTTCGCGTCGGCCGGCCGGTCCGGCCGCCTTGCCGGGCGGGTGCCACTGCAGTGCCGTCGCACCGGCGGGCACTCCCATCCCCGATGCGCCCCATTTAGCCCCCGCGCGCGCCGCGCGGTCTATAGCTGCGGCGAGGGATGCCGGACTACCCCTTCGGGTAGGGGCGGCGCTGCCCTTCGGGAGTGCCCGCCGTTACCGACCGGAGGGATGGTGGGAGAGGGCGCTCGGTTCGTACCATTTGCCTCACAGGTTCAGGCTGCGGCACGGCGCGTTTCGACGGCCGCCGCGGCGCGAAGACACCCCCGGCGACTGAGACCGGCGGCCGGATCACGAGGAGACGCACAGATGGCAAAGCAGCCTCACCCCACCCCGATGCTGGACACGCTGGAAAGCGGCCCCTGGCCCAGCTTCGTCACCGGGCTCAAGCGCCTCGCCGAGGACAAGGACATGGTGGTCGACCTGCTCGGCCAGCTCGAGACCTCGTACCGCACGCGCAAGGGCTACTGGAAGGGCGGCACGGTCGGCGTGATCGGCTACGGCGGCGGGGTGATCCCGCGCTTCACCGAGCTGAAGGACGAGCACGGCCAGCCGATGTACAAGGACGCGGCCGAGTTCCACACCCTGCGCGTGATGCCGCCGGCCGGCATGCATTACACGACCGAGCTGCTGCGCAAGTTCTGCGACGTCTGGGAGCGCCACGGCTCGGGCCTGATCGCGCTGCACGGCCAGTCGGGCGACATCATGCTCCAGGGCTGCACCACCGAGAACGTGCAGAAGGCCTTCGACGAGATCAACGAGATGGGCTTCGACCTGGGCGGCGCCGGCCCCGCGGTGCGCACGTCGATGTCCTGCGTCGGCGCGGCGCGCTGCGAGCAGTCCTGTTTCGACGAGGCCAGGGCCCACCGCGCCGTCATCAACACCTTTCTCGACGACATCCACCGGCCGTCGCTGCCCTACAAGTTCAAGTTCAAGTTTTCGGGTTGCCCGAACGACTGCATGAACTCGATCCAGCGCTCGGACATGGCGATCATCGGCACCTGGCGCGACAACATCCGCACCGACGAGGCGCTGGTGCGCAAGTACTTCGCCGCCCACGGCATGAACGACCTGGTGAATGACGTCGTCGCGCGTTGCCCGACCAAGGCGATCCAGGTGAAGGACGCGGACCAGGTGCGCACGGAGCCGTCGATCTCGGCGGTGCGCTTCAACGACACCCAGGCGCTCGAGATCGACAACCGCGACTGCGTGCGCTGCATGCATTGCATCAACGTCATCACCGGCGGGCTCGCGCCCGGCGCCGACAAGGGCGTCACGGTGCTGGTCGGCGGCAAGCGCACGCTCAAGATCGGAGACCTGATGGGCACGGTGGTGGTGCCCTTCATGAAGCTCGACACCGACGAGGACCTCGGCAAGCTGATCGAGCTGGCGCAGAAGGTCATCGATTTCTTTGCCGAGAACGCGCTCGAGCACGAACGCACCGGCGAGATGATCGAGCGCATCGGGCTCGCGACCTTCCTGGAGGCGCTCGAGATCGATGCCGACGCGGCAATGGTCGCCTGCCCCCGCACCAATCCGTACGTGCGCCTCGACGGCTGGGATGACGAGGTGGCGCGCATCGCCGCCAAGAAGCAGCAGAACGCCTGAGGAGATCGATCGCCATGTCCCAACCGCAACTGCGCCGGGCCGTCGAATGCGGCGTGCCCGACAACAAGCCCTATCTGCATCCGCTGCTGGCGAAGAACTACGGCAACTGGAAGTACCACGACCGGCCGCGGCCGGGCGTGCTGCACCACGTCGCGCACGGCGGCGACGAGGTGTGGACGGTGCGCGCCGGCACCCAGCGCCAGATGGACGTGTGGACCATCCGCGCATTGTGCGACATCGCCGACCGCTACGCGGAAGGGCACATGCGGTTCACGATCCGCTCCAACGTCGAGATGATGGTGTCGTCGTTCGAGCAGGTCGCCCCGCTGGTCGAGGCGCTCGAGGAGGCGGGCTTTCCGGTCGGTGGCACCGGTAACTCGGTATCGATGATCGCCCACACCCAGGGCTGGCTGCACTGCGACATTCCCGGCACCGACGCATCCGGCGCGGTCAAGGCGCTGATGGACGAGCTCTACGAGGAGTTCAGGCGCGAGGAGATGCCCAACCGCGTGCACCTGTCGACCTCGTGCTGCGAGATCAACTGCGGCGGCCAGGCCGACATCGCGATCGTGATCCAGCACACCAAGCCGCCCAAGATCAACCACGACCTGGTCGCCAACGTCTGCGAGCGCCCGGCGGTGGTGGCACGCTGCCCGGTCGCGGCGATCCGCCCGGCGCTGGTCAATGGCAAGCCCTCGCTCGAGGTCGACGAGACCAAGTGCGTGTGCTGCGGCGCCTGCTATCCGCCGTGCCCGCCGATGCAGATCAACGACCCGGAGCACTCCAAGTTCGCGATCTGGGTCGGCGGCAAGAACTCGAACGCGCGCGGCAAGCCGACCTTCATGAAGATGGTCGCCGCCGGCCTGCCGAACAACCCGCCGCGCTGGCCGGAGGTCTCCGAGATCGTCAAGAAGATCCTCTACACCTACAAGGACGACGCCCGCCCGTGGGAGCGCGTCGCCGACTGGGTCGAGCGCATCGGCTGGCAGCGCTTCTTCGAGAAGACCGGGCTGCCCTTCACCAAGTACCTGATCGACGACTGGCGTGGCGCGCGGACGAATCTGAACGCGTCTACGCACATCCGCTTCTGACGCGACGCGGGGGCACACCATGAAGTTCGGGATTCTCGTGAACGAGGGGCCGTACCAGCACCAGGCGAGCGACACCGCCTACCAGTTCTGCAAGGCCGTGCTGGCCAAGGGCTGGCAGGTGCAGCGCGTGTTCTTCTACCACGACGGCGTGAATAACGCGACCAAGCTCACGGAGCCGCCGCAGGACGACCGCAACATCGTGCAGCGCTGGAGCCGGCTCGCCGAGGAGCACGACATCGACCTGGTGGTGTGCGTGGCGGCGGCGCTGCGGCGCGGCATCCGCGAGGACAACCTGGCGCCGGGCTTTCGCATCTCGGGCCTGGGGCAACTGGTCGAGTCGGGCATCCAGGCCGACCGGCTGGTGGTGTTCGGCGATTGAGGGAGGCCACGATGAGCAACGTCAAGAAGTTCGTCTTCGTCAATCGCAAGGCGCCCTACGGCACGATCTACGCGCTCGAGGCCTTGGAGGTGGTGCTGATCACCGCCGCCTTCGACCAGGACGTCTCGCTCGTCTTCATGGACGACGGCGTCTATCAGTTGAAGCGCGGCCAGCAGACCCAGGCCATCGAGAACAAGAACTTCTCGCCGGTCTATCGCGCGCTCGAGGGCTACGACGTCGAGAAGCTCTACGTCGAGCGCGAGGCGCTGGCGGCGCGCGCGCTCACCGAGGACGACCTGCTGGTGCCGGTCACGGTGCTGTCGAGCGCCGAGCTCGGCGCGCTGATCGACAGCCAGGACGTCGTCCTGAGCTTCTGAGGAGAGCGACCATGCTGCACATCATCAACAAGTCGCCGCTCGAGCGCAGCGCGCTCGACTCGTGCCTGCGCACCGCCGGCGGCGGCGCAATCCTCTTGATCGAGGACGCCGTCTATGCCGCGACGCGCGGCCACGCCGCCGCGGCGCGCATCGAGGAGGCGCTCGCCCGGTTTGCCGTCTATGCGCTCACGCCCGATCTCGCCGCGCGCGGCGTCGCCGACCGGCTGATCGACGGCGTGACGCCGGTCGATTACGGCGGCTTCGTCGAACTGGTCGCCGAGCACCCGGCCAGCCATTCCTGGCTTTGACCCCAGAACCCGCGGCGCGCCGGCGGCGCGCCCGCAACCCGCGATTCAACGAGGAGGCACCATGGGCACGATCGAAGTGAACGGCAAGAGCTACGAGACCGACGAGGAGGGCTATCTGGTCGATCTCGCCGACTGGAGCGAGGAGGTCGCGAACCACATCGCCGCGGTCGAGAACGTCGACATGAGCGACCAGCACTGGGAGGTCGTCAATTTCCTGCGCGAGTACTACGACGAGTACCAGATCGCGCCGGCAGTGCGGGTGCTGACCAAGGCGATCGGCAAAAAGCTCGGCCCCGACAAGGGCAACAGCCAGTATCTGTACGAACTGTTCCCGTACGGCCCGGCCAAGCAGGCGTGCAAGATCGCCGGTCTGCCCAAGCCCACGGGCTGCGTCTGATCGCTATCCGCATGCGGCCCGGGGGCGCTTCCGCCGCCGGGCGCCGACCGCGCTCCCTCCTGCCATGACCGCCGCCTGGGCCTACGCGCTCGCCTTCTACGCCGCCGCCGCGATCCTCGTCGGCGGCCTGGCGTGGCGCATCGCTGACTACTGGCGCACGCCGGCGCCGCTCAAGATCCCGACCACGCCGGCGCCGACCACGCGCGGCGGCGTCGCGCTGCGCCTCGCCCGCGAGGTGTTGCTGTTCGAGAGCCTGTTCCGCTCCAACCTCTGGATCTGGCTCTTCGGCTGGCTCTTCCACGTCGGGCTGGCGCTCGTGCTGGCGCGCCACCTGCGTTACTTCACCGAGCCGGTGTGGGGCTGGGTCGTGTTCATCCAGCCCTTCGGCATCCTCGGCGGCTTTCTGATGGCGGCGGGGCTCGCCGGGTTGCTCGCGCGGCGCCTCGCGGTCGAGCGCATCCGCTACATCTCGACGCCGTCGGACATCCTGATGCTGGTGCTGCTGCTCGTGATCACGATCTCCGGTCTGGTGATGAAGTACGTCTCGCCGACCGACGTCGTCGCGGTCAAGGTGTTCTTCCTCGGCCTGCTGCGCTTCGAGCTCCATCCGCTGCCCGCCGAGCTCCACCTGCGGGTGCATCTCGCCCTGGTCGCGGCGCTGATGATCGTGTTCCCGTTCAGCAAGCTGCTCCACGCGCCGGGCATCTTCTTCTCGCCCACCCGCAACCAGGCCGACGATCCGCGCGAGCGTCGCCACCTCGCGCCGTGGGCGGCGCGCCTCGACCGGGAGGGCTGAGACATGAGCACGAAAGTCGAAGCGCCGCCGCTGCGCAAGTACCCGGTGATCCCGGTCCTCGATATCGGCGCGATGTCGGCGTCGAAGCCTTATGTCGCGAGCGACAAGATCCAGGAGGCGATCGGCTTTCCCGGCGAGCTCGCACCCGACTGGGAGGCCAAGGCGATCGCCAAGATGGCCGAGCTGCTCGGCAGGTACCGCTCGCTCAAGGTGTACCTCGACGCCTGCGTGCACTGCGGCGCCTGTTCGGACAAGTGCCACTACTTCATCGGCACCGGCGATCCCAAGAACATGCCCGTGGCGCGCCAGGACCTGATGCGCGCGGTCTATCGCCGCCATTTCACGTTGGCGGGCAGGATCGCGCCCAAGCTCGTCGGCGCGCGCGACTTCACCCCCGAGCTGCTGCAGGACTGGTACAGCTACTACCACCAGTGCTCGGAGTGCCGGCGCTGCTCGGTGTTCTGTCCCTACGGCATCGACACGGCCGAGATCACGATGGCGGCGCGCGAGATCATGGATGCGATCGGGCTCGGGCAGAAGTACTCGAACGAGATCATCGGCAAGGTGCACCGCATCGGCAACAATCTGGGCCTGCCGGGGCCGGCGCTGGAGGACACCTTGCTGGGCCTCGAGGAGGACGTCAAGGAGGACACCGGCGTCGACGTGCGCTATCCGCTCGACGCGAAGGGCGCCGAGGTGCTGCTGGTGACGCCCTCGGCCGACTTTTTCGCCGAGCCCCACGTCGAGAGCCTGATCGGCTACGGCAAGGTCTTTCACGCCGCCGGCGTGAGCTGGACGCTGTCGTCGCACGCCTCCGAGGCCGGCAACTTCGGCATGTTCATCGGCAACTACGAGCAGCTGCGCAAGATCGCGCTGCGCGTGCGCGAGGCGGCGCTCGAGCTCGGCGTCAAGCGCATCGTCGTCGGCGAATGCGGCCACGCCTGGCGCGTCGCCTACAGCTTCTGGAACACGCTGGTGGGCATCGGCGCGGGCGGCGACGACCCGTTCGCGGTCGAGTTGCAGAACCAGCTCGATCACCGCTACCGGCAGCCGACGCACATCTGCGAGTTCACCTGGGATTTGATCGAGCGCGGCGCGCTGCGCCTCGACCCGTCGGCGAACGACCACCGCATCGTCACCTTCCACGACTCGTGCAACGTCGCGCGCGCCTCGCGCATGGGCGACTTCCCCGGCGGGCAGTTCGAGATCCCGCGCGCGATCATCCGCGCGGTCGCCAACCGCTTCGTCGAGATGGCGCCCGAGACCATCCGCGAGAAGACCTTCTGCTGCGGCGGCGGCGGGGGGCTCCTCACCGACGAGCTGCTCGAGCTGCGCGTCAAGGGGGCGCTGCCGCGCATGGAGGCGCTGCAGGAGATCGCCGAGCGTGACGGTGTCAATTTCATGGCCACCATCTGTGCGATCTGCAAGGCGCAGTTCAGCAAGGTGCTGCCCTACTACGGTTTCAAGATGAGCATGGTCGGCGGCGTGCATCAGCTCGTCAGCACGGCGATCCGGCTCGGTTCGAACGACTAGCATCCGGCCCCGTCCGGCCCAGCAAACGGAGAACATCGATGTCGACAGGCACTGCCGAACCGACCCAAAGCAAGCTGTCGTTCCGCCGCTACCGCAACGGCGAGACCCGGCCGCACGCGCTGCGCGAGCGCATCTTCCAGGCCGGGCACTCCTACAAGTGCCCGACCTACGTGCAATCAACGCCGCCCTGCCAGGGAAGCTGCCCGTCCGGCGAGGACATCCGCGGCTATCTTTCGATCGTGCGCGGCATCGAGAAGCCGCCTGCCGGCGTGCCGTGGCAGGAGTATGCGTGGCGGCGGCTCACTGCCGCCAACCCTTTCCCGGCGGTGATGGGGCGGGTGTGCCCGGCGCCGTGCGAGAGCGGCTGCAATCGCAACGAGGTCGAGGACCACGTCGGCATCAACTCGGTGGAGCACTTCCTCGGCGAGTACGCGATCGCGCACGGCCTGAGGTTCGCGCCGCCCGAGACGCGTACCGGCAGGAAGATCGCCGTGCTCGGCGGCGGCCCGGCGGGGCTGTCGTGCGCCTATCAGCTCGCGCGGCGCGGCCATGCGGTGACCATCTTCGACGAGCACGCACAGCTCGGCGGCATGATGCGCTACGGCATCCCCGGCTTTCGCACTCCGCGCGAGGTGCTCGACGCCGAGATCCAGCGCATCCTCGACCTGGGGGTCGAGGCGCGGCTCGGCTGCCGCGTCGGCCGCGACGTCACGCTCGAAGCGATCCGCGCCGAGTTCGACGCGGTCTTTCTCGGCCTGGGCGCGCAGTCGGGCCGGGCGCTGCCGGTCAAGGACGCCGTGGCGCCCAACGTCGTCACCGCGACCGCGTTCCTGCGCGCCTTCAACGACGGGCGGCTGCAGCACGTCGGCAAGCGCGTCGTCGTCGTGGGCGGGGGCGACACCTCGATCGACGTCGCAACCGTTGCGCGCCGGCTCGGCCACATCGAGCACGCCAAGCCGACCGAGTTCGAGGCGGCGATCGGCGGGCGCCTCGCCCATGACGTCGCGGAAGTCTCGGCGCGCCGCGGCAGCGAGGTGACGCTGACTTCGGTGTTCGGGCTCGATCAGATGCAGGCGAGCCGCCACGAGGTCGAGCAGGCGCTCGCCGAGGGCATCGCCGTGCGCGGCGGGCTGGTTCCGGTCGGGATCGTGCGCGGCGCCGACGGGCGCGCCACCGCGCTGCGCGTGGCGCGCTGCGACGCGAAGATGGCGGGCGGCCGGCTCCAGATCGAGACGATCGCGGGCACCGAGGAGGACATCGAGGCCGATCTCATCGTCTCGGCAATCGGCCAGGCGGTCGATTTCACCGGTCTCGAGGAGTTCGACGCCGGCAACGGCGCAGTCAAGGCCGACCGCAACTACCAGGTCGCGGGCCAGCCGGGCGTGTTCGCCGGTGGCGACGTGATCCGCCCGCACCTGCTCACCACCGCCGTGGGCCACGGCGCGATCGCGGCCGACGGCATCGACCGCTTCCTCGCCGACGAGGAGCTCGACAAGCGGCCCAAGATCGACGTCCACGTCTTCGACCTGCGCCGCAAGATGCTCGAGAAGGGCTTGAGCTTCACCGGCGTGTCGGAGCCGATCCGCGGCACCTCCACTTCGGATGTGGGCATCCACAACTTCGAGAACCGCTCCGAGCGCTACGTGATCCCCCACGACGCGCTCTTTCTCGGCCACTTCAGCTACACGCCGCGCCACCAGCGCAGCGTCGTCACCCTCACCAGCCAGGACGCGCTCGGCAACTTCGAAGAGCGCATCAAGCCGCTCGCCGAGGCCGAGGCAGTCGCCGAGGCCAAGCGCTGCATGAGCTGCGGCATGTGCTTCGAGTGCGACAACTGCGTCGTCTATTGCCCCCAGGACGCGGTCAAGCGCGTGCCGAAGAAGGAGGCGACGCTCGGGCGCTACGTCTATACGGACTACAGCCGCTGCATCGGCTGCCACGTCTGCCACGACGTCTGCCCGACCGGCTACATCCAGATGGGCCTGGGCGAGTAGGGCGGCGCGGGCGGACGAGGGGACAACGATGCGAGCGCTCACGACCGCGGTTCGACGGGCCTCGGCCACTGCGCCGGGGCCGGCCGCGGCGCGTGGCGATCGCGCACGCGGGCTTCGTGCGGTGGCGTTGGTGCTGCTCGTCGGCGCCTTGTTCGTGCCCCTGTCGGCAAGCGCGCAGGCGGGCGGGCGCACGCCGCAGCCCGAGATCGTCATCGACGCCGAAGGGGGGTGCGTCGCCCCGCCCGACGAAATGCGCCGCAACCACATGAACATGCTCATCCATCAGCGCCCGCTCACCGTGCGCCAGGGTGTGCGCGGCGCCGAGGTGAGCCTGCGCGGCTGCATCGAGTGCCACGCGAGCCGCGAGGACGGCTCCGCGATCGGCACCCGCCGCAACTTCTGCCAGAGCTGCCACGACTTCGTCGCGGTCAGACTCGACTGCTTCGACTGCCATCAGGCGCGGCCGGGCGCGGAAGGAGTGAGGCGATGAGCGAGCGGGAACCCGTCGAACGAGACCAAGCGCCGTCCCCGTCCCGGCGCGGCTTCCTCGCCGCCGTCGCGGCCGCCGCGGCCGGTGTAATGATCGCACCGGGCATCCGCCTGATCGAGCTCGCCGCGGCCCGCCCGGCCGGCGAGCCGGCCTCGGGCGCGGTGCGCTGGGGACTGCTGATTGATACCACGCGCTGCGCGCGCGGCTGCGAGGACTGCGTCGCCGCCTGCGCCCGCGAGAACGCGCTCGAGCGGCGAGGCGAGACGTCGGTGGCCGAGACCCAGCGCCCGCAATGGATCCGCAAGATCGAGCTCAAGGAGCTCGCGACTGGCCGCGAGCTGTCGCTGCCGATGATGTGCCAGCACTGCGCCCGCCCGCCGTGCGTAGACGTCTGCCCGACCGGCGCCTCGTTCAAGCGCGCCGACGGCATCGTGCTGGTCGACCAGCACCGCTGCATCGGCTGCCGCTACTGCATGATGGCCTGCCCCTACCAGGCGCGCTCCTTCGTGCACGAGCCGCTCGCGCGCCAGAACCCGGCGGTGCCGCGCGGCAAGGGCTGCGTCGAGGGCTGCACGCTGTGCGTGCACCGCGTCGACCGCGGGCTCGCCCCGGCCTGTGTGGCCGCCTGCGCCGAGGCCGGGCACGGCGCGATGCTGTTCGGCGACCTCAACGATCCGGCGAGCGCGATCTCACGGCGGCTCCGGGAGGTCGCCTCGGTCGAGGTGCGCGCCGATCTGCGGCTCGGCACCGGCGTGCGCTACCAGGGGATCTGACCATGACGCAACCGTCCTCGGCTCCGCTTTCCGCACCCTGGGCCTCGCGCGCCGGCGAGCGCCGCTTCTGGCTCGCCGGCGCGCTCGGCGCGCTGGTGCTCGCCGCCGGGCTGGCCGCGGCGCATTACATGGAGGTGCACGGCCACGCCGTCACCGGCATGTCGAACCGCATCGTCTGGGGCGTGCCACACGTGTTCGCGATCTTCATGATCGTCGCCGCCTCGGGCGTGCTCAACGTCGCCTCGGTCGGCTCGGTGTTCGGCCAGCCCGTCTACAAGGCTCGCGCGCGCCTCTCCGGCCTGCTCGCGGTGGCGCTGCTCGCCGGCGGCCTGACGGTGCTGATGCTCGACCTGGGCCGGCCCGAGCGCATCGTCGTCGCCGCGACGCACTACAACCTGCGCTCGATCTTCGCCTGGAACGTGCTGCTTTACTCGGGGCTGTTCGCCATCGTCGCGCTCTACCTGTGGACGCTGATGGAGCGGCGCTTGAACGCGTACTCGAAGTACGCCGGCCTCGCCGCCTTGGTCTGGCGCATCGTGCTCACCACCGGCACCGGGCTCATCTTCGGCTTCCTGGTCGCACGCCAGGCCTACCAGTCGGCGGTGCTCGCGCCGATGTTCATTGCGATGTCGCTCGCCTGGGGCATGGCGATCTTCCTGATTGCGCAGGCGGCGCTGTTCGCCTGGCAGGGGCGCGCACTCGATCCCGCGATCCGCCGCCGCATGGCGCGGCTGCTCGGCGTGTTCGTCGCAGCGGTGCTGTACTTCGTGCTGGTCTACCACCTCACCAATCTGTACTTCGCCCGCCAGGTCGAGTTCACGCGTTTCATCCTCGCCTCGGGCGGCGCCTATCCGCTGCTCTTCTGGCTGGGCTACGTCTTCGTCGGCAGCCTCGTGCCGCTGCTGCTGCTCTTTCACCCCCGCAGCGACGACGACCGGACGGTGATCGTCGCGAGCACTCTGGTGATCGTCGGCGCGTTCGCCCAGCTCTACGTCTTCATCATCGGCGGGCAGGCCTTCCCGCTCGAGCTCTTCCCCGGCTACGCGGCGAGCAGCACCTTCTTCGACGGCGCGATCGCCGCCTATCGCCCGAGCCTGGCGGAGATCCTGCTGGGCTTCGGCGGCCTCGCGCTCGCCCTCGTCGCAGCCGTCGTGGGCGTGCGAGTGCTGCCCTTCATGCCGGAGGACGACCGCCGCGTCGTCGCCGCCGGCAGCGGCGCGGGCGAGTGAGGAGGGCGCTGCGATGAGCCGAGCCCGCTGGATGAACCTGCGTCGTCGCGACACCACAGCCACCATGGCGAGGAGGGTCGTCCAGTGAGCCGCTTCCTCGTCTCCGCCGCCCACCGCTCGTCGGGCAAGACCGCGATCAGCATCGGGCTCGCCGCGGCGCTGGCGGCGCGCGGGCTGGCGGTGCAGCCGTTCAAGAAGGGCCCGGACTACATCGACCCGATGTGGCTCGGGCGCGCAGCCGGGCGCGCCTGCTACAACCTCGACCCGCACCTGATGAGCGCCGACGAGATCGCCCGCCTGTTTGACGCCCACAGCCGCGGCGCGGACATCGCGCTGGTCGAGGGCAACTTGGGCCTGTTCGACGGCCTCGCGCTCGACGGCAGCAACAGCAACGCGGCGCTCGCCGCGCAGCTCGCGCTGCCGGTGGTGCTGGTGGTCGACGCCCACGGCATGACGCGCGGCATCGCACCGCTGCTGCTCGGCTACCAGGCCTTCGACCCGGCGATCCGCATCGCCGGCGTGATCCTCAACAAGGTCGGCGGCGCGCGCCACGAGGCGAAGCTGCGCGCCGCCGTCGAGCACTACACCGACATCCCCGTGCTGGGCGCGGTGCAGCGCGACGCGCGGCTCGCCATCGTCGAGCGCCACCTGGGGCTCGTGCCGAGCAACGAGGCGGCCGGCGCCGATGCGCGCATCGCCGAGATCGCCGCGGCGGTCGCCGAGCAGGTCGACCTCGGGCGCGTGGTCGCGCTCGCCCAGTCGGCGCCGCCGCGCCCGCGCAGCGCCAGCGTCACCCGGCTGCCGGCGCGCGGCCGCGACCGGGTGCGCATCGGCATCGCGGCGGATGCGGCATTCGGCTTCTACTACGCCGACGACCTCGCCGCGCTGTGCGCCGCCGGGGCCGAGCTTGTGCCCTTCGACACCCTGCGCGACGCGCGCCTGCCGCCGGTCGATGGACTCTTCATCGGCGGCGGCTTTCCCGAGAGTTTCGCCGCCGAGCTCGAAGCGAACGAGGCGCTGCGCCACGAGATCCGCATCGTCGCCGAAGGGGGACTGCCCATCTATGCCGAGTGCGGTGGCCTGATGTATCTCGCCCGCAGCCTCGAGGTCGACGGCTGCCGCCACGAGATGGTCGGCGCGATCCCCGGCGACGTGGTGATGCACGCGCGGCCGGTCGGACGCGGCTACGTCGAGCTGATCGAGACGGCCGACGCGCCGTGGCCGCGCGCGGAAGGCGCCGCGGCGCGCCTGCGCGCCCACGAGTTCCATTACTCGAGCCTCGAGAACGTCGGCGAAGACGTGCGCTTCGCCTACCGGGTCGTGCGCGGCCACGGCATCGACGGCCGCCGCGACGGCCTGGTGCTGCGCAACGTGCTCGCCGCCTACACCCATCTGCGCGCGGTCGGCGGCTGCGACTGGCCGCAGCGTTTTGTCGCCTTCGTTCGCGGTGTGAAGGCGGCGCGGGCCTATGCCGGGACCTGCCCGGAGTTTGCTGAGATCTGCGGAGAAGGACGATGAACGCACACGACGTGGACTGGCGCGCGCTTGGCGCGCCGCCGAACGAGGCGGGGGGCGAGGTTTGGCTGGTCGGCACCGGGCCGGGCGACCCGGAGCTGCTCACGGTCAAGGCCGTCCGCCTGATCGGCGAGGCCGACGTCGTGCTCTACGACCATCTCGTCTCGGCCTCGATCATGGCGCTGGTGCCGGAGTCCGCCGAGCGCATCTACGTCGGCAAGCAGCGCGCCCACCACGCGCTGCGCCAGGAGGCGATCAACGCGCTGATGGTGCGCCTTGCCCGCGCCGGACGCCGGGTGCTGCGGCTCAAGGGCGGCGACCCCTTCGTGTTCGGCCGCGGCGGCGAGGAGATCGAGGAGCTCGCCGCCCACGGCGTGACCTTCCAGGTCGTGCCCGGCATCACCGCCGCGCTCGGCGCCGCCGCCTACGCCGGCATCGCCCTCACCCACCGCGACCACGCCCAGGCCTGCACCTTCGTGACCGGCCACCTCCAGGACGGAAGCATGAACCTGGACTGGCCGGCGCTCGCCCGGCCGCGCCAGACCGTCGTCGTCTACATGGGGCTGCTGGGGCTGCCGACGCTGTGCGCGCAACTCGTCGAGCACGGCCGCGCGCCCGACACCCCGGCTGCGGTCGTCGAGGCCGCGACCACGCCCGCGCAGCGCGTCGTCACCGGCACGCTCGCCACGCTCCCGGCGCTCGCCGCGGCGGCGCGGCTGAGCTCGCCGACGCTGATCATCGTCGGCGAGGTCGTGCAGCTGAGGGAGAAGCTGCGCTGGTTTGCGACGGATCGGGTCGAGGCCATCGACGGATTCGCCGCTCCAGCGGTTTGATGCGCGGGGTCACCCGCGCGAACCCAGCGGGCTCGCTCAGCGGGTCGCAGGCCTCGAAGGAGAAGGGAGCGGGTCAGCGCGCCTGCGCGCGTTCGCTCCGATACGCCGTGAAATCCTGCTCGCGCCAGGCGCCGTCGACCACGTACTCGGCGAGCCACAGGAACTCCTCGGCATCGCGCGTCGCGCCGGCGTAGCGGGCTGGCTCGTGGCCGTCGGCGAGCAGGAAGACGAAGGTCGGCGTGCCGATCACGCGGGCGACTTCGCGTGCGTAGTCCTTCTCGCGCAGGGCGCGGCCGGCGAGGTCGGTCATCTCGACGTCGCCGTTGAAGTCGATGTAGAGGACGCGGAAGTGCGTGCGGTAGTAGTCCTGCACCGCCGGACGGTTCAGCACCGTCTCCTTCATGCGCATGCACGGGGGGCAGTCCTCGGCCCCGAACATGACGAACAGGCCGAGCTTGCCGGCGTCGCGCGCGAGCTGCATCTCCTCGGGCAGGTCGCCGAAGCCGGCCTGGAAGAAATGCAGGTGCGGGTCGCGCCGCTCGGTGGCGGTCTCCTGCACCTCGTCGGCCGCGTGCTCGCCCGGGCGGGCTTCACCCACCGCGAGCGCGGCCGCCGTGACCAGCGCGAGCAACGCCCCGAGCAATGTCGCATTCATGACGATTACCTCACAGTCACGCGCGGCGACGTGTCGACGCGCACCGTCTTGACCCGCCGCAGATGGTCGGCGACGAGGTCGAACACCGGCGGGCCGTCGACCTCCATCATGCTCGCCCATCCCGCGGCCTTGTAGCGCCTTGCCGCCTCGACCGGCTTGCCGCCGATGCGCAGGTCGGTGATGCGCTCGCCGAGGCGGCGCTCCGGGTGGATGGTGTAGCTCACCCCGCCCACCCGCACCATGTCGCCGCCCTGGCGGTAGTACGGGTCGGCGTTGAACAGGTTGTCGGCGACGTCCTCCATGATCGTGCGGATCTCGTCGCCGCTCATCTCGCGCGACCAGGTGTTGGGATAGGTGAGCGCCGTATGACTGTAGACATCTTCCAGTGTGATCGTTGCACCCGGCAGCAGTGACACCCCCCAGCGGAAGCCCGGCGAGAACGCGACCTCGGCGTCGTAGCGCTCGCGCAGCGCGGCGAGGATGACCTCGTCGAAGGTGCCGTTGAAGTTGCCGCGCCGGTAGAGCAGCGTCTCCGAGACCGCCAGCGGTTCGGCGAGCTTCTCGGCGAAGGGCGCGCGCAGCCGCTCGATCAGCGCCGCCATCGCGGGGTCGGGGGCGATGTACTGCGACAGCACCGGGATCAGCTTGTAGCGGAAGTCGGCGACGCGCCCGTTGCGCACGTCGAGGTCGAGGCGCGACAGGAACTTGCCGTGCGCCCCCGAGTTGATCACCAGCGTGTCGCCGACGCGGATCGGCGCCGGGATGCCGTCGTGGGTGTGGCCGCCGAGGATCACGTCGAGGCCGCGCACGCGCTCGGCCATCTTGAGATCGACGGCGACGCCGTTGTGCGACAGCAGCACCACCGCGTCGACCTTGTGCTCGCCACGCAGCTCGTCGACCAGCGCCTGCGCCTGCTCGTCGCGGATGCCGAAGGAGAGGTCCGGGACGAAGCGCTGCGGGTGCGAGATCGGCGTGTAGGGGAAGGCCTGGCCGAGGATGCCGAGGCGCACGCCGCCGGTCTCCCGGATCACGTAGGGGTGGAACACCGGCTCGCCGGGCGGGCCCCACGAGATGTCCATGACATTCTGGGCGACGAAGTCGCCGCGGAAGCTGCCGCGCGAATCCTTGTCGCCGAAGATCTCCTTGACGCGGTCGATGCCGAAGGTGAACTCCCAGTGCGGGCACATCACGTCGACGCCGAGCTGGTTGATCACCTCGACCATGTCCTGGGCATCGGTCCACAGCGAGGTCGCCGAGCCCTGCAGCGTGTCGCCGCCGTCGAGCAGCAGGGTGCGGCCCGGACGCTCGGCGCGGACCTGGCCGACCAGCGTCGCGATGTGGGCGTAGCCGCCCATGCGGCCGAAACGGCGGGCGAGCTCGGCGAAGTCGAGATAGGTCAGCGCGTGGGCCTCGGCGCTGCCGCGCGTGAGCCCGTAGTGCGCGAGGAAGGCTTCGCCGGTGAGGAACGGTGGGCGCCCCTTCTCCGGGCCGACGCCGAGCAGGGTGTCGGGCTCGCGGAAGTGCACCGGCAGCAGCGTCGCGTGGCTGTCGGTCATGTGCAGCAGCGTGACGTTGCCGAGCGGCTCGAACTCGAGCAGGCGCTCCGGCGAGAGCGCCGCCCACAGGCGGTCGCGATCGGTGATGCCGAGCCCGCCCGCGATCGCGAGCAGCTTCATGAAGTCCCTGCGCGTGACTTCCATGGTGTCATCCTCGAACCGTCGGGAAAACGAAGGCCCGTCCGCACCTCGGCACGGACGGGCCACGGTGGAAAGCTCAGTGGCGCATGCCCGGCGCGCTGATCGGCTTGCCGTTGTCGAACGAGGTCAGGTAGAGCTCGATCTCCGCATATTCGACCGCGTCGGCGGGCAGGTAATTCATGCCCAGCGGCGTCATGCACCACTGCATGCGCTTGCGCATGTCCCAGATCTGCGCGAAGTTGGTGCGCAGCGTCGGGAAGTGCCGCGTCATGCCGTCGGTCTTCTTGCCGAGCAGCCGCCCGCCGAGGAACTTGCCGCCGCCGCGGTCGGCGTCGTGGCAGTCGGCGCAGGCGTGGTTGCGCTGGCCGACGCGTTGGTAGTAGAGCGCCTTGCCGCGCTCGTAGGCGGCCTTGGCCTCGGGGCTCTCGATATCGACAGCAACTGGCATGCCGTTCGACTGCATACGGATCAGGAGCGCGAGGTGGATGTTCTCGGCGCCCTGCGACGGCAGCTCGAGGCCGGTCTCGTCGGCGCCGTGCCACGCGACTAGGTCCTCCATCGACATCACCCGCCGGTAGAGCGGGAAGTACTTCGGGTACTGGGCCGCGATGCCCTGCATCTTCTCGATCTCGCCGTGGCAGTCGGCGCACGACTTGCCCTTGGGCCCTTGCCGCGTCCAGGTATCGATCGCGCCTTCGGCCAGCACCACGGCCGCGTTGTTGGTCGGGTCGAGGTTGTCGCCGAAATAGTTCTCCGGCAGCGGCCGTGTGTTGGGGTTGCGCGCCGGATCCTTCTCCTCGGGCAGCGGGCCGCGCTGGGTCTTGAGGAAGGCGATGATGTCCACGATCTCCTGGGGCGACAGGATGCCGACCGTGCCCCACGGCGGCATGAAGCTCTGCGGGTTGATCACGCGCGAGTCGTAGATGTACTGGTAGAGCACAGCCTCGGCTTCGGGCGTGGCGTAGCGGTCGCCGATCTGCTGGTGGTCGGTGCTGACGTTGCCGGCCGGCCAGACGTCGTCGCCGCGGATCAGGTGGCACCCGGTGCAGGGCGCCTTGGCGCGCGACATGTAGAGCTTGCGGCCGTTGTCGGCGTCGCCCTTGAGGTCGGCCGGCAGCGTCGCCTGCTGCGGCGCGGGGTAGGGCTTGTCGTCGCGGTAGCCCGGCCACTCGGACCAGTCGTTGGGCACACCCCCGAACGGCGGGCCGGCGTAGCGCTTTTGCTTGCCGTCGACGATACCGCCTTGTGCCTCGGGCGTCGCGCGGCTCTGGTTCGTGTCGACGAAATCGGCCGCCTGCACGGTGGCGAAGGCGGCCGCGGCGAGGCCGACGATCCACATGCGTTGGTGCTTCATCCTATTGCTCCTCCTGGGTCGCGCTGATCTTGTCTTTGTCGCGTTACACGAGGGCGGCGCGCACCGGGCAAGCGCGCGCGGACCGCGTCAGGGCCTAGAACTTGATGTCAGTCTCGCCGGTGTAGCTGCGCCCTTCGGTATCCTCGAACTGGATCTGCAGCTTGCCGGGTTCGGTCACCTTGACCGGAAACGAGAAGAACGGGTTCTGGCTCACCGCCTGCGTCGTCTCGGCCTCGAACACCGTCTTGCCGTTGTAGGTCGCGGCCATGCGGTGGATGAAGTTGTAGTTCTTCTCGACCGGCTTGCCGCCTTCCATGCGCAGCACTTCCATCGGGTGCGTGACCAGCACGCGCACCGTGACCACGTCCCCTGCCTTCACGCCATCCGGCACCCTGATCCGTACCTGTCCCGTCGCCATGGGCTCGATCCTCGTCTCGTTAGTCTGAAATCGTCTGGTTTGCAGGTGGGGTTTGGTCAGCCGCCGCAGCCGCCGACGGTGACCTTGACCTCCTGCTTGGCTTCCCACAGCGTGCCGTCGCTCATCTCGGCGATCACGCGCACGTCGGTGGTGCCGGCCATGCGCACGTTGGTCGCCATCGACAGCCGGCCGGACTCGGGGGTCAGCGTGAACTTGGCGTTGAGCGGGCGGCGGTTCTTGTCCGAGATGATGTAGACGTGCTTGACGTAGTTGTCGGCCGCCATCGGGAGGTCGGACTCGATGCGGATCGGCACCACGGAACCGTTCTCGGCGATCAGCGGGGCGTCGAGCTTGATGTGTTCGCCCGCCGGCTGCGGCTTGCGGTCGCCGAACAGGCGCACCAGCGTGTCGGCGACGGCCTCGTCGGGCAGCGGCATGCCGGGCGCGGCGGCGAGCACCTGGGCGGGCGTGAGCAGGCCGAGCGAGAGGCCGCCCAGGGCCATGCCGGTCGCGGCGAGCGTCTTCAGGGCGCGACGGCGGGCCCTGCTTTCGATCGGGGTGTTCATCGGTGAATTCTCCTTCCAGTCGTGTGGGCCAACGCGGGTGCTCGATGGCCGTTGCGCGGCCTGGAGGGCCGCACGGTACCAATTTAGCAGCTGGGGGCGAAAATCGGCCTGCCCGAATGGCGTAGGGGCTCTCCCCCCATGGAGTATGGACAGTGCTCGCCGCGAATCATTAGCATTATCGTCGCAAGCCGGCCTGCCTGTCACGGCGTGCAATGCGCGGTCTGCGGCGCAGCCGGGCGCGGCGGGGGGCTCAGGGCACGCAGAACGCCCGAGGGGGTCAAACTCAATTCAGCGAAGTGCGAGACATGAAGGTGCAGCCCACCCACTACAGCCATCCCGGAGAGGACCGCAGCGCAGCGAATGCGCGCGCCGCCGCGTGGCTGCGCCGGTTGGGGGCGGTGCTGGCCTTGTGGTTCTGTGCCGGCGCGGCGGTGGCCCAGTCCGAGGTCACGCTACGCCACGGCGGGCTCGAGGTGAACGGAGTGCTGCAGCTCGCCGAGGGCCAGACGCTGGCCGACGGGGTGGTGCTGATGGTCCATGGCACCATGGCCCACAACGGCATGCGCATCATGAGTGAGTTCCAACGCATGTTCGCCGAGCGCGGCCGTAACTCGCTGGCGATCAATCTGTCGCTCGGCGTGGACGGGCGCCGCGGCTTCTTCGAGTGCGAGCGCACCAGCGCGCATCGGGCGCAGGACGCCGTCGACGAGATCGCGACCTGGCTCGATTGGCTTGTCGCGCAGGGCGCGACCCGCGTCACGCTCCTCGGTTTCTCGCGCGGCGGGCAGCAGGCGGCGCACTTTGCCGCAGGGCGTGCGCACCCGGCGCTGGAGCGGGTGGTCCTGCTCGCGCCGATCATCGCCGCCGACACCGCCGACGCCCAGCGCTATGCAGCCCGTTACGGGCATGCGCTCGAGCCGGTGCTCGAAGCGGCGCGCGAGCTGGTGCGCACTGGTCGCGGCGACACGGTGCTGCGCGGTGTCGGGTTCCTGAACTGCGACGAGACGGCGGCGACCGCCGCCTCCTTCGTTTCGTATTATGATCTCGCCCCCGACGAGGATACGCCGGCGCTGTTGCCGGCGATCCAGGTCCCGACGCTGGTCGTCGTTGCCGGCGGCGACCAGATCGCGCGGGATTCGGAGGGCCGGCTCGGCGGTCTGATCGATGGTCAGCGCCGGCGCATGGCCGTCGTGCCCGACGCCGACCACTTTTTCGGCGACCTGTTCGGCGAGGATGCGATGGACGAAATCATCGCCTTCCTCGGCCCCTGACCGACCGGCTCCGCGGCCCCAGACGCCTTCCTTTTTCAGACTCACTTCGGAGACCGAGGATGTCCTCCTTTCTCGATTCGACTGTTCATCTCCAGGTCCTGCTGTGGATCTTTGCCGCCGCCGTGGTGCTGGGCGCGGTCACCAACAAGACCAACTTCTGCACCATGGGCGCAGTATCCGACTGGGTGAACATGGGCGACACCGGCCGCATGCGGGCATGGCTGTTCGCGATCGGTGTGGCGGTGCTGGGCGTGGTCGCGCTGGAAGTCGCGTCGATCGCGACCCTGCGCAGCAACACCATGCCACCGTACCGCACTGAGAACTTCGCCTGGCTGCGCTACATCGTCGGTGGATTCGTCTTCGGCGTCGGGATGACGCTCGCCGGTGGCTGCGGTAGCAAGACGCTGCTGCGCATAGGCGGCGGCAACCTCAAGTCGCTGGTGGTGGCGGCGATGATCGGCCTGGTCGCCTACCTGATGTTTACGACGGCGCTCTTCAACGTGACGGTGATGAGCTGGGTCGGGCCGACCGTGCTCGACCTGAAGCAGTACGGTATCGCCGGCCAGGGCGTGGACGACCTCGTGAGCGGTGTGGGCGGATTCGATCCGGCGCGAACGCGGCTCATTGCCGGTATTCTGGTCGGGCTCGCGCTGGTCGGCTACGCGCTCTGGTCGGCCGACTTCCGCACGAGCCTGGACAACATGCTCGGCGGCGCGGTGGTCGGCCTCGCGGTGGTCGTCGGCTGGTTCGTCACCGCCGGCCCGCTCGGCGCCGAGTGGTGGGAGGAGGCGATGATGAGCGGAGACCCCAATCGCGCCGCGGTGCAGTCCTTCACCTTCATCAGCCCGATCGGCGAGGCCACCCGCTACCTGATGCAGCCGACCAACCTCGACCTGCTGCGCGTCGGCGTGGTCTCGGTGTTCGGCGTCGTGATCGGCTCCTTCCTCTACGCGATCGCCTCGCGCGGCTTCCGCATCGAGTGGTTCCG
>JARFTX010000037.1:28678-34466 GCA_029289265.1 Gammaproteobacteria bacterium
GCGAGGTCGTGCTCGACCGCATACACGGCGGCCTCGACCCGCGAGCTGAAATTGAGCTTGGCGAGGATGTGGCGCACGTGCAGCTTCACCGTGTCGTGGCTGATGTCGAGCTCGCGGGCGATCGCCTTGTTGCTCTTGCCGCGGGCGAGAAACTGCAGGATCTCCTGTTCGCGCGCGGTGAGCTTGGGCGTCTCGTCCTTGGGCGGCTCGGCCCCGGCGCCCTGCAGGATGCTGGTGAGCTTCACCAGCATCGCCGGTGCGACCACCATCTCTCCCTGGGCGATGCGGCGTATCGAGTCGACGACGGCCTCGGGATCCATGTCCTTCAGCAGATAGCCGCGGGCGCCGGCGCGCAGCGCGTTCGCCATGTCGTCCTGCGCATCGCTCATGGTCAGGATCGTCACCGGCACCTCGCAGCCGGCCTCGCGCAGCCGCCGCAGGAGCGTGATGCCGTCCATCGCCGGCATGCGCAGGTCCATCACGATCAGGTCGGGGGTGAGCGTGCCGGCGAACGCGAGCGCCTCGTCGGGGTCGCCGGTGGTGGCCAGCACGGCGATGTCGCCCTGCAGCTCGAGAAGCTCCTTCAGGCCGCGGCGGCACAGGCTGTGGTCGTCGACGAGCAGGATCTTGATCGCTTCGGTCATGAGGCCTCCGTTCTGGGCGTGGCGGCGGGGATGCAGAGCTGGATGCGGGTGCCCTGTCCGGCCGCGCTCTGGAATTCGATGCGCCCGCCCAGCCGGTTGACGCGCTCGCGCATGATGTTGAGGCCGTAGTGGCCGGATTCGGGCACGGCGTCGCCACAGGCGGCCAGCCCGATGCCGTCGTCCTCGACGGTGAACACGTACTGCCCGGGCCGCTCCTCCAGCAGCATCCGGCAGTGGCGCGCCTGCGCGTGCTTCATGATGTTGGCGAGGGCCTCGGCTACGACGTGGAAAACCTGCCGCTCCTGCTCGGGCGACAGGTCCAGGTTCTCGATGCGGTTGTCGAGCTGGAACTCGACGTTGCCGACCTCCTGCAGACCGCTTGCTGCCTCGCGCAGCGCGTGCAGCAGGCCGTGCGGGTCGAGCTGGCTGCGGAAGTGCGTGATCAACTCGCGCACACGCCGGTGCGACAGTGCCAGCGCATCCTCCATTTCGTTCAGGTAGCGGAAGGCGCGGCCGTCGTCGTGGCGCGCGATCGCGTCGTGCAGCAGCGCGGTGCGCATGCGCATCCAGGTGAGGTTCTGGGCGAGCGAGTCGTGCACTTCGCCGGCGAGCATCTGGCGCTCGTGCATCAGGCCGGCCTCGAGGTTCTTCTGCATCAGGTTGGCGTTCTCGAGGGCGAGGCCGAGCATGTCGCCGAGCGCTTCGAGCAGGGGCGCGAGGGTCGCGGGCAGCTCCCGGTCGGCGGGCAGGAACAGGTTGAGCACGCCGCGCACGGTGCCGCCGTCGTGAAGCGGCAGGACGCAGACGCGCAGCGGTCCCGATCCGGCGGGCGCAATCTGGCTGGAACAAGCGCAGGCCTCGGCGGATTCGCGGATATCCGCGCGGCGCAGTGCCTCGCCGCAGACGCCGCAGCCGTCGGGCACGCTGTGGGCGTCGTCCCAGGCCTCTGGAGGCAGCCCCACCGTGCCGATCAGGCGCAGGCGGTGCGTGTCCCGCTCGAGGTGGCGCACCGCGGCACCGCGTGCGCCAGCGAGTGCGACGACCGCCTGCAGCAGGCGTTCGAGGGGGGCGCGAAACAGCGCATCGGCATGGGAGCAGGCGGCCGGCTCGCAGGTCGTCAGGCGCTCAGGGGGCGGCGCAGCCTCCCGGCGCAGCGGCCGGATGTTCATGGGTCGTCTCCTTACCCGTCGGCAGTCGTGTCCGCGTTCGCGCGCGGCACCCGCTCGAAATAGTTTAGTAGGGTCTAATATAGACCATATCGCGGCGCCATTGTTGACCCGGGTCAACGTGCAGCCACACGCGCTACCCATGTGGGGGAGACGGGCCCACTCCATCCGGTAATAGACACCGCGCCAGGCGCCCGCGCCTAATAGGGCCTGTCCTGATCACATGGGAGCGGGCGCCCGGCGGGCACCGCGACGAGGCGAGCGATGCCCTCCACACCCCTGCACGACCCGATCGCGCCGCCGTCGGCGCACGACACCGAGGTGCGCACGACCACCTGCTACATGTGCGCGTGCCGCTGCGGCATCCGGGTGCACCTGCGCGATGGCGAGGTCCGCTACATCGAGGGCAATCCCGAGCATCCGCTCAACAAGGGCGTGATCTGCGCCAAGGGCTCGTCGGGCATCATGAAGCAGTACTCGCCGGCGCGGCTGACGCGGCCGCTGCGGCGCATCGCCGGCAGCGCGCGCGGCGCGGGCGAGTACGAGGAGATCGGCTGGGACGAGGCCTATGCGATGCTCGAGGCCCGGCTCGCGAAGATCCGCGCGACCGACCCCAAGAAATTCGCGCTTTTCACCGGGCGCGACCAGATGCAGGCGCTCACCGGGCTGTTCGCCCGGCAGTTCGGCACGCCCAACTACGCGGCGCACGGCGGCTTCTGCTCGGTGAACATGGCCGCCGGAATGATCTACACGATCGGCGGCTCGTTCTGGGAGTTCGGCGGGCCGGACCTCGAGCGGGCGCGGCTGTTCGTCATGATCGGCACGGCCGAGGACCACCATTCCAACCCGCTCAAGGGCGCGATCGCCAAGTTCAAGCGTGCTGGCGGGCGCTTCGTCGCGATCAATCCGGTGCGCACCGGCTACGCGGCGATCGCCGACGAGTGGGTGCCGATCCGCCCCGGTACCGACGGTGCGCTGCTGCTCGCGCTGATCCACGAACTGATCGCCCTGGGCCTCTACGATCGCGACTTCCTCGCCCGCTACACCAATGCCGGCCAGCTCGTGAATCTCGACGAGGCGAGCGACGCCTTCGGCCTGATGCTGCGCAACCCCGACGGCGACGTCGTCAATCCGCTGCGCCCGCACAATTTCTACTGGTGGGACCGACTCAGCGGCCGCGCCGTCGCCGACCACGCCGAAGGGGCCGACCCGGCGCTGCTCGGCAGCTTTACGATGCCCGACGGCACGCCGGCGAAGCCGGCCTTCCAGCTGCTCGCCGAGCGTGTGCACGACTGCACGCCGGAGTGGGCAGCCGAGATCACCGGCATCCCCGCCGACACCATCCGCCGCCTCGCCCACGAGCTGGGGGTGACCGCCCGCGACCAGAAGATCGAGCTGCCGATCGCATGGACCGACTGCTGGGGCCGCGAGCACGCCAGCGTCACCGGCAATCCGGTCGCCTTCCACGCGATGCGGGGCCTGGCCGCCCATTCCAACGGTTTCCAGACGATTCGCGCGCTGGCGATCCTGATGTCGCTGCTCGGCACCATCGACCGGCCCGGCGGCTTCCGCCACCGCGCGCCCTATCCGCGCGCGGTGCCGCCCAACGCCCGCCCGCCATCGGGGCCACAGTCGGTGCGGCCGAACGCGCCGCTCGACGCGCCGCCGCTGGGCTGGCCGGAGGGGCCCGAGCACCTGTTCGTCGACGAGCAGGGCGAGCCGGTGCGCCTCGACAAGGGCTTCTCGTGGGAGCATCCGCTCTCGGCCCATGGGCTCATGCACAACGTCATCACCAACGCCTGGCGCGGCGACCCCTACCGCATCGACACGCTGATGCTGTTCATGGCCAACATGGCGTGGAACTCGAGCATGAACACGTCGGAGGTGCGGCGGATGCTGTGCGACCAGGGCGAGGACGGCGAGTACGCGATCCCTTTCCTCGTCGTCTGCGACACCTTCCACTCCGAGACGACGGCCTTCGCCGACCTGATCCTGCCCGACACGACCTACCTCGAGCGCCACGACGTGATGTCGATGCTCGATCGGCCGATCTCGGAGTTCGAGGGGCCGGTCGACGCGGTGCGCGTGCCGGTCGTGGCGCCCCCCGAGGGCTGCCGGCCATTCCAGGAGGTGCTGATCGAGCTTGCGAGCCGGCTGCGTCTGCCGGCCTTCACCACAGCGGAGGGCGTGCGCAAGTACCGCGACTACCCGGATTTCATCGTCAACTACGAGACTGCGCCGGGCTCGGGCATCGGCTTTCTGTCCGGCTGGCGCGGCGCCGCGGGCGACAAGTCGCTGCGCGGCGAGCCGAACCCGCGCCAGTGGGAGCGCTACGCCGAGAACAACTGCGTCCATGCCTTCCACCTGCCGCCGTCGCACCAGCACATGCGCAACTGGAACCGCGGCTACATGGAGTGGGCGCAGCAGGCGGGACTGCGCCGCGACAACGATCCGATCGTGATCCACCTCTATTCCGAGTTCCTGCAGCGCTTCCGGCTGGCGGCGCAGGGGCGCGGCGCCGGCCGCCGACCGCCCGAGCGGCTGCGCGAGCGGGTGGCGACCTTCTTCGATCCGCTGCCGTTCTGGCACGAGCCGCTCGAGGCGGCGCACACCGATCGCGAGCGCTATCCGCTCGCCGCGGTGACCCAGCGGCCCATGGCGATGTACCACTCGTGGGACTCGCAGAACGCCTGGCTGCGCCAGATCCACGCCCACAACTACCTGTTCGTGAACACCCGCACCGCGCTCGCCGCAGGCATCGGCGACGGCGACTGGATGTGGGTCGAGTCGCGCTGGGGCAAGGTGCGTTGTCAGTGCCGCCACTCCGAGGCGGTCGAACCGGGCACGGTGTGGACCTGGAACGCAATCGGCAAGGCCGCGGGCGCCTGGCATCTCGCCGCCGACGCCAACGAGTCGCAGCGAGGCTTCCTGCTCAATCACCTGATCAGCGAGGAGCTGCCGGCCGGCGAGGACGGGCGGTGCATCTCGAACTCCGATCCGGTCACCGGCCAGGCCGCCTGGTACGACGTGCGCGTGCGCATCTACCTGGCGGCCGAGCACGAGCCGCCGCAGAGCTGGCCGCAGTTCGAGCCGATGGCGCCGTTGCCGGGGATGGCGGCCGAGGCGCCGCGCGCGCGCGCCTGGTTCGCCGGCGGCCGCACCGCCGAGGGGGGTGGGGCATGACGCAACTCGCCCTCGTCATCGACCTCAACGTCTGCGTCGGCTGCCACGCCTGCGTGACCAACTGCAAGCAGTGGAACACCTCGGGCGCGGCCGGCCCGCTCGCCGATCTCGAGCCCTACGGCAAGGACCCGTCGGGCACCTTCTTCAACCGCGTGCAGACCTTCGAGGTGGGCGAGTTCCCCGACACCCAGACGGTGCACTTTCCCAAGTCGTGCCTGCACTGCGAGGAGCCGCCATGCGTGCCGGTGTGCCCCACGGGGGCGAGCTACAAGCGCGTCGAGGACGGGGTGGTGCTCGTCGACTACGACAAATGCATCGGCTGCAAGTACTGCGCGTGGGCCTGCCCTTACGGCGTGCGCGAGTTCGACGAGCTGCGCAAGGTGATGACCAAGTGCACGCTGTGCGTCGACCGCGTCTACGACGCGCAACTGCCGGAGGCCGAGCGCAAGCCCTCGTGCGTGCTCGCCTGCCCGGCCGGGGCGCGACTCTTTGGCGACATCCACGACCCGGACTCCGAGGTGTCGCAGGCGATCCGCGAGCAGGGCGGCTACACGCTGATGCCGGAGTGGGGCACGCGCCCCGCCAACCACTACCTGCCGCGCCGCCGCACCATCATCGCGATCCGCCCCGACCAGCTTGTGCGCCGCGACAACCCGCTGCGCATCGACGGCGGCGAGCCCGACTACGGCGGACGCGAGCCGCTCGACGCGGACTGGGAGCACTGAGCGGCCCCTCGGGGCTTCGATCGACCACCCACACAGGCAAGGCATCCATGAAACCGGCCTTCTCGGTGAT
>JARFTX010000096.1 GCA_029289265.1 Gammaproteobacteria bacterium
GTGAGGAAGGTATCGAGGAGCGTCGAGCTGATGAGCCCCGAGAAGATCACCACCGCGACCGGGTGCAGGATCTCGGTACCCGGGCGTTCGGCCTCGAACAGCAGTGGCGCCAGCGCGAAGGCGGTCACCAGGGCGGTCATCAGCACCGGAGAGAGACGTTCCAGGGAACCGCGCAGGATCATCGGGTGATCGAATTTCTCGCCTTCGATGCGCATCAGGTTGATGTAGTGGCTGACCTTCAGGATGCCGTTACGCACCGAGATGCCGGCGAGCGTGATGAAGCCGATGAGCGCCGCGACCGACAAGGGCTGGCCGGATATCCACAGGCCGATCACTGCGCCGACCAGCGCGAGCGGAATGTTGGCCATGATCAGCGCCGAGAGCCGAACCGACTTGTAGCGGCTGTAGAGCACGACGAACATCAGCACGAGCGACACGATAGAGAGCAGTCCGACGAGGCGCGACGCTTCTTCCTGCGCCTGGAACTGCCCACCGAGCGTGATGAAATAACCCTCCGGCAGCTTCATGTCGGCCACCACGGCGCGGATGTCCTCGACGATCTCCGAGAGCGGGCGTTGCTGCGCGTTGGCCGACAGCACGATGCGGCGCTTGCCGTCGTCGCGGCTGATCTGGTTCGGCCCGTCGCCATCCTCGATGGATGCAAGTTTCGACAGCGGGACATGCCCGGTTGGCGTTTCGATGAGGATGTGCGGGAGCCCCTCGACCGAACGCGCCGACTCGGGCAGGCGCACGACCAGCGCAAAACGCCGACCGCCTTCGACGATCTGCGTCACTTTCTCGCCCTCGACGAGGTTCTGCAGCACGGCGAGAATCTGTGGTGCCGGCACCCCGTAACGCGCCGCCGCCGCATAGTCGATGCGGACCTTGATCTGCGGCGCGAGCACCTGCTTCTCGATTTCCAGATCCGCGAGTCCGGGGATGCCGGCAAGCCGCGCCCGCAGCGCATCGGCCTGACCGCGCAGTGTGTCGAGATCCTCGCCGAAAATCTTGATCGCGATCTGCGAGCGCACGCCCGAGAGCATGTGGTCGATGCGGTGCGAGATCGGCTGGCCGATCGCGATCGCTGCGGGCAAGTTCACGAGTCGGGCGCGGATGTCGGCGGCGATCTCCCCCATCGAACGGGTGAGTTCCGACGCCGGCTTGAGCCCGACATCGAGCTCGCTGACGTGCACGCCTTCAGCATGTTCATCGAGTTCCGCACGTCCGCTGCGGCGACCAACGTGCGTGACCTCGGGCACCTGTTTCACCAGCACCTCCGCCTGTTGCGCAAGCGCGGTGGACTCGGCAAGCGTCACCCCCGGGTTGAGCCGCATGCCGATCAGTAGGGTGCCTTCGTTGAAGGGCGGCAGAAACGTGGTCGGAAAGAAGGGCACGGCGACGGCCGCGACGGTCACCGCGACAGTGCCGGCGAACACGGCCGCCCTGGGCCGGTCGAGGACGGCCTGCAGACCGTTGCGATAGCGCGCCTTGAGCCAGGCAAGTACGCGCGTGTCACCATGGTCGAGGGACTTCATGCGCGGCAGCAGATAGAAGGACATGACCGGGGTCACCGTTACCGACACGACCAGCGATGCCAACGTCGAGACGATGAATGCCACGCCGAGCGGCACGAATAGCCGCCCCTCCATCCCGGGCAACGCGAACAACGGCAGGAACACCAGCACGATGATGATCGTCGCGTAGAGGATGGCTGAGCGCACCTCCATCGTCGCGCGCGCGACCAGTTCGATGGGGTGCAGGCGGTGATCGTGATGTTTCGCGCGATCCTCCTTCAGCCGGCGCAACACGTTCTCGACGCCCACCACAGCGTCGTCGACCAGTCCACCGATCGCGATCGCCAGCCCCCCGAGCGTCATCGTGTTGATCGACAGACCGAAATACTTGAACACCAGCGCCGTCATGAAGATCGACACCGGGATCGCGGTGAGCGCGATCACTGTCGGGCGCAGCGTGCCGAGGAAGAAGAACAGGATCGCCGCGACGAACACCGAGGCGGCAATCAGCTTGCCCTGCAGCGTGCCGATCGAGGCCTCGATGAAGCTCGCCTGCCGGAACGTCACCTGCGGCGCCTCCATGCCGGCGGGCAGCGATTTCTTCATCTCGTCGAGCGCGGCCTCGATCGAGCGGGTGAGGTGAATGGTGTCTGCGGTCGGCTGCTTCTGGATACCGAGGATCACCGCCGGTTTGCCCTCGAAACCCGCATCGCCGCGGCGCAGCGCCGGCGCGAACGTCACCGAGGCAATCTGGCGCAGCAGGATCGGCTGACCGTCGCGTGCCGTGATCGCGAGATTCTTCAGATCCTCCAGGCTCGAGGTGCGTCCGAGGTTGCGGATCAAGTATTCACGCCCTGTGAGTTCGAGGAAACCGCCTGAAGTGTTCGACGAGAAGCCGCGGATTGCCGCTTCCATCTGTTCCAGCGAAATGCCGAGTTCCGCCATGCGCCGCGTATCCGGCTGCACCTGGAACTGCCGCACTTCTCCGCCGATCGGGATGACCTGCGCGATGCCGGGGATGGCCATGAGACGCGGACGCAGCACCCAGTCGGCGTATTCGCGCACCTGCATCTGCGAGATCTTCGCGGTGTCGATCGGGATCGCGATCTGCATGATCTCGCCCATCACGGAGCTGACCGGCCCCATGCGCGGGATCACGTCCTCGGGCAGGCCTTCCTCCATCGCCGACAGGCGCTCCGACACCATCTGCCGGGCGCGGAAGATCTCCGTGCTCCACTCGAAGGTGACGTAGAGGAAGGAGAGTCCCGCGCTGGAGACCGAACGCACGGATTCCACCCCCGGCAGCCCGTTCATCGTCGTCTCGAGCGGGAAGGTAATGAGCTGCTCGACCTCCTCGGCGGCCATGCCGCCGGCCTCCGTCATGATGGTGACGGTGGGCTTGTTGAGGTCGGGGAACACATCGACGGGCGTCCGCGTGAGCGTGAAGGCGCCGTAGGCCATCAGCGCCAAGCTCGCGATGATGACCAGCAGCCGGTTGGCCAAGCTGTTATCGAGTAGCCACTTGAACATCGGTCGGGTTCCCGGTCAGCGGATCTGGTTGATCAGGGTCGCCCCGTGCGTGGCGACACGCTCGCCGGCCGCGAGGCCCGAGGTCACCGCGACATCGACGCCGTCGAGCGGCGCAAGCGTGACGGTGCGCGGCTCGAAACGCTCCGGTGCGGTCTTGACCCAGACGATGGATTGGTTCGCCGGATTCTTGAGGACGGAGGCGGCGGGCACGCGCACACCCTGCACGGTGCTGCGCGTCTGCACGAACACTTCCACCGGCTGGCCCACGGCACGGCGCGACAGCGCATCGCCTTCGGCGCCGAAGGCGAGCGGCAAGGCCTGTGCGCGCAGGGTTCTCGCGGCACCGATAAAGGTGAGCGGCACGCGCTTGTCGCCGACTGCCAGGCTCGCAGCAGCCACGTCTAGCGCCATCTCTGGCTCGTAGGCCAACGCCTCGATGCGCAGCCGCGCCGGATCGATGATTTCGAACACCAGCTCCCGGGCATCGACCACTTGGCCCGCGACGGCGTTGCTCGATGCGATCACACCGCTCACCGGCGCAACGAGAGCGTCGCGGTCGGTCAGTCCGCCGCCTACTGCCGCGGTGCGCGCCGAAAGACTCGCCACCTCGCTCTCAGCCGCCTCGATTTCCTTCCTCGGAACCGTATCCGCGAGTTCGCGCAGGCGAGCGAGGCGTTTTTGCGCAAGGGATTTTGCGGCTTCAAGCTCGGCGAGCTGCGCGGCCTGGTTCGAGCGCTCGATCTGCCCGGCCGACGGCACCACGTAGGCGAGCACCTCGCCCCTCTTCACCGTCTGTCCGATGCTGGGAAGACCTTTCGGCCCCGCTTGTAGACGCCCCGCGACGAGTGCCTGCACCTTGCCCCCGGCATTCGGATCCATCGTCACCTTGCCGGCGAGCGAGTAGGTGCGCGCAAGCGCGCCCGCGTCCACGACCAAAGTGCGAACGCCGATCTGGCGCTGCGCAGGCTTGGGCAGGAAGACGCTGCCATCGGGCAGGCGATGCGGACCGTTGCCACCCATCGGCGCAGCCACCTCGTCCCCGTGGTCGTGCCCTTCGCCCGCGTAAGCGCCCCAGCCCCAGGTTGCAGCCGAGATGTACAGCGCCGCCATCAGAAAGTTCGACTTCATGCGGCACCTCCGGCCGATTGATTGCGCGCGCGTTCCTTGCGCACAACACCCCAGCCGACCAGCCCGAGCACGAGGGCGCCGCCACCGAGCCAGCCGGCGTAGGTCTTCCAGCCCTGGCTGTGCTCGTCTTCGCCGGCATCGACCTTTTCGTGCAGGTCCAGCTCGCCGGCCAGAAGATCCATCTCCTCTCCGGCCACGACGGTGGCCGTCACGGACACGACGCCCGGCTTAAGTGCTTCCTGCAACGTGGCTTCAAATTCGCCCTCGGCATGCGGCTCGACGGAAATCGGCTTGCCGTCGAGCTCGAGCTCCAGGGTCCCGCCTTCGACCGGGCTGTTGTCGGCGAAGCGGTCGAGATAGAGCGTGATGTGCTTGCCGTCGACCACGCCGACCAGTTCGAAGAGATCCGAGACGGCGGTGAATCGCGGCAGCGCCTGGCCGGCAACGGGCGCCGGGGCGTCGCCGTGGTCGTGGCCTTCACCGGCCAGGGCCTGGGGCGTGACACCCGCAAGGACGGCGGCAAGGCTCCACGCCGCCAGGGTAAGGGAAGCTTTCATGTTCGGGTTCCTGGTGTTCATTCGGGAAGAAGGCCCATGGCCTGCCGCAGCGCGGACACGGCTGCGGCCAGTTCGATGCGGGTACGCGCCACCTGACGCTCGGCTTCGGCGGCTTCGAGTTCGATGCGCAGGCGGGTCGGCAGATCGGTTTCGCCGAGGCGGAACGCCTTCTGGAAGAAACCGCGCGACTCGCGGGCCAACTGCGCGCGCTGTTCGGCAGAGGCGACCAGGGTGCGCGCCGATTCGACCCGGACGCGCGCCGTATCCACTTCGGCCGTCAGGCGTTCGCGTTCCAGCCTCAGCTGGGTTTCGGCTTCGATCGCCTCGGCGCTGGCGCTGGCAACACGGGCGCGGTTGCGGGTATCGGATCCGAAGGGAATGCGTACGCCGATCGTCACCGTCTGTTGCCAGGATTCGCCGGATGCACCGCGCTCACGCGTCGTCGCCAGGTTCAGCTCGGGATTGGCGCGCCCCTGAATCCCGGCGAGAGTCATGCTGCGTTGTGCCAGCTCCGCCCGATCGCGCAGCTCGGCGATGGCCGGATGCCCCGCCCCCAGGGCGACAGGGGGGGCGGGGGCGGGTTCGGCTTCGGCCACGGAAAGTCCTTCCGCGGCAAGCGCTGGTGTCATGCCTGTCAGGGCGCGCAACTGCTGTTCCGCACCCGCGAGCGCGCCGCTGGCTTCGGCGAGCGACGCTTCGGCGGTCGCCAGCGCTCCGTCGGCCTGATGCTGGTCGGCGCGTGCGAGATCGCCGGCCCGAACCCGTTTCGAGACATCCGCGGCGAGTTCGCGGGCACTGGCAAGCCGCTCGCGGGCGACCAGGACGTCGATCCGCGCACGCTGCCAATCCCAGTACGCGGCCCGCACCCCGGCGGCCGTGCGCAGTTGTGCCGCAAGCGTGCGGCTCGTGTTCGCGCGCACTTCGGCATCGGCAAGGGCTGCGGTCGAGGCGCGTTCGCCGGGCAACCACAGCGGCACTGCGAGGCCGATCTCGTATTCGCGGCTGCCGTCGTTGCGGTGGAGTTGGTCGGTCTTGCCCGACACCTCGAACGCCGGCGGCTCGGCCGACCAGCGGTCGACGCTCTCGTGTCGCGCCAGCGCAGCCGCCCGGCGCATGTCGAGCGACTGCGCCTCGGGCTGACGCGCCCACGCGGCGTCGAACGCCTGCCTGAGAGTCGTTACGACAGGCGATGCAGGGGACGCGGCTTGCGCCCACGCCCCGCTGGCCGCGA
>JARFTX010000001.1:0-85748 GCA_029289265.1 Gammaproteobacteria bacterium
TATGCAGCGGCCTGCAAAGCCGTGTACATCGGTTCGATTCCGGTTCGCGCCTCCAGTACTCGATCTACCGATTGGCCAACATCAGGCCGGTTTGTTGCGAGTCAGTACCGAGTCCAGTACGATTGAGCCATTATCAGTACTGCTCAGGGCCGTCATGACCAACACATTGACTGTCGCGGAAATCAAGCGCCGTGGCATGGCCGCGATTGAGGATGGGCTTCGGCGCGGCCCGGTCCATATCGTCAAGCGCAACAAACTCGCGGCGGTCGTGCTTTCCGAAGAGGAGTACCAGCGGCTCGCCCAGGGGCGTGCCCCTCGCGGCGCGGACGGTCTGACGGCCTTGCAGTGGTTGCTCGCGCAACCGCCCGCAGGTGCTCGCACCAAGGAAGACATCGACGCCGAACTCGCGGCGGGGCGCGACTGGTGATCGTCTTCTTTGACGCCAGTGCACTCATCTATCTCATCGAGGCGCGAGACCCATTCGGCACCGTAGTTCGCAAGGCACTTGCTGAGATCACCGCTCGTCACCCCGATTCGACCGCGGCGGTCAGCCGCCTGACATGGCTCGAATGCCGGGCCGGCCCGCTGAAAGCCGAGGATGCCCGCACGCTGGCCGCCTACGATGCGTTTTTCGGACGGCCCGATCTACAGTGGCTGGAGCTGAGCCGGAACGTCGTGGAGCTTGCAACGGTGATACGTGTGCGGCACGGCCTGCGCACTCCTGATGCACTGCAGGCGGCGAGCTGTCTGCAGTGCGGGCCGGATCACCTGTTTCTGACCGGCGATGGGGCCTTCGGTCGCGTCGCCGGACTGAAGGTGCACCTGCTCCAGACGGGTGCAAGCAAGCCGCAATCGAAGCCGTGATGCAGCAGGGCACCGGGGCTCGCACGGCAGTTGCATCGCGCGCGCATTGCGCTATCTTGAATGGGCGCAAACCATCACGGTGCAGCACGAGTCTTCACCATGCCCATCGACTGGAAAGCCTACGACCCGTCGCCGTTCTACGACGAGCTGATCGAGGCTCGCGGGCGGCCGCGGGCGGCGGCGCGGCGGATCACGGATTACCTGAGCTCGCTCGACGATGCCGAGATCCAGGCGCGCAAGCTTGCCGCGGAGCATGCCATCGTCGAGATGGGGATCTCCTTCACGGTCTATGCCGAAGGCGAGAACATCGACCGGGCCTGGCCGTTCGACATCATCCCGCGGGTGATCGCGCGGCGCGAGTGGGCGCGCATCGAGGCCGGCCTGGTGCAGCGGATGACCGCGCTGAACTGCTTCATCGACGACGTCTATAACGCCCAGCGCATCTTCGCCGATGGCGTCGTCCCCGAGTACGTCATCGCCGAGTCGAAGAACTTCCGCAAGCAGTGCCTCGGCGCTTCGCCGCCGCACCGGGTCTGGGCGCACGTGTGCGGCTCCGATCTGGTGCGCGACCGCGACGGCACCGTCTATGTGCTCGAGGACAACCTGCGCGTGCCTTCGGGCGTCTCCTACATGCTGGAGAACCGCCAGGTCACCAAGCGGGTGTTTCCCGAACTGTTCGAGAGCACCAGCATCCTGCCGGTCGACGAGTACACCTCGCAGCTCTTCGACATGCTGGCGGCGATCTCGCCGCGACCGCAGGACTACCCGAGCGTGGCCGTGCTCACGCCCGGCATCTACAACTCGGCCTATTTCGAGCACGCCTTTCTCGCCCAGCGCATGGGCGCCCATCTTGTCGAGGGTGCGGACCTGTGTGTAGGCGATGACGACTGCGTCTATATGCGCACGATCTCGGGGCTCGAGCGCGTGGACGTGATCTACCGGCGCATCGACGACGACTTTCTCGACCCCGAGGCGTTTCGCTCCGACTCGCTGCTCGGCGTGCCGGGCCTGATGCGCGCGTGGCGCCGAGGAAAGGTCGGGCTCGCCAACGCGCCTGGGGCGGGCGTGGCTGACGACAAGGTGATCTACACGTACGTGCCGGCGATGATCGAGTACTACCTCGATCAGGATTCCATCATCCCGAACGTGCCGACCTTTCGCTGCGTCGACGCGAAGGAGCGCGCTCACGTGCTCGAGCGCCTGGAAGAACTGGTGGTCAAGCCGGCCAACGAGTCCGGCGGCTATGGCATGTTGGTCGGGCCGCAGTCGACGAAGAAACAGCGGGCCGAGTTCGCGCAACTGATCGAGAAGGATCCGCGCAACTACATCGCCCAGCCCACGCTCGGCCTGTCGGTTGCGCCGACGCTGTGCGACGAGGGGTTGGAGCCGCGCCACCTCGACCTGCGTCCGTTCATCCTGCAAGGGGTGCGTACCGACGTCACGGCAGGCGGGCTTACGCGGGTGGCGATGCGCAAGGGCTCGCTCGTGGTCAATTCGTCGCAGGGCGGCGGCAGCAAGGACACCTGGATCGTCGACGAGGAGGATTGACATGCTCTCCCGCGTGGCCGAGCGGTTGTACTGGATGGCGCGCTACATAGAGCGTGCGGAGAACACCGCGCGCATGACCATGGCGTTCAACACGCTGGCGCTCGACATGCCGCGAACGGTGGAGTTGTCGTGGAGGGGGCTGGTCCTCGCCGCGACCGGCGCCGACGCAATCTTCGACGAACACTACCAGCGCGAAGACGAGCGCAACTGCGTCAAGTTTCTGATCGCCGACAGCTACAACCCGGGCTCCATCCTCAGCTCGCTACGTGCCGCGCGCGAGAACATGCGCACGACGCGCGATCTGGTCCCATCCGAAGCCTGGGAGATCGCCAACGAACTGTATCTGTTCGCCCGCGACAACGCCGACGCGGGGCTCACCAAACGTGGCCGCTTCGACTACCTGACCAGCGTGGTGCGCCGCTGCCAGATGCTCACGGGGCTGCTCGCCGGTTGCATGAGCCACGACGCGGCCTACGACTTCATCCGGCTCGGGCGCAATCTCGAGCGCGCCGACATGACTTCGCGCCAGATCGACGTCGGGGCGATCCGGTTGCTCGCCCGGCGCGACGACCCGGAACCCTACGAGGGGCTGCTGTGGATCAGCGTGCTGCGCTCGCAGAGCGCCTTCCAGATGTATCGCCAGCACGTGCGCCGGCGCATCAACGGCGTGGACGTGGTACGCTTCCTGCTGCAGGACGTGCCCTTCCCGCGCGCGGTCGCGCACGCGCTGAGTCGTGCCGAGGCCGCCATCGAATGCCTGCCGCGCAACGGCATTCCGCTGCGACTCGTGATCCAGGCGCGCCGTCATGTGCTCGATGCCGATGTGGACGGGCTCGTACGCGACGAGGGCCTGCACGGGTTCATCGACCAAATGCAGCGGGAGATCGCCGGCATCCACAACGCGATCGCCGCGACATGGTTCCCGGCGGACAGGGTCCAGGATGCCGCTTGAGGCGGGGTCTTTCGGATAGGGCGGACAATGCCCAAGATTCCCGCGGAAATTTTTGCTTGTGTGCCGCCTTGCTAGGTGGTTAGAATCAGCACACTGTTCACCAGTGCTTGACATGACCTCTGTCCGCTCGACCCTCCTCGTAGTCGCTTCCGTACGCGTAGTAGTACGCGTAGGCGTGCGCGCGTCGTAAGGGCCAGGGTCTAGCAAGGTTACACGGATTCCAAACCCCCGCCGGCGCGCGAGCCCGGCGGGGGTTTTGCATTTTGGTCGCCGGATTCGCAGCCGACTCGTTCAGAAGGAGAGTCACCATGATGCAGATGACCGGCGCCGAATTGATCGTGCGCCTCCTCGAGCGCCAGGGCGTTCGCACCATCGCCGGCATTCCCGGCGGCGCGATCCTGCCGCTCTACGACGCGCTGTCGGGCAGCGAGCTCATTCGCCATGTGCTCGCCCGCCACGAGCAGGGCGCGGGTTTCATCGCGCAGGGCATGGCGCGCGTGTCCGGGCAGCCCGAGGTGTGCTTCGCCTCGAGCGGACCCGGCGCGACCAATCTCGTCACGGCGATTGCCGATGCGAGCCTCGACTCGATCCCGATGGTGGCGATCACCGGCCAGGTGCCGCTCGCGATGATCGGGACCGACGCGTTCCAGGAGGTCGACATCTACGGCATGACGGTGCCGATCACCAAGCACAACTTCCTGGTGCGCTCGGCCGAGGAACTGCTCGAGGTCGTGCCCCAGGCCTTTCGCATCGCGATGTCGGGCCGGCCCGGGCCGGTGCTGATCGACGTGCCCAAGGATGTGCAGAATCAGCGCATCGCCTTCGAGGCCTATCCCGAGCCGGCGCGCATCCAGCGCGGGCCTGCGCCCGACGAGGCTGCGATCGAGGCGGCTGCGACCATGATCAACGAGGCCGAGCGGCCGGTGCTCTACCTCGGTGGCGGCGTGATCCACTCGGGCGCGTCGCAGCTCGCGGTGACGCTCGCCGAGCAGGCCGGGCTGCCGACGACGATGACGCTGATGGCGCTGGGCGCGATGCCGATGGATCATCCCCTGTCGATCGGCATGCTGGGCATGCACGGCGCGCGCTACACCAACTTCGTGCTCGAGGAGTCCGACCTGCTGGTGTGCGTCGGCGCGCGCTTTGACGACCGCGCGATTGGCAAGGCGGCGCAGTTCTGTCCGAATGCGAAGATCGTCCACATCGACGTCGACCCGTCGGAGCTCAACAAGATCAAGCGCGCCCACGTCGCGATCAACGGCGACGTCACGGACGTGCTGGAGCGGCTGCTGCCGCGCGTGCAGGTGAAGCTGCGCAAGCGCTGGCTCGCCCACGTCGAGGGCCTGAAGTCGCGCCTGCCGCTGCAGATGCCCGGGCGGGACGATCCGCGCACCCACTACGGCCTGATCCACGCGGTGGCGGCGGCGCTCGACGACGAGGCCATCGTCACCACCGACGTCGGCCAGCACCAGATGTGGGTGGCGCAGGCCTATCCGTTCCGCCGACCGCGCCAGTGGCTGACCTCGGGCGGCCTGGGGACGATGGGCTTCGGCATGCCGGCGGCGATCGGCGCGGCGCTGGCGGCGCCCGAGCGCACGGTGGTGTGCTTCAGCGGCGACGGCAGCCTGAAGATGAACATTCAGGAGCTGGCGACGCTCGCAGATCATGGTCTCAACGTGAAGATCGTGCTGATGAACAACAGCTCGCTCGGGTTGGTGTACCAGCAGCAGAACCTCTTCTACGGCAAGCGCGTGTTCGCCTCGCGCTATCACCGCGCACCCGATTTCCTCAAGATCGCCGACGGTTTCGGCATCCCGGCGGTCGATCTCGATACAGCGGCGAACCCGCGCGCGGCGCTCGCGCAGGCGCTCGGGACGCCGGGGCCGTGCCTGATCCACGCGTCGATCGCCCGCGACGAGTTCGTCTATCCCATGGTGCCGCCGGGCGGCGCCAACACCGAAATGATCGGAGGCTGAAACCATGATCGAGCAAGTCGCCGAACCCTTGCAGCAGACCGGCTTCGCCAAGGTCGTGCTGGAACTCGACGTGAACAACCACGCCGGGGTCATGAGCCACATCTGCAACCTCTTCGCGCGCCGCGCCTTCAACGTCGAGGGCATCCTGTGCATGCCGATGGCGAACCCGGAGAAGAGCCGCATCTGGCTGCTGGTCTTCGAGGACCAGCGGCTCGAGCAGATGGTCCTGCAACTGGAGAAGCTGATCGACGTACTAGCGGTGCGCCGTCACGGCGCCGAGCACGAGGTCTTTGAGCGGCTGGAGCGCTTCTTCCACTGAGTAAGGAGGCCCCGGCAGCAGCGCTCCGCACGGCCGCGCCGGGGCCGGTGGTGGGCCAGGCCCTATGCTAGACTCCGAGCCCTCGGTTCTCTGTATCGGCGAGTCCCCTCATGTCCGGCAACACCTTCGGCACGCTGTTCTGCGTCACCTCGTTCGGTGAATCCCACGGCCCCGCCATCGGCTGCGTCGTCGACGGCTGCCCGCCGGGACTCGCGCTGTCGGCCGAGGACATCCAGCACGAGCTCGACCGGCGCAAGCCCGGCACTTCGCGGCACGTCACGCAGCGGCGCGAGCCGGACACCGTCGAGATTCTCTCCGGCGTCTTCGAGGGCGTCACCACGGGGACGCCGATCGCCCTGCTGATCCGCAACGAGGACCAGCGTTCGCGCGACTACGGCAACATCGCCGAGACCTTTCGTCCGGGTCACGCCGACTACGGCTACTGGCAGAAGTACGGCATCCGAGACCATCGCGGCGGTGGCCGCTCGTCGGCGCGCGAAACGGCCGTGCGGGTTGCGGCCGGTGCCATCGCGAAGAAGTGGCTCGGCGAGCGCTTCGGCATCGTGATCCGCGGCTACATGGCCCAGCTCGGGCCGATCGCGATTCCATTCGTGAGCTGGGACGAGATCGGCGCCAATCCCTTCTTCGCACCCAACGCGGCGATCGTGCCCGAACTCGAGCGCTACATGGACGAGCTGCGCAAGTCGGGCGACTCGGTCGGCGCGCGCATCAACGCCGTCGCGACCGGCGTGCCGGTCGGCTGGGGCGAGCCGGTCTACGACCGGCTGGACGCCGACATCGCCAAGGCGATGATGGGCATCAACGCCGTCAAGGGCGTCGAGATCGGCGCCGGCTTCGACTGCGTCGCGCAGCGTGGCACCGAGCACTCGGACGAGATGACCCCGCAGGGCTACCTGTCGAACAATGCCGGCGGCGTGCTGGGCGGCATCTCGACCGGCCAGGACATCCTGGTCAGCATCGCGATCAAGCCGACCTCGAGCATCCGCCTCGACCGCCGCTCGATCGACAAGAGCGGCGCACCAGTGGTCGTGAACACTCACGGACGGCACGACCCCTGCGTCGGCATCCGCGCCACGCCGATCGCCGAGGCGATGCTGGCGCTGGTGCTGATCGACCATGCGCTGCGCCACCGCGCGCAGTGCTCGGACGTCGCCACCACGACGCCGAAGATCGCCGGACTGGCCCCGGACGGGCAGCAGCAACCGCCGTCGCCGCGCGCGTGAAATCACGCCGCCGCGCTGCTGCCGGATGCCCCGGCGGCGGAGCGGGGCCAGGCAGCTAGAATGGCGCCCATGCTTCCGTACTGGCGCCTGTCCGGCTACTACTTCTTCTACTTTGCGTTCATCGGCGCGTTCGCGCCGTATTTCACGCTCTACCTGCAGTCGCTGGCGTTTTCCGCGACCGAGATCGCGATCCTGATGTCGCTGATGCAGCTGATGCGCGTGCTCGCACCCAACCTGTGGGGCTGGCTGGCCGAGCGGCTGGGAATGAACGTGGCAATCGTGCGCGCCTCCGCGCTGGCGAGCCTCGCCGGCTTCGCGCTGCTCTTCTTCACTACCAGTTTTGCCGGCATCTTCGTGGCGATGGCGGTGATGGCGTTCTTCTGGAGCGCGGCGCTGCCGCTGGTCGAGAGCGTCACCTTCAATCACCTCGGCGCGGAAGGTCACCGCTACGGCCGCATTCGCCTGTGGGGCTCGGTGGGTTTCATCGCGGCGGTACTGGGGATCGGCTATGCGCTCGATCACCTGCCGGTCGCCTCGCTGCTCTGGATGGCGACCGCGGTGCTCGTCGGCATCCTGGCTGTGGCGCTCACCGTGCCCGAGGTGCGGCGGCCCGCGGGCCACCGGGAGGAAGCGAGCTTCGGCGATACGCTCAGGCGGCCCGAGGTGAGGGCGCTGCTCGGTGCCTGCTTCTTCATGTCGGCTGCGCATGGCGCCCTCTACGTCTTCTACTCGATCTATCTGGTCGACAACGGCTATGGAAAGTCGGTGGTGGGCTGGATGTGGACGCTGGGGGTGCTGGCCGAGATCGCGGTGTTTCTGGCCATGCCACGCCTCGCTCGGCGATTCACGCTGCGCGCGATCCTGGTCTTCGCCTTTGCCGCGGCGGTGCTGCGTTTCGTGCTGATCGGCTGGGGGGTGGGAAGCCCGGCCGTCCTGGTCGCGGCCCAGTTGCTCCACGGTGCGACCTTCGGCGCTTATCATGCGGCAGCCATTGCGTTGGTGAACCAGTGGTTCCCCGGGAGGCTCCAAGCCCGAGGGCAAGCGCTCTATGGCAGCCTGTCGTTCGGCGCAGGCGGCATGATCGGTGGGCTGGTGAGCGGGGTGATGTGGGACGGGATCGGCCCGACCTGGACCTACACGCTGGGTTCTGGCTTCGCCCTGGCGGGCTTGGCGTGGCTGGTCGCCGGCTGGAAGAGGGAAGGGTTGTCGCTGAATGGAGTGGGGATGAAATGATCGATCGATTCTTGAACGCTCGCTCGGCGAGGATCTTTGCGACGCTGGTTGCCAGTCTCGGGCTGGCCGCCTGCCAGACCGTTCAGACCACGGGTGGCGGTGCGGTCGGGGTCGAGCGCACGCAGACGATGATGGTCTCGGCCCAGCAGGTCGAGCAGGCCTCGGCGCAGAAGTACCAGGAGGTCATCGAAGAAGCGCGCGCCAAGGGGGTGCTCAACCGCAATGCCCAGCAGGTGGCGCGCGTGCGCGCGATTACCAACCGGCTGATTCCGCATACGGCGGCCTTCCGCCCCGACGCGCCGCGCTGGGCGTGGGAGATCAACGTGATCAGCTCGGACGAGCTCAACGCCTGGTGCATGGCGGGCGGCAAGATGGCGATCAACACCGGGCTGATCGAGAGCCTTCGCCTCACTGACGACGAGATCGCCGCGGTCCTCGGTCACGAGATCGCCCATGCGCTGCGCGAGCACGCCCGCGAGCGCGTGTCCCGGGCTATGGCGACGGGCCTGGGCGTTTCGGTCGCCGGTGCGCTGCTCGGTCTGGGCGAGGTTGGCCAGGACATGATGGGTTCGATCGCCCGCGTGACCTTCGAGCTCCCGCACTCGCGTCTGCACGAGACGGAGGCCGACCGCATCGGGGTCGAGCTCGCCGCGCGGGCCGGCTACGATCCGCGTGCCGCGATCACGCTATGGGACAAGATGGCGACGCGCTCCGCCGGCGCGCCGCCGCAGTGGCTCTCGACGCACCCCGGTCACGCCAACCGCCAGCGTGAGCTTGCCGATGCCGCGGCGCGTGTGATGCCGCTCTACGAGACGGCCCGTCGCTGACGGGGCAGGGCGGCACGGCAGGCGTACCGGGGCTTCGACGGTGTCCCACTCGACCTGGCGGGTGCGTGAATCCTCGTCCCGAATCCCGCATCGGCCCGGACGGCGCGCCGGGCGTGCCTTCGGGGCACTGCCCGGAGCCGGCGCGCTTCTTGCTGAGGTCCGGCCGCTGCGACCTATCCACTCGCGGCCTGCTGTGAAATAATCCACAGGTTCAGAACCACCGGAACAGGGCCGATGGCACCCCAAACCCTTTACGAGAAACTCTGGTCCAGTCACGTCGTGCGTCAGCAGCCGGACGGCACGGCGCTCATCTACATCGACCGGCATCTGGTCCATGAAGTGACCAGCCCGCAGGCCTTCGAAGGGCTCAAGCTCGCCGGCCGCCAGCCGTGGCGGGTGGGTTCGATCGTCGCGACCGCCGACCACAACACCCCGACCGACCACTGGGACGAAGGCATCAAGGACCCGATCTCGCGCCAGCAGGTCGAGACGCTCGACGCCAACATCCGCGAATTCGGCGCGCTGTCCTATTTCCCGTTCCGCGACGATCGGCAGGGCATCGTGCACGTGATCGGCCCGGAGCATGGCGCGACCCTGCCCGGAATGACGGTGGTGTGTGGCGACTCGCACACCTCGACGCACGGCGCCTTCGCCTGCCTCGCCCACGGCATCGGCACCTCCGAGGTCGAGCACGTGCTCGCGACCCAGTGCCTGCTGCAGAAGAAGTCCAAGACCATGCTTATCCGTGTCGACGGCATGCTCGGCCGCGGCGTCACCGCCAAGGACATGGTGCTCGCGATCATCGGCCGGATCGGCACGGCCGGCGGCACCGGCTACGCGATCGAGTTCGGCGGCAGCGCCGTGCGCGCGCTGTCGATGGAAGGCCGCATGACCGTGTGCAACATGGCGATCGAGGCGGGCGCGCGCGCCGGCCTCGTCGCCGTCGACGACACCACCCTCGACTACCTGAAGGGGCGGCCGTTCGCCCCGAGCGGCGAGATGTGGGAGCAGGCCGTCGCCTACTGGCGCACGCTGCACTCCGACGAGGGCGCGCAGTTCGACCAGGTCGTCACGCTCGACGCCTCGCAGATCGAGCCGCAGGTCACCTGGGGTACGTCGCCCGAGATGGTCACGGGGGTCGGCGGGCGCGTGCCCGATCCGGCTGCCGAGCCCGATCCGGTGCGTCGCTCCGGCATCGAGCGGGCCCTCCAGTACATGGGGCTCGCGCCCAACACGCCGATCGGCGAGATCCCCGTCGACCAGGTGTTCATCGGCTCGTGCACGAACTCCCGAATCGAGGATCTGCGCGAAGCCGCGACCGTCGTGCGCGGCCGCAGCAAGGCCGCGAGCGTGCGGCGCGTGCTCGTCGTGCCGGGTTCGGGTCTGGTCAAGCGCCAGGCCGAAGCCGAGGGCCTGCACAAGATCTTCGTCGCCGCCGGCTTCGAGTGGCGCGAGCCCGGTTGCTCGATGTGCCTGGCGATGAACGCCGACCGCCTGGAGGCGGGCGAGCACTGCGCCTCGACCTCGAACCGCAACTTCGAAGGACGCCAGGGGGCGGGCGGACGCACGCACCTGGTGAGCCCGGCGATGGCCGCCGCGGCTGCGGTGACCGGCCGCTTCACCGACGTGCGCGAACTGATCTGAACCAGTCATGAGGGACCACGAAATGAAAAGAATCCTTTCGGGCATTTTCCTCCTCGCCGCAATGCTGGCGCTGGCCGGCTGCAACACCGTGCAGGGCCTCGGCAAGGACATCGAGAAAGGTGGTGAAATCATTCAGAGGTCGGCCCAGTGATGCAGCCCATCACCCTTATCGAAGGCATCGTCGCGCCGCTCGACCGGGCCAACGTCGACACCGATGCGATCATCCCCAAGCAGTTTCTGAAGTCGATCAAGCGCAGCGGCTTCGGCCCCAACCTGTTCGACGAATGGCGCTATCTGGACCACGGCGAGCCGGGCCAGGACTGCAGCGCGCGGCCGCTCAAGCCGGATTTCGTGCTCAATCAGCCGCGCTACCGCGGCGCGCAGATTCTGCTCACGCGCGACAACTTCGGCTGCGGCAGCTCGCGCGAGCACGCGCCCTGGGCGCTCGCTGATTACGGCTTCCGGGTGCTGATCGGACCGAGCTACGCCGACATCTTCTTCAACAATTGCTTCAAGAACGGCTTGCTGCCGATCGTGCTGCCGGCCGCCCAGGTCGACGAGCTCTTTCGCGCCTGCGAGGCGACCGAGGGCTACCGGCTCGTCGTGGATCTGCCGGTGCAGGTGATCCGCCGCCCGGACGGGGCCGAAATCGGCTTCGAGGTGGATGCGTTCCGCAAGGAGTGCCTGGTGAACGGCTGGGACGACATCGGGCTCACGCTGCGCCACGCCGACGAGATCCGCGCCTTCGAGGCGCGCCGCCGCGCCGAGCACCCCTATTACTTCGCCTGAGCCCGTGTGGCGCAGGCATCGAACTGGAGAGCGTCGTAGATGAAGATTTGCGTTTTGCCGGGTGACGGCATCGGTCCCGAGATCATGGCGGAAGCGGTGCGCGTGCTCGACGCGCTCGCGCTCGGCTGCGAGCTCGAGCGGGGCCTGCTCGGCGGCGGCGCCGTGGATGCGACCGGCGACCCCTATCCGGAGGCCACCCGCAAGCTCGCCCGCGCGGCTGACGCCGTGCTGCTCGGCGCGGTGGGCGGCCCGAAGTGGGATGCGCTGCCGCGCGAGCAGCGGCCCGAGCGCGGCCTGCTCGGCATCCGCAAGGAGCTGGGGCTGTTCGCCAACCTGCGTCCGGCGATCCTCTACCCCGAGCTCGCCAACGCCTCGACGCTCAAGCCGGAGGTGGTCGCCGGCCTCGACATCCTGATCGTGCGCGAGCTCACCGGCGACATCTACTTCGGCCAGCCGCGCGGCATCGAGGTGCGCGACGGCGAGCGCTACGGCTTCAACACCATGCACTACACCGAGAGCGAGATCCGCCGCATCGGCCGCGTCGCCTTCGAGGCCGCGCGCCGGCGCAACCGGCGCCTGTGCTCGGTCGACAAGATGAACGTGCTCGAGACGACGCAGCTGTGGCGCGACGTCATGACCGAACTCGCCCCTGAGTACCCCGACGTCGAGCTCTCGCACATGCTGGTCGACAACGCGGCCATGCAACTCGTGCGCGCGCCCAAGCAGTTCGACGTGATCGTCACCGGCAACATGTTCGGCGACATCCTCTCGGACGAGGCCTCGATGCTGACCGGCTCGATCGGCATGCTGCCCTCGGCCTCGCTCGACGAACGCAACAAGGGGCTATACGAGCCGTGTCACGGCTCGGCTCCCGACATCGCCGGGAAGGGCGTGGCGAATCCGCTCGCCACCATCCTCTCGGTGGCGATGATGCTGCGCTACAGCTTCGGCCTCGAGGAGGCTGCCCAGCGCGTCGAGGCTGCGGTCAAGCGCGTGCTGGCGCAGGGTTATCGCACCGGCGACATCCACGAGCCGGGCACGCGGCGCGTCGGCACGCGCGAAATGGGCGATGCGGTGCTCGCCGCCCTGTGAATGAACACGACGCCGGAGCGCGGGTTCCGGCCTGACTGAAGGAGTGAGCAACATGGCAAAGGTGGGTCTGGTCGGCTGGCGCGGCATGGTCGGTTCGGTGCTGATGCAGCGCATGGTCGAGGAACGGGATTTCGATCTGATCGAGCCGGTGTATTTCTCAACGTCCAACGCCGGCGGCGAGGCGCCGTCCTTCGGCGGGCGTCAGGCGATGCCCCTGCAGGACGCGATGAACATCGATGCGCTGAAGGCCTGCGACATCGTCATCACCTGTCAGGGCGGCGACTACACCAAGGCGGTCTATCCGAAGCTGCGCGCGACCGGCTGGAACGGCCACTGGATCGATGCCGCAAGCGCCCTTCGCATGGCCGACGATGCGGTGATCATCCTCGACCCGGTGAATCGCGATGTGATCGACCGCGCGCTTGCCGCAGGCGGCCGCAACTGGATCGGTGGCAACTGCACGGTCTCGCTGATGCTGATGGGGCTGGGCGGGCTGTTCCGCCACGACCTCGTCGAGTGGGTGTCGGCGATGACCTACCAGGCCGCCTCCGGGGCCGGTGCGCAGAACATGCGCGAGCTGCTCGCGCAGATGGGCGCGCTGCATGCGGCGGTCGAGTCCGAACTGGCCGACCCGGCCTCGGCGATCCTCGACATCGACCGCAAGGTCGCCGAGACCATGCGTTCGGGCGCGTTCCCGGTCAAGAACTTCCGTGGTGTGCCGCTTGCCGGCAGCCTCATCCCGTGGATCGACGTGCCGGTCGAGCACGGCCAGTCGAAGGAAGAGTGGAAGGGCGGTGCCGAGTGCAACAAGATCCTCGGCCGTGCCGCCTTCCGCAGCGCGGGCAGCATCCCGATCGACGGCCTGTGCGTGCGCATCGGCGCGATGCGTTGCCACTCGCAGGGGCTGACCATCAAGTTGAAGAAGGATGTGCCGTTAGACGAGGTCAGTGACATCATCGCGAGCGCCAACCAATGGGTGAAGGTGGTTCCGAACGACCGCGAGATCACCGAGCGCGAGCTCACGCCGGCGGCGGTCACCGGCACGCTGACGATTCCCGTCGGGCGGCTGCACAAACTGGCGATGGGGCCGGAGTATCTCGGCGCCTTCACGGTCGGCGACCAGTTGCTGTGGGGGGCCGCCGAGCCGCTGCGCCGCATGCTTCGCATCGTGCTGGAGCGGTAATCGAGCGGTTGTCGGCCAGGCCAGCAGGGCACCTCCGCCGATGACCGGGAAGCTCTGCCGTGGCGCTGCCGGTCATGGGCGCCGCGGTCGAATTTCCATACGAATGAAAGTATTGCTGCGCATACTTCGAGAAAATGCTAGATTGCTAGATACTCGGTACGCTGTCATTTTTCCCGGCGCCGTGCCGTAGCCGCGTAGCCTCCCTGCGAACGGATCACTCCTATGACGACCATGAAGACATCGCTCAAGGCCACCCTGATCGCTGCAGCGATTGCCGGATTGCCGCTCGGCAGCCACGCTGCCGGCCTAGGCGCCCTCAACGTCTACAGTGCGCTCGGTCAGCCGCTGCGCGGTGAAATCGAGCTGCAGGCAACGGCGGAGGAGCTGAAGAGCCTGGCCGCACGGGTCGCGCCGCCGGCGGCGTTCCAGGCCGCCAATATCGGCTACTCGCCGGTGATGACCAATCTCCGCCTGGGGGTCGAGACGCGCGGCAATCGGAGTTTCGTCACCGTTTCGAGCGATCGGCCGATCAACGAGCCGTTCGTCGAACTTCTGGTCGAAGTCACCTGGTCCAGCGGCCGCATGGTACGCGGCTACACCTTCCTGCTCGACCCGGTCGAGATGGCGGCGCCGGCTGCAGTGGCAGTAGCGCCGACAGCGCCCGCTGCGGTCGCGACGCCACGCCCTGCCGTACGTCCGGCCGCGACGGCGCCGATGGCCGCTCCCAGTGACGGTTACCGGGTGCGTCGTGGCGACACCCTCCATGGCATCGCCTCCCGGCACCTTTCGGCGGGGGTCAATCTCGATCAGATGATGATCGCGCTGTTGCGCGACAACCCGGACGCTTTCGACGGGCAGAACATCAATCGCCTCAAGGCCGGCGCGATCCTGCGGATTCCCGATGCGGCCTCCGCCAGTGCAGCTTCGCCTGCCGAGGCTCGTCGCGAGATCCTCGCCCAGGCAGCGGATTTCGAAGCGTATCGCGCGCGCCTGGCCGGGACCGTGGCCGCACGTCCGGCCGCCCCCCCTCAGCCGGTTAGCCGCGAGGCCGCGGGTGAGATCGTGCCGCGGGTGGCCGAAGCACCCCGCGCCGAGACACCGGCCGATCGCGTCGAAGTCAGTGGCGGACCTACCGATGGCACTGAAGCCGGACGGCTAGCGCGCCTTCAGGCGCTGGAAGAGGAACTCGTCGCGCGTGAGCGCTCCCTCGAGGAGGCCAATGAGCGGTTGGCCGAACTGGAAAAGAGCATTCGCGATCTCCAGCGGCTGATCGAACTGCGCAACGAAAGCCTTGCGCAACTGCAGCAACAGGTCGCGCCGGGCGCCCCAGCCCAGGAGGCTGCGCCGCCTGCAAGGCAGCCCGAAGCCGCAGCGCCGGTTCAGACGACTCCGCAGCCGGTCCAGCCGGCCCGCGCGCCGGCCCCGCCTGTCGCTCCGCAACCGACCTTCCTGCAGACCATGCTGGAGGATCCCATGCTGCTGGCGGGCGGCGGCGGCATCTTGGCGCTGCTGCTCGGTTACGCCGGCTACAAGGTGCGCGTGCGGCGCAAGGAGGCGGAAGGCAACGCGGCAGCCTTGTCGGCAGTCACGCACGCGCCGTCCGAGGCGCAGTCGGTGTTCGGAGCCCAGGGCGGCCAGAGCGTCGACACGGGCAGCAGCATTCTGCATACCGATTTCAGCCAGTCCGGGCTGGCCGCGATCGATGCCGACGAGGGCGTCGATCCGGTAGCGGAAGCCGACGTGTACATGGCGTATGGCCGCGATGCCCAGGCCGAGGAGATCCTGCTCGACGCGCTGAAGGCCGACGCTTCGCGGGCAGCGATCTCCCTCAAGTTGCTCGAGATCTACGCACAGCGCCGCAACCTCAAGCAGTTCGAGTCGATCGCTACCGACCTCTATTCCAGGACCGGCGGAGAAGGCGAGGACTGGAAGAAGGCCGCCGCGATGGGACGCGAGCTGGATTCCGAGAATCCGCTGTACCACGACCGGTCTTCGACGCTCGATGCCGAGGATATGACCGAACCCGGCGGGCGGCACGGAACACCGGGCGGGACACGGGCCAGGGATGCAGGGCTTGCGGCCCGCGCTGCCGTTTTCGGTGGTGCGGCGCTGGCGAGTGAGGCGCGGCCGGCGGGCGCGCCCGAACTGGATGTCCAGGCCGGTACCGACGATTTCGGCCTGACCTCCTCGGTGCTCGGCAATGTGAGCGCATCCCAGCTCAAGGACACTTGGGCGATGCCCGGTTCGTTGGACGAGCTGAACGCCACGAACGAGCGTGCGGCGGCGGCAAGCGAAGAGCGGGCCGGGGCCCTCGCACCGGAAGCCGCTGCATCGTCGGAAGGCGATTTTTCGGTGCTCGACTTCGATCTGGACGAGGCGCCCGCCACGGTTGCCGGAGGCCCGTCCGGCCAGGACGAGAAGGCCGCCGGGCAGGAGCCCAAGGCAGCCGACGGCGGCGATCATGCGATGACCCTGGAGTTCGATCTCGGCACCTCGGACGAGACTCCTGCGCAAGAGGCGGGCGGACGGGCCGCGAGTATCGACCTGTCGCGCACCGTTGCCGCTGACGAACTGGATCTCGCCGCAGTCGAGACCGACGACGCGAGCGCCCTCAATGCGGTCGAGTTCGATCTCGACGTCGATGTTCCGAACGACGGGGGCGCGAACGTCCCGTCGGTGTCCGCGACGGTCGTCGCGGACGAGATCGACCTGGGTCTGCACGATGAGCGCTTCGAGCTCGACACGAAAGGCGCCGATGTATCGGCTGCCAGCCGCGGCAGGGAAGCCGATCGCGGTGACGAGGCGATGAATGCGACGCTCGTCATCGGCGATGTCGGGCGGTTTTCCGGCGTGGAGGAATTCTCGGTGCCCGGCAGCAGCGACGACGTGCCCACGCGGGCGCCGGAGTTCGATCCGAATGCAACCCTGATCGAGTCCGACCTGTTGGGCGCGGGCGAGCGTCCGGCCGCCTCGGTCGATCTCGAGAAGAGCACCTTCGACAACGATCTCCTCGATTTCGATTTCGACCTCGAAGCCGGCACGGCGAAGGACGAGAAGGCTGCGCCGGCACTCGACCTGTCCAGTATCGATCTCGATCTCGAACTGCCCGAGGTTCCTGCCGAGTCAGTGAGCGCCGAACCGGCGGCGATGCCCAGCCCCGAGGTGCTGCAGGAGGTCGACACCAAGCTCGACCTGGCCCGTGCTTACGACGAAATGGGCGACAAGGAAGGCGCTCGCGAACTGCTCGAGGAAGTGCTGGGCGAGGGTTCGTCCGAGCAGCGCGAAAAGGCCCGGCGCCTGCTCGATCAACTCGGTTGAGCGGATCGGGGACCTCGGCCTTTCCAACATTCGCTGATCGGGCGGCGCACCTGCGTGCAGCGGGGCGCCGCCCGCCTGCTTCATGCACGGTCCGACCTCATTCATGCATTCGGGGCTGCTGATCTTCTACTGGCTCGCGGCAGTCGCTGCCCTCCAGTTCGTGACGCCGCTCTGGCTCTATGCGGCCACCACACTGTGCGCGATCGTGGCGGTCTGCTACGCCCCGCGCCGCTGCCTGCGTCTGTTGCGGCGAATCCGATTTCTCGTGCTCGCCATCGTTGTGCTGTTCGCCGGATTCACGCCCGGCGAGGCGCTCCTGCTCGACTGGCCGAACCTGAGCCCGTCGCGCGAGGGCGTCGCCCTGGCGGTCGAACACGTCGGACGGATTCTGGCCGTGGTGTTCTGTGTGGCGATTCTCATGGAGCATCTCCCCCCGCACCGGCTGGTGAGTGCCATCCATGCCTTGCTGCGGCCGCTGGAGGTGCTAAACGTCCCGGCGGCGCGGATCGCGGTGAGAACATTGATGGTGCTGAAGCTGGTCGAGGGCGACGCGCCCAAGGGCTGGAAGGCCTGGCTGAACGACGATCACGACGATCGGCACGACCCGATCAGCATCGTGCGCGAGCCGTTCGGTACGCGTGAGGGCATAGTCGTGGGCGTGACGCTGCTCGCAGTCGTATTCGGCTGGTGGCTGGCATGAGGATCGCGCTCGGCATCGAATACGCCGGAGATGGTTTCGAGGGCTGGCAAAGCCAGGCTCATGGCCGGACCGTGCAGGACAGGCTGGAGCGGGCGGTGGCGGACATCGCCGGTCATGCGGTGCGCCTGCACTGCGCCGGGCGCACCGATGCCGGCGTGCACGCGACGGCCCAGGTCGCCCATTTCGACACGCTTGCGGTGAGACCCTTGTCGGCCTGGGTGCGCGGCGTGAACAATCGTCTCGAGGGGCCGGTGACCGTCCGGTGGGCGGTGGAGACGGCCGAGTCGTTTCACGCCCGCTTCGCAGCGCAGGCGCGCCGCTATCGCTACATTCTGTACAACAGCGCGACACGCCCGGCCTTGCTTGCCGGCCGGGTGGGGTGGTTTCACGGAGCCCTGGACGAGGCCGCGATGGCCGAGGCGACCGTAGCGCTGGTGGGGCGTCACGATTTTTCGGCGTTTCGCGCTGCGGGCTGCCAGGCGAAGTCGCCCGTCAAGCACATGCACGAGGCGCGCGTGTGCCGTGACGGCGCTTACCTGATCTTCGATTTTCACGCCAATGCCTTCCTGCATCACATGGTGCGCAATCTGGTCGGGGTGCTGGTCGAGGTGGGCAAGGGGCGGGTTGGCGCGGACCATGTCGCCCAGGTGCTGGCGAGCTGCGACCGGTCGCGGGCAGCGGCCACCTTCTCGCCCCACGGTCTCTATCTGTGCGGCGTGGACTACCCGTCGCATTGGCCGCTTCCCGGCGATGGGCGTATCATCGCCTTGCCCCGTCTCCCACTCGTCTGAATGACTCGAACCCGCATCAAGATCTGCGGCCTGACGCGTCCGCAGGACGTCATCGCCGCAGTCGAGGCCGGAGCCGACGCGATCGGCCTGGTCTTCTATCCGCCCAGTGCGCGCCATGTGTCCTTCGACGACGCGGCGAGGCTCGCAGCGCTGGTGCCTCCGTTCGTGACCACCGTGGGACTTTTCGTCAATGCGGAATCCGCATTCGTCGACGAGGCGCTCCGCCGTGTGCCCCTGCAGCTGCTGCAATTCCACGGGGACGAGCCGGTCGCCGAGTGCGTCCGCTATGGACGCCCCTGGATCAAGGCGGCCCGGATGCGCTCCGGGATCGATCTGGTAGAATTCGCGTCTTTGTATCCTTCCGCGTCAGCGCTACTGCTCGATTCATTCGTCGATGGCTATGGCGGCGGCGGCAAGACCTTCGACTGGTCCCTGATTCCCCAAGGGCTGGGCAAGCGACTGATCCTCTCCGGTGGCCTCGATCCCGACAACGTGGTCGAGGCCGTGCGGCGCGTGCGGCCCTGGGCCGTGGACGTCTCGAGCGGGGTGGAGTCCGGGAAGGGCATCAAGGATGCAGCCCGCATGGCTGCGTTCATTGCTGGAGTTCGACATGCGGACGAATGAGTTGCCGTACAGCTTTCCCGACGATCGTGGCCATTTCGGCCCCTACGGCGGGGTGTTCGTCTCCGAGACGCTGATTCCGGCGCTCGAGGAACTCCGCGCGGCGTATGCGGCGTCCTGCAAGGATCCGGAGTTCATCGCCGAGTTCGAATACGAGCTCAAGCACTACGTCGGGCGCCCGAGTCCGGTGTACTACGCGAAGCGCTGGTCCGAGACGCTCGGCGGCGCGCGCATCTACTTGAAGCGCGAGGATCTCAATCACACCGGCGCCCACAAGGTGAACAACTGCATCGGGCAGGCGATGCTCGCGCGCCGCATGGGCAAGCGCCGCGTGATCGCGGAGACCGGAGCGGGTCAGCACGGAGTCGCAACGGCCACGGTGGCGGCCCGCTACGGGATGGAATGCGTGGTCTACATGGGTTCCGAGGACGTCAAGCGGCAGGCCGCCAACGTCTATCGCATGAAGCTCCTGGGCGCGAACGTCGTGCCGGTCGAGTCCGGCTCGAAGACCCTCAAGGACGCGCTCAACGAGGCCATGCGCGACTGGGTCACCAACGTCGAGAGCACCTTCTACATCATCGGCACCGTCGCCGGGCCGCATCCCTATCCGATGATGGTTCGCGACTTCCAGTCGGTGATCGGCCGGGAGTGTCTCGAGCAGATGCCCGAACTCGCCGGTCGGCAGCCCGACTGCGTGATCGCCTGCGTGGGCGGCGGCTCCAACGCGATCGGCATCTTTCATCCGTACATCGACGTGCCGGGCGTGCGCCTGATCGGTGTCGAAGCGGCGGGCGAGGGGCTTGCGACCGGTCATCACGCGGCCAGCCTCACGGCCGGGCGCCCGGGCGTGCTGCATGGCAACCGGACGTATCTCCTGCAGAACGAGGACGGGCAGATCATCGAGACGCACTCGATCTCGGCCGGGCTCGATTATCCGGGGGTCGGTCCGGAGCATGCGTGGCTCAAGGACAGCGGGCGGGCCGAGTACGTCGGCATTGCCGATGCCGAGGCGCTGCAGGCGTTCCACGACTGTTGTCGCCTCGAGGGCATAATACCGGCGCTCGAATCGGCTCACGCGCTTGCCCATGCCGCGAAGCTCGCGCCGACGATGTCGGCCGACGCGATCCTCCTCGTCAACCTGTCCGGTCGTGGCGACAAGGACATGCACACCGTCGCCGAGCGTTCGGGGCTGCGGTTTTGAACCTCACGCCGGACACCGTGCCGTCCGGCGCCACACGTAGTGCAGACCATGTCCAGAATCGAATCCGCCTTTCAGCGACTCAGTGAAAGTGGCCGTCGCGGCCTGATCCCGTTCATCACGGCCGGCGACCCGTCGGCCGAACTCACGGTGCCGTTGATGCACGCGCTGGTGCGCAGTGGGGCAGACATCCTCGAACTGGGGGTGCCGTTTTCCGACCCGATGGCCGACGGGCCGACCATCCAGCGGGCCTCGGAGCGCGCGCTCGCCCAGGGCATGACGCTGCGAAAGGTGCTGGAACTCGTGAGCACCTTCCGCCGCGACGATGCCGACACCCCGGTGGTGCTGATGGGCTACGCCAATCCCATCGAGGCGATGGGATTGGCGGCCTTCACCGAAGCCGCCCGTGCAGCCGGCGTCGACGGCGTGCTGGTGGTCGATTATCCGCCCGAGGAGTGCCGCGATTTCGCAGCCGCGCTCACGGGGGCAGGGCTCGACCCGATCTTCCTCCTCGCACCGACCTCGACCGAACAGCGTTTCGACGATGTCGCCGAGGCCGGGTCGGGCTACATCTATTACGTCTCGCTGAAGGGCGTCACCGGCGCGAGGACGCTGGACTTCGACGAGATCGCCGCACGCATTCCGCTGATTCGGGCGCGGGTCGGCATGCCGGTCGCCGTCGGCTTCGGCATCCGCGATGCCGAGTCGGCGCAGCGGATTGGCGCGCTTGCGGACGCCGTGGTAATCGGCAGCCGCATCATCGAAGAAATCGAAAACAGTCCGCGCGACCGCGTGCTGGCGAACGTGAGCGAGTTCATCGCCGGCGTCCGCGACGCGCTCGACCGGATCCAGGGAGCTCCGCAATGAGTTGGCTGAAAAAACTCCTTCCGCCGCGCATCAATCGGGCCGACCCCTCGGCCCGCAAGTCGATTCCGGAAGGGTTGTGGATCAAGTGCCCGGCCTGCGAGGCCGTGCTTTATCGCTCGGACCTCGAGAGCAATCAACTGGTCTGCCCGAAGTGCAGCCACCACCAGCGCATTCGCGCGCGGGTGCGGCTCGACCTGTTGCTCGATCCGGAAGGCCGCATCGAGATCGGGACCGGCGTGGTGCCGCTCGATCCCCTCAAGTTCAAGGATTCGCGCCGCTACACCGAGCGTCTCGCCGCGGCGAAAGGCGACACCGGCGAGGATGACGCCCTGATTGTCATCCAGGGCGCCATCCACGGAGTTCCGGTGGTCGTCGCCTGTTTCGAGTTCGAGTTTCTCGGTGGCTCGATGGGCTCGGTCGTCGGCGAGCGCTTCATGCGCGGCGTGCGCGCCGCCGAGAGCCAGCGCCTGCCCTTCATCTGCATCACCGCCACGGGCGGTGCGCGCATGCAGGAGGGCCTCTTCTCGCTGATGCAGATGGCCAAGACCACCGCCGGCATCACGCGTCTTGGGCGGCGACGCTTGCCCTTCATCTCCGTGCTCACCGATCCGACCATGGGCGGCGTGTCGGCGAGTTTCGCCTTCATGGGCGACGTGGTGATCGCGGAGCCCGGAGCATTGATCGGGTTCGCCGGCCCGCGCGTGATCGAACAGACCGTGCGCGAGACGCTGCCCGAAGGCTTCCAGCGCGCCGAATTCCTGCTCGAGAAGGGCGCCATCGACATGATCGTCGACCGCCGCCAGATGCGTACCAAGCTTGCCGGTCTGCTCGCGCTACTGACGCGCGAGCCGGCACACGAGGGCTGACAGAAGCCGCATTCGCATGAACCTGCCGAACTCATTGAGCGCGTGGCTCGCTCTGCTCGAGCAGCGCCACGCGGCAGCCCCCATTCGCCTTGGGCTCGAGCGCGTCGCCGCCGCCTTGTCGACCCTGGATGCCTCGACCGAAGCCGTCGTGATCACCGTCGGGGGCACCAACGGCAAGGGCTCGGCCTGTGCGATGCTCGAGGCGATCCTGATTGCCGCGGGTTATCGCGTGGGCTGCTACACCTCGCCTCACCTGCTGCGCTACAACGAGCGCGTGCGGGTGAATGCACGCGACGTCGACGACAACGTTCTCGGCGATGCGCTTGCCGCGGTCGAGGCCGCCCGGGGCGAGCATGCGCTCACGTATTTCGAGCATGGCACGCTGGCCGCGTGGAAGATCTTCTGCGACGCCGGGCTCGACGTGATCGTGCTCGAAGTCGGCCTGGGCGGGCGGCTCGACGCGGTCAATGCCCTCGATCCGGACTGCGCCATCGTCACCAGTGTGGCGATGGATCACATGGAATTCCTCGGCGACACGCGCGAGAAAATCGGCTTCGAGAAAGCCGGCATCTTCCGCGCGGGCCGGCCTGCGATCTGCGGCGATCCGCAGCCCCCCGAAAGTTTAGTCAAGCATGCGGAGGCCATCGGCGCACCGTTGTGGGTGAGCGGGCGGGACTTCGGCTTCGGCGGCGATCGCCAGCAATGGGGCTATTGGCGCTATGAAGCGCCGGGCGCGCACGGGGCGCTGCAGCGCCGCGGCGGGCTCGCCTATCCGGCCCTGCGAGGCGCCAACCAGCTTCTCAATGCCGCAGCCGTGCTCACCGCGCTGGAGGTGCTGCGCGAGCGCATTCCCGTTCCAATGCAGGCGGTGCGGCAGGGGCTGATGCTGGTCGAATTGCCCGGGCGCTTCCAGGTGCTCGCCGGGCGTCCTGCGGTCGTGCTCGATGTCGCGCACAATGCCCAGGCCGCCGGCGTGCTGGCCGAGAGTCTGTCGAACATGGGCTTCTTCCCCGAGACGTGGGCGGTGTTCGGTATGCTCGCGGACAAGGACGTCGAGGCCGTCGCGGCGCGCATGCGCGATCGCGTCGACCACTGGTTCATCGCGAGCCTGCCTGGCGCACGCGGTCTGGCCGCCGACGTGCTCGCAGACCGTATGCGTGCGGCCGGGGTGACGGCCGAGTTGCGCTGCTTCAACTCGCCGGCCGAGGCCTTTGCCGCCGCGCGGGGGCTCGCCGCCGAGAGTGATAGAATCGTGACCTTCGGCTCGTTTCTGACCGTGGCAGACGTGCTGGCTGAGATCAATGCCGCTTCGCGGCCGGGCAACTCCCGTGACAGACATCGACAACCTTGAACTGAAGAAGCGCTCCAGGCGACGCCTGGTCGGCGCCGCGGCACTTGCGCTGCTGGCGGCGATCGTCCTGCCGATGGTGATGGACGACGAGCCGGGCGTGGCGGTTCAGGACATTCAGGTCACGATTCCCGATCGTGACGCCGATGGAGCGCTGGCGCGTCCGATTGCGAGCCGCCCTGCGAGCGTCGTCGAGCCAGCCATCGCACCGGCTCCGCTTGAACAGGCGCCGGCTGCCGAGCAGAAATCGACACCGGAAGTCGCTGCGACGGCCGGGCCGGATCCATCCTCGGTCGCACCCGTCGAGGCGCCATCGGCAGCGACCGAGCGCGCCGACGGTAGTGCCCCGGCTCGCGCGACAGCACCTCCGACCGCGCCTCCGACTGCGGCAGCGCCCCGGACGGCGCCACCCGCCCCGGTCACCGCTTCTCCCGGCCCCACGCCTGCACCGCCGCGCGCTCCGAACGATGCCGAGGCCGCACGTGTTCGCGCCATTCTCGAGGGCAGGCAGGACGTGGCGAGCGCACCGGCACCCAGGCCTTCGTCGGCCCAGCAGTTCGTCGTGCAGGTCGGCGCTTTCGCCGAGGCGGAAAAGGCCGACTCGCTGAGTAGCGACCTCAAGACCCGCGGTTTCGTCGCGTATACCGAGCGTGCCGGAGCCGTGACCCGCGTGCGGGTGGGGCCCTTCGCCAGTCGCGACGAAGCGGATCGTGCCGCGCAGCGGCTTGGCGCGTTGGGAATGAATGGCGTCGTGACGGCGCGCTAGGCCCCGATGACGGTGTTCGATTACATCTTCGTCGGGCTGATCGGCCTGTCGGCGGCGGTGGGTGCCTGGCGCGGGCTGGTGAGCGAGGTGATCGCGCTGCTCGCCTGGATCGTTGCGCTGGTGGCCGCCTGGGTCTACGCGGCGGATGCGGCAGACTTGATTGCCGGGGTGATCGCGGAGCCGACCTGGCGGCACGTTGCCGGGTTTGCAGTGGTCTTCGTAGGAGTATTATTGATCGCCGCGGTCTTGCGCTTCTTGCTGCGCGAGCTCTTGCGCGCGGCGGGGCTCGGGCCTGCCGACCGGTTCTTCGGCACGCTGTTCGGTGTCGCGCGAGGATTGGCGATCGCGTTCATCCTGGTCCTCGTCGGGGGATTGATGGGTGTTGCGCGAGAACCTTGGTGGGCCGGCGCCCTGTTTGCGCCGCCCCTTGAAACGGCGGTGATTGCCGCCAAGCCGTGGCTGCCGGACGTTGTGGCCGACAGGATTCGTTTCAGATAGGTATTCATCCATGTGCGGAATCATCGGGGTCGTAGCCGCTTCGCCGGTCAATCAGCTGCTCTATGACGGACTGCAGGTGCTGCAGCACCGCGGGCAGGACGCAGCGGGGATCGCCACCTCCAAGGACGGGCGTTTCTTCATGCACAAGGGGCCGGGCCTGGTGCGCGACGTGTTCCGCACGCGGCACATGCGCAACCTGGAGGGCAACTGGGGCATCGGCCATGTTCGCTACCCGACCGCGGGCTCGGCCTGCAATCCGGCCGAGGCACAGCCTTTCTACGTCAATTCGCCGTTCGGGTTGCTGCTGGCGCACAACGGCAACCTGACCAACGCGGAGGAACTCAAGCGCGAGATCTTCGTCTCGGACCTGCGCCACATCAATACCAATTCCGATTCCGAAGTGCTGCTCAACGTGCTCGCGCACGAGCTGCAGGCGGCGGCGAACGGCTTCAAGCTCGATGCCGAGGCGGCGTTCCGGGCCGTCGCCAACGTGCATCGGCGCTGCCGTGGCGCCTACGCGGCGGTGGTGATGATCGCCGGTTTCGGTCTGCTGGCGTTTCGCGATCCCTACGGGATCCGGCCGCTGGTGATCGGGCGCAACGACACCGACGAGGCGCACGAGTGGATGGTCGCTTCGGAGTCGGTGGCGCTCGACGTGATCGGCTTCCGGATGATTCGCGACGTCGCCCCGGGCGAGGCGATCGTCATCGACATGCAGGGCAACTTCCGTAGCCGGCAATGCGCCCAGCAGACGATGCAGGCGCCGTGCATGTTCGAGTACGTGTATCTGGCGCGCCCCGACTCGGTGATCGACGGCATCTCCGTGTACGAGTCGCGGGTCAAGATGGGCGAGTTTCTCGCCGACCGACTGCGGCGCACGCAGCCGCATCTCGACGTGGACGTGGTGATCCCGATTCCCGACTCCAGCCGGCCGGCGGCGATGGAGATGGCGCATCGGCTCGGACTTCCGTACCGGGAAGGTTTCGTCAAGAACCGCTACATCGGCCGCACCTTCATCATGCCCGGGCAGGCGGTGCGCAAAAAGTCGGTGCGCCAGAAGCTCAACACCATTCCGCAGGAGTTCAAGGGCAAGAAGGTGTTGCTGGTCGACGATTCGATCGTGCGCGGGACGACCAGCCGCGAGATCGTAAACATGGCCCGCGAGGCCGGCGCACTGAAGGTCTATCTGGCCTCGGCCGCGCCGCCGGTGCGCCACGCCAACGTGTATGGCATCGACATGCCGACGCGCACCGAACTGATCGCGGCCGGCCGCTCGGAGCGCGAGATCTGCCACGAGATCGGCGCCGACGGCTTGATCTACCAGGATCTCGAAGACCTCAAGGCTGCCGTGCGGTCGGTCAATCCCGCCATCGGCGCGTTCGAGACCTCCTGTTTCGACGGCTGCTACGTGACGGGCGACATCACCGACGAGTACCTGTTCGGTGTCGAGAATCTACGTGGCCAAGCGGGCGCGGCGGGCGACGACCCCGACGATGCGCAACTCGACCTGAATCTCGTCGCCAGCGGCGACAATTGAAGCCTGCAGGCATGACGCCACCCGATTTCGACACGATTGCCGTACGCGGCGGCACGGCGCGCAGCCAGTTCAACGAGCACAGCGAGGCGCTGTTTCTCACTTCGAGCTTCGTTTTCGACAGTGCGGCGCAGGCGGCAGCGCGCTTTTCCGGCGAGGAGGTGGGCAACGTCTACGCCCGTTTCTCCAATCCCACCGTATCCATGATGCAGGATCGTCTGGCCGCGCTCGAAGGCGGCGAAGCCTGCATTGCGACCTCGTCCGGCATGTCGGCGATCCTGTCGCTGGTGATGGCGCTCCTGCGCAGCGGCGACCACATTGTCGCGTCGATGGGAGTATTCGGGGCCTCCCAGCAGTTGCTGGGAGGCGTGCTGCCGCGCTTCGGCATCGAGACCACCTTCGTGCCCGCAACCGATCTCGCAGCCTACCGCGCAGCGCTGCGGCCCGAGACGCGGCTGGTGTTCGTCGAGACGCCGTCGAATCCGCTCACCGAGATCGTCGATATTTCCGCCGTCGCGGCCCTCGCGCACGAAGCGGGAGCCTTGCTGGCGGTCGACAACTGCTTTTGCACGCCGGCGCTGCAGCGGCCGCTCGAACTGGGCGCCGACGTGGTCGTCCACTCGGCGACCAAGTATCTGGACGGGCAGGGGCGCGTGCTGGGCGGTGCCGTGGTCGGCAACAAGACGGTGACCGAGGAAGTGTTCAAGTTCCTGCGGACGGCCGGGCCGTGCATCTCGCCGTTCAATGCGTGGGTGATCCTCAAGGGGCTCGAGACGCTGCGCATCCGCATGGAGGCCCAGTCGGCCCGCGCGCTGCAACTGGCGCGCTGGCTCGAAGCGCATCCGGGCGTTGCGCGAGTGCACTATCCGGGGCTCGCCTCGCATCCGCAGCATGCCTTGGCGATGCGCCAGCAGGCGAGCGGCGGTGCGATCGTGAGCTTCGAAGTCGAGGGTGGTCGCGAGCGGGCCTGGCGCATCGTCGATGCGACCCGAATGATTTCCATCACCGCCAATCTCGGTGACACCCGCAGCACGATCACCCATCCGGCGACGACCACGCACGGTCGACTCACTCCCGAGGCACGCGCGGCGGCAGGGATCGGCGAGGGATTGCTGCGTATCGCAGTCGGGCTCGAAGCGATCGAGGACATCCAGGCGGACCTGGCTGCCGGACTCTCGGCCTGAAGCTAGGGTTTCGTCGGTCGGAATCCTTGGGCGAGGTGTCGGATCTCGCCGCAGCGGAAGGGATCGTGGCGGCCGGTGGCGCCCCGGCCCGTCTGCGTGTCTCAGCCGATTGACCAGTCGCTCGCGTCGAGCGCTTCGAGGCGCCCCCCCGTCCAGCGCAGGTAGGGCGCGTGGCCGTGCCAGGCCGAAAGCACCCAGCGTTCGCAACCGTGGCCGTCCACCTCGTGGCGGTGCTGCGCAGGGCGGTGCGTGTGGCCGTGAATCAGCAGCGGATAGCCGTGCTCGCGCAGCAGTGCGGCCACGGCGGCGTCATTGACGTCCATGATCTCCGCGGATTTCTGCTTGTTGGCGGCGCGGCTTTGGGCGCGAACGACCTCGACCATGTGGCGGCGCTCGGCAAGCGGCATCTCCAGAAAGGCCTTCTGCCAAGCCTCGTTCCGAACCTGTCGACGGAAGTCCTGATAGGCCAGATCGTCCGTGCAGAGGGTGTCGCCGTGACAGAGCAGGATGCGGCGTCCGTCGAACTCGATCAAGGACGGGTCGGGCAGCAGCGTCATGCCCGCCTGCGCGGCATAGTCCGATCCGATCAGGAAATCCCGGTTGCCGGCGATGAAATACACCGCCGTGCCGGCATCGGTCAGCGCGCGCAACGCCGCGGCAACCCGCTGGTGCAGCGGGTCTTCGGCGTCGTCGTCGCCCGCCCAGTACTCGAACAGGTCGCCCAGGATGTAGAGCGCGCGGGCACTGCGCGCGGGGCCTTCGGCAAAGGCGAGAAAGGCCGCCACCGTGTCCGGTTCGTCCTCACTGAGGTGAAGGTCCGAGATGAACAGGGCCTCGGCCGGCCCTGCCGCCCGATCGCCGGTGAAGTCCGGGCCGGCGCTCAAACGATCTCGGCCCGCGTGATCACGACGTCCTCGACCGGCACGTCCTGGTGGAAGCCGCGCGAGCCGGTGCGCACCGCGCGGATGCGGTCGACCACGTCCAGGCCTTCGCTCACGCGCCCGAACACGCAGTAGCCCCAGCCCTGCAGATCCGGAGAGCGGTGGTTGAGGAAATCGTTGTCCGAGACATTGATGAAGAATTGGGCGGTGGCCGAGTGGGGCGCCTGGGTGCGTGCCATGGCAACGGTGCCGGTCAGGTTCTTCAGGCCGTTGTCCGCCTCGTTCTTGATCGGCTCTCCGGTCGGTTTCTGCTTCATGCCGGGTTCGAAGCCGCCGCCCTGAATCATGAAGCCGTCGATGACGCGGTGGAAGATCGTGTTGTCGTAGTGGCCCGCCTCGACGTAGGCGAGGAAGTTCTTGACCGTCTCGGGCGCCTTGTCGGCGTCGAGTTCGAGAGTGATCGTTCCGTGGGTGGTATGCAGGTTAACGGTCATGTCTGGCTCCTGTCGGGGGTGTTCGTATTATTGTCGTGTCACGAAGGATCGACGACTTGTACCGCATCGATGGTGACGGGTTGGAGCGGCACGTTCTGGTGTCCGCCCATGTTGCCGGTGGCGACGCCACCGATCCGCTTCACGACGTCGAGGCCCTCGGTGACGCGGCCGAATACCGCGTAGCCCCAGCCGTCCCTCGACGGATAGTCGAGAAACTGATTGTCGACGAGGTTGATGAAGAACTGTGCGGTCGCCGAATGGGGGTCGTTGGTCCGGGCCATGGCGAGGGTGCCGGCTTCGTTGCGCAGTCCGTTGCGCGCCTCGTTCTGGATCGGTGCGCCAGTCGGCTTCTGGCGCATCGCGGTGTCGAAGCCGCCGCCCTGGATCATGAAGCCCTCGATGACCCGGTGGAAGATCGTGCCGTTGTAATGGCCGCTGCGGGCGTACTCGAGGAAGTTCCTGACCGACTCGGGTGCCTTGTCGGCGTAGAGCTCGATCTTGATGATGCCTTCGCTGGTGCGCATCTCGACGACGGGGTTGGCCGCGACGGCGCTTCCCAGCATGGCGATGAGCAGGAGACCGGCAAGCAGATGTTTGATCATGGGAAGGTCCTGATGGGCGGAAAAGCGGGGGCTGGCACGGCTTGATCGACCGCGCGGTGCGGCGCTCTCGGCGATTCGCCGCGCAATCGTGACGACCGGCCGCATGAGCGGATATGCTAAGATCGCTCGCCGCGATTCCGGGCTGAGGGGCCAAATTCTACCAACGTGCAGCAACACGCACAATCGAGGGCTCCCCGCGCCGGGGTCGGACTGCGGGGCCGAGCGCCGCAGCGCGGCGCCGCGATCCATTACCGTAGGTCGAACCAGGGCATGCTTTCCATCTACAACAGCCTGACTAGAAGCAAGGACGAATTCGTACCCATCGAAGCGGGAAAGGTGCGCATGTACGTGTGCGGGATGACCGTCTACGACTACTGCCACCTAGGCCATGCGCGCGTGATGGTGGTGTTCGACATGGTCGTCCGCTGGCTGCGGGCGACCGGCTATCAGGTCAACTACGTCCGCAACATCACCGACATCGACGACAAGATCATCCGGCGTGCCCAGGAGAACGGCGAGTCGATCCGGGCGCTCACCGACCGATTCATCGCCGCGATGCATGAGGACGCCGATGCGCTGGGCGTGCTGCGCCCCGACCACGAGCCCCGCGCGACCGAGTTCGTTGCCGGCATGCAGTCCATCATCGAGCGGCTGCACACCAAGGGGCTTGCCTACGTCGCCGAGAACCGCGACGTGTGCTTCGCTGTGCGCAAGTTCCCCGGCTACGGCAAGCTCTCGGGCAAATCGATCGACCAGCTGCGCGCCGGCGAACGGGTCGAAGTGGTGGGCGAGAAGCGCGATCCGCTCGATTTCGTGCTGTGGAAGCATGCCCGCGAGGATGAGCCGGCCGAGGTGAAGTGGCGCTCGCCCTGGGGTGAGGGACGGCCAGGCTGGCACATCGAGTGTTCGGCGATGAGCTCGCAATTGCTCGGCGAGCACTTCGACATCCACGGCGGCGGCCAGGATCTGCAGTTCCCGCATCACGAGAACGAGATTGCCCAGTCCGAGGGCGCGCACGGCCATGACTTCGTGAACTACTGGATGCACAACGGCTTCGTGCGCGTCGACGACGAGAAGATGTCGAAGTCGCTCGGCAACTTCTTCACGATCCGCGAAGTGCTTGCACAATACGACCCCGAGGTAGTGCGCTTCTTCATCCTGCGCGCACACTACCGCAGCCCGCTCAACTATTCGGACGCACACCTCGAGGATGCGCGCCACGCACTGACGCGCCTCTACACGGCCCTGCGCGGCCTCGCGCCCTCGGATGGGGGCATCGACTGGGAAGAGGCGCACGCGCTGCGATTCCGCGCCGCCATGAACGACGACTTCAATACCCCGGAAGCGGTTGCGGTGCTGTTCGATCTCGCCAACGAGACCAACCGCGAACAGTCGCCCCAGGCGGCTGCGCAGTTGCGCGGCCTCGCGGGTGTGCTGGGCCTGCTCGAGCGCGATCCCGAGGCATTCCTTCAGGGCGGGCCGGCTGCGCCGGATGCGCCCGACGTGGTACTGATCGAGGCCCGCATCGCCGAGCGTGCAGCGGCTAAGAAGGCGCGCGATTACGCGAGCGCGGACCGAATCCGTGCCGAACTGCTCGAGGCCGGGATCCTGCTCGAGGACACCCCCGCCGGGACCATCTGGCGACGGGCCTGAGGTTCGACCGGTCGCGGCGGCGTAAGCCGCCGCGACCTTTGCGCGCGGATCAGGTCGCGAAGAAGTCGCGGACCTTGTCCATCCAGCTCTTGGCCTTCGGATTATGGCGGTCGGCGTCGCTGCTCGACACCTCCTCGAACTCGCGCAGCAATTCCTTCTGGCGCTCGGTGAGGTTCACCGGCGTCTCGACCACGACGTGACAGAGGAGGTCGCCCGGGGCGTGCGAGCGCACGTTGCGGATGCCCTTCGCGCGCAATCGGAAGACGCGCCCGCTTTGCGTCTCGGAGGGGATCTTCAGCCGGGCCATGCCGTCGAGTGTCGGAATCTCGATTTCGCCGCCGAGCGCCGCCGTCGTGAAGCTGATCGGCATCTCGCAGTGCAGGTCGTCCCCCTCGCGCTGGAATACCGGGTGCGGGCGGATGTGGATCTCGACGTAGAGATCGCCCGATGGCCCGCCATTGACGCCGGGCTCCCCGTGGCCGGCGTGGCGCAGCCGCATCCCCTCGTCGATCCCGGCGGGAATCTTGACTTCCAGCGTCTTGTGCGACTTGACGCGACCGGCGCCCCGACAGCTCGTGCACGGATTCGGAACGACGCGGCCGGTGCCGTGGCACTTCGGGCAGGTCTGCTGAATCGAGAAGAAGCCCTGCTGGATGCGCACCTGGCCCGAGCCGCCGCAGGTCGAGCAGGTTTGCGGCTGGGTGCCCGGTTTCGCGCCGCTGCCGTTGCAGGTGCCGCACTCTTCGACAGTGGGGATGCGGATGGTCTTTTCCGCGCCGCGCGCCGCCTCTTCGAGCGTGATCTCGAGGTTGTAGCGCAGATCGGCGCCGCGATAGACGTTGGAGCGGCCGCCGCGGCCGCCACCGAAGATGTCGCCGAAAATGTCGGAGAAGGCGTCGGCGAACCCGTCGAAGCCCTGCTGGCCGCCCGCGCCGCCCACGGAGGGATCGACGCCGGCATGACCGTAACGGTCATACGCGGCCCGTTTTTGCGTATCCGACAGGACTTCGTACGCTTCCTTGACTTCCTTGAACTTGGCTTCCGCTTCCTTGTTGTCCGGATTGCGGTCCGGATGGTGCTTCATCGCGAGCTTGCGATAGGCCTTCTTGATCTCCGCCTCGTCCGCGTCGCGATTGACGCCGAGCACTTCGTAAAAATCCCTTTTCGACATGGTTCAGTCCTGAGCCCAGCATCCTGAGTGAGTTGCCGCAAGCGACAAAAAGCCGGGTCCCGCTCGCGCGAAGCACCCGACTCCTTGCGTCTGCGCGTGGCGGAGACTGGCGGTGGGGCCGGACGGCGTGATTGCCGTGCGGTGGTCTCGCCGCGGGTCCGGTCCCGCCACGTTCAGTCCGGCAAATTACTTATTGTCCTTCACTTCGGTGAATTCCGCATCGACCACGTCCGCGTCCGCCGGCTTTGCGCCTTCGCCGCCCTTCGGTCCCTCGCCGCCTTCGCCGGCTGCCTGCGACTGGGCATACATTTTCTCGCCCAGCTTCTGGCTCGCCTGCGCGAGCGCCGCGCTCTTGGCCTCGATCGCCTCCTTGTCGTTGCCCTTGATCGCCTCTTCGGCTTCCTTGAGCGCAGACTCGACGGCCGCCTTTTCGCCATCGTCGAGATGGGCGCCGTGCTCGGCGAGCGCCTTGCGCACCGAGTGGATCAGGGCATCGCATTGGTTGCGCGCGTCGACCAGCTCGTGGAGCTTGCGGTCCTCGTCGGCGTGGGCTGCCGCGTCCTGCACCATGCGCTCGACTTCCTCGTCGGTGAGGCCGGAGTTGGCCTTGATGGTGATCTTGTTCTCCTTGCCGGTCGCCTTGTCCTTGGCCGAGACGTGCAGGATGCCGTTCGCGTCGATGTCGAAGGTGACCTCGATCTGCGGCATGCCGCGCGGCGCCGGCGGGATGTCGGTCAGATTGAACTGGCCGAGGCTCTTGTTGCCGCTCGCCATCTCGCGCTCGCCCTGCAACACGTGGATGGTCACGGCCGACTGGTTGTCGTCGGCGGTCGAGAACACCTGGCTCGCCTTGGTCGGGATCGTGGTGTTCTTCTGGATCAGCTTGGTCATGACGCCACCGAGCGTCTCGATACCGAGGGAGAGCGGCGAGACGTCGAGCAGCAGCACGTCCTTGACCTCGCCCTGCAGCACGCCGCCCTGGATCGAGGCGCCGATCGCCACCGCTTCGTCCGGGTTCACGTCCTTGCGCGGCTCCTTGCCGAAAAATTCGCGCACCACCTCCTGCACCTTGGGCATGCGGGTCTGGCCGCCGACCAGGATCACGTCGTCGATGTCCGAGACCTTGATGCCGGCATCCTTGATCGCGATGCGGCAGGGCTCGATGGTGCGGGCGATCAGATCCTCGACCAGGGACTCGAACTTGGCGCGGGTGATCTTGATCGCGAGGTGCTTTGGTCCGGTCGCGTCGGCCGTGATGTAGGGCAGGTTCACCTCGGTCTGGCTGCCCGACGAGAGCTCGATCTTGGCCTTCTCGGCGGCTTCCTTGAGGCGCTGCAGCGCCAGCACGTCGTTCTTGAGGTCGACGCCCTGTTCCTTCTTGAACTCGGTGACGATGTAATCGATGATGCGCTGGTCGAAATCCTCGCCGCCGAGGAAGGTGTCGCCGTTGGTCGCCAGCACCTCGAACTGGTGCTCGCCATCGATGTCGGCGATCTCGATCACGGAGATGTCGAAGGTGCCGCCACCGAGGTCGAATACCGCGATCTTGGAGTCACCCGGCTTCTTGTCCATGCCGAAGGCGAGCGCCGCCGCGGTGGGCTCGTTGATGATGCGCTTGACTTCGAGCCCGGCGATGCGACCGGCGTCCTTGGTCGCCTGGCGCTGGCTGTCGTTGAAGTAGGCCGGAACCGTGATCACCGCTTCGGTGACCGTCTCGCCGAGATAGTCCTCGGCGGTCTTCTTCATCTTGCGCAGCACCTCGGCCGACACCTGCGGCGGCGCGATCTTCTTGCCGCGCACCTCGACCCAGGCGTCGCCGTTGTCGGCCTTGACGATCGAGAAGGGCATCATCGCGATGTCCTTCTGCACTTCCTTCTCCTCGAAGCGGCGACCGATCAGGCGCTTGATCGCGAAGAGCGTGTTCTTGGCGTTGGTGACCGCCTGGCGCTTGGCGGGCGCGCCGACGAGGATCTCGCCGTCCTCGGCATAGGCGACGACCGATGGCGTGGTGCGCGCGCCTTCCGAGTTTTCGATGACCTTGGGTTTGCCGCCTTCCATGATGGCGACACAGCTGTTGGTCGTTCCCAGGTCGATACCGATGATCTTGGCCATGTGTTTTCCTTGACTAGATGTTCTGATGCGTGTCGGGGCTGCCCCCGGTCTGAATCGGATATGGGGTGCAGTCGCGTCGTTTCAAGCCGTGCTCAGCCGCCCTTGGCCTTGGAGACGATGACGAGCGCGGGGCGGATCACGCGTTCGTGCAACAGGTATCCCTTTTGCAGCACGTTGACGACGGTGTTGGGCTCGGCTTCCGCTTCAACCGTGCTGATGGCCTGGTGCCGGTTCGGGTCGAAACGCTGGTTGACGGGGTTCTCCTCGCTCAGGCCGGCGCCCTCGAAGGCCGTCGTCAACTGCCGCAGGGTGAGTTCGACGCCCTCGCGCAGACTCTCGAGGGTCTGGCCTTCGGCGGCGAGCGCCGCTTCGAGGCTGTCCTTGACCGGCAACATCGCCCCGGCGAACTTCTCGGCCGCGAACTTGGATGCCTTGGCGATGTCCTCTTGGGCGCGTCGGCGAACATTTTCGGTTTCGGCCTTGGCGCGCAACCATGCGTCGTGATGCTCTTCCGCCTTGAGTTCGGCTTCGCGCAGGCTTTGCACCAGGCTCGGCATGTTGTCCGGCGAATCCACCGCCGTCTCGCCATTGGCCGCGGCCGTTGCCGAGTCGGTCTGAGTCGCGCCGCCGTCGAGTTGCTCGGTCGGCAGTGCGGGCTCGGCGCCGGCGGGAGTCTTGTCCTGCATCGATGGTCTCTCCATGTCTTTCGATATCCCCGGCCAGTTGGGGGCAGGGTGCGAAAATTCAAGGGGAGGTCGGGCGTTTTTCGCGCGCAGGTCGACGCGCAGGCGAGTTCGGCGATTGACCGAGTTTGTGCAAGAATGAAAAATAGATCCCGCGGCGCCCGGCACCCGAGTCCGGCGCTTGCAGCGGGGGTCCGGACTTCCAGCACGCGAGGGGCAGCGGATCGGCCATGAACGACACGCCGCAGCAGATCGGAAAGTACCGTATCGTCCGCGAGGTGGGGCGCGGTGCGACCGCGATCGTGTACCTCGCGGAGAACCCGTACTACCCCGAGCCGGTCGCGATCAAGCATGTCCGTTTCAAGGACAAGGTGCGCGACGAGGCCAAATGGAACCGGCGGGTGCTCAAGCTCCTCAAGGCCGAGGCGGCTGTGGCGCAGCGTCTCGACCACCCGAACATCATCCGCGTGATGGACGTCGTGTTCGACCCCGACGAGGCCTACATCGTCATGGAGTATTTCCCGGGGGTCACCCTGGAACGCTACTGTGGTTTCGAGCGCCTGCTGCCGGTCCATCGCGCCATCAGCATCGTCTTCAAGTGCTGCATGGCGCTCGACTACGCCTACCGCCAGGGCATCGTCCACCGCGACATCAAGCCGGCCAACATCCTCGTCGACGACGAGGACAACGTGAAGATCACCGACTTCGGGCTGGCGCTCAACATCAACAAGAAGGTCGAATCGGACTCCACCTTCATCATGGGGGTGGGCTCGCCCGCCTACATGAGTCCGGAGCAGATCAAGAGCTACCCCCTCAATCAGAAGACCGACCTGTATTCGCTGGGTGTCGTGCTCTTTCACCTGCTCACCGGCCGCCTGCCGTTTCGGGCGACCAATCCGGCGCAACTGATCTACAAGATCATCAACGCCGATCCGCCGTCGGTCACGCAACTCAATCCCGAACTGCCCGAACTGATGAACTCGATCATCCGCAAGGCGCTCGAGAAGGACTTGTACTCGCGTTACAAGAACGGCGCGGAATTCGCCAAGGACTTGTCGGCGGTGCGCTACAAGATCGTCGACGACACGGCGGTGCAAGCCGACACGTCGCGGTTCTCGATGCTGCGCAAGCTCTCCTTCTTCACTGAATTCGACGACATCGAGCTCTGGGAGGTTTACCGGATCTCGTCGTGGCGAAAGGCCGACGAGCGCACCTTGCTGATTCGCGAGAAGGACGCCGACCAGCGCTTCGGCATCATCCTCGAGGGTTCGGTCGAAGCGTCGATCGATGGCCGGCGCGTCGCACGGCTCGGGCCCGGCGAGGTCTTCGGCGAACTGGCCTGGCTGGACAGCCTCGACCATCGTCACATGATGAGCGTGGTCTCGATCGAGCCCACGACTTATATCGAGATCAACCCTTCTGCGCTGGCGCTGGCGAGCGAGGAGATCCAGGAACTGTTCCGTCGCCTGCTATCGACCGTGTTGGCGAAACGCTTCGGCGCGGCCGTGCGGGAGCTCGCACGCGACCGCGAGCCGGCGCTGCGCGGCGACCTGACGGCGAGCGGGCTGGACCTGCAACTCGTCGACGACTGAGGCCGGCGCTCAGTCGTGACGGCGCCAGTCGCTGCGGCCCACCACCACGCGGATGCGGCGATCGGCAGGGTCGGCCAGTGCGATCCCGACCAGCCAGGTGAGGAGGCTGTAGAGCAGGGCGCTCCAGAATGCCGTCCAGAACCCCGCCACATGGACTCCGGCTACCAGCGCGGCGACCGCCCAGAACAGCAGTGCGTTGATCACCAGGGTGAACAGGCCGAGACTCAGCAGCGTGATGGGCAGCGTGACGAGAATGAGAAATGGCCGGATCAGCGCGTTGATGAGGCCGAGCAGCAACGCCGTCACCAGGGCAGCGACATAGCTGTCCACCCGGAAGCCGGAGATCAATTCCGGCAGTAGCATCAGCGCCACGGCGTTGAGCACCCACTGCAGTGCGACTCTCATGCGTGGATCCATGGTTAGCGTACCGCGCCCAGATCGCAAGCCCGACGGCGCGCGGATTCGAGCGCGGCCGAGTCGGCAGCCGGTATTTCGAGCCAGTTGCCGAGATGGCTGCGGACGATGGCCGTGAGTGCGGCAATCCAGCCATGGCGCTCGTTCAGGCAGTCGATGTAGTGGAAGGACTCGCCGCCGGCGCCGAGGAAGGCCGCGCGGCACTCGGCGCCGATCTCCTCGAGCGTCTCCAGGCAGTCCGCGACGAAGCCCGGACAGATCACGTCGACGCTGCGCGTGCCCTGGCGCGCGAGAGCCTCGAGCGTCGGCTCGGTGTAGGGTTTGAGCCACTCGGCCTTGCCGAAACGCGACTGGAAGGTGAGTTGCCAGCGCTCGGCCGGCAGCTCCAGCGCTTCGGCGAGCAGGCGCGCGGTCTTGTGGCACTCGCAGTGGTAGGGGTCGCCTAGATCGAGCGAGCGGCGCGGGACGCCGTGAAAGCTCATCACGAGCTTGTCGGCCTGCCCGTTCTTCATCCAGTGATCCCGCACATTCTGGGCGAGTGCCGCGATGTAGCCGGGATCGTCGTGGAAGCTCCGCACGTAGCGGATCTCCGGCAGGTTCCGCCAGTGCGTCAGGCAGTCGGCGATTTCATCGAGGACGCTCGCGGTGGTGCTCGCCGCGTATTGCGGGTAGAGGGGCACCACCAGGATGCGGGTGCAGCCCGCCGCCTTGAGCCGAGCGAGCGTGTCGGGGATCGAAGGCGAGCCATAGCGCATCGCCCAATCGACGGTGATGTCGCGGATGCCGGCTTGCAGCAGGTAGCCCGCCACGAGCTTTGCTTGGCGTTGCGTATGCACGAGCAGTGGCGAACCCTCGTCGGTCCAGATCGTCTCGTATTTCGCGGCCGATTTCTTGGGCCGGAGATTGAGGATGATGCCGTTGAGAATCGGCCACCACACCAGGCGCGGAATCTCCACGACGCGCGGATCGGAGAGGAACTGCTTGAGATACGGCCGCACGGCCGCGGCGGTCGGTGCCGTCGGGGTGCCGAGATTGGCGAGCAGGATGCCCGTTCGAGCGGGCGTGCCGTGCGTGTAGGGAGGTTCAGGCCGGTATCGGGCCATCGGGGGTGCCCCTGAGATGAGTGAAGTGGGTTGGAGTCGGGCGCCGGCGCGTGCGCGTCGGCCGCATCACGCTTCGTTGCGGGCTTGAGAAAGCGCGTTGGAGAGCAGCTTGGCGGTGATGTCGACGATCGGGATCACCTGATCGTAGGCCATGCGGGTCGGGCCGATCACGCCGACCGAGCCGACGATCTGGCCGTCCAGTTCGTAGCCGGCGGTGATGACGCTGCAGCCGCCGAGTTCGGACAAGCCGCATTCGTTGCCGATGTAGATCTGGATGCCGTCGGCGCGATTCGAGAGGTCGAGCAGTTGCATCAGCCGGGTCTTGCGTTCGAACAGGCGGAAGAGTTCGCGCAGCGTCGTCATGTTCGAGGAGAGATCCTCGACGTCCATCAGGTTGGTCTCACCCGAGAGGACGCAAGGCTCGTCGTCCTGCTCGAGCGCCTCGCTGCCGGCCTCGACCGCGGCCGTCATTAACTCGGTCATGTCGCTGCGCAGCTGATTGAGTTCGGCGCGGATGCGCGAGCGCATCTGGTCGAAGGCATAGCCGGCGAAGTTCTCGGTCAGGTAGTTTGCCGCCTCGACCAGTTCGGAAGGCGAATAGGCGCGCCGCGTGTAGAGGATCCGGTTCTGGACGTCGCCCGCCGTGGTGACGAGGATCAGCAGGATGCGGGTCTCGGACAGGCGGATGAACTCGATCTGGCGGATGCGCACGGCCTTGCGTCGCGGCGCGACGACGACGCCGGTGAAGTGGGTCAGGTCGGAGAGCAGGTGCGAGGCGGCGTTGATCAGCCGAGGTGGCTGGTCGCCCTGCAACTGGCCTTTCAGCTGCCGTACACGGGTCTGGTCGAGCGGCTGCACCGTGAGCAGGGAGTCGACGAAGAAGCGATAGCCCTGGGGGGTGGGAATGCGTCCCGAGGAGGTGTGCGGACTGGCGATGAATCCCATTTCCTCGAGATCGCTCATGACGTTGCGCACGGTCGCGGGCGAGAGCTCCAGGCCGGAGTGCCGGGACAAGGCCCGTGAGCCGACTGGCTGTCCCTCGACGATGTAACGTTCGATCAGGGTCTTGAGCAGGATCTGCGAGCGGGTATCTAGCACGGGCATGGCCGGTCGGGGTGTCTGGTGCGATTCTATTGAACTGTCGGCAGCTCTGCCAAGCCGCGTCGGGTTTATGGTTTAATCATCCGGATGAAGCGAGAGATCCGGTCCGTGGCCCTGGTGGGCAAGTATCAAAGCCCCGACGTCGCCGAGTCGGTGCTCGACATCGCCCGATTCCTTCGTGAGCGCGGTTTGACGGTATGGATCGAGCAGGGCACTGCGAGTTCCATCGGCATGGCAGGTGGATTTTCGCTGGCGACCTACGAGGAGATCGGCGCGTCCGCCGACCTGGCGCTGGTGGTCGGTGGGGACGGGACCATGCTCAACACCGCGCGCCGCCTCGCCGAGCACGGCGTGCCGCTGGTCGGAATCAATCAGGGGCGGGTCGGCTTTCTCACCGACATCGGCCGCGACGATGCGATTGCCCGGCTGGCGGAAATCCTCGACGGGCGTTGCACGGAAGAGGCGCGCTGCATGCTCTCGGTGGAGGTGCTGCGCGGCGGTGCCCGGGTGTTCCAGACGCTGGCATTGAACGACGTCGTGGTGAACAAGGGCGACCTCGGCCGAATGATCGAGTTCGACGTCGCCATCAACGATGAATTCGTCTACACGCAGCGCTCCGACGGCATGATCGTGGCAACGCCGACCGGTTCGACCGCCTATGCGCTTTCGGCGAACGGCCCCATCCTCCATCCGACCATCGGCGCGATCGCGCTGGTGCCGCTGTGCCCGCATGCGCTCACGGCGCGGGCCGTGACCTTGCCGGACGACTGCAGGATCGATATCTCGCTCTTGCCGCCGCACGATGCTCGCGTGCATTTCGATGGCCAGGCGCGCTTCGACGCGCGCGCGGGAGACACCCTCCGGATCGTCCGCTCGCCCCACGTCGTCCGCTTGTTGCATCCCGAGAACTACAGCTACTTCGCGATGCTGCGCGAGAAGCTGCACTGGAGCGCGACCCCGCGACCGCGTTGACGGCTTGTGCGCCGCCCGGCCCGCATGCGTGAGTCGCGGGCAAGCGCCACCCCGCATTTCGACATCCCTACATCGATGCCCCCATGTTGCAACGCCTGAGTATTCGTGACTTCGTCATCGTCGACCGGCTCGAGCTCGACTTTGCCGGCGGGTTCGGTGCGCTGACCGGCGAGACCGGTGCCGGAAAGTCGATCCTGCTCGACGCGCTCGGTCTGGTGCTGGGCGATCGCGCCGACGCGGCGGTGGTGCGCGCCGGGCGCGAGCGCGCCGACATCACCGCGGAGTTCGGGGTCGCCCCGTCCAGCCCGCTCGTGGCCTGGTGCGCCGCGCTGGAACTGCCCTGCGAGGACGGGGTGATCCTGCTGCGCCGTGTCGTCGAGGCGGGCGGGCGCTCGCGTGCCTGGATCAACGGTGTGCCGGTCACCCTCGCGCAGTTGCGCGAGGCCGGCGACTGGCTCGCAGATATCCACGGACAGCACGCCCATCATGCGCTGCTGCGCGCCGACGCCCAGCGCGCGCTGCTCGATGCGCACGCCGGCGCGGCGTCCCTGGCGGCCGAGGTGGCCGAGCGTTACCGCGCCTGGAAGCGACTGGGCGAACTGCGCCGCGCGGCCGAGAGCGACTCGGCCGCCACCGAGCGCCAGCGGGAGCTGCTGGCGTGGCAGATCGGCGAACTCGACGGGCTCGCCTTCGAACCGGAGCAATGGGCCGACCTCAACGTCGAGCAGGCCCGGCTCGCCCACGCCGCCGGTCTGATCGAAGGGGCGGAACATGCGCTGGCGATGCTGGGCGACGGGGATGCCGCGATCACCTCGCTGCTGCGCCACGTCTGTGCCCGCGTCGATGGCATGGCGGAGATCGATCCTGCGCTCGCCGAGATCAAGGACTTGCTCGATGGCGCCGCGATCCAGGCGGACGAGGCCCTGCATGGGCTGCGCCGCTATCGTGACCGCGTCGATCTCGATCCGGATCGGCTCGCCGAGATCGATCGGCGCATCGGCGCCGTGACCGATCTCGCGCGCAAGCACCGCGTCGCGCCCGAGGAACTGGGCGAGGTGCGTACCCGTTGGGCGCACGAGCTCGAGGCACTTGCCGAACGGGCCGATCCGCAGCGCCTTGCGCAGCAGGAAGCGCAGGCCCGCGCAGCCTATTTCGAGCTGGCAGGCCGGCTCTCCCAGGCGAGGGCGCCGGCCGCGCTCGCCCTCACGCGAGAGATCAGCGAGGCCATGCAGACCTTGGCGATGGCGGGTGGCCGCTTCGAGGTGGTGCTCGAGCCGCTCGAGGACGGCTCCGTGCATGGATTGGAAAGCGTCGAGTTTCGCGTTGCGGCGAACCCCAACCAGCCCCTTCGCTCGCTCGGCAAGGTCGCATCGGGTGGCGAACTCTCGCGCATCGGCCTTGCGATCCAGGTCATGACCAGCCGGGACTCGGCGACTCCGACGCTGATCTTCGACGAGGTCGATGTCGGGATCGGCGGGCGGGTGGCGGAGATCGTCGGTCAGCTCCTGCGCCGGCTCGGGGTCGAGCGCCAGGTCATGTGCGTGACCCACCTGCCGCAGGTGGCGGCCTGCGCCGACTGGCAGTGGACTATCGCCAAGGTCGAGCGCGACGGCGAAGTGCTGAGTGTGGTGACGCCGCTGGAAGCCGAAGCGCGCATCGACGAGATCGCCCGCATGCTGGGCGGCATCGACATCACCGCGACGACGCGGCGCCATGCCGCGGAGATGCTGGGCTTGAGCGACGCGGTTGCCGAGTGAGCGCGGCGCCGGGCCGCGTTCAATCTCCGACCTTCAGTCCTGCCGCTCGCGGTTGGGGCAGTCGTTCTTCTGGCAGTCGGCGTAGAGATACAGGGCGTGCTCGCGCACCTCGAAGCCGCGCTCGCGGGCAATCGCAAGCTGGCGCCTTTCGATTTCCGGATCGAAGAATTCCTCGACCTTGCCGCACTGCACGCACACGAGGTGGTCGTGGTGACCGCCTTCCTTGAGTTCGAATACGGCCTTGCCGGCTTCGAAGTAGTGCCGTTCGAGCAGGCCCGCCTGCTCGAACTGGGTGAGCACGCGATAGACCGTGGCGAGCCCGATGTCCATGCCGTCGTTCATCAGCAGCCGATAGACGTCCTCGGCGGTCAGATGGCGCATGTCGGAGTGCTGGAACAGGTCGAGGATCCTCAGGCGCGGATAGGTCGCCTTCAGGCCGATGCTCTTGAGATTCTTGGTGTTGTCTGACATGTAGGCGCCCCGATCGTGCGTGCGGACGAGGAGCCGCAGCGTGGCCGTCGAGGACCTATGATATATTTTTTGTTCTCAGATGAGAATTGTTCGCCATCCGGCCCTTCTGCCCATCACTGGTTCCTCAATGCGCCCAACCAAACTCGCGGCGATGCTCGCCGTTGTCGGCCTGCTGGCCGGATGCTCGTTCGACATGCTCACCAACCGCGTGAATCCCTACCGCGTCGATATCCGCCAGGGCAACTACGTGGATCAGGCCATGGTGGCGCAGCTCAGAAAGGGTATGACCCGTGACCAGGTGCGCTTCGTGCTCGGCACCCCGCTGGTGGTCGACATGTTCCGGGACGACCGTTGGGATTACGTGTACCTGCACCGTCCCGGCCGGGGCCAGCCCGAGCAGCGCACCGTCAGCGTGTTCTTCAAGGACGACCTGCTCGAGCGTCTCGAGGGCGACGTGGTCGGCGGCGACGCGGTCGCCGGCGCTGCGGCGCCCGAACGTAGCCGCGTGATCGAGGTGCCCGCGCCGGGCGCAGCCAAGTGAGATCCCCGCACAGCCGACGAACTGAACTGGAGATGAAGTAATGAACGCACCGCGCATCGCGGTCGCCGGCGCGACCGGGCGCATGGGCCGCATGCTGATCGAGGCTGCCCTGGCCGACGGATCGGCGACCCTCGCAGGCGCCTTCGACCGTCCTGGCGCCCCTTTCATCGGTCGCGATGCCGGCGAGCTGCTCGGCGCACCCTGCGGTGTGGCGATCGTCGACGACGCGCGCGTGGCGATCGCGGCGGCCGACTGCGTGATCGACTTCACCCGTCCGGAGGGGACGCTCGCCCACCTGGCGCTTGCGCGCGAACTCGGCAAGGCCGCGGTGATCGGCACCACCGGCTTCTCCGCCGCGCAGAAGGCCGAGATCGCCGAGGCGGCGCGCGACATCCCTGTCGTCTTCGCGCCGAACATGGCTGTCGGCGTCAATGCCGTCTTCCGGTTGCTCGAGGTCGCGGCACGCATCCTGAACGAGGGCTACGACGTCGAAATCATCGAGGCGCATCATCGCCACAAGGTCGATGCGCCTTCGGGCACTGCCCTGCGCATGGGCGAGGTGGTCGCTCACGAACTGGGACGCGATCTCGACGCGTGCGCAATCTATGGCCGGGAAGGCGTGACCGGCGAACGCAAGGCCGAGACCATCGGCTTTTCGACGATCCGCGGCGGCGACGTCGTGGGCGACCATACGGTGCTCTTTGCCGGGACCGGCGAGCGCATCGAGATCACGCACAAGTCGGGCAGCCGAATGCCGTATGCGTTGGGCGCATTGCGCGCGGCCCGCTTCCTGGCAGGCCGGGCGCAGGGCTTGTTCGACATGCAGGACGTGCTGGGCTTGCGTTGAGTCGATGAGCGCGCCCGCCGTGCAGACCGGGGAGGAGTCCTCGCAGGGGCTGGGCGGGGCGGCCATCGAGGACGTTCTGGGCGAGCGTGATCGGCTCGCGGCCGAGCTGGCACTGGCGCGGGATCGTCTCGAACTCGGCATGCACCACACCGGCGCCGGTTTCTGGGACTGGAGCGGCGAGGGGCTCGGGCAGGGCTTCGCGATCGATCCGTTCTGGCGTGGCTTGCTCGGCTACGAGGCCGAGGAGGGCGGGTCCGATCTCGACGTGCTGCGCACCTTGGTCCATGGGGACGATCGGGCCAAGATCGACACCCTGTTCAAGGCCTACCTGCGCGGCGACGTACCGGTGTTCGAGTGCGACTTCCGGGTCCGGGCCCGGGACGGGGCCTGGCGCTGGATCCTCGCCCAGGGGCGCGCGAGCCGACGGGGCGCCGACGGTCGCTGCGACCGGATCGTGGGCATCTTCCAGGACGTGTCCGAACGCAAGCGCGTCGAGCAGGAGCTGATGCAGGCGCGTGACCAGGCCGAGGCGGCGAGTCGCGCCAAGAGCGACTTCCTGGCGAACATGAGCCACGAGATTCGCACGCCGATGAACGGCATCATCGGCATGACCGACCTGCTCCTCGATACCGACCTCGCCCCGGAACAGCGCGAATACCTGAAGACCGTCAAGCTGTCGGCCGAGTCGCTGCTCGCGATCATCAACGACATCCTCGATTTCTCGAAGAACGAGGCGGGCAAGCTCAGTCTAGAAAGCATCGACTTCTCGCCCCTGGACCTGCTCGGGGAACTCGCCAGGACGCTCGCGCTGCGCGCGCACGAGCAGGGGCTGGAATTTTTCTGCAGCGCGGCTGCCGACCTGCCGGCTATCCTGCGGGGCGATCCCGGTCGGCTCCGTCAGGTGTTGCTGAATCTGGTTGCCAACGCGATCAAGTTTACGCATGAGGGCGAGGTCGAGCTCGGCGCGCGGGTGTTGTCGCAGAGCGGGGCGCAGGCCGAGATCGAGTTCTACGTCCGCGATACCGGCATCGGCATTCCGCCCGATCGGCAGGATGCGATCTTCTCGGCGTTCACCCAGGCCGACAGCAGCACGACGCGCAAGTACGGTGGAACCGGCTTGGGGCTTGCAATCTGCCGGCAGCTCGCCGATTTGATGGGCGGGGCGCTGTCGGTGCAGAGCGAGCAAGAGCGGGGAAGCGTGTTTCGCTTCGCGCTGGCCCTGGATGTCGTGGCCGGGGCGCGACCCGTGCTCGCTGACGCGCTCGTGGGCGCCCGGGTGCTTATCGTTGCGCAGAGCGCGGCCTTCGCCGGGCACTTGCACGCTACGCTGGCGCACTGCGGGCTGCGGCCCGAGGTTGCGCACGACACCGAGCGGGCGCGGCAGTTGCTCGCCGGCGAGCGCGCGGGTGCCGACCCGTTCGACTTCATGTTGATCGATGCGGGACTGCCCCACGGGAGCGGTTTCGGTCTGGTCGAGGAGTTCGCTTCAGAAGGAGCCTGTCTCGACCGCATCGTGATGATGCTTACGACAGACCCGAAGCGGAACGGCATCGGCCGGTGCCGCGAACTGGGTCTGAACGGGCGGATCGCCAAGCCTTTCCTGGCGGACGAGTTGCTCGAGGCGCTCACCGTCGCACGCGAGGGCGCGACCGAGCAGTCTGCCGATATGAGCCTCGCCTTCGATCCCGAAGCTACGCTGACGGAGATGCTCGAGCCCGGTGAGGTGACGCGCGCGCATCTGCGCGTGCTGCTGGTCGAAGACAACCTGGTCAATCAGACCGTCGCGACGCGCATGCTCGAACGTGCGGGGCACTCCGTGGTCATTGCCGGTAACGGTCAAGAGGCGGTGGAATGCTTCGATCGCGACAACTTCGATCTCGTGCTGATGGACGTGCAGATGCCCGTGATGGGGGGCATCGAGGCGACGCGCGCGATCCGCGCCCACGAGGCTAGGCGCAGCTACGTGGTCAGCGATGCGGGGTGGCGGCCGGTGCCGATCATTGCGATGACGGCGCACACGCTGGAGCAGGACCGCAGACGGTGTCTCGAGGCCGGGATGGACGACTTCATCTCCAAGCCGATCCGGCCTCCGGAGCTGTACGCGAAGATCGAGCGCGTGTGCGCGGACGAGCATGACGCGTTGGAGAGCTTCGGCGAGATGACCGTGCTGGAATCCTCGGATTCACGGCCCGATCTCGACCTCGCCCAGACTCGCGCGCTCCTCGACGGGGATGAGGCGTCCGTCCAGCAGTTGCTGCAGCTTTATCTGCGCGACATCGATGAGACCTTCCGCATCTTGCGGCGCCTGCGCGAATCGGGGGATTTGTCGCGGCTGGTAGAGGTGGCGCACTCGGTCAAGGGCTCGGTCGGCGTGTTCTTCGCCGAAAATGCGGCCACGGCTGCGGCGGAGGTCGAGCGGCTTGCCCGCGCCGGCGACCCGGCTGCGACCGCCGAGCCGCTCACGCGGCTCCTGGTCGCGCTCGACCAACTGACGCGCTCGCTCAAGCACTCCACTCAAACCCACTGAAGCGCGGTCAGGCTCCGCCACTTCGAGCGCCGGTCGGCTGGATGGCGCCGCCGTTTGCGCGGGCTTTCGCCTGAGGCTATAATCTTAAAGTTCTTTGAGCGGGATAAGCCGGCAGGCTCGTCCCGTTTTTTCACATCTGGGGCGAGCGGATCCGCTGTTTGCTTGCCCGCTTTCGGCCGAATCCAGGAGTTTTTCGTGACTGCTTTCCCGTCCGCCTTGTTGGCACTCGCCGACGGAACGGTGTTCTTTGGAAAAGGAATCGGTGCGGCAGGCACTACGGTCGGCGAGGTGGTCTTCAATACCTCGATGTCGGGCTATCAGGAAATTCTCACCGACCCGAGCTACTGTCGCCAGATCGTCACGCTCACTTACCCACATATCGGCAACACCGGGGTTAACACCGAGGACTGCGAAGCGGGTCGCGTGCATGCGGCGGGATTGGTGATTCGTGACCTGCCCTTGCTCGCGTCGAATTTCCGTTCCGAGCGCACCCTCGACGCCTACCTGCGCGACGAGAACATCGTTGCGATCGCAGGCCTGGATACCCGCAAGCTCACCCGCATCCTGCGCGAGAAGGGCGCCCAGGCCGGTTGCATCGTCACCGCCGAGGCGGGCAAGGCGCTCGACGTCGATGCGGCGCTCGCGGCGGCGCGCGCTTTTCCCGGGTTGGCCGGCATGGATCTGGCTCAGGTTGTCAGTGTCGACGAATCCTATGCCTGGAGCGAGGGCGAGTGGGCGCTCGGAGAAGGCTACGTGCCGCAGGCCGCGCCGCGCTTCCACGTCGTCGCCTACGACTTCGGCGTCAAGCGCAACATCCTGCGCATGCTGGCGAGCCGCGGCTGCCGCCTCACCGTCGTGCCCGCGCGAACGCCGGCGGCCAAGGTGCTCGAGCTCGCGCCGGATGGCATCTTCCTGTCGAACGGCCCCGGCGACCCCGAACCCTGCGATTACGCGATCGAGGCGATCCGCGAGTTCCTCGCGCGCGGTATCCCGACCTTCGGCATCTGCCTCGGCCACCAGCTGATGGCGCTCGCCTCGGGGGCGCGCACCGTCAAGATGAAGTTCGGCCACCACGGCGCGAACCACCCGGTCAAGGACCTCGCCACCGGCCAGGTGTTGATCACCAGCCAGAACCACGGCTTTGCGGTCGACGCCGACACGCTCCCGGCCAATGCCCGGGTCACCCACGTGTCGCTCTTCGACGGCAGCCTGCAGGGTTTCGAACGCAACGACGTGCCGGCGTTCTGTTTTCAGGGCCACCCCGAGGCGAGCCCCGGGCCGCACGACGTGGCCTACCTCTTCGACCGCTTCATACGACTCCTCGAAGCGCAAAAATGAATCGCAAGCGGCAGCCGAGGCTGCCGCTTCACAATGAAGGACCGAGGGCGGGCAATGCCTAAGCGTACAGACATCGAGAAAATCCTCATCATCGGCGCCGGGCCGATCATCATCGGCCAGGCCTGCGAGTTCGACTACTCCGGCGCCCAGGCCTGCAAGGCGTTGCGCGAGGAGGGCTACAAGGTCATCCTGGTGAACTCGAACCCGGCGACGATCATGACCGACCCGGGCACGGCCGACGTGACCTACATCGAGCCGATCACCTGGCAGGTCGTCGAGCGCATCATCGAAAAGGAGCGCCCCGACGCGGTGCTGCCGACGATGGGCGGCCAGACCGCGCTGAACTGCGCGCTCGACCTCGCCCGCCACGGCGTGCTCGACAAGTACGGCGTCGAGCTGATCGGCGCCTCGCGCGAGGCGATCGACAAGGCCGAGGACCGCCTCAAGTTCAAGGACGCGATGACCAAGATCGGGCTCGGCTCGGCCCGCTCGGGCATCGCCCACAGCCTCGAGGAAGCGCTGCAGGTGCAGGGCGGCATCGGCTTCCCGGTGATCATCCGGCCGTCCTTCACGCTGGGAGGCACCGGCGGCGGCATCGCCTACAACATGGAAGAGTTCTTCGAGATCTGCAAGCGCGGTCTCGAGGCGAGCCCGACCAACGAACTGCTGATCGAGGAGTCGCTGATCGGCTGGAAGGAATTCGAGATGGAGGTCGTGCGCGATCGCGCCGACAACTGCATCATCGTCTGCTCGATCGAGAACCTCGACCCGATGGGCGTGCACACCGGCGACTCGATCACCGTCGCGCCGGCGCAGACGCTCACCGACAAGGAGTACCAGCTCCTGCGCAACGCCTCGATCGCGGTGCTGCGCGAGATCGGCGTCGACACCGGCGGCTCGAACGTGCAGTTCGCGATCAACCCCGACGACGGGCGCATGATCGTCATCGAGATGAACCCGCGCGTGAGCCGCTCCTCGGCGCTCGCCTCCAAGGCCACGGGCTTCCCGATCGCCAAGGTCGCGGCCAAGCTCGCTGTCGGCTACACGCTCGACGAGCTGAAGAACGACATCACCGGCGGTGCGACGCCGGCCTCGTTCGAGCCGTCGATCGACTACGTCGTCACCAAGATTCCGCGCTTCGCCTTCGAGAAGTTCCCGCAGGCAAACGACCGCCTCACCACCCAGATGAAGTCGGTGGGCGAGGTGATGGCGATGGGTCGCAGCTTCCAGGAATCCTTCCAGAAGGCCTTGCGCGGCCTCGAGGTCGGCGCCTATGGCCTCGACGAGGTCGAGACCGATCTGGAAGATCTCGAGCACGAACTGATCAACCCCGGCGCGCAGCGCATCTGGTACGTCGGCCAGGCCTTCCGCGAGGGCTACAGCCTCGAGCAGGTGCACAAGCTCAGCCGCATCGACCCGTGGTTCCTCGCCCAGATCGAGGACATCGTCGCGACCGAGAAATCGCTCGCCGGCCGCTCGATGAAGGCGCTCCAGGCCGCCGAGGTGCGCGAGCTGAAGCGCAAGGGCTTCTCCGACCGGCGGCTTGCCAAGCTGCTCGGCGTCGACGAGACGGCGATGCGTCTGCATCGCCACGCGCTGGGCGTGCGGCCCGTGTACAAGCGGGTGGATACCTGTGCCGCCGAGTTCGCGACCTCGACCGCGTACATGTACTCGACCTACGAGGACGAGTGCGAGGCACAGCCGACCGGCCGCAGGAAGATCATGGTGCTGGGCGGCGGGCCCAACCGCATCGGCCAGGGCATCGAGTTCGACTACTGCTGCGTGCATGCGGCGCTGGCGATGCGCGAGGACGGCTACGAGACCATCATGGTCAACTGCAACCCCGAGACCGTCTCGACCGACTACGACACCTCCGACCGGCTCTACTTCGAGCCGATCACGCTCGAGGACATCCTCGAGATTGTGCACGTCGAGAAGCCGGCCGGCGTGATCGTGCAGTTCGGCGGTCAGACCCCGCTCAAGCGCGCCCGCGCGCTCGAGGCGAACGGCGTGCCCATCATCGGCACCAGCCCCGACATGATCGACGCGGCCGAGGATCGCGAGCGCTTCCAGAAGCTGCTCACCGACCTCGAGCTGCGTCAGCCGCCCAATCGCACCGCGCGCACGCCCGAGGAGGCGGTGCGGCTCGCCGCCGAGATAGGCTATCCGCTGGTGGTGCGCCCGAGCTACGTGCTCGGCGGCCGCGCGATGGAGATCGTGCACGAGCAGAAGGAGCTCGAGCGCTACATGCGCGAGGCGGTGCGCGTCTCGAACGAGTCCCCCGTGCTGCTCGACCGCTTCCTCAACGACGCCACCGAGGTCGACGTCGATGCCCTCTCCGACGGCGAGCAGGTCATCATCGGCGGCATCATGGAGCACATCGAGCAGGCCGGCGTGCATTCGGGCGACTCGGCCTGCTCGCTTCCCCCCTATACGCTCAGTGAGGCGCTGCAGGACGAGCTGCGCCGCCAGACCGAGGCGATGGCGCGCGGCCTGAACGTCGTCGGTTTGATGAACGTGCAGTTCGCGATCCAGGGCGAGGGCAACGACGCCACCGTCTTCGTGCTCGAGGTCAATCCGCGTGCTTCCCGCACCGTGCCCTTCGTGTCCAAGGCCTGCGGTCTGCCGCTCGCCAAGATCGCGGCGCGCTGCATGGCGGGCCAGTCGCTCGCGAGCCAGGGCGTCACGCGCGAGATCGTGCCCGACTATTATTCGGTCAAGGAGGCGGTGTTCCCGTTCGTGAAGTTTCCGGGCGTCGACACCATCCTGGGTCCCGAGATGAAGTCCACGGGCGAAGTCATGGGCGTGGGCCGCAGCTTCGCCGAGGCCTTCGTCAAGTCGCAGCTCGCCGCCAGCGTGCGCCTGCCGCAGTCGGGGACGGCCTTCATCAGCGTCAAACCGTCGGATCGCCCGGTCGCGGTCGAGGTCGCGCGGGCGCTGCACGAGATGGGCTTCGGGCTGGTCGCCACGCGCGGCACCGCCGGCGCGATTCAGGCGGCGGGACTGCCGGTCGGCGTGGTGAACAAGGTCACCGAGGGCCGGCCGCACATCGTCGACATGATCAAGAACGAGGAGATCTGCCTCGTCATCAACACGGTCGAGGAAAAGCGCCAGGCCATCGTCGACTCGCGCTCGATTCGCACCAGCGCACTGGCCGCCAAGATCACGGTATATACGACCATCGAAGGCGCGCGCGCTGCCTGCATGGGCATGCCCTACCTCGACCGGCTCGAGGTCTACAGCCTGCAGTCGCTGCACAACGAACTGAAAGCACAAGCATGAGCAAGACACCGGTAACCGTACAAGGCGCCGAGAAGCTGCGCGCCGAGCTCCACCGCCTGAAGACCGTGGAGCGCCCGGCGGTGATCGCCGCGATCGCCGAGGCCCGCTCGCACGGCGATCTGTCCGAGAACGCCGAGTACGATGCCGCCAAGGAGCGGCAGGGCTTCATCGAAGGGCGCATCAAGGAGCTCGAGATCAAGGTCGCCAACGCCCAGATCATCGACCCCCGGTTGCTCGACGCCGACGGGCGCTGCGTGTTCGGCGCGACCGTGGATCTGGAGGACATGGACAGCGGAAACGTCGTGACCTACCAGATCGTCGGCGACGACGAGGCCGACGTGAAGGAGGGCAAGATCTCGATCAGCTCGCCGATCGCCCGCGCCCTGATCGGCAAGTTCGCCGGCGACGTCGCCCAGGTGCAGGCCCCGGGCGGGATGCGCGAGTTCGAGATCGTCGAGGTTCGGTACGTCTGAGCGGTGGCGCCGCGCCACCGCTGAAGGCCTTCGGCGAAGGCCTATTTCCCGCGGGGGGTGACCTTGCGGGGGGCGCTGCCGGGGCCGCGCGAGGGCGGCCGGCGGCGATCGGCGGCAGCCTGCATCATCGCAGTGCGGCGGGCCGCGGCGGCAAAGCTGCTTGCGGACTTGGCGACCGATGGGCGCTTGCCGCCCGACGGTCTTTCCGAGGCGGACTGTTCCGGGGCGGCCTTCGCCGTGTCGTCCTCGCGGCGCTTGCGCCAGATCACCAGAATCGTCCCGATGTGCTGCACCGGGGCGGCATCGAGCGTCTGGCAGACCTGCGCGAGCAGTTCCTCGCGAACCTCGCGCTCCGCGCCATGGACCTTGATCTTGATGAGTTCGTGGGCCTGAAGCGAGCGCTCGACCTCCGCCAGCACCGGTTCGGTGAGACCGTTTCCGGCGATCGAGACGACGGGGTTCAGGTGGTGGGCGCGTGCGCGCAAGTCGCGCCGCTGCGCCGGTGTGATTGCTGTCATGTGTATTCAACCGTTCAAGGTCCGGGATTCTACTCCGATGAAGCGAACCAAGACCAGCAAGGCGTGGATGATGGAGCACGTCAACGACGCCTGGGTGCAGCGCGCGAAAGCCGAGGGCTATCGCTCGCGCGCCGCCTTCAAGCTGATGGAGATCGACGAGCGCGACCATTTGCTCAAGCCCGGCATGGTCGTCGTCGACCTCGGTGCCGCCCCCGGATCCTGGTCGCAAGTCGCCGCGCGCCGCGCCGGGAAGAACGGGCGCGTGCTGGCGCTCGATCTGCTGCCGATCGAGCCGCTTGCCGGGGTTGAGTTCATCCAGGGCGATTTTCTTGACGATGAGGTGCTGCGTCGGCTCGAGGACTCGCTGCACGGCGAGCCGGTCGATGCGGTGCTCTCCGACATCGCGCCCAACATGTCGGGCATCGAGCTCGCCGACCAGGCGCGCTCCATCCATCTGGCGGAGCTCGCGCTCGAATTCGCCGTGCAGCATCTGCGCCCGGGCGGCAGCTTTCTCGTCAAGGTGTTCCAGGGGCAGGGCTTCATGGAGTTTCGAGAGGCGGCCGCACGCCACTTCGCTTCGTTGCAGGTGCGCAAGCCCAAGGCCTCGCGCGATCGCAGCGCCGAGGTCTATCTGCTCGGGCTCGGTCGACGCAGCGCCTGATCGATTTCGTGGCATTGCGGCCGTCGACGCCGGTCAGCATGAGCGTCGGCCCGGCTTGGCCAGTGGCCCGCGCAGGGTGGTTCACGCTCAAGGGCCCGGCTGCCGGTGCCCCGAGCCCGAGCCGGTCGGGGAAAATTGGCCCGGATCAATGCGGGACGCCAGGCGCTTGACTATCATGTGACGAGTTCAGCCCTCCGGAACCCTGTCCATGACCGCTCTGCGCCCCCGTCTCGAACGTCTCGTCGCCCGGCTCGAGGACGGGCTGGTGGAGCGGGGCCGTGAGGTGCGTCTTGCCCTGCTCGCCGCCCTCGCCGGGGAGCACACCCTGCTGATCGGACCCCCCGGCACGGCCAAGAGCGAACTCGCCCGCCGCCTGCATCGCGGTTTTCGGGATGCGGCGTACTTCGAGCGCCTGCTCACGCGCTTCTCGGTGCCCGAGGAGCTGTTCGGGCCGTTGTCGATCAGCGCGCTCGAGCAGGACCGCTACGAGCGTCACACGGCCGGGTTTCTGCCCGAAGCGTCGATCGCCTTCATCGACGAGGTGTTCAAGGCCAATAGCGCGATCCTCAACGCACTGCTGACGCTCCTCAACGAGCGCGAATTCGACAACGGCGCGGGGCGCGTGCGCTGTCCGCTGATCAGCGCGATCGGCGCGACCAATGAGGTGCCCGAGGACGAGGTCGCGGAGGCCTTCTTCGACCGCTTCCTGCTGAGGCTGCCGGTGGCGCCGGTGACGGCGGCTGGCTTTGGACGGCTGCTTGAAGCCGGCGTGGCCACGACCCACGACGAATTTCCCGACGCGCTCGATGCGTCCGAGCGCGCGGCGCTGAACGTCGCCGCGGCGGGTGTGAGGCTGCCCGCAGAGGTCGGAGCGCTGCTCGGAGAATTGCGCGTGCAACTCGGCGAGGATGCGCACTATGTCTCGGACCGGCGCTGGGTCAAGATCGTCGGCCTGCTCCGGGTGGCGGCGGCGTGCGAGGGCCGCCGCGCCGTGTCGTGCTGGGATCTGTGGCTGCTGCCGTGGTGTGTGGCGGCCGACTCCGCCGGGCAGCGCGCGATCGCGGACTGGCTTGCGGCCCGGCTGGGCGTGCGCGAGGCGTGGTCGCCGCCGCGGCTCACCCGCGTGGTGGAAGCCTTCGAGGCCCAACTCGACGCAGAGCGCAGCGCCAACGACCTCGATTACGACGAGTCGGGCCGGCTTCGCTTCTCGGCGACCGAGCTCGCCGGCGAGATCGGCGACGCCAAGGGCGGGGCCGGGGCGCTGCGCATGACCTACGCGCGCCAGCGCCGTTACGGAACCGCGCACATCGGGGCCCGGACCAGACAGCTCGACGCGCTGCTGGGGCGGATTGCCGCCTATCGCGCCGAGATCTCTGCCGTTCGCGCGGAACTCGACGCCTTCGTAGCGGCGAGCTTGTGGATGGACGGCGAGATCGCAGCACGCATCGCCGAGCACCTCGCAGCCACGGACGATGCGGTCGCCGGCCTCGAAGCGCGTGCGCGCGCGGCCCGCGACGGGTTCGAAGCCTTGCCGCGGCTCGCCGGAGAGACAGGGCCCGTGCCTGCGCCGGTCGAACACGAACCCCTGTCGGCCTGAGCCTCCGGTGAGGCGCGACACGTCCTCATTCCGGGCGCAGATCGTCGTCGGCGCCCGGCGCACGGGCCAATGAAGATCGACATCGCGGCGCGGCCGCTGCTCTTCGAATCCCTCGAGGCGCCGCTTGCGCCCCTCGAACGACTGCCGCGCAGCCTTTGGCTGGGGGGCATGACGCATTCCCAGGGCACTCTGGTGCCGCGACTCGCCGCGCTGGAAGCCTGGCGTGCGGCGCTCCTCGTCGGCGGGTTGCCCGAGGCGGCATCGACCGGCTGGCCGCCGGAGGCGCTCGGTCTGCGCGTGCAGGCCCTCTTCGCCGAGCTCGAGTTGCCGCGATACTGTGGCGGCAACCCCGAGCTCGGCGATACCGTGCTGCAGGGTGTGCTCTTTCACCTCGACCTGATCGTCGATTACATCGACCGCGGGGCGTCGGCCGACGAGGCCGTCGAGATGGCGCTTGCGGCCTTCCGCAGCGACTGGTCGGAGCGCTGCGGCGAGATGGACGCCCTGATCGAGGTGTTCGGCGATCTGGGCGACCTCCTGAAGAACACCCGCTGGGATCTGCTGCGCGGTCTGCTGCGCAGCAGCGGCTGGCAGGAGGTGGTGCGGATTCGCCGTTTGCTGGAGCAGATGCCTGCGCTTGTGCGCGTGATTCGCCAGCTCGGGCGCGAGCGGCCGATCGAGGTGCTCGACGAAGCGTCCCAGTGCACCGCCGCCGTGATGGAGGAAGCGCTCGCGCTGCGTGCCCGCACGCGCAGCGTGCATGTGCCCGATCTGCCCGGACAGACACGCGGGGTGCATCGTTCCGGGCGGATCGCGCGGATGCTGCCGGCCGAGGCGATGATGCTTGCGCATCCGCGCCTGCGCCTGGTCTGGCACGCGCGCCACGCCGAGCGGGCGCTGCTCGCCTACGAGGACGACGATCGCATGGAGGAGGTGCGCCAGGCCCATGCGCCGGTGTTGAGACCGACGCCCCGGCGTGCGCCGGAGCGCCGCATGGAGATGGGGGCGATGCTGGTCTGCGTCGACACCTCGGGGTCGATGCAGGGCGGTGCCGAGGCGGTGGCGAAGGCCGTCGTCCTCGAAGCGGCCCGCGCCGCGCACGCCCAGCGCAGGCCCTGCCACGTGTTCGCCTTCAGCGGACCGGACGAGGTGGTCGATCTGGAACTCGGGGCCGACCTGGGTGGACTCGAGCGTCTGACGCAGTTTCTCGGGCAGACGTTTTCCGGCGGTACCGACATCTGCGGCCCGCTCGAGCGCGCGCTCGGCCGGCTGGACGATGAGGGATGGCAACTCGCCGACCTGCTCATCGCCTCGGACGGCGAGTTCGGCGCGACGCCGGCGCTCGCAGGACGCGTCGCGCGGGCGCGCACCGAGGCGGGCTTGCGCGTGCAAGGGATCCTGATCGGCGATCGCGAGACCATCGGCCTGCACGAGCTTGCCACAGACATCCTGTGGGTGCGCGACTGGCGGCGCTTCGGTCAGGGCGATGGGTGCTCTCCCGTGCATTCGAGCCGCCTCACGGCTGACTATTTTCCCGGCGCACTGCGCACTCCGGAGAACCGCGATGCGACCGTCAGCGGCGGCGAGGCCTCGGCCGCGCTGCGGGCAGGCCGTCGCGAGAAGGGCGGGATCGCGAACCTGTATCGCAGCGCGGGGCGCGAAGCGAATGCCCCGGAGGGGGCATCGGACGGCGCGACCTCTGCGGCGTCGGACGGAGCCGCAAGGGGAGCCTCGGGGCAGGACGACGGGCCCCGGACCGATTGAACGACTGAAGAGGTAGCCATGAATTTTTCGACCGAGACCATTGCCCTGCTGGAGCGCTTCGCCGCTGCGTCGGCCTTGCCGCGCGTGCGTGCCCTGCACCTGCCGCGCCCCGAGCTGGCGGACAGCAAGCAGGGCGAGTTCTGCGCGCTGGAGCTGGAGGACGGCTCGCTGGGCCTGTCCTACGTGCTGCTCGACGACACGCTCGCCCGGCTGGGTACGTCCTATGGCGAGCGCAGCCTCGCGGGCACCGATCCGCTGGCACTCGCGCGCGCCTATGCCGGCTTGGGTGGGGCAAACGGCGCCGTCGAGCGCACGCTCGGATTCGCCGCGGTCAATGCGCTCACGCGCTGCCTGTTCGATCGTGCCGGCTACGTCCCCGACTCGAGCACCGACTCGGTCGGGCAGATCGATCCCGGTCCCACTGATCACATCGGCATGATCGGGCTGTTCACCTCGCTGGTCGAACGCTTCGTCACCGCAGGCGCGCGCCTGACGGTCGTGGAGCTCAAGGCCGAGCTCGCCGGCGAGCGGGAAGGCTTTCGCGTCACGCTCGATCCGGCCGAGCTCGCAAGCTGCAACAAGGTACTCTCGACCAGCACCATCCTGCTCAACGACACGCTCGATCGCATGCTCGCCCCGTGCGGCTCGGCGCGCGTGTTCGCGATGGTCGGCCCGGGCGCCGGCTGCCTGCCCGATGCGCTGTTTTCACGCGGCGTGACCTTGCTGGGGGGGAGTTGGATCGTCGACACGCCGGGCTTTGTCGACGCCCTGGCGAGCGGCGGAGCCTGGACCCCCTTCGCCCGCAAGTTCGCCATCGATCGGAGAACCTATCCGGGGTTCGACGCGCTGCTGAAGCGGGTCGGCGCGTAGCCGACCCCGGCTCGGCCGTCCGGCCGGCGACCTCGGGCCGATCTGGGATAGAATCGGCCACTTGCATCGATGCCGCCCATTGGCGCAAACGATCGCCGCGATCGGTTTACCGGCGGGAACATTCGCCACTAGAATGGGTCGATTAGGTGCTCCCCAACAGGGTCAGGAAGGAAAGGCTTTGAATAATCTCTTCAAGAATCTCGCGATCTGGATGGTGATCGGCGTCGTCCTGATGACGGTCTTCAACCAGTTCAATACGCGCCAGATCTCGACGAATACGATGGAGTATTCGCAGTTCATGGACGAGGCGCGCGCCGGTCGCATCAGCAAGGCGACCGTGGACGGCCGCGTCGTGAAGGCGACCACGATCGACGGGCGCCAGGTCACCGTTTACACCCCCGGGGTCCAGGACATCTGGATGGTCTCCGACCTGATGCGTGCGGGAGTCAATGTCACCGCGGCCAAGCCCGACGAAGAGCAATCCTTCTTGATGAGCATCTTCGTTTCGTGGTTCCCGATGCTGTTGCTGATCGGCGTGTGGATTTTCTTCATGCGCCAGATGCAGGGCGGCGGGCGCGGCGGCGCCTTCTCGTTTGGCAAATCGAAGGCGAAACTGCTCGACGAGTCGGCCAACTCGCTCACCTTCGCCGACGTCGCCGGATGCGACGAGGCCAAGGAGGAGGTGGCCGAACTGGTGGACTTCCTGCGTGACCCGTCCAAGTTCCAGAAGCTCGGCGGTCACATCCCCAAGGGCGTGCTGATGGTCGGTTCGCCCGGCACCGGCAAGACACTGCTCGCCAAGGCGATCGCCGGGGAGGCCAAGGTGCCGTTCTTCTCGATCTCCGGTTCGGACTTCGTCGAGATGTTCGTCGGCGTCGGCGCGGCGCGCGTGCGCGACATGTTCGAGCAGGCGAAGAAGCACGCCCCCTGCATCGTCTTCATCGACGAGATCGACGCGGTCGGCCGCCAGCGTGGCGCCGGCATGGGCGGCGGCAACGACGAGCGCGAGCAGACGCTGAACCAGCTGCTGGTCGAGATGGACGGCTTCGAGGGCACCTCGGGCGTGATCGTCATCGCCGCGACCAACCGCCCCGACGTGCTCGACCCGGCGCTGCTGCGCCCGGGCCGCTTCGACCGCCAGGTGGTCGTGCCGCTGCCCGACATCCGCGGCCGCGAGCAGATTCTGAAAGTTCACATGCGCAAGGTGCCCATAGCCCCCGACGTCGATCCGATGGTGCTCGCCCGGGGTACCCCCGGATTCTCCGGTGCCGACCTCGCAAACCTCGTGAACGAGGCGGCGCTTTTTGCCGCGCGCGGCAGCAAGCGCCTGGTCGACATGGAGGACTTCGAGCGCGCCAAGGACAAGATCCTGATGGGCTCGGAGCGCCGCTCGATGGTCATGCCCGAGGAAGAGCGCCGCAACACGGCCTATCACGAGTCCGGCCACGCCGTGGTCGCGAAGCTCCTCGACAAGACCGACCCGGTGCACAAGGTCACGATCATTCCGCGCGGCCGCGCGCTCGGCGTGACCATGCAGTTGCCGGAAACCGACCGCTACAGTCAGGACCGCGAGCGCCTGCTGCAGACCATCGCAGTGCTCTTCGGCGGGCGCATCTGCGAAGAGATCTTCATGAACCAGATGACGACCGGCGCTTCCAACGACTTCCAGCGCGCAACCGACCTCGCGCGGCGCATGGTCACGCAGTGGGGCATGTCCGACACGCTCGGCCCGATGGTCTACGGCGAGGAGGAGGGCGAGATCTTCCTCGGCCGCCAGGTCACAACCCATCGCAATGTCTCCGAGGCGACCATGCAGAAGGTCGACGCCGAGATCCGCCGCATCATCGATCAGCAGTACGCGCTCGCACGCAAGCTGATCGAAGACAATAGCGACAAGATCGAAGCGATGACGCAGGCGTTGCTCGAGTGGGAGACGCTCGATGCCGATCAGATCGACGACATCATGGGCGGACGCCCGCCGCGACCGCCCAAGCCGACCTCGCTGCCGCCCAAGAAGCCCAAGGGCGACGCGCCCGAGCCGGCCCCGACGGCTCCCGCACCGGCCGCCTGAACGTTCTCCAGCGGTTCCTGCCCCACGCGGGCCGGCGCAAGCCGGCCCGCTGCTTTGGGTGGGTCGCCCTGTGTCCGTTCTGCGGACGGCCGGATCGCGATCTCGGCGGATCGCCGTGCCGATCGAGGCCATGACCGGTCTGCTCGACCTGGGTAGCGGACTGTCGCAGGCGGGGCCGTAACAGCGTGCTTCGGTGCGTGCCGGCTCGGCGCGCTGGTGCATAATCGCCGTTTTCAAGGCAGGGGCTGTTGCGATGGGGCGCAGATATTTCGGCACCGATGGGGTGCGCGGGCTGGTGGGCGAGAGCCCGATCACGCCCGAGTTCGTGATGCGACTGGGTTATGCCGCGGGCCAGGTGCTGGTGCGGCGCGAGATGCTGCCCCATGGTGAGGCGCCCGCGGTGCTGATCGGCAAGGACACCCGGATCTCCGGTTACATGCTCGAGGCTGCGATGGAGGCGGGTTTCGCGGCGGCAGGCGTCGACGTCATGCTGGCCGGGCCGCTGCCGACCCCGGCGATCGCTTACCTCACCCGGGCCCTGCGCCTGCAGGCGGGGGTCGTGATCTCGGCCTCGCACAATCCCTATTACGACAACGGGATCAAATTCTTCTCCGCCGATGGGGCCAAGCTCCCCGACGCCATCGAGAGCGAAATCGAGGAACTGGTCGACCAGCCCGTGGGTTGCGTCGAGCCGGCCCGGCTCGGCAAGGCGCGCCGCATCAACGACGCGGCCGGGCGTTATATCGAGTTCTGCAAGAGCACGTTTCCAACCGAGCTCGACCTGCGCGGTCTGCGCATCGCGGTCGACTGTGCCCACGGGGCGGCCTATCACGTCGCACCCAACGTCTTCCACGAGTTGGGCGCGGAGGTGATCCCGGTCGGCGTCGAGCCCAACGGCATCAACATCAACGACGGCGTCGGAGCGACCCAGCCCGAGAACCTCAGCGCGGCGGTGCTGGAGAGCGGTGCCGACATCGGCATTGCCCTCGACGGCGACGGCGACCGGCTGATCATGGTCGATTCCGCGGGCAAGATCTACGATGGCGACAAGCTGCTCTACGTCATCGCGGCGGCGCGCAAGCAGGGTGGACGGCTCGACGGAGTGGTCGGCACCTTGATGAGCAACCTCGGGCTCGAGCATGCGATCGGTCGGCTCGGCGTGTCGTTCGAGCGCGCCAAGGTGGGCGATCGCTACGTGCTGGAGATGCTGCTCGCGCGCGGCTGGAAACTGGGTGGCGAGAGTTCCGGACATCTCATCTGCCTCGAATGCCACACCACGGGCGATGCGATCGTCTCCGCGCTGCAGGTGCTGGCGGCGCTCAAGCGGGGCGGGATCACGCTCGCCGAGGCTTGCGCCGACGTCGAGTTCTATCCGCAGAAGCTCATCAACGTGCGGATGCCCCCCGGCTTCGAGTGGCGAGACCATCCCGGCATCGCTGAAGCGCGGCATCGGGCCGAGCAGGATCTGGGCGAGAGTGGCCGGGTCCTGCTGCGTCCCTCGGGAACCGAGCCGCTGCTGCGCGTCATGGTGGAGGGGCGCGACGGCGAGCAGGTCGGGCGGCTCGCCCGGGAGATCGCCGCGGCGGTCGAGCGCGCGACGGCCTGAGGCAGGGCGCCGGCGGGCAGCCGGACGGCTCCGCCTTGGGATCGACCTGCGTTCGGTGACGTTTAACAGAAGTGTAATCTTGGGTGCGGATAATCCGTTTTGTTCCCGGCACCGACGGGAGCGCCCCCGAAGGGGTGGTCAATTCACGAAACTGGAGAAACTCCGCATGTTCAAGAAGAGTCTCGTCGCCACGGCAATCGTCGCGCTCACCGCTTCTTTCGGCGCCCAGGCGCAGATTCAGGTCGATCCCGCCCTCGAAGCCTACCAGCCTGTCTCCGGTGTGTCGGGCAACCTCAAGTCGATAGGCTCGGACACGCTCAACAACCTGATGACGCTGTGGGCGGAGGGCTTCAACAGCGCCTACCCCAACGTGCAGATCGAGATCGAAGGCAAGGGGTCGGGCACCGCCCCGGCCGCGCTGATCGCCGGCACCGCCCAGTTCGGCCCGATGTCACGGCCGATGAAGGCGAAGGAGATCGACGACTTCGAGAAGCGCTACGGGTACAAGCCCACGGCGATCCGCGGTGCGGTCGATGCTCTGGCCGTGTATGTGCACAAGGACAACCCCATCCAGTGCCTGACCATGCAGCAGGTCGATGCGATCTTCTCCAAGACGCGCAATGGCGGACTCGACCGCGACATCCGGACCTGGGGCGACCTGGGACTGACCGGTGAATGGGCCACGCGCCCGATTTCGCTGTACGGGCGTAATTCTGCCTCCGGCACCTACGGCTACTTCAAGGAAGTGGCGCTCTTCGACGGCGACTACAAGGACGAGGTCAAGGAGCAGCCGGGTTCATCGACGGTGGTGCAGGGCGTGGCCTCCGACATCGCCGGGATTGGCTACTCGGGTGTCGGCTACCGCACCGCGGATGTCCGCTCGGTGCCGCTTTCGACCGATGGCGGGGCGAGCTGCTATGATGCCGTCGCCGAACATGCCGTCACCGGCGACTACCCGATCGCCCGGTTCCTATACATCTACGTGAACAAGAACCCCAACCAGTCGCTCGAGCCGCTGCGTGCCGAGTTCATCCGCTACGTGTATTCGAGGCAGGGCCAGGAAGCCGTCGTGCGCGACGGTTACTTCCCGGTGCTGAAGCCCCTGGCCGATGCCGACCTGAAGGAATTCGGGCTGCTGAAGTAATCGTTGGAGAGGGGCGGGCGCTTCGGCGCCCGCCCTCGTTCATTTCTGCAGGGGCTCATGCATGAGCGATAACACCGGCAACGCGCCATCCCATCCGGACGGCTACAAGCGGCTGCTGCCAATCGGCCGGACGACCCGCCGCTCGGTGCTGATCGCCGACCGGGCGGCCGATTCGACGATCACCGTCGGCGGCCTGTTGGTCATCCTGGCCGTGTTCGGCATTCTGGTGTTTCTCGCCAAGGAGGCGCTGCCTTTGTTCAAGGGCGGCTCGCTGAAGGAGCAGCAGGCCTACGTGCTTGCGCCCAAACCCGACATGATCTGGAGCAACGCCGACGAATACCAGACCATCGGGATTCGCATTGCCGCCGACGGGCGCGTCGACACCTTCCATATCGACACCGGAACGGCGCTTGCCCCGCTCGCGCTCGACTTCGACGGCGACACGGCCAGCGCAGTCGGCTCCACGGTCAATCGCAACGACATGGCCTTCGGCTTCACCGATGGCAGCGTCCGCTTCGTGCGCGTCGCACCTGAGGCGGCTGTGCTGCGGGCTGAAGACCTGCCATCCGGGCTGACTGTCTTGAACGAGCGCGACCTGACCGACGGTCGCGCGGTGTACCGGCACATCGCCGGCAACCAGATCCGCCGGATTTCGATCTCGGCCGAAGTCCAGCCGCCGCAGCAGGTCGCCGACGAGGGCGTGCCGATCAAGGCGATCGCCTTCACCCTCGGGGGCACGGTCGAGCGTCCGACCAAGAGCTTTGTCACCTTCGATCGCTATGGTGTCGGGCGCTTGTCGCGTTCCGAGACGCGCATCAACCTGATGACGCGCGCGGAGACGGTGACGACCCGGACTTCGACGCTGCCCCCGCTGCCCGAGGGGACCGTGGTCGAGAAGGTGCTGCTGTCCACCCAGGCCGACCAGGTCTATGTCGGCGTTGCCGACGGCACCGTGCATCGCTTCGATACCCGCAACTTCGCCGCGCCGGTCCTGGCGGAATCGGCCAAGCTCACGCCGGACGGGGCGGGGCTGGGCATCCTCGGCTTTCTCATCGGCAACCAGACCATCGTCGTCGGCGGCACGGACGGCTCATTGCGCATGTACTTCCGGCTGCAGCCCGAGGATGCCGGCACGGTGGACGGCTTCAGGATGGTGCTGGCGCGCGAACTCGAGCCACAGCCGGCCGGCATCGTCGCCTACGACGTTTCGCAGCGGCGCAAGAGCCTGGTCACGGCCGACGCGGCAGGCAACGTCTGGTTCCGTCATGCTACAAGCGAGCAGGTGCTGCTGCGCCTGAAGATGCCGGACGCGCCGCCCGTGGGCAGCGCGCTGCAGCTCATGCTGATGCCTCGCGACGACGGCGCGTTCGCGATCAACGGCGCGGGCGTGGTCGATCTATGGCAGTTCTACGTGCCGCACCCCGAGACGACCGTGAAGGCGGTGTTCGGCAAGCTCTGGTACGAGGGCTACCCCGAGCCGACCTACACCTGGCAGTCGTCGTCGGGAACGGACCTGTTCGAGCCCAAGTTCTCGCTGGTGCCGCTGATCTTCGGCACGCTCAAGGCGACCGTTTATTCGCTTCTGTTTGCGATCCCGATTGCCCTGCTGGCGGCGATCTACACCTCCGAGTTCGTCCATCGCAGCGTGCGCGCGACCGTCAAGCCGGTGATGGAGATGATGGAGTCGCTGCCCACGGTCGTGCTGGGCTTCATCGCCGCCCTGATCCTCGCGCCCATTGTCGAGAGCTGGATTGCCGCGGTGGTGCTGGGATTCATCGCGCTGCCGCTCGGCCTGATGATCGCTGCCTACCTGTGGCAGATGCTGCCGCCCGGTCTGGCATTGCGCCTGAACGGCATCCCGAAGTTCGCGATCATGTTCGTCGTGATCGGCCTCTCCTGTTACGCCGCGTTCCTGTTCGGCCCCGCATTCGAACAGGGCCTCTTCTACGGCGACTTCAAGGCGTGGACCAATCACGACGTCGGCACCGGAACGCCATTCATGGCTCTGGTCCTGTGGCCCCTGTGTTTCGTCGCGCTGACCATGGCCTTCAACAACACGGTCGGCACGGGCTATCGGATGCATCTCCGCGGCCTCTCGCGCGAGGCCGCGGGTCGCATCGACGGCGCGCGCTGGCTGGCGATGGCCGTGGTCGCGGCGGCCGCGAGTCTTTCTCTGGCCGCGGCGCTGACGGCGCTCGGCTTCGATCCGCGCGGCGGAGTCGTCGATACCTACGTGCAGCGTAACGCCCTCGTCGTCGGGATGGTCATGGGTTTCGCCATCATCCCCAACATCTATACGCTGGCCGAGGATGCGCTCAACGCCGTGCCGGGTCACCTGCGCGCGGCGAGCCTCGCCGCCGGGGCTACGCCCTGGCAGACGGCGATCTGGGTCGTGCTGCCCACCGCGATGTCCGGTGTCTTCGCCGCGGTCATGATCGGCATGGGCCGGGCGGTCGGCGAGACCATGATCGTGGTGATGGCGGCGGGCAATACGCCCATCCTCGACTGGAACATCTTCAACGGCCTGCGCACGCTGTCGGCCAACATCGCGGTCGAGCTGCCCGAGGCGGTCATCGGGGGCACGCTCTACCGGATGCTGTTCCTCGCGGCGCTGACGCTCTTCATCATGACCTTCGTCATCAACACGATCGCCGAGGTCGTCCGCCAGCGCTTCCGCAAGCGGGCGTTCCAGCTTTGAAGGACGAGGCAAGAACATGGCCACGAGTTTCGAAAGGGGGGCGATGCGCATGAGCGCGAACGCCGAGGCGAAGCCGGTCAGGCGCTTCACGGCCGATCTGTCGGCGGTGGGCGAGCCGGCCCTGTGGGGGTTCGGTGGGGCACTGGCGCTGGGCATCATCCTGATCAGCGGCTTCCTGTTCATGATCTTCTGGAACGGCATCACGACCTTCTGGCCGAAGCCGATCGAAGTGATCACGCTCACAAGTGGCGAGCGCGTCGCGGGCGAACCCTCGCGCACCAACCTCTATCGCCCTGCCGAAAACATTCTTGCCGCGTTGCCCCCAGAAGCGCAGGCGGCGATTGCCGAGGCGGATGGCTATGTGCGTCGCAATCTTTACCGGATCGGCAACTACGAGCTGTACAACGAGGATTTCCGCTGGGTGAGCGACTTCGACGTCGCCTCGATCGAACGCCCGCGCGACATGCATTTCTTCGAGCGCCAGGAGTGGGGCCCATTCGTCGGGCGCATCAAGTCGGTCGTGCTCGACGGCGTCGAGGCCGACCCGGCGACGCTCGGTGCGGCCCGCATCCACGCCGAGCAGCGTGCCGCGCGAGATCGTTTCGCCGAGATCCGCCGGATCGAGCGCAGCGACATCGGCAAGGTCAACTACCAGATCAATCAGGAGCGGCTGGAGACGCGCCGCATCGAGTTGCGCCACGGCGCCGACAGCGTCGAGTATCGCGAGCGCGTCGCGACCGCGGCGTCGCGCATCGCCCTGCTCGAGCGCGAGTTTCAGGCGCTTCAGGCCCAGGCGAACGCGATCAAGGAGCAGGATCGGCGTTCCCGCATCGTGCTCGAGGACGTCGCCGGTACGACCAAGGAGACCCAGCTATCGCAGATCGTGCGCTTCTACGCGGCGAACGACCTCGGTCCCTTGCAGAAATTGGGCGTCTATTTTTCGCGCTGGAGCGAGTTCCTGACCAGCGAGCCCCGCGAAGCCAACACCGAGGGCGGCATCCTGCCGGCGATCTTCGGCACCGTCACGATGACCTTGCTGATGGTGATCGTGGTCGCACCCTTTGGGGTCGTCACGGCGCTCTACCTGCGCGAATACGCCAAGCAGGGGCGCTTGGTCGCGATGGTCCGGATCGCGGTGAATAATCTCGCCGGTGTGCCCTCCATCGTCTATGGCGTCTTCGGTCTCGGCTTCTTCGCCTATACGGTGGGCGGCGGCATCGACGCGCTGTTCTTCCCCGAGCGCCTGCCCAGCCCGACCTTCGGCACCGGCGGCATCCTTTGGTCGGCCCTGACGCTGGCGCTGCTGACGGTGCCGGTGGTGATCGTCGCCTCCGAAGAGGCGCTCTCGGCGGTGCCGCGCTCGATCCGCGAAGGCTCGCTCGCCTGCGGCGCCTCGAAGTGGCAGACCATCCGCTCCATCGTCCTGCCGCATGCGCTGCCCGGCATCATGACCGGGCTGATCCTCGCGATGGCACGCGGTGCCGGTGAGGTTGCGCCGCTGATGCTGGTCGGTGTGGTCAAGCTCGCGCCGGAGTTGCCGGTCGATGGATTCTTCCCCTACGTGCACCTCGAGCGCAGCTTCATGCACCTCGGCTTTCACATCTTCGACGTCGGCTTCCAGTCGCGCAACTCGGAGGCGGGCAAGCCGATGGTGTTCGTCACGACGCTGCTGCTGCTCGGCCTGATCGTGCTGATGAACTCGAGCGCCATCTACATTCGCAATCGGCTCAAGAAGAAATTCGTCGGAAGCCAGTTCTAGGAAGCGTACCCACCATGACCGCCGCAACGCTCAACAAGCCGTCCGCGCCGCACGCGCGCAGCGACCGTGACACCGTCTACCACGTCGAGAAATCGACCGAAGGCCGGGCGATCGGCATTGCCGATTTCAATCTCTTCTACGGCAACGTCCAGGCTCTGTTCAATGTGAACATGGAGGTGCAGCGCGGCATGGTCACGGCGCTTATCGGTCCATCCGGTTGTGGCAAGTCCACGTTGCTGCGCTCGCTGAACCGCATGAACGACCTGATCGACGGATTGCGGGTGTCGGGCGAGGTCAAGGTGAGCAGCAAAGGCAGCCCGCAGGAACTCGACATCTACGCCCCCGGCGTCGATGTGATCGCGTTGCGCAAGCGCATGGGCATGGTGTTCCAGAAGCCCAATCCTTTTCCCAAATCGATCTTCGAGAACGTCGTGTACCCGCTGCGCGTCGAGGGCATCGCCGACAAGGCGATGCTCGCCGAGGCGTGCGAGCGCGCCTTGCGCGGCGCGGCGCTTTGGGACGAGGTCAAGGACCGCCTCCAGGAGAGCGCGCTGGGGCTGTCTGGGGGGCAGCAGCAGCGGCTGTGCATCGCGCGCGCGATCGCGGCCGAGCCCGAGATCCTGCTGATGGACGAGCCCTGTTCGGCGCTCGATCCGATCGCGACGGCCAAGGTCGAAGATCTGATGTTCCAACTGCGCGGGCAGTTCACCATCGTCATCGTCACGCACTCGATGCAGCAGGCCGCGCGCGTCTCCGACAACACGGCCTTCATGTATCTCGGCAAGCTGATCGAGTACGGCGCGACCGACACCGTGTTCACCAATCCCAAGGTGCAGCAGACCAACGACTACGTCACCGGCCGCTTCGGCTGATAGCCTCTGCGATCACCGCTTGCTCGGCGAGCGGTAGGCGCGCGAGTGGTGGAGCCTTGCCGCGTCGAGTGCCTTGCTCGCGCAATCGCTTGACACAAGCACGCAAGGCGTGCGCCTTTACCCGGGTCGTGCCGGCGCGGTAGAATCCCGCCTTTGGTGAGCATGGCCGTAGCATGCGAAACAAGCTCGTTGTCGGGAATTGGAAGATGAACGGCAGCCTCGCGCGCAACCAGGCGCTGCTCGGGCTGTTGCGCGAGGGCATGCCTGCCGGCGTGGACGCGGCCGTGTGCGTGCCCTTTCCGTATTTGCAGCAGGCGAGGGAGTTGCTTGCCAGCAGCGCTTTGCGGCTCGGCGCGCAGAACCTCAGCGAGTTCGGCGAAGGCGCCTACACGGGCGAGGTCTCGGCGGCGATGCTGGGCGAGTTTGCGTGCCGCTACGTCATCGTCGGTCACTCCGAGCGCCGGACGCTGTTCGGTGAAAGTGACGATGCGGTGGCGCGCAAGGCCGAGGCGGCCCTGCGCGCCGATCTGGTGCCCATCGTCTGCGTCGGGGAGTCGCTCGAGGAGCGCGACGCGGGTGCGGTCGAGGCCGTGCTGGGTCGGCAGCTCGATGCCCTCGGGGGGGTATGCGGTGGCGGCACGGCGACGGTGATCGCCTATGAGCCAATCTGGGCGATTGGTACCGGGCGGTCGGCGACACCCGGGCAGGTTCAGGAAGTGCTGGGTTTCATCCGCGAACGCCTGGAAGATCGCGCTCGCGCGTGCCGCATCCTATACGGCGGCAGCGTCAAGGCCGGCTCGGCTCAGGCCTTGTTCGGCCTGCCCGACTGCGATGGCGGCTTGATCGGCGGGGCGTCGCTGGTGGCCGAAGAGTTTATTGCAATCTGTGAGGCGGCGCGCCTTGCATCGAACAACGTTTGACAGACAGTGAAGGTTTCTCCATGGGCACTTATTTGTTTTCGGTCATTCTGACGATTCACGTCATCGTCGGTCTCAGCGTGATCGGCCTCGTGCTGATGCAGCACGGCAAGGGGGCGGACGCAGGTGCCGCATTCGGCGGAGGTGGCGGGGGAGGCTCGGGGAGTATCTTCGGTGCTTCGGGTTCGGCCAATTTCCTGAGCAGGACGACCGCGACGCTTGCGACCGCGTTCTTCCTCACCAGCCTCGGCCTGAGTTATGTCGCGAGTTCGACGACGAGCGCGCCGTCGAGCATCATGGAGTCGGCCCCGTCGGTGCCGGTGCCCGCAACGGCCGTTCCGACTCCGTCCGACGAGCCGGTCGACGGGTCGCGGGCCGGTGCGATTCCAAAGTGAAATAAAAGTTCAATTGCGCGTTTGCGCACTGCAGGAAAACCCGTATAATCCCGCTGCTGAAACAAACAGTGCCGACGTGGTGAAATTGGTAGACACGCCATCTTGAGGGGGTGGTGGCGCAAGCCGTGTGAGTTCGAGTCTCACCGTCGGCACCATAATAAAATTGGCCCGCTTTAGCGGGCAATTTTATGTGCTGCAATGCAATAAAGAATTAGAAACAGTTCGCCCAATTCGACCCAGGGGTATTGCGATGCTGGAAGGTTATTTTCCCGTCCTGATGTTCATCCTCGTGGGTCTCGGTTTTGGTTTTGTTCCGCTCATCCTCGGGCGGGTTCTCGGTCCCCATCGGCCCGACAGCGAAAAACTCTCTCCGTACGAGTGCGGCTTCGAGCCGTTCGAGGATGCCCGCATGAAGTTCGACGTGCGGTACTACCTCATCGCCATTCTCTTCATTCTGTTCGATCTGGAAATCGCCTTCCTCTTTCCGTGGGCGATGGTCTTCCAGGAGTTCATCGCGGCCGGCGAGGTCGCGTGGTTCGTCTTCGGGTCGGTCATGGTGTTCCTGGCTGTCCTGGTCATTGGCTACATCGTCGAGTGGAAGAACGGTGCGCTCGACTGGGAGTAAGGCATGAGCATTGAAGGGGTCATGCGCGAAGGGTTTGTGACCACGTCGCTCGACGCGGTGATCAACTGGACGCGCACCGGTTCTCTGTGGCCGATGACATTCGGGCTTGCCTGCTGCGCGGTCGAGATGATTCATGCCGGCTGCTCGCGCTACGACCTGGACCGCTTCGGCGTCGTGTTCCGGCCGAGTCCACGGCAGTCCGACGTGATGATCGTCGCCGGCACCCTGTGCAACAAGATGGCGCCGGCACTGCGCAAGGTCTATGACCAGATGGCCGAGCCGCGTTGGGTGATCTCGATGGGCTCGTGCGCCAACGGCGGCGGCTACTACCACTATTCGTACTCGGTCGTGCGCGGCTGTGATCGCATTGTCCCGGTCGACGTGTATGTGCCGGGCTGTCCGCCCACGGCCGAGGCGCTGCTCTACGGCATCATCCAGCTGCAGAACAAGATCAAGCGCACCAACACCATTGCGCGCTGACGGGTAGCCACACATGAGTGCCAAACTGGAACGTCTGAGTCAGGTCCTGCGCGAGCAACTGGGCGAGAAGGTGGTCTCGCTGGTGACCGATCGCGGGGAAGTCACCGTGCAAGTCGCTGCGCCCGACTACCTGGCGGTCGCCACGTTGTTGCGCGAGCACGACGATCTGTTTTTCGAGCAGTTGATCGACCTTTCCGGTCTCGACTATTCCGCCTACAAGAATGGCGAATGGCAGGGTCGGCGCTTTGCCATCGCGGCGCATCTGCTCTCGGTGCGCCACAACTGGCGCCTGCGCGTCAAGGTGTTCGCGGACGACGACGCGTTTCCGGTGCTCGACTCGGTGGTCGGCGTGTGGCCGAGCGCCAACTGGTTCGAGCGCGAGGCCTTCGACTTCTACGGCATCATGTTCTCCGGTCACCCCGACTTGCGTCGCATCCTCACCGATTACGGCTTTGTCGGCCATCCCTTCCGCAAGGACTTCCCGGTTTCCGGCTACGTCGAGATGCGCTACGACCCCGACCAGGGACGCGTGGTGTACCAGCCGGTGACGATCGAGCCGCGCGAGATCACGCCGCGCATCGTCCGTGAGGCGCAGTACGGGGACGTCGACAATGTCTGAAATCCGTAATTACACGATTAACTTTGGCCCCCAGCATCCGTCGGCGCACGGCGTGCTGCGCCTCGTGCTGGAACTCGACGGCGAGGTCGTCGAGCGTGCCGACCCGCACGTCGGGTTGCTCCACCGCGGCACCGAGAAACTCGCCGAAACGCGCACCTGGGTCCAGTCTGTGCCGTACATGGACCGCCTCGACTACGTGTCGATGATGTGCAATGAGCACGCCTACTGTCTTGCGGTGGAGCGCCTGCTCGGAGTCGAGGTGCCGCTGCGCGCCCAGTACATCCGCGTGATGTTCGACGAGGTCACGCGCATCCTCAACCACCTGTTGAACATCGGCACCCACGCGCTCGACATCGGCGCGATGACGATGGTGCTCTACACCTTCCGCGAGCGCGAGGACCTGATGGACGCCTACGAGGCGGTCTCGGGCGCGCGCATGCATGCGGCCTATTACCGGCCGGGCGGCGTCTATCGCGACCTGCCGGACCGCATGCCGCAGTACGAGGTGAACAAGTTCAAGAACGCCCGCACGGTGGCGGAGCTCAACGCCAACCGCCAGGGCTCGCTGCTCGACTTCCTCGAGGACTTCACCGAGCGCTTCCCCAAGTACTGCGACGACTACGAGACCTTGCTCACCGACAACCGGATCTGGAAGCAGCGCACGGTCGGCATCGGCGTCGTCACCCCCGAGCAGGCGCTGGCGTGGGGCTTCACCGGCCCGATGCTGCGCGGCTCCGGCGTCGAGTGGGACCTGCGCAAGAAGCAGCCGTACGAGGTCTACGACCGGCTCGATTTCGATATTCCGGTCGGCAAGACCGGCGACTGCTACGACCGCTACCTCTGCCGAATGGAGGAGATGCGCCAGTCGAACCGCATCATCCGCCAGTGCATCGACTGGCTGCGCAAGAACCCCGGCCCGGTGATCGTCGACAACCACAAGATCGCCCCGCCGCCGCGCGAGCGGATGAAGGCCAACATGGAAGAGCTGATCCACCACTTCAAGCTCTTCACCGAAGGCATGCACGTGCCCGAGGGCGAGGTGTACGCCGCGATCGAGCATCCCAAGGGCGAGTTCGGCGTCTACGCGGTGTCCGACGGCGCCAACAAGCCTTACCGAGTCAAGCTGCGCGCATCGGGCTTCGCACATCTCGCCGCGATGGACGCGATGGCGCGCGGCCACATGATCGCCGACGTGGTCGCGATCATCGGCACGATGGACATCGTGTTCGGCGAGATCGACCGCTGAACGGGCACACGAATCAGGCACGCAACCGGGAATACGAGCACGAAATGCTGAGTCAGGAATCGCTGCAAGCAATCGACCGCGAGATCGCGAAGTATCCGCCCGACCAGAAGAAGTCTGCGGCGATGGCGGCACTGCGCATCGCCCAGGTCGAGAAGGGCTGGCTGTCGCGCGAGACGATCGCCTTCGTCGCCGACTACCTCGACATGCCGGCGATCGCCGCCTACGAGGTCGCGAGCTTCTACAACATGTACGACCTCGAGCCGGTCGGGCGCCACAAGCTCACGGTGTGCACCAATCTGCCCTGTGCGCTCTCGGGCGGCGTCCATGCCGCCGACTACCTCAAGCAGAAGCTCGGCATCGGTTTCAACGAGACCACGCCCGACGGCAAGTTCACCCTCAAGGAGGGCGAGTGCATGGGCGCGTGCGGCGATGCGCCCGTGATGCTGGTCAACAACCACCGCATGTGCAGCTGGATGACGACCGAACAGATCGATCAACTGCTCGCCGAACTGGACAGCCAATGAGCGCGCACGAACTCATTCTCGCCGGTGTCGACGGCGGCCGTGCCTGGCGTATCGGCGACTACATCGCCCGCGGCGGCTACACGGCGCTGCGACGCATCGTCTCCGAACGCATCCCGGCCGACACCATCATCGCCGAGCTGAAGGCCTCGGTGCTGCGCGGACGTGGCGGCGCGGGCTTCCCGACGGGACTGAAGTGGAGCTTCATGCCGCGCTCGTTCCCGGGCGACAAGTACCTGGTGTGCAACTCCGACGAGGGCGAACCGGGCACCTTCAAAGACCGCGACATCCTGCGTTACAACCCGCACTCGGTGATCGAGGGCATGACCATCGCGGCCTATGCGATGGGCGCCTCGCGCGGCTACAACTACATCCACGGAGAGATCTTCGAGGTCTACCAGCAGTTCGAGGAAGCGCTCGCCGAGGCGCGCGAGGCGGGGATGCTCGGCGCCAACATCCTCGGCAGCGAGTTCTCCTTCGATCTCTTCGCCCACCACGGCTACGGCGCGTACATCTGCGGCGAGGAGACGGCGCTGCTCGAGTCGATCGAGGGCAAGAAGGGCCAGCCGCGCTTCAAACCGCCGTTCCCGGCGAGCTACGGCCTCTACGGCAAGCCCACCACGATCAACAACACCGAGACCTTCGCCTCGGTGCCCTTCATCATGAACCTCGGCGGCCTGGGCTTTCTCGACCTCGGCAAGCCCAACAACGGCGGCACCAAGATCTTCTCGATCTCGGGTCACGTCAATCGCCCCGGCAACTACGAGGTGCGCATGGGCACGCCGTTCGCCGAGTTGCTCGAAATGGCGGGCGGCATGCGCGGCGGCCGCAAGCTCAAGGCGGTGATTCCGGGCGGTTCCTCCGCCCCGGTCGTGCCCGGCGACGTCATGATGGACTGCACGCTCGACTACGACTCGATCGCCAAGGCCGGTTCGATGCTGGGCTCGGGCGCAGTCATCGTCATGGACGAGACGGTCTGCATGGTGAAGGCGCTCGAGCGCCTGTCCTACTTCTACTTCGAGGAGTCCTGCGGCCAGTGCACGCCCTGCCGCGAGGGCACTGGCTGGCTCTACCGCGTCGTGCATCGCATCGAGCACGGGCAGGGGCGGCCGGACGACCTCGAACTGCTCAATTCGGTCACCGGCAACATCATGGGGCGCACCATCTGTGCGCTCGGCGACGCCGCCTCGATGCCGGTCCAGAGTTTCATCAAGCACTTCGGATCTGAATTCGAGTACCACATCGAAAACAGGAAATGTCTCGTGCCGCCTGAAGTCCAGTACGAGGGCAGCAAAATCTACGTGAGCCGCTCATGCTAGAGATCGAAATCGACGGCAAACAGGTCACCGTCGAGGACGGTGCGACGGTGATGGAAGCCGCCCACCGCGTCGGCACCCACATCCCCCACTTCTGCTATCACAAGAAGCTCTCGATCGCGGCGAGCTGCCGCATGTGCCTGGTGCAGGTCGAGAAGGCGCCCAAGCCGCTGCCGGCCTGCGCCACGCCGGTCACCAACGGCATGAAGGTGTGGACCCACTCAGAGGTCGCGATCAAGGCGCAGAAGGGGGTGATGGAGTTCCTGCTCATCAACCACCCGCTCGACTGCCCGATCTGCGACCAGGGCGGCGAATGCCAGCTGCAGGATCTCGCCGTCGGCTACGGCGCGAGCAAGTCGCGCTACCAGGAAGAGAAGCGCGTCGTCCTCAACAAGAATCTCGGGCCGCTCGTCGCGACCGACATGACGCGCTGCATCAACTGCACGCGCTGCGTGCGCTTCACCGCCGAGATCGCCGGCGAGATGGAACTCGGCCAGGCCTTCCGCGGCGAGCACGCGGAGATCATGCCCTTCATCGAGAAGACGGTCGATTCCGAGCTCTCCGGCAACATCATCGACCTGTGCCCGGTCGGCGCGCTCACCTCGAAGCCGTTCCGCTTCTCGGCGCGCACCTGGGAGCTCGCACGGCGCAAGTCGGTGAGCCCGCACGATTCGCTTGGCGCGAACCTCATCGTCCAGGTCAAGCACGACACCGTGAAGCGCGTGCTGCCGCTCGAGAACGAAGAGATCAACGAGTGCTGGCTCTCGGACAAGGACCGTTTCTCCTACGAGGGCCTCGCCAGCGAGGATCGCCTCACGCAGCCCCGCATCCGACAGGGCGGCAAGTGGATCGAGGTCGATTGGCAGACCGCGCTCGAGTTCGCGGCCAACGGCCTGCGCTCGGTGGTGGCCGAAGAGAGCGGTGAGGCGCTCGGCGTGCTCGGCTCGCCGCACGCGACCGTGGAGGAACTCTACCTGCTGCAGAAGCTCGCCCGGGGGCTGGGCAGTGACAACGTCGATTTCCGTCTGCGCCAGTCGGACTTCCGCGCCGACGGCAAGCGCGCCGGGGCGCCGTGGCTGGGCATGCCGGTTGCCGGCGTCGCCGAACTCGACCGCCTGCTGGTGGTCGGCAGCTTCCTGCGCAAGGACACCCCGCTGCTCGCGCAGCGCGTGCGGCAGGCAGCCAAGCGGGGCCTGCAGGTCAATGTGATTCATCCGACCGCCGACGACTGGTTGCTGCCGGTGCGCAACCGTGCGCTGGTCGCCCCCTCTGCGCTGGCGGTAACGCTCGCCCAGGTCGCGGCCGCGCTCGCAGCCGACAAGGGTGTCGAACTCGCCGGCGGGTTGCCGCGATTCGAGGCGGGCGCGATCTCGACTGACGCGCGTGCGATCGCGCAGAGCCTCGCCAGTGGACGCAAGGTCGCGATCTGGCTCGGCAATCTCGCGACGCAGTGCGCGGCGGCGAGTGAACTGCAGGCGCTCGCGCAGGAGATCGCGCGGCTTTCCGGCGGTTGCTTCGGCGTGATCGGCGAGGCGGCCAACAGCGTCGGCGGCTATCTCGCCCGTGCCGTGCCCGAGTCGGGCGGGTTCGACGCCCGGCGCATGATCGCCGAACCGCGCCAGGCCTACGTGCTGCTCGGGGCCGAGCCGGATCTTGATTTCGCCGACGGTCGCGCTACGCTCGCGGCGCTCGGTGGCGCCAAGCTCGTCGTGGCCCTGTCGTCCTTCGCCTCGCCGGCACTGCTCGAGGTCGCCGACGTGCTCCTCCCGGTGTCGCCGTTCAGCGAAACCTCGGGTACGTTCGTCAATTGCGAGGGCCGGGCGCAATCGTTCTCCGCCGTGGCACCGCCCAAGGGCGATGCGCGCCCCGGCTGGAAGGTGTTGCGCGTCCTCGGCAATCTGCTCGGACTCGAGGGTTTCGGCCATGACGACTCCGAGGCCGTCGCAGCCGAGGCGCTCGGCGCCGATTTCACCGAGCGCCTCGATAACGCCGTGACCGGGCTGGATGTCGTGCCCTCGGCGGCCGCCGCCGGGTTCGAGCGTGTGGCCGACGTGCCGATCTACTTTGCCGATCCCCTGGTGCGCCGTGCTCTGTCGCTGCAGCGCACGCGCGATGCCGCCGCGCCGGTGGCGGGTGCCAACCCGGCCGTGCTGGCGGAGCTGGGGGTGGAGTCCGGCGCCCTTGTCCGGCTTCGCCAGGGCGATGCCGCGATCGAACTGACCGTGCGGGCCGACGAGCGTCTGGCTGCAGGCTGCATCCGCGTGTCCGCCGGGCATGTCCAGACCGTGGGGCTCGGCCCGATGTGCGGCGCAATCAGCGTGGAGCGTGCGTGATGGAAGCCTTGCTGCAACCCGTGGCGCAGTTCTTCGGCCCGATCTGGCCGCTCGTCTGGACGCTTGTCAAAATCTTCGCGATCATCGCGCCGCTGATGCTGTGCGTGGCCTACCTGACGCTCGCCGAGCGCAAGGTGATCGGCTACATGCAGGTGCGCATAGGCCCCAACCGCGTCGGTCCGAAGGGGCTGCTGCAACCGATCGCCGACGGCCTGAAGCTGCTGTTCAAGGAGATCATCGTTCCCTCGGGAGCAAACAAGGGCCTCTACCTGCTCGGACCGGTCTTCGCGCTGGCGCCGGTGCTGGTTGCGTGGTCGGTGGTTCCATTCGGCGACGGCATGGTGCTCGCCGACATCAACGCCGGGCTGCTGTTCCTGCTGGCGGTGACCTCGCTCGAGGTCTATGGCGTGATCATCGCCGGGTGGGCCTCGAACTCGAAGTATCCGTTCCTCGGCGCCATGCGCGCCTCGGCGCAGATGGTTTCCTACGAGGTCGCGATGGGTTTCGCGCTGATCTGCGTGCTGCTGATCTCGGCAAGCCTCAACCTCAACGACATCGTCAATGCGCAGGGGCAGGGGCGCTTCCACGACATGGGGCTGTCCTTCCTGTCCTGGAACTGGCTGCCGCTCCTGCCGATGTTCGTGATCTTCGTCGTCTCCGGTATCGCCGAGACCAACCGGGCACCGTTCGACGTGGTCGAGGGCGAATCCGAGATCGTCGCCGGCCACATGGTCGAGTACTCGGGCATGAGCTTCGCGCTGTTCTTCCTCGGCGAGTACGCCGCGATGATTCTGGTTTCCGCGATGGCGTCGATCCTCTTTCTCGGGGGCTGGCTGTCGCCTGTGGGCTTCCTGCCGGACGGCTTCCACTGGATGGCGCTCAAGACGGCCTCGATTCTCTTCCTCTTTCTGTGGGCGCGGGCGACCTTTCCGCGCTTCCGTTACGACCATATCATGCGCCTGGGCTGGAAAGTATTCATCCCGATCACGCTGGTCTGGGTCATCGTTGTGGCGGTGTGGATGATGACCCCGCTGTCGATCTGGAATTGAGGAGCCGGACATGGGAGCCAAGGAATACATAGGTAGCCTGTTCCTCAAGGAACTCGTGAAGGGCTTGGCGGTGACGGGGCGTCACCTGTTCATGCGCAAGATCACAGTCCAGTATCCAGAGGAACTGACCCCGCAAAGCTCGCGCTTCCGCGGTCTGCATGCGCTGCGCCGCTATCCGAACGGCGAGGAGCGCTGCATCGCGTGCAAACTGTGCGAGGCGGTGTGCCCGGCGATGGCGATCACGATCGAGTCCGACCAGCGCGAGGACGGTTCGCGGCGGACCACGCGCTACGACATCGACCTCACCAAGTGCATCTTCTGCGGCTTCTGCGAAGAGGCCTGCCCGGTCGATGCGATCGTCGAGACGCGCATTCTCGAGTACCACGGCGAGAAGCGCGGCGACTTGTACTACACCAAGCAAATGCTGCTCGCCGTGGGCGACCGCCACGAAGCCCAGATTGCCGCCGACCGGGAAGCCGAGGCCAAGTACCGCTAAGGGGAGGGCGCCTGCGCGCGCCGACGAACGACACATGGAATTCAAGACTTTCGTCTTTTACGTCTTCGCCGCGATCATGGTGTTCGCGGCGCTTCGGGTCATCACGGCGCGAAACCCCGTGCATGCGGCGCTCTTCCTGGTGCTCGCCTTCTTCAGTGCGGGCGGCATCTGGATGCTGCTCGAGGCCGAATTCCTGGCCATCACCCTGGTGCTGGTCTACGTCGGTGCCGTCATGGTGCTGTTCCTGTTCGTCATCATGATGCTCGACATCAACGTCGATCGCATGCGACAGGGCTTCTGGAGTTACCTGCCGGTCGGTGCGTTGATCGCGATCTTGCTGGTGGTCGAAATGGTGCTGGTGCTCGGCGGCCGCTACTTCGCCCTCGACGCGATGCCCGAGCCGCCACCGGCCCAGGCTGGATACAGCAACACGCGCGAGATCGGCCGGCTGCTCTATACCGACTACGTCTATCCGTTCGAACTCGCTTCGCTGGTGCTGCTGATCGCGATGGTGGCGGCGGTGACGCTGACGCTCAGAAAGCGCAAGGGCCTCAAGTCGATCGATCCGGAAATCCAGTTGAGCGTGAAGCGAGAGGATCGCGTTCGCCTCGTCAACATGCCGGCCGAAAAAGAATAAGCGCTGCACCGGCCCTTAGGGTGCATTCAGGGAGTCTCAAATGCTGTCGCTGTCCCATTACCTCATTCTCGGCGCGATCCTGTTCGCGATCAGCGTGGTCGGCATCTTCCTCAACCGGAAGAACCTGATCGTGCTGCTGATGGCGATCGAGTTGATGCTGCTCGCCGTCAATCTCAATTTCATCGCCTTCTCGCATTACCTCGGCGACCTGGCGGGCCAGATGTTCGTGTTCTTCATCCTGACCGTGGCTGCGGCCGAGTCCGCGATCGGTCTGGCGATTCTCGTGGTTCTGTTCCGCAACCTGCGAAGCATCCACGTCGATGATCTGGACACTCTCAAGGGTTAAGGAAGCGCTCCGATGACGGACATGCAAAAGCTCTATCTCCTGGTTCCGCTGGCGCCGCTCGCCGGTTCGATCATTGCCGGCCTGTTCGGCAAGGCGATCGGACGCACTGGTGCGCACGTCGTCACCATCCTCGGCGTGCTGATCGCCTTCGTCGCGTCGGTGGTGATCTACCAGGACGTGCAAGCCGGCAACGTCTTCGACGGCCCCGTTTACACCTGGATGCAGAGCGGCAACCTGAGCTTCGAGATCGGCTTCCTGATCGATCCACTGACGGTGATGATGATGCTGGTCGTCACCTTTGTTTCGCTGATGGTGCACATCTACACCATCGGCTATATGCACGACGACCCCGGCTATCAGCGCTTCTTCAGTTACATATCGCTCTTCACCTTCTCGATGCTGATGCTGGTGATGTCGAACAACTTCCTGCAGCTGTTCTTCGGCTGGGAAGCGGTCGGCCTCGTCTCCTACCTCCTGATCGGCTTCTGGTACGAGCGGCCGACCGCGATCTACGCCAACCTCAAGGCCTTTCTGGTCAACCGCGTCGGCGACCTCGGCTTCCTGCTCGGCATCGGCCTGATCGCCGCCTACGCAGGCAGCCTCAACTACGCCGAGGTGTTCGCCCAGGCCGAGCACCTCGCCACGCTACAGATGGGCGAGACCGGCTGGGCGCTGATCACCGCGATCTGCATCTGCCTCTTCATCGGCGCGATGGGCAAGTCGGCCCAGGTGCCGCTGCACGTGTGGCTGCCCGATTCGATGGAAGGCCCGACGCCGATCTCGGCGCTGATCCATGCGGCGACCATGGTCACGGCCGGCATCTTCATGGTGGCGCGCATGTCGCCGCTGTTCGAGCTCTCCGACGTCGCGCTCTCGTTCGTGCTGGTGATCGGAGCGACCACGGCGCTCTTCATGGGCTTTCTCGGCATCGTCCAGAACGACATCAAGCGTGTCGTGGCCTACTCGACGCTCTCGCAGCTCGGCTACATGACCGTGGCGCTGGGCGTGTCGGCCTACTCCGGTGCGGTCTTCCATCTGATGACGCACGCCTTCTTCAAGGCGCTGCTGTTCCTTGCCGCCGGCTCGGTCATCATCGGCATGCATCACGATCAGGACATGCGCAACATGGGCGGCCTGTGGAAGTACATGCCGATCACCTGGTTCACGTCGCTGCTCGGCTCGCTCGCGCTGATCGGCTTTCCGTTCTTCTCCGGCTTCTATTCCAAGGATTCGATCATCGAGGCGGTGCACGCGGCGACGATTCCGGGAGCGGGCTACGCGCTCTTCTGCGTCACGCTGGGCGTGTTCGTCACCGCCTTCTACTCCTTCCGCATGTATTTCATGGTCTTCCACGGACAGGAGCGCTTCGGCAAGAACCATCACGACCATCACGGCGATCACGATGATGAGGAACCGTCATCCGACCATCACCACGGCCTCGCCCCCGGACAGAAGCCGCACGAGACGCCTTGGGTCGTCACCGCGCCGCTCGTCCTGCTGGCGATTCCTTCGGTCCTGATCGGGTACTTCACCATCGACTCGATGCTCTTCGGCGGCTGGTTCGGCAATGCCATTCATGTCGCGGCCAACCACGTCGGACTCTCCCAACTCGAGGCCAACTTCCACGGTCCGGCGGCGATGGCGCTGCACGGTCTGCAGACCGCCCCGTTCTGGCTGGCTCTCGCCGGGGTCGCGCTGGCCTGGTTCTTCTACATCAAGCGCCCCGACATCCCGGCTGCGATCCAGCGCCGCTTCCAGGCGGTGCACACGGTGCTCGAGAACAAGTACTACTTCGACCGCTTCAACGAGATCGTCTTCGCCGGCGGTGCTCGTCTGCTCGGAGACGGCCTGTGGAAGGTCGGCGATCGTGCCCTGATCGACGGTGCGGCGGTGAATGGCACGGCCCGCGTCATCGGCTGGGTCGCCCAGATCACCCGGCTGGTGCAGACCGGCCATCTCTACCAGTACGCCTTCGCGATGATCATCGGCGTCTTCGTCCTGCTCACCTTCTGGTTCAACCTGGGCTGACGCCGGCGCACGCATGCACAACAAGCCTGAACAACGCGCGTCAGCGATGACGCAATGAACGGAAAGCAACAATGACGGGTATGCCACTCCTCAGCCTCGCGATCTGGATTCCGATTCTGGGCGGATTGCTGGTGCTCGCCACCGGATCGGATCGCAATGCACCGCTCGCGCGTTCGCTCGCCCTCGCGGTATCGGTCGTCGGCTTCGCCGTGACGCTGCCCTTGTATGCGCTGTTCGATACCGGGTCCAGCGCGATGCAGTTCGTCGAGTACGCGCCGTGGATCCCGCGCTTCAACGTGAACTACCACCTCGGGGTCGACGGCATCTCGGTGCTCTTCGTGCTGCTCAACTCGTTCATCACCGTGATGGTGGTCATCGCCGGCTGGCAGGTGATCCAGGACAAGGTCGCCCAGTACATGGCGGCCTTCCTGATCATGTCCGGCCTCATGAACGGCATCTTCTCGGCCCTCGACGGCGTGCTCTTCTACGTGTTCTTCGAGGCGTCGCTGATCCCGCTCTACCTCATCATCGGCATCTGGGGTGGCCCGAATCGCGTCTATGCGGCATTCAAGTTCTTCCTCTACACCCTGGTCGGCTCACTGCTGATGCTGGTGGCGATCCTGTATCTCTTCATGGAGGCCGGCGGCAGCTTCAGCATCCTGCAGTGGCATCAGGTGCCGCTCGGCATGACGGCGCAGTCGCTGATCTTCTGGGCCTTCCTGATCGCCTTCGCGGTCAAGGTGCCGATGTGGCCGGTGCATACCTGGCTGCCCGACGCCCACGTCGAGGCCCCGACCGGGGGCTCGGTGGTGCTGGCGGCGATCGCACTGAAGCTCGGCGCCTACGGCTTCATCCGCTTCTCGATGCCCATCGTGCCCGATGCCGCGGCGGCCTTTGCGCCGATGATGATCGCGCTGTCGCTGATCGCGGTGGTCTACATCGGCTTCGTCGCGCTGGTGCAGACCGACATGAAGAAGCTGATCGCCTATTCGTCGATCGCCCACATGGGGTTCGTGACCTTGGGCTTCTTCATGTTCAACGCACTCGGCGTCGAGGGGGCGCTCGTCCAGATGATCTCGCACGGCTTCGTCTCGGGCGCGATGTTCCTCTGCGTCGGCGTGCTCTACGACCGCATGCACTCGCGCAATATCGCCGACTACGGCGGGGTGGTGAAGACGATGCCGAAGTTCGCCGCCTTCTTCATGCTCTTTGCGATGGCCAACGCCGGCCTGCCCGGTACCAGCGGCTTCGTCGGCGAATTCATGGTCATCCTCGCCGCGGTTGACTTCAATTTCTGGATCGCGGCGATCGCGGCCACCACGCTGATCCTCGGTGCCGCCTACACCTTGTGGATGTACAAGCGCGTGGTCTTCGGCAAGGTCGCCAACGAGCACGTCGCCCAGCTCGAGGACATCGGCGCGCGCGAGTTCGCAGTGCTCGGGTTTCTTGCGCTGTGCGTGCTGGCGATGGGCGTGTGGCCCTATCCCTTCACCGAAGTGATGCATGCCTCGGTCAATGAACTCCTACGGCATGTCGCCGTGAGCAAGCTCTGAAGAGCGGCTGCGATCAACAACGGACTGGTCAGAAGATGAACTTTGTCGTCCCCGACTTCTATCCCGCAGCGGCGGAGATCTTCGTCGCGATCATGGCGCTGGTGACCATGCTCGCGACCACCTTCCTCAAGCGCATCGGTCGCAGCCTGGCGTACGTGCTTGCGCAGGCGACCCTCATCGGGGCCGCGTTCATCACGATCTACACGATGGACGGGCACGTGACGCTGACCTTCAGCAATATGTTTATCGCCGACTTGATGGGCGACCTGCTCAAGCTGCTGATTTACTTCGCAGTCGCCATCGGCCTGCTCTACGGCCGCGCCTATCTGGCCGACCGCAACATGGACCGGCCCGAATACTTCCTGCTGGCGCTCTTGATGACCCTGGGCATGATGGTGATGGTGACCTCCAACCACATGCTGACGCTGTACATGGGCCTGGAGATGATGTCGCTGTCGCTCTACGCGATGGTCGCCTTCGACCGCGAGTCGGCGCGCTCGACCGAGGCGGCGATGAAGTACTTCGTCCTCGGCGCGCTGGCCTCCGGCCTGCTGCTGTACGGCATGTCGATGATCTACGGCGCGACCGGCAGCCTCGAGTTCTCCGGCATCGCCCAGGCAATCTACCACCAGGCCGCGAACAAGACCGTGCTGCTGTTCGGCCTGGTCTTCATCATGGCCGGCCTCGCCTTCAAGCTCGGCGTGGTGCCGTTCCACATGTGGGTGCCGGACGTCTATCAGGGCGCGCCCACGGCCGTCACCTTGATGATTGCGGCCGCGCCCAAGCTCGCCGCCTTCGCGATTTCGATGCGCCTGCTGGTGTTCGGGTTGTTCGAGCTGGCCGAGCAATGGCAGTCGATGCTGATGTTCCTCGCGGTAGCCTCGATCGTGCTCGGCAACCTTGCCGCGATCGCTCAGACCAATATCAAGCGGATGCTGGCTTATTCGGGCATCGCACACATCGGCTTCATGCTGCTCGGCCTGTTGTCGGGCGTGGTGGACGGCGACCGTCACTTCGCGCTCAATGCCTACAGCTCGGCGATGTTCTATGCCGTGTCCTACGTGCTGATGACGCTTGCCGCCTTCGGCATGGTGATTCTGCTCTCGCGCGCCGGTTTCGAGGCCGAGAACATCGAGGATTTCCGGGGACTCAATCAGCGCAGCCCGTGGTTTGCCGCGATGATGATGATCGTCATGTTCTCGATGGCCGGCATTCCGTTCTTCATCGGCTTCTTCGCCAAGTTCTCGGTGCTTCAGGCGGTCGTCGCCGCGGGTTACATCTGGCTCGCCATCGTCGCGGTGCTGATGTCCGTGATCGGCGCCTTCTACTACCTGAGGGTCGTGAAGGTGATGTATTTCGACGAGCCGATCGACTCTGCCCCCATTCACGCACCGGCCGACGTGCGCGTGATGCTCTCCGCCAACGGACTCGCCGTCGCCGTGCTGGGTCTGCTGCCGCAGGGGCTGATGTCGCTGTGCGCCTACGCGCTGATCGCGTCGCTGTGACCGCCCGGCGGGCGCTGTGGCGCCCGCAGGCCGGCATCCCTGCTGCAGTCTTGGTGCGGTGCGCCTGATTCGGAAAGGTCCCACATGACCGAGCGCAAGCACGACCCCCTGGAAGAGCACGAGATTGCCTCCGAATCGGTCTTCGACGGGGTGCTGCTCAAGGTCCGCCGCGACCGCGTCCGCCTGCCCGACGGGAGCGAGTCCGTTCGCGAATACATTCGCCATCCCGGCGCGGTGGTCGTCGTCGCCCAGCTTTCCGACGGGCGGCTGCTCTTCGAGCGCCAATATCGCTACCCGCTGCGCCGGGCCTTTCTCGAACTGCCTGCCGGAAAGATCGATCCGGGTGAAGACATCCTCGACTGCGCGCGCCGCGAACTGCGCGAGGAGACCGGCCACGAAGCCGGCTACTGGCAGCACCTCGGCGTGATGCACCCCTGCATCGGCTACTCCGACGAGCGCATCGAGATCTTCCTCGCCCGCGACCTCCACCACGTCGGCGACGCCCTCGACGACGAGGAATTCCTCGAACTGCTCGAACTGGGCGTGGACGAGGCCGAGGCGATGATCCGCGACGGGCGCATCACCGACGGCAAGACCATTGCCGCACTGCATCTTGCCTGGCCTGCGTTGCGTCGAGGTGGCGGAAGCTGAGACGGGCTGTCCCGGTAGGCCCTGACAATGGCCAGCGGCCGCGCCGGTGACGGCTGCGACCTGCGCGCGGCTGGGTCGTCCGCCCCATGCGCAGCGCGCGTGCTTCAATCCTCGTCGAGCGCCGCGAAGCCTGCCACGAGATGATCGATCAGTGCCCGCAGCGCCGGCAGCAAGCCGCGGCGCGACGGGTAGACGACGTGGATGATTTCGCGGCGCGGCGCCCAGTCGGGAATCAAACGCACCAGCGTGCCGGCTACCAGTTCGTCGCACACGATCAGCGTCGGCAACTGCACGACACCGACTCCGGCGAGCGCGGCTCGCCGCAGCGCGACCATGTCGCTGGAGATCAGGCGCGGGCGGTGGTGGAGTACGACCTTGGCGCCTTCGGGGCCGAACAGGGACCACACGTGCTCGTCCTGCGGTGGCCCCAGCGACAGGCTCGGGTAGCCCGCCAACTCGGCCGGAGCCGCCGGCGTGCCGTGTGCTGCGAGCAGGGCGGGGCTCGCGACCAGGCACTGGCTGCGGTCGGACAGCACGCGCAGGACGAGCTCGCTATCCGGCAGCGGCGGGGGCCGCACCCGGACGGCGAGATCGATCCCGTCGCTGACCGGTGAAACCTGGCGGTTCGTCGCCTCCAGATGAATCACGACTTGCGGATGAGCCGCCATGAACTCGGCCACCATCCGGCCGACATGCGCATGCAGGAGCGCGACCGGGCAACTCATCCGCACGATGCCACGCGGTTTGGCGCGCGTGAGCTCGATCGCTTCGCGGGCCGCTTCGGCCTCGACCAGCATCGCGCGACAGTGCTCGTAATAGGTCTGACCGACCTCGGTCAGCGAGCAGTGGCGGGTGGAGCGCTGGATCAGGCGCACGCCGAGGCGCTCTTCGAGCAGCGCGACGCGGCGGCTGAGCTTCGACTTCGGCACGCCGAGGGCCCGACCGGCGGCCGCGAAGCCGCCATGCTCGACCACGCGGGCATAGTAGTAGAGGTCGTTGAGGTCTTCCATTGGCCGCCGAAGGGGTAGGTGAATCGGTCTCGATTGTTCTACGGATAGGACGCTGAGAGCAAGTTTTGCCGTCTTCCCGCAAATCAAGTCCATTCCTATAGTGGATTCCGTGCAGCACGGAACCGATTTTCGAGGAGACGACAATGAAGCGAGTCCTGGGTGTGTACAGCGCTCCGCATTCCCACCGGGTTGGCGACGGCTTTCCGGTACGCTCGCTCTTCAGCTGCCACAGTCAGGGCCGGCAGCTCAGTCCCTTTTTGCTGCTCGCCGGCGAGCCGATCGACGAGCCGATCTTCGGCTACGGACCATTCGTGATGAACTCTGAAGCGGAGATCGAGCAGGCCATCGACGACTACGAGGGCGGTCGTTTCGGCGCGATCTCGCGAGGGCCGACGGATTTTAGTGAAGAAGCACAGACAGGGCTGCACGGCGCGGCGCATCCGCAGGCCGGCGCCATGCGGCGCTGACGAACCGGCCGGCGGCGTTGCCGCCGCGGGCCCAAGCGTGCCGTGCCGTCTTTCTGTTTGGCGCAGTGAGCCAGGTGCGGCCTTTTCCCCCAGAGTAGAAGGAGCAAGAAAATGAGCAACCCTTACGTCCGAGTACAACCAGGAACGGTCATCTGGCCCCGACAGCATCAACTCTGGCACGACTAATGGTGTTCCGAATGGCGATCTGAAGACTCGCACGATCTCCATCGGCGGCATCATCTTCTTCTGATCCGCAGGGCGGCACGGCGGGGAACGGAATCACGCCGCGTCGTCGCAATGGCTTGCAAAACGGCGGCCCGGGCGCGAGGCGATCGCGTCCGGGCCGCTTGGCGTCGTCGGGGGAATGCGGGGCAATGGTGCCGTCCGCGGGTCCGTCCCCGGTTTTCGCCCGCCGACGTGGCGGCCGGGGATGTCCCCGTAGGGGCGACCCTTGTGGTCGCCCTTGGCTGGGTCGAGGCACCGGACATGGGCAGGCACAAGGCCTGCCCCTACGGCGTGGTTCGGGCGGTGCGGTTCTTCCGGGGGCCGTCTCCGGTTTGCGCCCGTCCCCGGTTTTCGCCCGCCGACGTGGCGGCCGGGGATGTCCCCGTAGGGGCG
>JARFTX010000001.1:85848-326324 GCA_029289265.1 Gammaproteobacteria bacterium
CCGTCCCCGGTTTTCGCCCGCCGACGTGGCGGCCGGGGATGTCCCCGTAGGGGCGACCCTTGTGGTCGCCCTTGCCTTGGTCGGGGCGGCCGATGCGGGCAGGCACAAGGCCTGCCCCTACGACGCGGTTCGGGTAGTGGTGTGGTCCATGTCGACGTCGGGCTTCAGCGCGAGCGAACGCCGCCCGCCGCCAGCGCGGCCTGTTCCGCTGCCGGAAAGAGATGCACCACCGAGCGGCGAAACTCGCTCTCCGCCAGCTCAAGCTCAAAGAAGCGCTCGGGGATCGGCGTCGCGAGCAGTTCGGGCATGTCGAGGCCAGCCTCGGCGCCGTCGCGGATCGTCGCGGTTAGCCACTCGAGCCAGGCCCGGGTTTGGGCGATCGGCGCCGTGTCTTCGGTAAGCTCGCCGTGGCCCGGCACCCAGCGCTGAACGTTCTTCAGCGATTCGAGCCGGTCGAGCGAGTCGAGCCAGCGCGGGATGTCGGCGTGCGGCGTGGTCGGGGCGCGGCCGTGAAAGAGCAGGTCGGAGGCGAACACGGTGCCGGTGGCGTGGTCGATGACGACGAGATCGGCGTCGGTGTGGCCGCCCAGCGCGAGCAGCTCGATGTCGCGGCCGGCGATCGTGCGCCGGCCCGGTTCGACGCGCTGGCGCGGCACGAAGACCTCGGTGCCGCGCATCCAGTCCCCGTTCAGGCGGTACATGTTGGCGCTGAAGGCCTCGCCCTCGGTCTCGATGCCGCGGATGGTGCCGGGCAGGGCGGCGAGCGTTTCCGGCGGGAAGGCCTGGTTGCCAAGGAAGTGGTCCGGGTGGTGGTGGGTGTTGAGGGTCAGCACGACCGGCTGCTCGGTGACCCGCGCGATCGCCGCCAGCATCTGCTCGCCGTAGCGGCGCGACGGACCGGTGTCGATGACGATCACACCGGTTGCGCCGACGATGAATCCGGTATTGACGATGTCGCCTCCATTGGCGAACGAGAAGTCCTCGGTCGCGCCGATCAGGACGTAGACGCCCTCGGCGATGCGCCGCGGCTCGAGGCCATAGTCGAACTGGGACGCGTGCACCGGGCGGCCCAGAAGGGTGCAGGCGACGATGAGTACGGCGAGCAGCAGCGCCGCCGCGTGCCGGTGCGGCGATGGCCGCGGGAGGCGGCGAAACCCGGAAAGGTGTCCGTTCGTCCCTGCGTGGGTGGCGCGCCCTGGAGTCGATCGGCGCCACACATTGGCCCGTCCGTTCGTTCCCGCGTGGGTGGCGCCCTGTGCCTCGTCACAGGTGGGAGCGCGGCAAATCATCGTGTCACCCTCCCGTCGATCGGATTGCCGTTGTTGTCGCGCCCGCCCACCCGCAGGGCATCCGCGGAGCCGGCGCCGGGCGGCAGATCGAAGGTGAATACGGGGTTTTCCGAGACGGGCTCGAAGCTCTCGACGCGGGCCAGCTCGTTACCCGCGCCATCGGCGAGGACCAGATCCTCGATGTAGAAGGCCGGAATGCCGGGCGCAAGACCCGTGTCCATCGGGTGAATGACCATCAGCCGCACCCGCTCGCCGCCGTCGACGCGCGGCCAGATGCGGCCGCTCACCTCGTTGAGCCGCTCCTGCCATTCGGGCGACCCCGAGCCGGTCGAGGGCAGGGTGCAGCCGCCGCCGGTGGTGTTCACCCAGGTGCCGCCGACCCGCCAGACGCCGTCGCGCGTGCGGGCCGCAGCGCGTACCGGCGAGGACTGCTGCAGCTTGATGCGAAAGCCCAGGTTCGGCCGTGCCGCGCCGGGGTGGAAGCTCAGCACCTTGAGGATGGGGTTGAAGTCGGCAAAGACGAGGATCTCCTCGACCTCCGGCAGCGCCGACGCGTCCACCGCCACCGGGACGGCCAGCGGGTCCTCGGCGACGGCTGGTGCGGACACGCGCACCCGCGGATCGAAGACGACCTGCGCATCGCGGAAGAACTGCCGCTGCATGTCGCGCCAGCGCGAGGATTCGAGCGGGTCGCGCTCGCCAATGCCGATGAGCGGCTGGGCGTCGACGGCAACGACCGCGAAAGTCGCCGCCAGCACGACCAGACAGCGCAACGAAAAAGATCGAAAACGCATCGGGTCTCCCTCGCGGCCGTCCCGGCCGAGTCGTTCGTCGTCAACGGGATAGGAGGACGCAAGGTGCGTGCCATTCACTGCGCGGTTGCCTGTCCGGGAAGATGTATCGAACCTGCTCCGAATTTGAACAGCTGCTGACATATAGCGCACTCGAAGCGCACAAATCCATGTGACGGAAAGGGGCAGTCGTGGTTCTGGCTCTTGGCATGGCGCTTGCACCGGGCCTTTCGCCGAACCGGGCTGTGCCTCGGCCCGGCCTGGACACGACAACACACCGCGGATCTCATGGAGGAAACAACAATGGAGCAGTCCCGCAAAAAACTGCGGCTGTGCGGCGCAGTGACCCTGTCGATGACGCTGGCTGGTTTCGGCAGCGCCCACGCGAAGGAAGTCACCGACGCCGACATCCTCAACGACGCGACGATCACCAGTCAGGTCGTCACCCACGGGCTGGGCACGAAGGGCCAGCGCTACAGCCCCCTCAAGCAGATCAACACGGCCACGGTCAAGGACCTGGTGCCGATCTGGTCATTCTCGTTCGGCGGCGAGAAGCAGCGCGGCCAGCAGTCGCAGCCGCTGATCCACGACGGCAAGATGTTCGTCACCGCTTCCTACAGCCGCATCTTCGCGCTCGACGCGAAGACCGGCGCGAAACTGTGGAAGTACGAGCACCGCCTGCCCGAAGGCATCATGCCGTGTTGTGACGTCATCAACCGCGGCGCGGCGATCTACGGCAACTTGGTGATCTTCGGCACGCTCGACGCGCGCCTGGTGGCGCTCGATAAGGACACCGGCAAGGTCGTCTGGCGCGAGACCATTGCGGACTACAAGGACGGCTACTCGTTCACCGCCGCGCCGCAGATCGTCAAGGGCATGCTGATCACCGGCAATTCGGGCGGCGAATTCGGTATCGTCGGCCGCGTCGATGCGCGCGACCCGATGACCGGCAAGCTGATCTGGACCCGCCCCGTGGTCGAGGGCCACATGGGCTACAAGTACGACAAGGACGGCAAGCAAATCGAGAACGGCATCAGCGGCACGACCAACGCGTCGTGGCCGGGTGACCTGTGGAAGACCGGCGGCGCTGCACCGTGGCTGTCGGCCTATTACGATCCGGACGTGAACCTGATCTTCATCGGCACCGGCAACCCGGCGCCATGGAACAGCTGGCTGCGCCCCGGCGACAACCTCTACTCGGCCGCCACGGTCGCGATCAACCCTGACACGGGGCAGATCGTCTGGCATTACCAGAGCACCCCGCACGACGGCTGGGATTACGACGGCGTGAACGAATTCGTGTCGTTCGAGTACAAGGATCCCAAGAGCGGTCAGGTGGTCAAGGCCGGCGGCAAGGCCGATCGCAATGGCTTCTTCTTCGTCAATGACCGCAGCAACGGCAAACTCCTCAATGCCTTCCCGTTCGTGAATCGCATCGACTGGGCCGAGCGCATCGACCTGGCGACTGGCCGTCCGGTGTACAAGGACGAGAACCGTCCCGGCAATCCGTTCGCCGACGGCGGTGGCGACGGCCAGAAAGGCAGCGTGGTATTCAACGCCCCGTCCTTCCTCGGCGGCAAGAACCAGCAGCCGATGGCCTTCAGCCCGGATACCGGCTACTTCTACGTGCCGGCCAACGAGTGGGCGATGGACATCTGGAACGAGCCGGTCTCCTATAAGCGCGGCGCGGCCTACCTCGGCGCGGGCTTCACGATCAAGCCGCTGCACGACGAGTACATCGGGGCGCTGCGGGCGGTCGATCCGGTCAACGGCAAGATCGTCTGGGAGGTCAAGAACAACGCGCCGCTCTGGGGCGGGGTGCTCGCGACGGCCGGTGACCTGGTCTTCTACGGCACGCCGGAAGGCTTCCTCAAGGCGATCAACGCCAAGACCGGCGAGGAAGTGTGGCAGTTCCAGACCGGCTCCGGCGTGATCGCGCCCCCGGTGACCTGGGAAGAGAACGGCGAGCAGTACATCGCCGTGGTGTCCGGCTGGGGTGGCGCCGTGCCGCTGTGGGGCGGCGACGTCGCCAGCCGTGTGAACTACCTCGAGCAGGGCGGCTCGGTCTGGGTGTTCCGCCTGCACAAGTCCTGAGTCTCAATTTCGCGCGGGGGCGCAAGTCGCCGCGCGGTGCCCCGGTTCGCCGGGGTGATCCCCCGAGCCTTGTCGCGGCAGCTTTCGGCAGGGCCCCGGGGATCATTTCGATTTTCAACACGAGGATGCACCGATGAAAGTCCCCGCGCTCAAGACCCTGGCGACCGCCTTGCTTGCTGCTTCGCTGATGGCCCCCGGCTTCGCGGCCGACCGCTCGACGCCCCGCGAGGCGCGGGCGATGTTCGAGCGGGCTGTCAAGTACATGGACGACCACGGCCCGGAACGCGCCTTCGCGGCGTTCAACGACCGCAAGGGCGAGTTCGTGAAGAAGGACTTGTATGTCTTCGTGATCGACGAGAGCGGCGTCTATCACGCAAGCGGGGCCGCCCCCGAGGCGCTGGTCGGATTGACGGTGCTCAACACCACCGACGCGGCCGGCAACCCGCTGTTCCGCGAGATGATCGCGACCACGCGCGCCACGCCGGAAGGGACGGTGCGCTACATGTGGCTCAACCGCATGACCAACAAGGTCGAGCCCAAGGTGAGCTACGTGCGCAAGATGGGTCCCTACGTCCTCGGCGTCGGCTACTCGGCGCCGCGGGCCACGGCCGACGACGCCAAGGCGATGCTCGACCGCGCCGTGGCGCTCGCGCAGGCCGAGGGGGCTGCCAAGGCCGCGGTCGCGTTCAACGACCGGCGCGGCAGCTTCGTCAAGGACGATCTCTACGTCTTCATGATCAACATCGACAACGGCCGCTTCGAGGCGATGGGCATGAATCCGGGCCTGTCCGACACCGATGCGCTGGGCCTGCGGGATGCGGCCGGTCACGCGCTGGTGGCCGAGATGATCGACAAGGTCAAGAGCGCCGAGGAGGCGACGGTCGAATACGTATGGCGCAATCCCGTCACCAATGCGGTGGAGAAGAAGCGCTCCTACGTGCGCCGCGTCGGCGCCTCGATGATCGGCGTCGGGCATTATCTGGAGTGAGGACGGGGCGGCCGCGTCCTGTGGAACAATAGCCCCATCTGCTTGCGAGGGGGATGGGGCGTGGACTTGCGGGTTCGATTGCTGGTCTGGCTGTCGGCATTTTCCCTGGCCTTGCTGGCCGTCGCCTGCCTGCTGGTGGTGTCGAACCTGCTCGAGGACGTCGCCGAGGAGATCGAGGCTTCGTCGCACCTCGCCGACCTCATGCTCGCCGTCGGCACGGCGCAGGCGCAGGGGTACGAGGGGGTGCGGCGTCTGGTCGAGAGTGGCGGGCTGCGCCACGTCTCCGCATCGCTCCACCGGGCCGACGTCTCGCTGCCCCCGCCTCCCGCGCCCGGTGGCCTCGCCGGGTGGCTGACGATGCGGCTCTCGCTCGATGCCGGCGACGCGATCGAGGAGCGCCGCATTGCGCTCGGCGACCACGTTCTGGTGATTCGTGCCGACCCCTTGAGCGAAGTGCATGAAATCCTGCGCGATGCGTCGCGCATGCTGGGCCTCTTCGTGATCTTCTCGGTTGCGACCATCCTCGCCGCCTGGCGAACCGCGCATCGCGCGCTGCAGCCGGTGCGCAGGCTCGAGGAGGGGCTGGATAGGCTCGCCCATGGCGAGACGCGGGCGGCGATGCCGAGCTTCGAGCTGCAGGAGTTTCGCCGCATCGCTTCGGCAATCGACCGCCTCGCGGAGAGTCTTGCCCAGGCGCAAGCCTCGGAAAAGCGTCTGGGGCGCCGCCTCATGGCCCTGCAGGAGTTCGAGCGGCGCGAGCTGGCGCGCGAATTGCATGACGAGTTCGGCCAGTCGCTGACGGCGATCAGCGTCTCGGCCGCGTTCATCGAGCGGCACGCCGGCGCGGCCGAGCCGCAGGTGCTGGTCGAGTGTTCGGCGGACATCCGCAGCGAATCGGCGAAGATGCTCGAGCATGTGCAAGGCTTGCTCAGCCGCCTGCGGCCGCACGGCCTCGACGATCTGGGCATGCTCGATGCGCTCGCGGAACTGCTCGACGGGTGGCGCCAGCGGGCAGAGGGAATCACGCTCGAAGCGGCTTTGCCGGCGCAACTGCCGCCACTCGCGCCGGCCGCCGGGCTTGCGCTGTATCGCACGGTTCAGGAGGCACTCACCAATGTGCTGCGCCACAGTGGCGCAACGCGCGTGCAAGTGAGTGTTGCACTGAGTGACGCCTGTGTCGTTCTGAGGGTCCGGGACGACGGCCGGGGCTGCGACCCGGCGACGTTCGCGCGCGGGGGCGGCGGGCTGCTCGGCATGCGCGAGCGCGCCGCGATGGCCGGTGGGCGGCTCGCCATCGAAGCCGCGGCGGGCCGCGGTGTCAGAATCGAGCTCCGCTTGCCGATCGGGAATGGAGGCGTTGCAGATGATCAGAATCCTGTTGCTCGATGACCATGCGATGGTACGCACCGGGTACCGGCGTCTGCTCGATGCCGAGCCGGGTTTTCGGGTGGTCGGGGAGGCGGGGTGCGCCGACGAGGCCTATGCCCGGTTGCAGCAGGGCGACGTGGACGTGGCGCTGGTCGACATCAGCCTGCGCGGCGCGAGCGGCATCGAGGCGACTCGCCGGATGCTGGCCCGCGAGCCGCAGCTGAAGGTGCTGGTGCTGTCGATGCACGACAATCCCGGCTACGTGTCGCAGGCGATGCGTGCCGGCGCGCTCGGCTATCTCACCAAGGAGAGCGAGCCGGCGCAGGTTTTCGATGCGATCCGCCAGGTCGCCGCCGGGCGCCGCGTGCTCTCGGCGGAGGTCGCGCAGGCGCTCGCGCGGGCGACGCTCGACGGCGAGCAATTGATGGGCCGGCTGACCCCGCGCGAGTTCGAGGTCTTGCGCATGGCCGCCGCCGGCGATTCGCCGCCGTGCATTGCCGAGCGCATGCACCTCAGCCCGAAGACGGTGCTCAACCACATGACCACGATCCGCAGAAAGCTCGACGCGGACAACGACTTCCAGCTGCTTCGGCTCGCCGTCCGGCACGGTCTGGTCGAGTTCCCGGTGGTCGAGGCGGGCTGAATCGCCGGGCCCGCAACGGCAGCCCTGAGGCCCGGCCGACAGGGCACATCGCGCCGGCGGATGCCCGCTTCGCCTCGCCGCACGCGTGTGAGGCACAACTCCCGGGCAGGCCGGGAGTTTTTCCCTGTCGGCGACCCTGCCGGCTCCCTACATTGTTCTCTTCAGTCCGCATGACGTTGCTACTGGGGAGAACGAATGAACACAACACCGAAACTCGTCACCGCCGCAATCACGGCGGCCTTTGCAGCTGCCGGCACGGCGGCGCAGGAGAGCGTGCCGTCGCAACTCGAAGCGGTCCTCGTCCGAGGCATCCTGCCCGATGTGCTCGAGGCCGTGCCCGGCTCGTTCTCCGTCGTGGCCGAGGACGAACTCGAGGCGCGCCAGCCGTTCTCGGTAAAGGAAGCGCTCAGGCAGATGCCCGGGGTTCACGTCGTCGACGAGGACAGCTTCGGGCTTGGACTCAACATCGGCGTGCGCGGCCTGAATCCCCGGCGCAGCTCGCGGACACTGCTGCTCGAAGACGGCATGCCGCTGTTCCTCGCACCTTACGGCGACCCCTCCGCCCACTATTCGACCCCGCTCGATCGCATCGAACGGATCGAAGTAGTCAAGGGCTCCGGCCAGGTGCTCTACGGTCCGCAGACCGTGGGCGGGATGATCAATTTCGTCACTCGGCCGGTCCCGGCCCGTGGGCTGGTCGGCCGCGTGTCGGCGACCGCCGGCAACAACGACTTCCGCGGCCTGCACGCCAATGTCGGCTATGGCGGCGGGGCGGGCGGAATCATGCTCGATGTGCTGCAGAAGAGAGGCGACGGCGTGCGCCGAAATCACGACTTCGACGTCCGCGAGTACACCCTGAAGGGACGGCTCGACCTCGGCCCGCGGCATGCGGTGACGGCCAAGGCGAGCTATTACGAGGAGGATTCGCACGTCTCCGAGACGGGGCTGGGTACGCTGGAGTACGCGCAGGATCCGTTCCAGGCGCCGACCGGTCGCCAGGACCGCTTCCTGCACGAGCGCAGGTCGTTCCAGCTTCGGCACGACTTCCAACTCGGCGAGCGCAGCCTGCTCAGCACGCAGCTCTATCACTCGCGCTCGGAGCGCGCGTCGTTTCGGCAGATCAACGAGCCCGGCGGGTTCGATGACGCAGGCAACGACTCGACCGGCTTCTCGGTGCTCGATCGCTGCGGCACCCCGGCGACCGAGGCGAATGCCGCCGTCTGCGGCGGACGCTGGCGCCCGCGCGAGTACGAGTACTGGGGGATCGAGCCGCGGCTCGACTTCAGCCACGCACTGTTCGGCATCGAGAGCGACGCGGTGATCGGTTTCCGTTACCACCGCGAGGACATCGAGCGCAATCAGTTCCGGGGCGCCGACCCGCGCATTCAGAGCCTCTCCTTTGCCAGGAACCCGCTAGCACTGAGTGACGGCATCAGCCAGCACCGCGAGCAGATCGAAATCGACGTCGCGGCGCGCGCCTGGTACGCACAGAACACCTTCCACGCCGGCGACTGGTCGCTCACGCCCGGCGTCCGCGTCGAGCAGGTCCGCATGCGTACCGACGTGCTGCGCGCCGACGGGCAGCCGCAGAACAATCCCGAGTCACGCCTCGCCAACCGGCAGACCGAGGTCCTGCCGGGGTTCGGAGCGGCCTGGAACGGCATCGCGAACACGACGCTCTTCGCCGGCGTGCATCGCGGCTTCGCGCCGCCTCGCCCGGACCGGGACATCAGCACCGGCGGCGCGGCGGACACCGCCGTGGTCGACGACACCCGGCCGGAGAAGAGCACCAACTGGGAGCTCGGCGTGCGCTCCGCCTACTTCCGAGGCGTCACCTTCGAGTCGACGCTGTTCCACACGGCCTTCGACGACATCGTGATCAACAACGGCGCCGGCTCGTTCATCAACGGCGGCGAGTCGGAGATGAGCGGCTTCGAGTTGGCGGGCCGGGTCGACTTCGGAGCCGTGCTCGGCACCCTGCACAACGTCTACCTCGTCGGCGCCTACACGAACCTGTTCACGGCGCGCTTCAGGAAGGACGGACTGGATCCCGAGGACGGCATCGTCAAGGGCGGACGGCTGCCCTATGCGCCGCGCCACCTCGCCTCGCTCAGCCTCGGCTACGAGCATCCGCTCGGCATCGAGGCGCGCATCGGCGTGGATTATGTGAGTCGGCAGCAGCCGGACACCTTCGCCCGCGTCCTGCCACCGGTCGATGCGGCGCTGTCGGGACTGTCGGGCGACATCCCCTCGTACGCGCTCGTCAATGCCGCGATCACCTACAAGCCCGGGGGCGGCAGCGCGAGCTTTTTCCTGAGCGGTCACAACCTCACCGACCGGCGCTACCTCGTCAGCCGGGTCGACGGGATGGTGGCTGGGCGGAAGCGGCAAGTTTTCGGGGGGGTGCGTTACACCTTCTAGCAGAGTCCTGCGAACGCACACGCGTGGCGGGGCGGTGATATCGTGGTCCCTGTCACCGATCGTGTGCACCTTCTTTCAGGCGGGCATTGACCGGAAGTGCGGTCGCGTGCGCAGCGTCGCCCGTGCATTGAACGTGTGCCCGGTGCGGCTGCGCAGCGGGAAGGGGCGCGGCTGGGCGAGGTTGGCCCAGCCGACCAGCCGCGGCCAGCCGATCGCGAAACAGGTCTCGCAGCGCACGCCATCGGCGGCCTCGCCCAGGTCGAGCCCGCTGCGCGCGATCCGGTTGCTCGCGACCAGGCGGCCGTCGTCGTCGAACACCATCACCGCGTCGAAGGCGCTGTCGATGAGCGCGGGGCGGTCATGAAAGCGCAGGGTGAGGTAGCCGTTGTCGAGGTGCTCGATCAGGCGGTGCTCGATCATGTCGGCGGCCGTCTGGAGCAGCGCCATGGCGTGTCCGGCGCCGAGGAAGCGGCGGTCGGCCAGGTCGACGATGCCGACTTGGCCGATGAGGCCGCCTTCCGGCGCGCACACCGGGGCGGTGATGCATTCGAGGTGGTGGCTGCGCTCGAGCCGGGTCAGCGTCAGACCGGCCGGAGGTGCAGACGGAAGCGGACGGCCCCGTGCCTCGACCGCGAGGGCGCGGGCGACGAAACCGGGCTCGCCGGCTGCGCCCAGCACTGCACCGTCGAGGTCGAACAACACGACTATGGCCGAGCGGCAGCCGAGTTGGCGATGCAGGTTCTCGATCTCCGGGCGGCCGAAGGCGAGCAGGCGCGAGTGGGCGGTCGAACTCATTCGCACCGGCCGTGTGTGGCTGTCGCCTGGGTCAATCCGCGCCCGGGGGCAGGCGGTGGGTCAGGCCATGCTGGGCGAAGATGCGGGTGATCTCGCCCGAGCGCTGCAATTGGGCCACCGCCTTCGAGAGCGCCTCCGCCAGCTCGCCATGCTCGGCCTTCACCGCCATGCCGACGGCCCACTCGGTGACGCGCATCTCGGGTACGCCGAGCCGGTCGATTTCGAAGCGCCCCTCGTCGGCGAGCGCCGCCTCGATCTGGCTCATCGTGCCGATCACGGCGGCAACCTCGCCGCGCTTCATCGCCTCGGCAGCTTCTGCGACGCTGCGAAAATGGACGACGTTGTCGCGCAGCCGCCCGTTGAGCACCTGCAGCATGAAGTCGCTGCCGTGGGTATCGACCTCGGCCCCGATCTTCTCGCGCGTGAAGACTTCGAACGCCACGGCCGCCGACCCCGCGATCGGCCCGACCCGTGCCGGATTGCGGGCGATCGCCATGCTCTCGATGAAATAGGGCGCGAAGATGCGCACCTTGTCGTTGCGGCGGGCGAAGTTGGCGTCGACCGGGACATGCAGCATCACGTCGCCCGGTTTCGTGCCCAGGTAATGACCGCGCCAGACCATGTTGCGCAAGTCGTCGTTCATGTCCTCGTCGGCCGGGATCTCGACGATCTGGGGGCGCAGGCCGAGCTGCTCCGCCAGCGCTTCGCCCAAGGCCACATCCACGCCCTTGCCGCGCGCTGAGTAGGGCGGGAAGTCGGCATAGACGGCGATGCGCAGGGTGCCCGCCTGCTGCAGTTCCAGATCGGCGGCAGCGGCCCCCGCAGGCAGCCACGCGCCGGCCAGCAGGGCGCCGCTCGCACGCAGCAGTGTGCGCCGGGTGAGGTCAGTCTTCATGTACGGTCTCCAGCCACGCGCGGATGGACCACATCGCCTCCTGCGTGAGAATGCCCTCGAAGGGCGGCATGTATACCGCGCCGTTGCGGGTCACGCCGTTTCGCACCTTCTGGATGAAAAATTCGTCGTCCTCGGGCCCGGGCTCGAGCTTTCTGAGATCCGGCGCAATGCCGCCCGAGACTGCGCCGAGACCATGGCAACGGGCGCAGTTCTGATTGTAGGCCGAGCTGCCGATCCGGATCGCCTCCGCATCGCCCGCGTAGGGGTTCGTGTCGAGCCAGTCGTCGCCGAGTTGCTTCAGGGTGCTGGTGTCCACGGCTTGCGGCGTCACATCGCCGTGCGCATGAGCCAGCGCGGCAATCGCCCCGATCAATCCCGCCACGACGAGGTTGCGGGAAGTGCGTGCGGTTGTCTCCTTGAGTTTCATCTGTTCACCTTGCGTCTCTTTGATATGGAAGCGTCAGCCCCTCGTTCGGGGCCTCCAGGGTGCCACCGCAAGCGGCGTGCCATATTGGCTCGACTCGTGCACAAGAGAGCGACGTAGACGCGAATTCGAGGGCTCTGCCCAGATTGCGGTTGCTTCAAAGCAGGGCAGGTGCTACGTTTTGGAACAGCGCCTGAACACATGAACAGGACGGATAACAGGGCGCGCGAACAGGCATGAAGGAGGAGAACAGGATGGGCCAGCTCCAGGTGCTGGAGGCCCACGAGCAGCGCATCGCGACGGCTCGTCGGACGTTTTTCGAGCGCGGAGACGAGCCGGAGGTCAGCATCCCCGGAGCGGTGATCCGGTCGTGGCAACGTTGCCGCGAGGGCGGGCTCGACGCGGGAGCTGTACGAGTCTTGGAGCCTGCGGACCACGGCGAACTCGACGAGGCGCGCGAGCGCTGCGCGATGCTGATGGAGCACGCGAGCGGGATCATGGAGCATGTCTATGCGCAGATTCGCGCATCGGGCAGCCTGGTGATCCTGGCCGACATGCAGGGCATGATCCTGCACACCCTCGGTGACGCGGACTTTGTCGGGCGCGCGCAGCGCGTTGCCCTCCAGGCCGGCGCAAGCTGGGCCGAAAACCTGCGCGGCACCAACGCCATCGGCACGGCACTGGCCGAACGCACGGCGGTCGAGGTGCTGGGCGGCGAGCATTTTCTCGATTGCAACGGCTTCCTCACGTGCGCAGCGGCGCCGGTGTGGGATGCGCGCGGGCGTATCGTCGGCGTGTTCGACATTTCCGGCGACTACCATTCGCATCAACGGCATACCCGCGGCCTGGTGCGACTGTCGGTGCAGATGCTGGAAAAGCGCATGTTCGAGGCCGAGTTCGCGGGAGCGATCCTGGTGGGCTTTCATCTGCGGCCGGAGTGTGTCGGCACGCTGCAGGAAGGCTTGCTGGCGATCGACGCGGACGGAAGGGTGCTCGGGGCCAATCCGGTCGCGCGGGAATTCCTCGGCCTCGGCCCCGATGCCGCGATGACCCAGGGTTTTGGCGACATCTTCCGGGCCAACTTCGGTCAGACCCTCGACCGGGCGGGGCGCGACCCCCGCTCCCTGCAGTTGCTCGATGTGCGTCGGGGCGGGCAGGTCTATGTGCAGGTTCGCTATCTTCAGGGCGTGCCGAGGGGGGGTAACATCACGTCGGCCGCGATCGCTGTGCCGGCACCCGAGCTCGAGCGGCGCCCGGCCGCCGAGGGGGGCGCGCGACCCCACTCGACCCTGTGCAACCCCAAGGGCCGAATCACCCTCGAGTGCCTGTCGACGGGCGATCCGGTGTTGCAACGCGCGCTCGATCGGGCAGCGCGGATTCTCGGCAAGGACATCCCCCTGCTGATCCAGGGCGAATCGGGGGTGGGCAAGGAGTTGTTCGCCCGCGCGGTCCACTACAGCGGCCCGCGCGCCGATGGGCCGTTTGTGGCGGTCAATTGCGCGGCGATTCCGGAAAATCTGATCGAATCCGAGCTCTTCGGTTATGTCGGCGGGGCCTTCACCGGGGCTCGCCGCGAAGGCGCCATCGGCAAGGTCCAGCAGGCGCACGGCGGCACGTTGTTCCTCGACGAGATCGGCGACATGCCGCTGACGATGCAGGCGCGGCTGCTGCGCGTGCTGCAGGAGCGGGTGGTGACGCCGGTGGGCTCGCTCAAGTCGATTCCCGTCGACATCTCGCTCGCCTGTGCGACCCATTGCCGGTTGCGCGAGGCGGTGCAGCGCGGCAGCTTCCGCGAGGATCTCTATTACCGTGTGAATGGCCTGACAATCACCCTGCCGGCGCTGCGCGAGCGCAGCGACATCCGCCGCATCGTCGAGAACATCCTCGCCGTGGAGACGGCCGATTGCGGTCGTCAGGGTGTGCAGATCAGCGAGGAAGTCATGCGCTTCTTCGAGGGATACGCGTGGCCCGGCAATGTCCGGCAGTTGCAGAACGTGCTGCGTGTCGCGGTCGCGCTGCTCGATGACGACGAGGACGTGATCTTCCCTTCGCATCTGCCGGAAGAGCTCTTCGCAGCGGACCCGATCGACGACGGCGAGCCGACCCGGCCGGCTGCGCCCCCGGTGGCTTCGATGCCGCAATCGGTTGCCTCCGCGCCCGCCCCGCGCAGTCTCGACGAGATCGAACAGGAGGCCGTCGCGGCGGTGATGCGCGAAGTCGGCGGCAATGTGTCAGCCGCCGCCAGGCGGCTCGGGGTGAGCCGCAATACCCTGTACCGCAAGCTCGGCCGAATGAGCTGAACCAAAGCGGAGACGCTCCCGTAGCCTTCGGGCATGGTCCTTGCGTCTCGGCAGTTGTTTTTCCGAGCCACCAACGTTGATACGGAGGAGACGATCGATGTGGAAATCGCTACACATTGATCCCGCAAAGTGTACGGGCTGCCTGCAGTGCGAAATGGCCTGCTCGTTTGAACACACCGGGGTCATCAATCCAGCGAAGTCGCTGATCAAGGTATTCAATTTCGAGCACGAGGGTCGCAAGGTCCCGTACACCTGTACCCAGTGCACCGAAGCCTGGTGTCTGAACGCCTGTCCGGTCGATGCGATCCGCATCGACCTCGCCACCGGCGCGAAGATGGTATTCGAGGACACCTGTGTCGGCTGCAAGGTGTGCACCATCGCCTGCCCGTTCGGCACCATCAACTACAACCAGGACAGCGGCAAGGTGCAGAAGTGCGACCTGTGCGGCGGCGACCCGGCCTGTGCCAAGGCCTGTCCGACCGGGGCGATCACCTATGTGGACGCCGACTGGACGGGCTACGGGCGCATGCAGGCCTGGGCGGCAAAGGCCAACACCGCTGTGGCGGCAGGATAAGGAGGCAGGTCATGGGATGGAATCGTAAAGTCCTGCGGGTGAACCTGACCCAGGGCACCTGCAAGGTGGAACCGTTGAACATGGAGTGGGCCGATCAGTATCTCGGCTCGCGCGGGCTGGCGACCAAGTATCTGGTCTCCGAGATCGACCCCAAGGTCGATCCGCTCTCCCCCGACAACAAGATGATCATGGCGACCGGCCCGCTCACCGGAACCATGGCCTCGACCGGCGGCCGCTACACGGTCGTCACCAAGGGGCCGCTCACCGGCGCGATCGCTTGCTCGAACTCGGGCGGCTTCTTCGGCGCCGAGATGAAGTTCGCGGGCTGGGACATGATCATCTTCGAGGGCCGCTCGCCCAAGCCGGTATATCTCTTCGTCGAGAACGACAAGGCCGAGTTGCGCGACGCCTCGCATCTGTGGGGCAAGAGCTGCTGGGACACCGAAGAGGAGATCAAGCGCGCGCATCAGGATCCGCAAATCCGCATCTCGTCGATCGGGCGCGCGGGGGAGAATCAGGTGCTGTTCGCCTGCATCGTGAACGACATGCACCGTGCCGCGGGGCGCTCCGGCGTCGGCGCGGTGATGGGCTCGAAGAACCTCAAGGCGGTCGCGCTGCGCGGCACCAAGGGCGTGTCGGGCATCAAGAACTTCGGTGAGTTCATGACCGCCACCAATGCGGCCAAGAAGGTGCTCGCCGACAACGCGGTGACCGGCCAGGGCCTGCCCAAGTACGGCACCCAGGTGCTGATGAACGTCATCAACGAGATCGGCGCGCTGCCCACCCGCAACCACCGCGACGTGCAGTTCGAGGACGCCTCCAAGATCTCGGCCGAGGCGATGCACGAGAAGCGCGAGTCCGACGGCAAGCCGCATCTGGTCACCAATGCCGCCTGCTTCGGCTGCACCATCGCTTGCGGGCGCATCTCGGCGATCGACAAGAACCACTTCACCGTCAAGAACAGCCCGAAGTACTGGGGCGCCTCGGGTGGCCTCGAGTACGAGGCAGCGTGGGCGCTGGGCGCAGCCAACGGGGTCGGCGACCTCGAGGCGTTGCAGTACGCCAACCTGCTTTGCAACGAGCAGGGCATGGACCCGATCTCCTTCGGCGCGACCGTCGGCGCGGTGATGGAGCTCTACGAGATGGGCGTCATCAGCAAGGATCAGCTCGGCATCGACGCGCCGTTCGGCTCGGCCGAGGCGCTCGCGAAGCTGACTGAGATGACCGCCAACGGCGAGGGCTTCGGCAAGGAGATCGCCCTGGGCTCGAAGCGCCTGTGCGAGAAGTACGGGCATCCCGAACTCTCCATGAGCGTCAAGGGCCAGGAGTTTCCGGCCTACGACTCGCGCGGCATCCAGGGCATGGGTCTCGCCTACGCGACCGCCAACCGCGGCGCCTGCCATCTGCGCGGCTACACCGTCGCTTCCGAAGTCCTGGGCATTCCGGTCAAGACCGATCCGCTCGCAACCGAGGGTAAGCCCGATCTGGTCAAGGCGTTCCAGGACGCGACCGCCGTGTTCGATGCAGCGGGGATCTGCGTGTTCACGAGCTTCGCGTGGACGCTCGCCGACGTGCAGCCGCAGATCGCCGCGGCTTGCGAGGGCGACTGGTCGATGGAGAAGTTGAACGAAGTGGGCGAGCGCATCTGGAACATGGAGCGCCAGTTCAACAACGCCGCCGGTTTCACCGCCAAGGACGACAACCTGCCGCCGCGGCTCACCACCGAGCCCGCCAAGACCGGTCCGGCCAAGGGCATGGTGAACAGGCTCTCGGAGATGCTGCCGGAGTACTACAAGGTGCGCGGCTGGACGCCGGAAGGGGAGCCGACGCCGGAGACGTTGGCGCGGTTGGGGTTGTGACGGAGTAGTTCCACGTGTGATGAGTCGGGTCAGGGGGCGCTTGGTATGGCGCCCCCGCTTGTGATCGTCGCTGCGTCAGTTGTCAGATCGGGGTTTTCTGAGCCTCGACGGCGAATGTTAGTAGGTTCCTTCCCCTTCAAGGGGAAGGACAGGATGGGGATGGGTTGCGCTGGCGACTGGACCGAAACCCATCCCCCTCCTAACCTCCCCCTTGAAGGGGGAGGGACACGGCGTCGTCGGCCACATCACCTGCTCGATTGCCGGGTTGATGGCGAGTGCCTTACCCCTTCAGCGGTAACGGGCACGACGGCGCGCCGGCGGCATGTTTGTCCAACGTCTTACCCATGAGGACGTGTTCATGAAACACATCATTCTCGGCAACGGCCCGGCCGGGGTCGTTGCCGCCGAAACGCTGCGCCGGGCGGCGCCGCACGACGAGATCGTGATGGCCGGCAGCGAGGACGCCCCGCCATACTCGCGCATGGCGATCCCCTATCTGCTCGAAGGCGACATCGACGAATCGGGCACTTATCTGCGCAAGGCGCCGGACTACTTCGCCAAGCTCGGTGTGCGCGAGCTGCGCGGCCGCGCCGTGTCGCTCGACACGGAGGCGAGGCGCATCCTGTTTGCCGACGGCCACTTCGAGGACTACGACCGGGTGCTCGTCGCGACCGGCTCGCACCCGGTGCGCCCGCCGATCCCCGGCATCGAGTATCCGGAGGTGCAGACCTGCTGGACGCTCGAGGACGCTCGCGCCATCGCCCGGCTGGCGAAGTCCGGCTCGCGCGTGCTGCAACTGGGCGCCGGCTTCATCGGCTGCATCATCATGGAGTCGCTCGCCGCCCGCGGCGTGGAATTGACCGTGGTCGAGATGGGCGACCGCATGGTGCCGCGCATGATGACGCCCAAGGCGGGCGGCATGATCAAGTCGTGGGTCGAGAGCAAGGGCATCCGCGTCGTGACCTCGGCCGGGGTCGAAAGAATCGAGCGCGAGCAAGGGGGCGATGCCCCGCTGCAGGTCAAGCTCTCGAACGGCCAGACGCTGCCGTGCGACCTCGTGATTGTCGCCGCCGGTGTCGCACCCAACGTCGGTTTTCTGGAAACGACCGCGGTCCAGGTCGCGAAAGGCGTGCTGGTCGACGACCGCATGCAGACCAGCGTGCCCGGCATCTATGCCGCAGGCGACGTCGCCGAGGCGCCGGATCTCTTTACGGGCGCGCATCTCGTCTCCGCGATCCAGCCCAACGCGGCCGACCAGGCCCGGGTGGCGGCGCTCAACATGGCCGGGCGCGAGGCGCGGATGAAGGGCGTGCTCGCGATCAACGTGCTCGACACGCTCGGCATGATCTCCTCCTCGTTCGGCCAGTGGTGGGGCGAGAAGCCGGAGAATGGTGGCGCAGGCGTCGAGCACGTCGACGAGGCGGCCGGGCGCTACCTGAGCCTGCAGTTCAAGGACGACGTGTTGATCGGCGCGACCTCGATCGGGCTGACCGCCCATGTCGGTGCGCTGCGCGGCCTGATCCAGGGGCAGATCCGCCTAGGCCACTGGAAGGACCGTCTGCTCCAATCGCCGCTGCATTTCTTCGAGGCCTATGTGGCGCGCACGCAACCGGTCGCGCTGACGCGCTGAGGATCGGCCGGCGCTGAGCTGCGCCGGCTCGTCGATCAAGTCCCGTCGGGGTTGTCTTCGGTGGGGCGCAGGTGCGTTTTCGCGGCTGCGCGCCGGTTGCCCTCGAGCCGTGGCAGCTGAGTCGGGTGTCTTGCTCGGGCGCTGCGCATCGATGCCCGCCGCCGCGCGGGTGCCGGGAGAGCGGGGCGGCCTTGCGCAAGCCTCGCCGTTTGCGCGTTTGCGCGGATTCGGGTTCAATCGACCTGTGTGCTGCGCCGATCGTGACGAACCATCAGGAATTGATCTGCCGATGAAGATCGCCTTCAAGCTCTTCGCTTCGCTGACCGACTACCTGCCGCCCGAGCGCCGGGGTAACCGCGTCGAGGTCGAGGTGGAAGACGGCACCACCATCGCCGACATGATTGCGCGCTACCGGGTGCCCGAGCGCAGCGCCCACCTGGTGCTGGTGAACGGAGTCTTCATCCCGCCCGCGCAGCGTCCGCGCCGCCGACTCGCTGAAGGCGACGAGCTCGCCATCTGGCCGCCGATTGCGGGCGGCTGAGGCATGGCGTTCATCCACGGGCCGGTCGCCGAGTCCTTCGAGCGAGAAGTCGCGGCGACCTTGCGCGAGTTCGAGCGTGATCTTCGCCAGGCCTGGCCGGGCGGGGTCGAGTGCAGCGGAGACGGCCGCTACCGGATCTCCGACGGCACGCTCGTCCTCGACATCGAGGCGCACGCCACGGGCACGCGCCGGCTCGGGCCTCTCGAACTGCCCCAGCTCAGCGCACGCTACCGCTTCGCAGGCGGCGACGAGGCGGCTCGCCGCCGCCTGCTCGCCCGGCTCGATCGGGCCATGCAGCGCGGCGGCGGCTGAAAACGCCCGCGCCATGCCCAAGGCCGCAGCCGTGACGGGACGATGCCTACGCTGAGCACGACCCTCCTCGACGCCGTGGCGCTGCTCGCCACCTTCGACGCCCAGGTCGCCGAGATCGTGTGGCTGTCGCTTCGAGTGAGCGGTGCCGCCGTGGTGCTCGGCACCGCCATCGGGCTGCCGCTCGGTGCCGTACTCGCGATCGGGCGCTTTCCCGGGCAGCAAGCTGCAATCGTCCTGATCAATGGCCTGATGGGACTGCCGTCGGTGGTGGTCGGCGTGGTCGTGTACCTGCTCCTGTCGCGCTCCGGTCCGTTCGGGGCGTTCGGCCTGTTGTACACGCCGAGCGCGATGGTGATTGCGCAAACGCTGCTGGTGATCCCGCTGATGGCCGCGATCGCGCGTCAGGTGGTCGAAGATGCCTGGCAGCGCTACGAGGAGGAGTTGCGCGTGATGCGTTTCTCCTGGTGGCAAAGCGTCACGACGCTGCTCTACGACTGCCGCCACTCGCTGATGGTGGCGGTACTGGCGGGGCTCGGGCGGGCGATGAGCGAGGTCGGGGCCGTGATGGTCGTCGGTGGCAACATCGACCGCGTCACCCGGGTCATGACCACGGCGATCGCGCTGGAGACCAGCAAGGGTGACTTGCCGCTGGCGATCGCGCTCGGCATCGTGCTGGTGGTCGTGATTCTCGTGCTCAACGCCGTCGCCTTCGCCGTGCGTGGCTGGGCAATGCGGCGCTACGGGTAGGGGGCGACGATGTTTCCGATCCGTATCCGGGGTCTGCGTTTCCGTCCCAACGGCCGGGCCGTGCTCGACGGCGTCGATCTCGACCTGGCGGGCGAGGGCATCACGCTGGTGCTCGGGCCCAACGGTGCCGGCAAGAGCGTGCTGCTGCGCACCCTGTGCGGACTGATCACGCCCAGCGACGGCGACATCGACTGGGGCGGCGGTCGTCGACCAGCCTCGGGCGTGATGATGGTGTTCCAGCACCCCATGCTGCTGCGCGCCTCGGTGCTCGAGAACGTGTCCCTGGCGATGAAGCCGCTGGGCGTGAGCCGCGCCGAGCGGCAGCGCAAGGCGGCCGATGTGCTGGAGCGCGTAGGGCTCGCCCATCGGGCCGGCGACAGCGGACGCCATCTCTCCGGCGGAGAGGTCCAGCGCCTCGCGCTCGCGCGCGCCTGGCTCACCCGGCCTCGGCTGCTGTTGCTCGACGAGCCCACCGCGAGCCTCGATCCATCGGCCACGGCCGAGGTCGAGCGCATCATCCGCGAGATCCGCACCGACGGCACGCGCATCCTGATGACCACGCACAATCTCGGTCAGGCCACCCGGCTGGGCGACGACGTGGTGTTCATGAGCGCCGGACGTGTGCGCGAGCACACGCCGGTGCAGCGTTTTTTCGCCCGGCCGGCCTCGGACGAGGCACGCCTCTTCATCCAGGGCGAGTTGCCCTGGCGCATGAGCTTCTGATCGCAGCGATCGGCTCGCGCCCCTTCAAGCCGGTCATTGTTGCTATTTTTGGAACAAAGCATTCCCGCGCAAGCACTTTGTCAGGCAGATTCGATGCCGTACAGTGCGCCCATCTCACTTGCCGAATGGCCTTGCGGGGGAACTGGCGGATGCATCATCGGTCAAGATCGCCGCAATACCCCGCGATACGACCCACTCTCGACGCATGCCCTCATCTCTTCGCCACGCCGCCTCGCTGATCGTCCTGCACTGGCTGATTGCCCTGCTGGTCCTCGCCAATCTGGCGCTGGGCCTGTACGTGAGCGACCTGCGCCTTTCGCCGACCAAGCTGCAACTCATCGCTTACCACAAGTGGATCGGCATGACAGTGTTGTTGCTGGTGCTGCCACGCCTGTTGCTTCGCTTCATCCGGCCGGCTCCGCCGCCGCTGCCCGGCCCCGCCTGGCAGCGCAAGGCTGCCGCCGCCACCCACGGCCTGCTGTACGTGCTGATGATCGCCGTCCCCATGACCGGCTGGCTGATGAGCTCGGCCAAGGGGTTCCCGGTCGTGATGTTCGGGGCGGTCCAATTGCCCGACCTGGTCGGCAAGAGCGAGGCGCTCGGCGATTTCTTCGAGGAAGCGCACGAGTGGCTCACCAACGGCCTGCTCGCACTGGTGCTGCTGCACGTGGCGGCGGCGCTCAAGCATCACCTGATCGACCGCGATGCGACGCTCGCGCGCATGCTCCCGATCGTTGCCCGCAATCCGCTCAAGGAGTCGAAATGAACATCGGAACACGCTTCGGCGCGACGCTCGCGCTGGCATTTGCGCTGGCGGCGCCGCTCTTCACCATCCCCGGCACAGCGGTTGCCGCCACCCCGGTGTACGACCGGGTCGAGGACGGGCAGAACCACGTGGGCTTCGTGTTCCGCCAGATGGGCGTGCCGGTAGAGGGGCGGTTTCGCAAGGTCACGGCCGACCTGAGCTTCGACCCCGAGACTCCGGAGAACTCCCGGGTTCGTCTCGAACTCGACCTCGTCGGGATCGACACCGGCTCGTCCGAAGGCAACGAAGAGGTCGTCACCCGCCCGTGGCTCAACCTCAAGGTCTTTCCAGTGGCGGTGTTCGAGTCCAAGACCGTGCGCGCACTGGGAGACGACCGCTTCGAGGTGGTCGGCGACCTGAACATCAAGGGCACGACCCGCGAGGTCGTCGCGCCCTTCACCGTCACCTACAACGGTGATACCGCGATCTTCGAAGGCAGTTTCACCCTGAAACGCCTGGAATTCGCGGTCGGAGACGGCATCTGGGCCGACACCTCGGTCGTCGCCGACGAAGTCGAGATCCGCTTCCGCACCGCCGCCGCACGCGCCGGTTGAGCACGCCGGCGACCTTTCCGATTCACGATTCAACCCCGCCTACACAGGAGACTCCCATGCGCAACATGCTTCGCCTCGCCGCCGTTCCCGTCCTCGCCGCAGCACTCGCCGCACCGGCGTTCGCCGCGCCGGAAACCTACACGATCGACGATTCGCACACCTTCGCGCGATTCTCGTACAGCCACTTCGGCTACTCGACGCAGCAAAGCCGCTTCAACAACGTGAGCGGCTCCATCGCGCTCGACCGTGCCGCCAGGACCGGCTCGGTGGAGGTCGTCATCGACGCGAAATCCGTCGACACCGGCTTCCCGCTCTTCAACGAGCACATCCAGGGCGAGGATTTCTTCCACACCGAGCAGCATCCGACGATCACCTTCAAGTCCACCCAGGTGAACTTCAACGGCGACGCGCCGGCGAGCATCGACGGTGAGCTCACGGTCAAGGGCATCACCAAGCCCGTCACCCTGACGGTCGATGCCTTCCACTGCATGCCGCACCCGATCGTGCAGAAGGATGCCTGCGGCGCCGATGCGAGCGCGATGATCAAGCGCTCCGACTTCGATGCCGGCAAGCACGCGCCCTACGTCAGCGACGAAGTCAAGCTCAGCATCGCCGTCGAGGCGATCAAGCAGTAAGCGGTTGGATTCACTTCCGGCTGACGGCCCGGCCTTCGGGCCGGGCCGCGCCTTTTCAGGCCGCCGCGGTCCAGTGTCCGGACTTGCCGCCCGCCTTCTCGAGCAGCCGGACGCCGTCGATGCGCATGCCGCGATCGACGGCCTTGCACATGTCGTAGATCGTGAGCAGCGCGACGCTCACGGCGGTCAGCGCTTCCATCTCCACGCCGGTGCGCCCGACGGTCTCGGCGGTGACCGTGCAGTCGACTGCGTGACGGGCTTCGTCCAGCGCGAACTCCACCGCGACGCGCGTGAGCGGAATCGGATGGCAGAGCGGGATCAGGTCGGCGGTGCGCTTCGCGGCCTGAATGCCGGCGATGCGCGCGATGCCCAGCACGTCGCCCTTGGCGGCGCCGCCCTCGCGGATCATCGCGAAGGTCTCCGCCTGCATCGTGATCGTGCCGGCCGTGACCGCGACGCGGCGCGTCTCGGCCTTGGCGCCGACGTCCACCATGTGGGCCTGCCCTTGGGCGTCGAAGTGGGTGAGAGTCTGGTTCGTGGCCATCTTGTCGTGTGGTCTACACGCCGATACATGCACGGCGCGGAACGTTATCGGTGAAAGGACTATCATAGCACCCGATGTTCACGCGACTTCTCGCCTTCCTGTTGTCCTTCTCGCTGGCCGCGCCGGTGCACGCCGACGTCCTCCCGGATCTGGGCGACGTTGCGGCGTCCACCCTGTCTCCGGCGGCCGAACGCCGGATCGGCGAAACCTTCATGCGCGAGATCCGCTGGCGCGATCCCGCCTATCTCGACGACCCAGAGATCGAGAGCTACGTCTCGCGCCTGGGCCGCAGGCTTGTCGCGGCGAGCAGCGAGCCGAACCGCGAGTTCGACTTCTTCGTGATCCGCGATTCGTCGCTCAACGCCTTCGCGATGCCGGGCGGATTCATCGGCCTGCACTCGGGGCTGATCCTGGCCGCCGAGAGCGAATCGGAGCTCGCCTCGGTGGTCGGTCACGAGATCGCCCACGTCACGCAGCGCCACATCGCGCAACTCTTCAGCAAGCAGAGCCAGGCGAGCATGGTGATGCTGGCCTCCATCCTCGTCGCGATCCTCGCTGCGCGCAGCAACTCTCAGGTCAGCGAGGCGGCACTCGCCGCCGGCCAGGCCGGGGTGATCCAGTCGCAGCTCGGCTATACCCGTGCTTTCGAGCGCGAGGCCGACCGCATCGGATTGCAGGCGCTGGAGGCCGGCGGCTTCGACGTGCGGGGCATGCCTTCGTTCTTCGAGCGGCTGCAGCGCTCGACCCGGCTCTACGAGAACAACGCGCCCAACTACCTGCGCTCCCACCCGCTCACCCAGGAGCGCATTGCCGACATGGAGAGCCGGGTCGCCCAGATGCGTTACCGGCAGGTCGTCGACTCGCCCGAGTTCGGTTTCGTGCGCGCCAAGCTCCGCGCCCTGGACGGCTCCGCGGTCGACGTCGTGCGGCAGTTCGAGGCGAGCCTCGCCGGCGGACGTGCGGATGCCCCGACGCGCTACGGATACGCCCGCGCCTTGCTGCGGGCGGGCCGCATCGACGAGGCGGGCAGGGCCGCGGAGGCCCTGAGGAAGGAGGCCGAACCCTCGTATTTCATCGAATCGCTGGCGGCGGAGATCCGCCTGGCCGCAAGAGATCCCGCCGGCGCGGTGGATATCCTCGCCGCAGCCACGCAGCGCTTTCCCGACGAACGCTCCCTTCAGTACGCGCTCATCGACGCGCAACTGCAGGCCGGGCGCAGCGACGACGCGTCGGCGCTGGCTCGCTCCGGGCTGACCGCCCGACGCGACGACGGACGCCTGTGGATACTCGCGTCGCGTGCCGAACTGGCGCGGGGTCGTCACACCGCCCACCACCGAGCCCAGGCCGAAGTCTATGCGCTTCAGGGCAGCCTCCCGGCGGCGATCCAGCAACTCGAATTGGCGCGTCGCGCCGGCGATGGCGATTTCTTCGAGCTGTCGGCGGTCGATGCCCGGCTGCGCGAACTCAAGATCGAAGAGCAGGAAGCGCGGCGCGAACGGCGCTGAGAACTGGCCTTGCGTGCGGCAAATGCGGTACAGTCTGGTCCATACGTTACAGTATGGGCGGAGCGGCCTTCCGCTTGAATCAACCACTAGAAGAGGGGAAGACGATGGACGTACGCAAGATCGGGGTGCTGGGTGCTGGAGCGATGGGCAACGGTATCGCGCAGGCTTTTTCGGTGTCGGGATTCGACGTGGTGATGACCGACATCGCGGATGCGGCGCTGCAAAAGGGGCTCGCCACCATCGGCGGCAGCTTCGACCGTCTGATCAAGAAGGAGAAGATGACCGAGGCGCAGAAGGCCGAGGCGCTCGGGCGCATCGCCACCTCGACCGAACTCGCTGCACTCGCGGACTGCGATCTCGTGATCGAGGCGGCGACCGAGAATCTGGCGCTCAAGCTCGACCTGTTTGCCAAGCTCGACTCGACGCTCAAGCCCGCCGGCATCATCGCCAGCAATACCTCCTCGATCTCGATCACCAAGCTCGCCGCCGCGACGCGCCGTCCCGGCCAGGTCATCGGCATGCACTTCTTCAACCCGGTGCCGATGATGGCGCTGGTCGAACTGATCCGCGGCCTGCAGACGTCGGACGAGACCTACGCGGCCGTCGAGGCGGCCGCCAAGGCGGTCGGCAAGACGCCCGTGCAGGTGCGCAACAGCCCCGGTTTCGTCGTGAACCGGATGCTCTGCCCGATGATCAATGAGGCGATCTTCGCGCTCGGCGAGGGTCTGGCGACTGCCGCCGAGATCGACGAGGCGATGAAGCTCGGCTGCAACCACCCGATCGGCCCGCTGGCCCTGTGCGACCTGATTGGTCTCGATGTCGAACTCGCCGTGATGCAGGTGCTGTTCGAGGGTTTCAAGGACCCGAAATACCGCCCGGCGCCGCTGCTGGTCGAGATGGTCGAAGCCGGCTACCTCGGCCGCAAGTCCGGCCGCGGCTTCTTCGACTACAGCAAGTAGGGGCAACAGCCGGCTCGCGCTGCGGCGCCCCAGGCGAGAACGCCACCCGAGGGTGGCGTTTCTGTTGCCGCGGCCGCTTGGGACCGGTACTTCTCGCGCAGCCGGTCAGCCGCGGCGCATCGAGTCGAAGAACTCGGCGTTGGTCTTGGTGGCCTTGACCTTGTCGAGCAGGAATTCCATCGCGTCGATGTCGTCCATGCTGTAGAGAAGCTTGCGCAGCACCCAGACCTTCTGCAGGATCTCCGGCTTCATCAGCAGCTCTTCGCGGCGGGTGCCGGAGCGGTTCACGTTGATCGCCGGATAGACGCGCTTCTCGGCCATGCGGCGGTCGAGGTGGAGTTCCAGGTTGCCGGTGCCCTTGAATTCCTCGTAGATCACGTCGTCCATGCGGCTGCCGGTGTCGATCAGCGCCGTCGCGATGATGGTGAGGCTGCCGCCTTCCTCGATGTTGCGTGCTGCGCCGAAGAAGCGCTTGGGCTTCTGCAGGGCGTTCGCGTCGACACCGCCGGTGAGCACCTTGCCGGAGGCGGGCACCACCGTGTTGTAGGCGCGGGCGAGACGGGTGATCGAGTCGAGCAGGATCACCACGTCCTTCTTGTGCTCGACCAGGCGCTTGGCCTTCTCGATCACCATCTCGGCGACCTGGACGTGGCGCGAGGCCGGTTCGTCGAAGGTCGAGGCCACGACCTCGCCCCGCACCGAGCGCTGCATCTCGGTCACTTCCTCGGGGCGCTCGTCGATCAGCAGCACGATCACGACGACATCCGGGTGGTTGGTGATGATGGCGTGGGCGATGTGCTGCAGCATCACCGTCTTGCCGCTCTTAGGCGGGGCGACGATCAGGCCGCGCTGGCCCTTGCCGATGGGCGCGATCATGTCGATGATGCGCCCGGTGATGTTCTCCTCGCCGCGCATGTCGCGTTCGAGCGCAAGGCACGCATCGGGATGCAGCGGGGTGAGGTTCTCGAACAGGATCTTGTGCTTGCACGCCTCGGGCGATTCGCCATTGATCTTGTCGAGCTTCACCATCGCGAAGTAGCGCTCGCCGTCCTTGGGCGTGCGGATCTCGCCTTCGATGGTGTCGCCGGTGTGCAGGTTGAAGCGCCGGATCTGCGACGGCGAGACGTAGATGTCGTCCGTGCCGGCCAGATACGAGGCCTCGGGCGAGCGCAGGAAACCGAAGCCGTCGGGCAGGACTTCCAGGGCGCCGTCGCCGTAGATGGGTTCGCCCTTTTTCGCGCGGTTCTTCAGCAGGGCGAAGACGAGCTCCTGCTTCTTCAGCCGGTTGGCACCATCGATGCCATTGGTGGTAGCCATTTCGAGCAACTGGCTGACGTGGAGGGCTTTGAGCTCCGATAAATGCATGGCGGCAGGACGCGACGAGGCGTAAGTGAATGAGACGACTGGAGGGGAGTGAAGCGAAGGGTCACGCGGCGTCGCGGGGGCGACGGATGGGCCGGTACGGACGCCGCGGAGAAAGAGGAGGTGCTTTCGATTCGGCCGTTACAGGTTGCTGTCGATGAAGGCGGTCAGCTGGGACTTGGAGAGCGCGCCGACCTTGGTGGCCTCGACGTTGCCGCCCTTGAACAGCATCAGGGTCGGAATTCCGCGAATACCGAACTTGGCGGGAGTCTCCTGGTTTTCGTCGATGTTGAGCTTGGCGACCTTGAGCTTTCCGGCGTATTCCTTGGCGACGTCGTCAAGGATCGGGGCAATCATCTTGCAGGGGCCGCACCACTCAGCCCAGTAGTCCACCAGCACAGGCGTCTGCTGCTGCAGGACTTCGGATTCGAAATTGTCGTCGGTGACGTGATGAATGTGCTCGCTCATTTTTCCTCACTTCAGGGATAGCGATAAGACCAGGGAACAGGCGCGGGGACCGCTATGGGTCCGGCTGGGGAGGCGGGGCAGCCCGTGTGTAATTCTAGGTATCGGCAAAAGTTATGCGAAGCGCGGCGCCGCGTCAACAACTTCTCCGGTTTCCCCGCTGGGCACGGTCCGCGGGCGTGGCGAAAAAGCCCCGGTGTCGGCTATATTGTCCGCTACGGGCGGGCCGACCGAGGCCGGGCCCGGAGTCCTTCTTGGAGAGGCGTAATGACCTACGTTGTGACCGAATCGTGCATTCGATGCAAGTATACCGACTGCGTTGACGTCTGTCCGGTGGACTGCTTTCGCGAGGGGCCGAACTTCCTGGTGATCGACCCGGACGAATGCATCGACTGCACCCTGTGCGTGGCGGAATGTCCGGTCGAGGCGATCTTCGCCGAGGACGACGTGCCCGAGAATCAGCGTCGCTTCATCGCGATCAACGCCGAGTTGGCCAAGCAGTGGCCGGCCATCGTCGAGCGCAAGGATCCGCTGTCCGATGCGGACGAGTGGGCCAAGCGCACCGACAAGTTGCCGGAGTTGAAGCGGTAAGGGGGCCGGGGCGCCGAACCGCGCCGCGCCGCGGGACGTCGACGCGCTTTGCGCCATCAAGACAATGCACTAATATGGGTCGCATTCATTGGCCGTTCGAGCGCAGGGGGAAAAGATGCTGGTGAGCGAGATCCTCGCGATCAAGGGTAAGGTCCTCTACACGATCGCGCCCAACAAGCATCTGGGTGAAGCCGTCGAGATCATGACCGAGCAGGATGTCGGCTCGCTGGTCGTGTTTTCGCACGGACAGATGACCGGTCTGCTGACCTTCCGCGAAGTGCTGCTCGCGCTCAATCGAGGCGGCGCCCAATGGGCCGAGATGGAGGTGGGTTCTGCGATGTTGACTGCGCCGTTGGTCGCCGCGGCCAATATGGAAATGGACGAGCTGCGCCGGCTCATGGTCGAACATCGCCAACGGTACATGCCCGTCATGGATGGCACGACGTTGCTGGGGGTCGTGTCCTTCCACGACGTCGCCAAGGCGGTGCTCGAGGAGCAGAGCTTCGAGAACCGCATGCTCAAGAACTACATCCGCAACTGGCCGGAACAAGGCAGCGAGGCCTGACCGGCCTGTGCGGGGACGTTCGGCGTCTCCGTTCGAGAAGTTGATCCCGCAAGGCGTCCAGGTACCGACGAGAACGCCGTGGGGTGGAAGCGGGCGCGCCGCGTCGCGCCATGGTCGCCGGGGAGGGCGACGCCGGAGTGTGCTTCGGCGGTGATTTTTCCACGCCATGGAAGCGAGACCATGCAAAAGATCTGGTTGAAGAGCTACCCGCCCGGGATTCCGCACGCGATCGACGTCGACGAATTTGCCTCGATCGGCGCGCTGTTCGAGCAGGGCGTGCGCAAGTTCGCCGAGCGCACCGCCTATCTCAACATGGGCGTGGCAATTTCCTACGCGGAACTCGATCGGCTGTCTGCGCAGTTCGCGGTCTACCTTCAGGGTGTGCTCCGCCTGCCGCCCGGCGCGCGCGTGGCGCTGATGATGCCCAATGTCCTGCAGTACCCGGTCGCCATGTTCGGCGTGCTCAGGGCGGGCTACACGGTCGTCAACGTCAATCCCCTCTACACGCCGCGTGAGCTCGAGCACCAGCTGAAGGACTCGGGCGCCGAGACCATCGTCGTCCTGGAGAACTTCGCGCGCACGGTCGAGCAGGTCCTGCCCAAGGTGGCGATCCGGAACGTGGTGGTCACCAGCCTGGGTGAGCTGCTCGGTTTTCCCAAGGGCCTGATCGTCAATCTGGTCGTGCGCCATGTGCGCAAGCTCGTGCCCGCGTGGAACATTTCCGGTCATGTGCGTTTCGGCGAGGCTTTGAAGCGGGGTGCCGGCCACCGCCTCGAGCCTGTCGAAGTCGGCCACGACGACATCGCCTATCTGCAGTACACCGGCGGCACCACGGGCATGGCCAAGGGCGCCGTGCTCACCCATCGCAACATCATCGCCAACCTGCAGCAGGCACATGCGTGGATCGGCCCGCATGTGCGTGAAGGCGAGGAGATCATCATCACGGCGCTGCCGCTCTACCACATCTTCTCGCTTACTGCGAACTGCCTGACCTTTTTCAAGTTCGGCGCGACCAACGTGCTGATCACCAATCCCCGGGACATCCCCGGCTTCATCAAGGAACTGGGGAAACACCGCTTCACGGCGATCACCGGGGTGAACACCCTGTTCAACGCGCTCCTGAACAATCCGGATTTCGCCAAGCTCGATTTTTCCGCGCTCAAGCTCAGCCTGGGCGGGGGCATGGCCGTGCAGCAGGCCGTGGCCGAGCGCTGGCGCCAAGTCACCGGCAAGCCGCTGATCGAGGCCTACGGCCTGACCGAGACCTCGCCCGCGGTGACGATCAACCCGCTCGATCTGCCGGAGTTCAACCACGCGATCGGGCTGCCGATTTCCTCCACCGATATCAGCATCCGCGACGACGACGGCAACGAGATGCCCGTCGGCGAACCCGGCGAGCTCTGCGTGCGGGGCCCCCAGGTCATGCGCGAGTACTGGAACCGTCCGCAGGACACGGCCCGCGCCTTCACCCCGGACGGCTTCTTCCGCACCGGTGACATCGCGACGATCGACGAGGCGGGCTTCGTGCGTCTCGTCGACCGCAAGAAGGACATGATCCTGGTGTCCGGGTTCAACGTTTACCCGAACGAGGTCGAGGACGTCGTCGCGAGCCATCCCGGCGTGCTCGAGGTGGCCGCGGTCGGCGTGCCCGACGAGCGCAGCGGCGAGGCCGTCAAGCTCTTCGTGGTGCGCAAGGATCCCGCGCTCACGAAGGACGAGATCATCGCGCACTGCAAGCAGAGCCTCACCGCTTACAAGGTGCCCCACCTGGTCGAGTTTCGCGAAGAGCTGCCCAAGACCAACGTCGGCAAGATCCTGCGCAGGGCGCTGCGAGAGGGTAAGGCTTAGCGCTCGCCGCGGGCGCCAAAGTGGCGGGCACTCGCAAGCGTCGGCGCGCAGATCGCGGTGCAGGGCTGAAGGCAGTCCGGACGTGATTCGATTGATCTGCGACCGACTTGCCCTGTTGCAGCGGCCAACGAAGCCGGGTATAGTTCGCCCCCGTCGAGCGTGGCTCCGTCTTCTTTCGAAGGCGTGGCGCGCTTGCGATCAAGCGGGAATAGCTCAGTTGGTAGAGCGCAACCTTGCCAAGGTTGAGGTCGCGAGTTCGAGACTCGTTTCCCGCTCCAGAATATCCGAAGGGAAGGCACTGCATGCCTTCCCTTCGTCCATTTCGGGGTGATGCCTGTGGCCGACACCCGCCTGTTTCCGCTACCCGGTCGGGCCGTGGTGCCGGATTATGGCGCGGGCGGATTGTTCGGGCTGGTCGCCGATATTGGCCGCTTTCTCGACGGTTCGTCGTGGCGCGGCACGGGGCAGGCCGAAGTCGAGGGCGTCCGCGAACCCCGCGAACCCCGCATCCTCGTCTTCCTGCTGATCGATGGCCTCGGCGACGCGTTTCTCGACCGGTTCGGGCGTGGGAGCTTGCTGCATGCGCACCGTCAGCGAAGGATCACTTCGGTGTTTCCCTCCACGACCGCGAGCGCCCTGACGACGATTCTCACCGGGCTCGCGCCTGCGGCGCACGGGCTGACCGGCTGGTTCATCAACGATCGGCGGTTCGGCGGCGCGATCGCGCCGTTGCCGTTGCAGCGACGCGGGGGTGGGGCGCTGCGAGGCTGGTTTGCCCTTCAGCGGCTGTTTCCCTATGGGACCCTGTTTCAGCGCCGCAAGCGTCCATCGGTGCTGGCGTCGCCGGTACAGATCGCCGGCTCGCCGTTCTCGCGCCGGCATGCGCGTGGTGCGACGACCATCGCCTACGCGGGGCTCGAAGGTCTGGTCGAGGCGATCGTGGCAAGCGTGGACAGGCTCGTCGGGCCAGCCGGTGGCTATATCCACGCCTATTACCCCGATTTCGATTCCCTGAGCCACGATCACGGCGCGAATTCCCCCGCGTCCGTCGCCGAGTTCGCCCGGATCGACGCAGCCTTTGCCGTCTTGCTCGACCGGCTCGTGGGCCGGCCGGTCGACATCGTCGTGAGCGCCGATCACGGCTTCATCGATGCGCCGGACGAGCAGGCCTTGTGTCTGAACGATCTTCCCGAGCTCGCCGGCATGCTCGCGGCGCCGCTCTCCGGTGAGCGCCGTGCCGCGTTCTGCGCGGTGCGGTCCGGTGCCGAGGCCGAGTTCGAGTGCGCGGCGCGCGAGGTGTTCGCCGGGCGGGTGGCCGTCGCGCGCTCGGCAGATCTGCTCGCTGGCGGTTTGTTCGGCCCCGGTCGCCCGCATCCCCGCATCCACGAGCGCATTGGCAGCCATGCGCTGCTGATGGAAGCGGGCTGGACGATTCGCGATCTTCTGCCCGGCGAGGACGACCATTTCATGCGCGGCGTCCACGGCGGCCTCTCGCCGCAGGAGATGTGGATTCCGGTAATCGAGGCGCGTTGCGGCTGAGGTCCGGTAGCGTTGTACAGGGCCGGGGGCAGGGAATCCGGTTCTTGGAGTCGGTTTGTCCGGGCTCGGCGAGCGTGAGATGTTCACTGGGCGAGCACTCGAGCGCTAGCGATGGGCCGTGTCTTTGCCCTGTGCTGCGCTGCGGGAGTATAGTTCGCGGGTTTTCCCTCCGTGGCCCGGACGGTGGCGAGGTCGCCCCGGTGCTCGAAAATCGATGATCCATACCGCAAGCCCCGACGCTCTGCCGGTTGCAGCCTCTCGCCGCCGGGCCGCGCAATGATCCGGCACGATTCGCTGCGCCTCCTCGACAGTTGGCTCGGGGTTCCTGCGTGCGCCGTTCTGACCGCGTGGCGAAGCTTCATGCGGGCCTTGGGGTTGGCACGCCGCGCTTCCGGCGCATCGCCGAAGAATGTCCTGTTCGTGCAACTCGCCGAATCCGGAACCATGGTGCTGGTCGACCCGGCCATACGCCGTCTTACGGCGCAGACCGGCGCGGAAGCTTTTTGCGTGACCTTTGCCGCCAATCGCCCGAGCCTGGCCATCACCGGGACGATTGCTCCCGAGCGCATCTTCACGATCCGCACCGACTCGCCGATCGCCCTGCTCGCGGACACTTGGCGCTTTCTCGTCCGGGTGCGGCGGTGCCAGATCGACACGGTGGTCGACTTCGAGCTCTTTTCCCGACTCACGGCGGTCTTGTGCCTCGCCACCGGCGCGCGTCGCCGAGCCGGATTCGACTGTCGCGGCGGAGCAGGGCTTTATCGGGGCGATTTGTACACCCACCCGGTGGCTTTCGATCCGCACACGCACATGGCAAGAAACTACCTCGCGCTCGTCGAGGCGGTGACCGAGGCGCCGGCCTCCCACGCGGCGGACCCCATTCCCGAGGCGCCCGATTCGCCATTGCCGACGCTCGAGCTGCGCCGCATCAGCGCGATCGAACTCGACGCGGTCCAGGCAGGCCTCGAGGCGCACCTGCAGCAGTCGCTCGGCGCGACCCTGGTGCTCGTCAATGCCAATGCGAGCGACATGCTGCCGCAGCGGCGCTGGCCCCGCGACCATTTTGTCGCGCTCGTCCGCGCCTTGCTCGCGGACCGCCCGGATGTGCAGGTCCTCCTGATCGGCGCGGCCGACGATCGCACGACCACGGCAGTCATTGCGACGGAGCTGGGCGACCCCCGCTGCGTCGACGTCGCCGGCCTGATTCCGCTCGAACAGTTCCCTGCGCTGTGCTCGCTCGCTGCGGCGATGGTGACGAACGATTCCGGCCCGGCGCACTTCGCTGCGGTCACGGCACTGCCGGTCATCGCCCTGTTCGGCCCCGAAACCCCGGTGCTTTTCCGCCCGCTCGGAAACGCCAAGGTGATCTGCGCCGGATTGTCCTGTTCGCCCTGCGTGAGCGCCAACAATCAGCGTCGCACCCGCTGCACCGACAACCAGTGCATGCAGCGCATATCGGTCGCGGAGGTGCTCGCCGCGACGCTCGCGGTGTTGCCGCCGCGCGTGGCCACGCCGGTCGACGGCGACGAACCGCCCGAGGGCAAGACCCCGGTCGACCGATTCGCCGCATGATTCCACGCCGCCGCATTGCCCTCGAGTTCGACGACCTGGTCGATGCCTTGCGCTGCCTGTGGACGTCGGCTGAGCATGCGGCGGCCCAGGTGGCCGCGTTCGAGCGGGCGTTCGCCGCCTCGATCGGGGTGCGTCATGCGATCGCGACATCAAGTGGTCGCGATGCGCTAGGGCTGATTCTCGACGAGCTGGACCTGGGCGAGGGCGATGAGCTGGTGATACCCGCCTATACGCTGGGAGAGTTGGTGCCGCTGATTCGCGCGCGCGGCATCGTCCCGGTGCCGGCCGACATCGACCCGACGACCTTCAACGTCACGCCTGAGAGCGTCACGCATCGCATCGGCCCGCGCACTCGCGCCATTCTGATCGTGCATCTGCTCGGCGCGCCGTGCGACGCACCCGCGCTCCGGGTGCTCGCCGACGCGCACTCCGTGGCCTTGATCGAGGACTGCGCGCACGCACCGTGCGCCCGTATCGACGGCCGCGCCGCGGGCAGTTTCGGTCATGCCGCGCTCTTCAGCCTGGAGGCGACCAAGGCGGTCGCGGCTTTCGGCGGCGGGGTGGTGGCAAGTGACGACGATGCGCTGGTCGCGCGCATCCGGGCGCGCATCGCATCCCGCCCGCAGCGAGAGTGGCCGCCGGTGCGCAAGGCGCTCCTCAAGCTGATCGAGGAACTCGGCGTGCGCAGTCCCGCCTACGGCCTGGTCGCACGTCTCATGTTCTCGGAGCGCCGTGCCGGCCGCTTCGATCGCCTTTACCGGCGCGCCCACGACAAGGTGCGAGGCAACGCGACCGCATTCAGCGGCTTCCAGGCGCGGCTCGGTCTGCGCAAGCTCGCGCGTATGCAGGCGCGCAACCGCCGGCTCAACGCACTCTGGGAGGATTTCGCCGCGCGCCTGCCCGAGCGCCTCGCGCGACAGCGCCGGGATGCGGTCGGCGAGCCTGCCTTCTACAATTTCGTGGCGCGCTTCGACGGCGACATTGCAGCCCTGCGCGCCGCTGCCCAGTCTACCGGGCTCGACCTGGGCATCGGCTCCGAGGTGATGGACGACACCGCCGCGATGCTGGGTTTCGATGATTGCCCCGGCGCCGCCGAGGCGCATGCACGCGCCGTGCTCATCCCGCTCTACGAGGGGCTGTCCGAACGCCGTCGCGCGCGCATGGTCGACGTCCTTGTCCGAATTTGCCGCGAGCTGCCATGAGCCGAGTCCCGCGCGGGTCGCGCCGCGCCATTTCGATAACACGACGTGTACGCTGATGACGGAATGGCTGTGAGCGCCTTCGATCACGAAGTCGTCCTGCTGCGCATCGACCGCCAGGCGCAGGATCACACGCGCCACCCCCGCCATGCGCATCCGGCGCTCGACCTGAAGTACGTGCAGAGCGGGCTGGAGGCAATACTCGGCGACGAGGTGCCGCTGCTCGACGGCTGGCTTGCCGACTTCGATGTCGAGACCTTCGCCGCCACGGCGCTTGGCCGACGTCCCCGCATCGCGGTGATCCGCGCCGTCACCTGGTCGCTGGATGAATCGGTGCGCGTCGCCGCCAGGCTGCATGCCGCGGGCGTCGTGACCATCGCCGTCGGCCAGCAGGTTGCCCATGTGGCGCGCAGTCCGTATCCGGGCTGGCACGAAGCTTACGACCTCGCCGTGCACGGCGAGCCGGAGGAGGAGGTGCCGCGCCTTGTCGCGCGGCTGCAGGCCGGGGAGCCGCTCCACGTGCTGCGCGCCGAATCCATCCGGCGCATGCGCTCGGGTGCGATGGTGCTGGTCGAAGACCCCGACGCCTTGTGCAGGCCGCGCTTCTCGTCGAGCGAGCTGGGCGGCTATCCGTTTCCGTTTCCGACCCGCGCCCCGGCTCGCGCCCGTTGGGGCTACGTATTGACCAGCTGGGGCTGTCCCCGTCCGTGCCGCCATTGCACGGCAATCGTGCGCAAGAGCGTCGGCCAGCGCTTGCGCGAGCGGGATGTCGGCCGGGTCGTGGACGAAGTATTGGCGCTGCGCGCCGCAGGTGCCGGGGCGATCGCGTTCGAGGACGATTCACTGTTCGTCAATCGCGCGCGTTTTCTGCGGCTCGCCGACGAACTCGTCCGCCGCGACGTGCGGCTGCCCTGGATGGCGAATGCGCGGCCCGACGAACTCGATCCCGAGCGCGTGGACGCGGCGCGAGCTGCGGGTGCCGTGCTGCTCAAGGTCGGCGTCGACAGCGGCTCGCCCCGCCTGATCGAACGTCTCGGCAAGACGGCCGACGGCGCCGCCTGGATGCGCGACACGCGGCGTGCTTTCTCGTTGCTGGAGCGCAGCGGCATCGGCTCCGTGGCGCTCTTCATGGTCGGAATGCCCGACGAGACGGTCGAGGACGCCGAGGCGACGCTGCAACTTGCGCGACGGATCGCGCCCGACTACATCCAGGTGCAGATCTACCGCGCCTATCCCGACGTACCGCTGTGGAACGACCTGCCGGATGGCAAGCGCACCAGCGGGGCGGAATATCACTACCTTGCGCCGATCAGCAACTGCAGCCGGATCCCGGCCGAGGCGCTGCCAGGCTTGCAGCGCCGCATGTACCGGCAGTTCTACCTGCGACCGGCGTTCGTCGGGCGACACCTGTTGCGCCACTGGCGCCATTATCTTTCGCCCTTGAGTGTTGCAAGGCTTCCTGCGCGGCTGCCGTCGGTACTGCGCTACCTTGCCGCATCGCGCTGATACACCACAACGGCGCGCGTCGCCGACCGGGAAGTCCGTGGCGCGGCGCGCTGCTCAATTCGGGTATCGTGACGCATTGCCGCATTTTGCATGAGGCAGCCTACGTATAATGACGTGTCGCTCGCCGGCGACGGGGGCTTTGGGGGTCCGGGCAAGGGGTAGCAGATGAACGACGATGGGCCGCTCACGGCGGCAAACCGACGCGGCCACCTATTGCTGCAGTCGATGATCGACCAGTCGCCCGCGTGGGTCGCCCTGTGCGGCACGGACGGCTGCTTTCTGCTCACCAATCGTGCCTACGCGCAGTCCCTGGGCCTGCTGCCCGAAGATCTCGTTGGGCGGCGCGAGGGCGATGTACTTGACGCCGACAACGCACCCAGCACGCTGCGCGTGCGCGCGAACGGAGCGGCGGATACCGTCTCCTCAGCCTCCACGCTCGAGGAACTCGTCGTTCTCGGCGAGCATCGCTACTTCCTGGTCAACCGTTTCCCCGTGTTCGCCGACGATGGCGAAGCCGTTGCGAACGGATTGATCGCGACCGAGATCAGACCGCCCCTCGTCGGCACCGATGTGGCCGTGGCAACCCTGCAATGCGCTGAAGAGGCCAACGCCAGCTTGCGCCGCGCGCTCGAGCAGATGGAGAAGCTTGCCTACACCGATCGGCTGACCGGAACGTGGAACCGGCGCCATCTCGAGGACTCCGCGCTGGTCGAGATGTCGCGCAGCGAACGCCACGGTCACCCGGCGTCGCTGCTGATCGCGGACATAGACCACTTCAAGCGCGTGAACGATCAGTTCGGACACCCGGCCGGCGACCGTGTCCTGCGAGAGCTGGTCGCCTGCATCCGCAGCGGTGTGCGCCGCGCCGACACGCTCACGCGCTGGGGCGGCGAAGAGTTCATCGTGCTTGCCCCCGACACGCCGCTGCATGAAGCCGAGTTGCTTGCGCAGAAGCTCTGCGCACGGATCGCGGCGACGCCGGTCCCCGGGGTCGGCCAGATCACCGTCAGCATCGGTGTTGCCGAGTACCAGTGCGGCGAGGGCTTCGACGCCTGGATCTTGCGCGCCGATCGGGCCCTCTACCAGGCCAAAGTCGAAGGGCGCAACCGCTGCGTGTCCGACCCCGCCACGGCCTTCGATGCGGCCGGCGAGAAGCTCGTGCCGCCGACCCTTGTCCAATTGGTCTGGCGCGACAGCTACCGCTCGGGCGATGCCATGGTGGATCGGCAGCACCAGCAATTGTTTCGACACGCCAATCGCTTGCTCGAGGCTGTCATGCTGGGTGCTCCCGGGGAAGCCGTGCTGGCAGCGACCCAGGCATTGCTCGACGATGTCTTGACGCATTTTCGCGACGAGGAGGCCTTGCACGTGCGCATCGGCTTTCCGGGCCGCGAATCGCACGCGCTCGAGCACGCGCGGCTGCTCGAGAAGGCACGCGATCTGTGCGACGGGGCGCGACTCGAGGCGGTGAAGCCGGCCGAACTGTTCCAGTTCCTCGCCTACGAGGTGGTCGCCCAGCATCTGCTGGGGGTGGACCGGCGCTACTTTCCATACCTTGACGGGGAGGCGGCAACCCTGGCGCCACCATCGAACGGATCGCCGGACGACCTGTTTTTTTCGGGCGAAAGCAGGAATAATTCTCGGAACTAGACAATGTGCAAGGGGGTCGACCTGAGTCAAGCCTGCTGAACAGGCATGTGCAACGACGGCGCAAGTGGCTGCAAGGCCGCCCGATGGCGATGAATAGCCCCGAACGACATGAGTCCCATTCGATAGTTACACAGCGACAAGGTCAGGACGGGAGCGATGCCGAAGCCGCTACGGCTGCGGCAAGTGCACCGACCGGGCACATGGCCGCGGGGCGATCACGCGCTCGAGGCCATGCCGACAAGAGGGTTTTTGATGGGCCGGGCAAGCTGGGGTGGCCCGGTGCGGCGCTAGCGGTTTTCGCCGTACTCGCATCTGCGGTCGGAGTCGAGCAGACCTACGCCCAGACACGCCAGTCCGACATCTCGGCAACCCTCCACAACCTCTCGGCATCGGGCCCGGGAACGGTCAGGGCCGATTCGGAAACCCAGATCTGCGTCTTCTGCCACACGCCCCACGCGGCAGTGGTCGCGCCCGGGCCGCTCTGGAACCGCGCGCTTTCGGGTGCGACGTATACCCCTTACACCTCGGCCTCGCTCGATGCGGAGACGATCTTCGGCGCTCTTTCCCAGCCTGGTGGCAGTTCGAAGCTGTGCCTGTCCTGTCACGACGGAACACTGGCGATCGGCACCGTAGCGGTGCTGGCCGGGCGGGCTAACGTGTCGATCCAGATGCAGGGTACCGGTCCTGGGGGCGTCATGCCGCCCGGCCTGGGCACCACCACCGGCTTCACCCGCAATCTCGGCATCGACCTGCGCAACGATCACCCGATCTCCTTCACCTACAACAACACGCTCGCGCTTGCCGATGGCGAGCTGCGCACCATGGACGCGCAACAGCGCCATCCGGAAGGCACCGGGACCGTGATCGGCATCCGCAGCCCGGGATTCCGCCCCCTGCTGCCGCTCGAGGCAACCGGCGAGGGCGGGGCCGGTCAGGTCCAGTGCGCGACCTGCCACGATCCCCATCTGGACGCCGACAAGTTCCTGCGGCTCAATCGCCTGCAGGTCGCCACACCGGCAGGTGGTGCCTTCAACCCGAGCGGCGACCAGATCTGTCTCGGCTGCCACGACAAGCTCGGCACCGCATGGTCGCAGTCGGCGCACGCCCATCCGGACGTCGCCGACGAGGCCTACAAGCCGGCCGCGGCGGCGTTGCGCGAGTTTCCCGCCGGAACCCGCGTCTGGCAGGCCGGGTGTCTCAATTGCCATGACACGCACGCGGTCCAGGGCTCGCGGCGCCTGCTGCGCGAGGGGGTCACGGGCGCGACCGGGGGCACGGGAGTGGGGCGCTACAAGCTGGGCTCCGGCGCCGATCCGCGCACCGTCTCGGCAATCGAGGAAACCTGCTACCAGTGCCACACCACTGCCGCGAACAGCGTGATCGACACGGCGACCGGTGTCGTGCCGAACATCCAGACCGACTTCGGCCTGACCCGGAGGATGCCGATCACGACTGCAGAGCAGCGCGCCGGCATCGAGGTGCACGACATTCGCGACGCCGATTTCACCGAGTCGCGCGAACACCTCGGACTGAACAACCTCGACAACCGGCACGCCGAGTGCACCGACTGCCACAACCCCCACCGCGTCATGCGCAACAGCCTGTTCAACGGTTTGGGCAGCAACACGCAGCGCACTCATACGGTGGGTGGACCCGGTGGAAATATCGCTTCCGGGGCGCTGCGGGGCACCTTCGGGGTCGAGCCACAATACGGTTCGCGCAGTTTCTTCGCCTTGCCGACTTCGTATGTCGAGAAGAAGGGCGACGGCGGCATCGGGGCCAGCACGGCGGTGACCAGTCCGTGGGTGACGCGCGAGTATCAGATTTGCCTGAAATGTCACTCTGACTACGCCTACTTCGACGACAACATCCATCCGAGTGGCAACACGCGGCCGGAACTGGGCACACCGGGCACGCCGGCGGGTGCGACGCAGCGCAACAACTACACGCGCTACACCAACCAGGCCCGCGAGTTCCAGGCGCCGCTGACGCACCGGGGCGCACCCGGCAGCCAGGGCACCGACGCCGGCGCCGGCTACAACGCCAACAACCATCGGTCTTGGCACCCGGTCATGGATGTGACCGGGCGCGGCACCGGGCAGCGCAACAGCATGAATGCCAATTCCTTCGTTGCGCCGTGGAACGCGAACGTCGGAAACCAGACCATGCACTGCTCGGACTGCCACGGCTCGAATACGGCGGCGGGCACGATCGTCCCGCCGGCGGGGCAGAACTGGGGTCCGCACGGGTCGCAGAACAACTTCATCCTCAAGGGACTTTGGGACACCGACAGCGGCGACGGCCAGGGCAACGCGCTGTGTTTCAAGTGTCACGCCGCAAACATCTATGCGCCGACTTCGGGCAGTGGGGGCACGACGGGATTCCGCACCAGCCGCGGTGACGGCCATTACGTTCATAGCGCCCGTGACAAGATGAGCAGGTCCCGCTGCAATTGGTGCCATGTGGCGGTCCCGCATGGGTGGAAGAACAAGGCGCTGCTGGTCAATCTCAACGACGTCGGCGCCGAGGCAGGGCAGACCGGCAGCAAGGAAGTGAACATCAATAGCAGTGCGGGCACCTACAACGAAGGTCCGTATTACCGCAATGCGAAGCTCAAGATCGTCAATTTTCGACAGAACTTCAACTGGGGCGAGAACGATTGCGGTTCAGCAAATAAGGCGGCTGCCGATCGGATACCGAACAGCCAGGGCGGCACGGGCAATACGACGGGAACCGGCGGAAACTGGATGAAGGCGACCTGCGCCAACCCGCCTTAGGTGCCCTTGGTTCCTCGCCGAAGCTGATCGCGGTCAACGATCGCAGGGGATATCGCTGCTACAGTTCGGGCCGTTCCCACCGCAAACGGCCTGACTGCGCGCATGAAACCCTGGCTCATCCTGATCAACGACTTCGCCCACGATCTCTTCACCGGACTCTGGTTCGGCAGCTTCGTGACCATGTTCATCCTGCATCGCAAGGCCGGTGATCCGGCGCTCGACGGTGGGCAGTTCGCGCTCATGAACGAGCTCGTCGGCGTGTTCTTCTGGCTCACCTTCGTCTCGCTCGGCTGCATCATCATGACTGGCGTGTTCCGCTTCTTCTACTACCGCACCTGGGATGGCGCGGGGATGAAGGACATCAAGAAGCGCCTCCTGATCATCAAGCATGCCGTGCTCGGCTCGTCCTTCCTGATCGGCACCGGCTTCGTGCTCGCCTGGGGGCTGTGAGCATGGCCGCCCCCCGCAAAACGCCGGCCGCCGCGCCGGACCCCGAGCGCGACCGCCTCGCTGAGCGCATCCGGGCGATGATCGCGGCCGGTGTCGACGGCGACCCGGCACCCTTCGACGCCCTCGCGCTCGAGCTCTTCGCCTGGCAGTACGCGAAGAACGCCCCCTACCGCGAGTTCTGCGCGGCCAAGGGCGTCGCCCCCGAACAGGTCACCGACTGGCGTCAGATCCCGGCCTTTCCGACCGACGCCTTCAAGAGCGCGATCGTGACCTCGTTCCCGATCGAGCAGGCCGTGATGGCGCAGCTCACCAGCGGCACCACCGCGATCCAGCGCGGCCAGATCTTCCGCGACGAGCTTGGCCGCGAGCTGGTGCTCGCCGCCAACCGCGCGATGACTGCGGCCTATCTCTTTCCCGATTTCGCCGATGGCCGGCGCTGCCGCGTGCTGATCCTCGCGCCCAGCCCCGAGATGGCGCCGTCGATGGGCATGGCGATCGGCATGGAGGAGACGCGCCGCCACTTCGGCACGCCCGACAGCCGCTTCCTGCTCGATTTCTCCGGCCTCGACATCAAGAACCTGATCGCCGCGCTGGAACAGTCGGAGGCGACTGGCGTACCGGTTGCGATGATCGGCTCGACCTCGGCCTTCGTGTACTTCTTCAACGCCTGCAAGGCGCGCGGGCTGGGCTTCCGGCTGCCCGCAGGCAGCCGCATCGGCGACGGCGGCGGCTACCGCGGCCGCTTCGGCGAGCTCACCCAGGACGACTACTTCCGTCTCGCCGGCGAAGTCCTGGGGATACCGGCGAGCTACTGCGTCAACGTCCTCGGCATGGCCGAGAGCGCCACCAACTACTTCGACGATACCCTGCGTGCCGCGGTGCGCGGTGCCGAATCGAAGCGCCGCCGCATCCCGCCGCCGTGGGCGCGGGTCGAGGCGGTCGGTATCGAGGATCTGCGCCCGCTGCCGCCCGGCGAGGTCGGCCTGCTGCGCCACTACGACCTGGTCAACCTGCCCACGGTGATTGCGGTGCAGACCGACAACCTGGGCTACATCGACGGGGAGGGCGGCTTCCAGATCGTCGGGCGCGCCAAGATGATCGACGGCAAGCTCGCGCCGCTACCGAGCGAGCGCCCGGTCGGGCCGATGGGCGACAAGCGCATCTTCCGCTTCCTCGAGGCCTACGTGAACTTCTCCATCCGCTTCAAGATGGGGCTCGCCCGCGCGCGCCAGCCCGCACCCGCCGCCGTGACGCCGCAGCCGATGACGCCGCCGGTCTGCCCCTGCGACGAGCTCACCGAGGAGATGCTCGCGAACCCCGTGCCACGGCCGGGCGCTCCGTCCGACACCGCCGGCGAGGCGCGACCCGGCACCCCAGCCCAACCCCTGCGGCACCGCTGACTTCCCGGTCAGCCATTCCCGGCAGCCCGCAACGCGTTGTCCGGCGCGCCTCTCCGCGCCTTTTTGCGGGCGCCTTGTTGATATTAATCAAGTCTCTTGGCGTAGGGCTCGCCTACCATTCGCGAAGCCCGACGCACCTGCCGGTGTCGTCTCGCGAGCCCGATCAGAGAGCCAATAAGTGAAAATCGCCGACACCCCCCTGACCTTCATCCCGCCGCCGCGCAAGGGCCCCGCCAAGCCGCGCAACCGCCGCATCCGCCGCGTCGCGCTCGTCACCGTGCCGTACCACTCGGGCGTGGTCGAATCCGCCGGCACCTGGCTCAACGTCGGCTTCGTCTACATCGCAGGCGCCTTGCGCGCCGCCGGCTACGAGGTCGACTACTACGACGCGATGTCGCTGTGGCACAAGGAAGACGACATCCGCAAGCGCCTCGAGGACTTCCGCCCCGACGTGGTGTGCACCTCGGCCTTCACCGCCGCCATCGTCGCCGCCACCGGCCTGCTGCGGCTCGCCAAGGAGGTCGACCCGGAGATCGTCACCGTCATCGGCAACGTGCACGCCACGTTCTGCTATCCGGAGATGCTCAAGGTCGACGGCGACGCGATCGACTTCGTCGTCCGCGGTGAGGGCGAGCGCACGCTGCCCGAACTGCTCGACTGCCTCAACGCCGGCGACGATCCGGCCAAGGTCGCCGGCATCGCCTTCCTGCGCGACGGCCAGGTCATCGCCACCCGCTCGGCCGCCTTCATCCGCGACCTCGACAGCCTGCCCACCGCCTGGGACCTGGTCGAGTGGCCGATCTACACCTACCGCGCCAAGAAGAACTCGCGCCTCGCCATCGTCTCGTCCGCCCGCGGTTGCCAGGAAAACTGCTCGTTCTGCTCGCAAAAGCTCTTCTGGCGCCGCGGCTGGCGCGCCCGCAGCCCGGAGAACTTCGTCGCCGAGCTGGAAATGCTGCACCGGACCTACGGTGTGAACGTCGCGATGCTCGCCGACGAGATCCCGACGCTGGACCGCGCGCGCTGGGAGCGCATCCTCGACCTGATGATCGAGCGCAAGCCGGGCGTGCGCCTGCTGATGGAAACCCGCGTCGACGACATCGTGCGCGACGAGGACCTGATGGACCGCTACGCGCTCGCCGGCATCGAGCACATCTACGTCGGCGTCGAGGCCGGCAAGCAGGCCACGCTCGACCTCTTCAAGAAGGGCTCGAAAGCCGAGGACTCGCGCCGCGCGATCGACCTCATCAACGGCGCCGACATCGTCTCCGAGACCTCCTTCGTGCTCGGCATGCCGACCGACACGCCCGAGACCTTCGCCGAGGCGGTCGAGCTCGCCAAGCAGTACAACCCGGACATGGCCTTCTTCCTCGCCATCGCGCCCTGGCCCTACGCCGACCTCTACCCGCAGCTCAAGGACCACGTCGCGACCAAGGACTACAGCAAGTACAACCTCGTCCAGCCCGTCGTCAAGCCGGATGCAATGACGCTGGATGAAGTGGAGCGCGAGCTCGGCCGCGCCTCGCGCAATTTCTTCATGCACAAGTTTCAGAACCTCGACGAGCTGTCGAGCTGGAAGCGCGAGTTCATGCTGTCGGTGTTCGACATCCTGATCAACCACTCCTACCTCTCCGGCCAGATGCAGGACATGGCCGCCGCCAAGCGCATGCCCGAAGAGGTCAAGGCGATGCTGAAAAAGGTCAGCGCCGCCAAGCGCGACATCCGCCAGGGCGAGGCGCGGACCTTCGCGCCGATTCCCTGAGGCGAAGCACGAGAACCCGGATACGAGCCGCCCGATGAGCGACCCTATACCCACGGACCGAGCATGGTGATGAGATTCCTCCGCAGGACACCCCTGGTCGCGTTTCTGGCAATGGCGCTGTTCGCATACGTCGCGGCCGTGTCGGCGCAGAACACGAATGCGAACATCGCGAATACGCGGCACAATCTGTCGGCCTCGAATCCGATCCCGGATCAGCCGGGACGCCCCACAGTCAAAGCGACCAGCGAGAGCCAAATCTGCGTGTTCTGTCATACACCGCACGCGGCCAACGCGGCTGCGCCGGGTCCGCTCTGGAATCGCCAGCTATCCGGCGCAACTTACACGCCGTATATCTCCAATTCGCTAGACGCCGCGACGATCCTCGGCGGGCAACTCGGTCAGCCGGGCGGAAGCTCCAAGCTGTGCCTGTCCTGTCATGACGGGACGCTTGCACTCGGCACGGTCAGCAATGCGCCGGGGAGCGGCGGAGCGGGCGGTACCATTGCCATGGGCGGCGCGGGTGCTGGCGGCACGATGCCGGCCGGGGATGGATTGACGAGCGGCTACACGCGCAATCTCGGGACCGATCTTCGCAACGACCATCCGATTTCGTTCACCTACAACCCGGTCCTGGCCGCGGCCGACGGGGAACTGCGCACCCCGCCATACTCGTCGGGCGGAACGCTGATCGTCGGGTCGCGCGAGGGGGGCGCAAGGCCGCTCCTGCCGCTCGACCACAACAATCATGTGCAATGTACGACTTGCCATGATCCACATCTCGACGCGAGCAAGTTTCTTCGATTGAACCGACTGCAGACTGCAAATCCTACTGGAGGGGCCTTCAGCCCCGCCAATGACCAGATTTGCCTTGGTTGTCACGACAAACTCGGACAGTCGTGGTCACAGTCGGCGCACGCTAACCCGACTGTTGCCGACGAGGCCTTTACCAACGAAGCTGCGGACCGACGCGAGTTTCCCAGGGGCACCCGGGTCTGGGAAGCCGCCTGTCTCAGCTGTCACGATACGCATGCAGCACAAGGTACCCGCCGGTTATTGCGCGACGGCGTTGCGGGTGCCAGCAGCGGAACAGCTAGCGGGTCGTTCAAACTCGGATCTAGTGCAGCGGATCCCGCGACCAGTTCCGCGATCGAGGAGACTTGCTACCAGTGCCATCGCGGCGATGCAAACCGCGTGATCGGCACGGCAACCGGTTCAGTTCCGAACATTCTGACTGAATTCGACCGCACAATCCGCAAGCCCATCATAAGCTCGGCTCAAGGCGGCGGAGGTAATACCACGGAGCGCCACAACATTCGGGACGCCGATTTCATGGAGACCCCTGAGCAATTGGGGCTGGGCAATCATGCCAATCGGCACGTCGAATGCACCGATTGCCATAACCCGCATCGCGTGCTGCGCAACAGCCTGTTCAACGGCCAGGGAAGCAACACAGCAAGGACACACGTCGCAGGCGGCACGGCCACGAACCGCGGTGCAGACGGGAACGTGGCATCGGGGGCGCTACGCGGCACCTGGGGTGTGGAGCCGAACTACGGCAACGTCACCACTTGGCCGCAGATTCCCTTGAGCTATGTGGTGAAGAAGGGGGACCCCGGTACCAGCGTCGGCACGGAAAGAAGCCAACCCTATCTCACACGCGAATATCAGCTTTGTTTCAAATGTCACTCGGATTATGGTGGCACCTCGGGCGGGCAGATGCCCCCACTCGGCTATCCCGGCGGCACGCCGTCCGGGACGATGGGGCTGACCCGCTACACCAACATTGCAGCCGAGTTCGCTGTCAATGCTACCGACCCACCGTCGACGGGGAACGACCAGGGGGAGAACAGCAACGACCCGACCTTTACTCCCACGGCAGTGAATCACCGCTCTTGGCACCCGGTTGTCATGCCAACCGGACGAACGCCGCGCGAGCGAACGAACACCACAAACACGAACTCCTTCACCAATATTCGGGCGCCGTTCAACACGCACAACAATATTGGTTACCAGACCATGCAGTGTTCGGATTGCCACGGGGCTAACGCGACCGGATTGAACGAACCTACTGTGCAGGGACCTCATGGCTCGGCCAACAACTTTCTATTGAAGGGACCGTGGAGCAACGCGCTTCGTCCTGCGGATATCAATGCCACCAACAGCAACAACTGGCTGTGCGGCCGTTGCCACAATCCGGCGGGCACTGCAGGTGGATTCAGTTCCGGGGATGCGAACCACGATTTTTCAGCGAAGCGTAATGCATCGTGCACGACATGCCATATCGCAATTCCGCACGGATGGAAGAACAAGGCGTTCCTGGTAAACCTGCTTTGCGTGCAAAGCGAGGGCGGGGCCGGGTATACGAACAACTGCACCAGTATTGCGGGTTCCTCTCGGCAGACGATCGAACCCTATTATTTCCGCGCAGGACTGCGGATTCAAACCTGGCAACGGAGTACCGCTTGGACTTTGGGTAGTTGCAGCGGCGGCGGCGATGCGCGAGATTGGATGACCGCCCTGTGCGAAAGCGGGGGAACCTGACGTGCAGATGGCGAACGTGCCCACTCAAAAGCTGAGGCTAAGGCTAAGGCCAATGAAACTGCTGGCCGCATTGGCGTCGCCGCGGTGGACGGTGGGCGTCTTCGTTCTGCTGGCCGCCGGTGCACTCGGGGTGTTGGAGTTCGAGCTAAGTGCAACGTTGGCGATGGCTCCCGCATTCACACTGCTGACTGCCAACCTTGCAGCGTCGATTGCAACGAATGCTCGCTTTCGCCGCGACCTGCCGCTACTGGTTTTTCATCTCGCCCTGTTGATGCTGATTGCTTTGTTCTCGATCGGTCGATTGACCTATTTTGAGGGGACGACCACTCTGACTGACGGGACCGAATTCGATAACGATTTGCTGTCCGAGGAACGAGGCGCATGGCACGGCGATGGCCTGTCCACGCTTCGTTTTCGCAATGAGGGCTTCACAGAAAAATTTCCCGAACGCGGAAACCTGCACGCGACGTATAACCGTGTGCGGTGGTGGGATGATGCAGGCAACAGCTACGTTGCGGAAATCGGCGATGATATTCCCCTTGTTCTCGATGGGTACCGCATTTACACGAGTTGGCGTCGAGGCTTTTCTCCCCTGTTCCTCTGGGAGCCTGATGCTGGCGAAGCGGAATACGGTACGGTCCAACTCCAGGAAATGGCGAGTGGCGGCAGTGGATTCGCGCCGGCCAGCGACTGGCAGTTGCCGGGTGGTCCGACGATCTGGGTCATGCTCGACCTCGATAACTTGCCCGCGCCGGAAAGGGGGCGCCGGGACGCGCTCGGAGCGGAGTCGGTCCGGCATCACCTGATCGTGCGTCTCGACAATGAGCGACGGGAGGTTTTGCCGGGCGAGACAATCGAAGTCGAAGGAGGACGGCTCACCTATGCGGGCCTTCGTTCATGGATGGGTTATCGCATCGTGTACGATCCGACAATTGACTGGCTCAATGCGACGGTCATCGTGGCCGTTGGCAGCCTGCTCTGGTTCTATGGACGTCTCTTGCGACGGCGTGCCGCGACGGAGGATGCGGAATGATGCGGCGGGAGTCCATCGCCCTCGGTTTATCGTTGATGGCAGTTGTGGCGTCTGCGGCTCCACCGGCCGAATCATGGGTCGAGCCTGAAACGGGCATGGCATTCGTGTGGGTCGCCGGGGGCTGCTTTCAGATGGGGACCGACGAACATGTCCCGCTTAGGGGGGATACCCTCTGGAATCACCTCGGTCCAGACCGAAATCTCGCTCTCGACGAGCAACCTCGTCATGAGGTGTGTGTGGATGGGTTCTGGATGAGTTTGCATGAGACGCGAGTTTCCGAGTGGCAGTCCCTAATGGGCGGACTCGTCCAGGAGGGTGTGGATCCTGCGAGGCCGATTGCTGCGATTACATGGCACGAGGCGCGGGCTTTTGCTCAGAAGATGACTGAGCGTACGGGGGGGCAGTCACGCTTCCGGCTCCCCACCGAGGCAGAATGGGAGTACGCATGTCGCGCCGGCGCCGACGATGAGGAGATTCCTCGCGGAAGCGAAGCGATCGACAGAGCCTGGTACAACCGCAATGAGAATCGCGACCCGCGTCCGCGCCCGGTCGGGCAACTGGAACCCAATCCATTTGGGCTCTACGACATGCTCGGCAACGTCTGGGAGTGGACGGAAGATGCCTATCTCGCCGACGCCTATGCCAGCCACGCCCTCTATAATCCGCGCGTCGAGGCGCCAAGCGATAGCCGCGTCATCCGTGGCGGCAGTCACCGCTCGGAGCCTGAGCACATTCGCTGCGGTCGCAGGGGCCACTATTCCGCCGACGCTCGTCTTCGCACGGTCGGTTTTCGGTTGATTCGAACTGAATAGGGTACGTGATGCGCAAAGCAATCATTGCATTATCGATGCTGGCATCGATGACGTCGGGTGCCGAAAGTGCCGCCGCGGATGGGCCGCCTCGTGAGGTCGTTGTCAATGGAGTCGAGTTCGTCCTGGTGCCGGAAGGGTGGTTCTGGCACAGCGTCGAGAACGGCGATATCACCCAGCTCGGCGTCGACGAACCTATGTTTCGCGATGTGCACCTCTGGATCGATGCCTTTTACATCGCAAAATACGAAGCTCGTGCAAGAGACTTCGAGCGCTTCATGAATTCGGGTGATGCCCGAGTCTCCGAGCAATATCGAAATGGCGAAGTCGAAGGTTGCGGAGTGCAACGAGACGCCGGCGGACGATACTTTCTGGTCGAGCCTGAAATGGATCTGCCCGCCACGCATTTATCGTGGCAGCTTTCAGATGAGTTTGCCGCCTGGATGGGGTTCCGCCTGCCAACTGAGATGGAATGGGTGAAGGCCGCTCGAGGCACCGATCAGCGCATTTGGCCGTGGGGCGATGAATATCCGGACGATACCTTCGCCGGATTTGGTTTCGATGCAAACTGCAACCCGACCTCGGTGACAGAGTTCCCGAAGGGGGCTTCACCTTTCGGCGCGTACAACATGGCCGGAAACGTCTATGAGTACGTGGCCGACTGGTATAACCCCGAGCACGATGCAACCTTGCAGGACGGCATGCGCAATCCTCCGATTGCCGCATCGGGTTCGACGTCGCGCAACGACCTGAATGTCCCCAACAAGATCCTGAAGGGCGGTCGTTGGGGCTCGGCCCCGCAGTCGATCACCGTACGCGAGCGGCAGGTTGCGCCACCTGAGTTTGCATTTCTGTGCTACGGCGTGCGCTTCGCCGTGGACGTCGCGACAGTTCAGGGACTGCTCGCAGATGAAAAGGCACGGGTTGTCCAGCCATGAAGGGGGGCGAAGTGGCTTCTAGGCGACTCAATGCCCCGCGACGCGATGTGCGGGTACTCGCCTTCGCATTGCTTGCCCTCGCTGTCGTTGCCTTGTCGCACCTGGTTACTTTGATACCGGGGCGTGGGATTGAAGCGTCCGTGAGGCCCGCTCGACCAGACAAGAATCTCGCCAACTTGTTTCCGCGTGCGGACACCAAGACGGCTCCGGAGCAGGCACCTCGCAACGAGTTGGATGTTCTGATTGAACCTGCCGTCGATCCGCGCCTGGATCCCGAAGGCCACGTTCGTCATGCCCGGTCGGTGCAAGCGGCGGCGATGCTGGCAGAAGGGGCCGCGCTGATGGAAACTGGACGCTTCGACGAAGCGGTCCAGATCATCGACCAGGCTGGTCAGCTCGTTCCCGACAATCCAGTTGCGTACGTTTACATGGGTCGTGCGCTGAAGGGGCGAGGTGACTATCATGCCGCGCAGTTTTTCTTCGAGCGTGCAATGGATCTCGACCCACTCCATGCAGACGCTTACTTCGGGTATGCCCAGGCATCCGAAGGACTTGGCGATCTCGAGTCGGCGCTCGGGGCGATGCGAAGCTTCCTGCACGTGGTCGATGATCCCGATCCCTTCAGATTGCCAGTCGCTCAGGCTCGGTCTGCGATCTGGGAATGGGAAGCTGAATTGGGGCGCGGCCCTTGGGGGCCCACCCGGGGAATCCCGCCCGGTTTCACCGCTGAGGAAGTCCGGCGTGACGGTCGTGGCGTGGGCGTCAAGATGCAAAAGGCCGACACGATGAGCGAAGACGGCACTATGGAGTTCGAGATCAAGGCGGGCGACCGCATCCCGGATTTGTTCAAGCCATGACCCTGACCGAGCTGGAACTAAACGCCTTCTGGACCGCCCTCGTAGGCTATTCGATCGCGACGGCGCTGGCGATGTGGGCGTTGGTTTTTCGGAGAAAGCCCGAGCGGACGCTTCTGTTCCTGATGAGCACCGCACTGCTGCTGCATACGATTGCGATCGGTGCGCGTTGGGTTCGAGTCGGACACATGCCTGTCGCCAGCATGTTCGAGTTGCTGTCGGCGAACGTATGGGGTCTGATGGCGGCTGTGGTGATCGGGTACTGGCTGCTGCCTAGAATGCGGGCTTTTGCAGCCGTTGTCTTGCCGGTGGTCATCATGGTGATGGCGTGGATGCTCTTGCCTCCGATGGAGGTTACGGCGCTTCCGCCGACCTATGACACGATCTGGCTATACGTCCATATCGCATTCATCAAGCTTTTTCTCGGCGCGGCCTTCGTGGCGCTTGGACTGGCGGGAATCATCCTGTTGCGGGCAGCTAACCTCGGTCGCGACCGATTCGCCGGCCTCCCCGCTGATTCAGCACTGGATGAGACGGCATACCGGTGCATGGCTTTGGCACTCATCTTCGATACGCTTGGTATCGTTGCTGGCTCGATCTGGGCGCACGACGCCTGGGGGCGCTACTGGTCCTGGGACCCTCTGGAGATCTGGTCCTTGCTGACCTGGCTTGCCATTGGATTGACCTTGCATGTGCGCGCGTCGTTTCGAACGCCACCGGTGATCAATTCCTTGTTGATCCTCGGAACCTTTGTGATCGCCTTCTTCACCTTCTTTGGAATTCCGTTCGTCTCGACCGCTCTGCACAAAGGGGCGATCTGATCTGGGCGTGTTGCCTCTTGGTTCAATGGATTCCACGGCTCACGCTTGGCTTAGCCAAGAGCCGGGAATTCATCTTTCACGTGATGGCCATGTGCATCCGGCGCTCTTGTGCCTCTTCGCAACGCGCAGTGGCGCGAGGGTTATTGACCTTTGATGAGTACTCAGCTTTCCACTGGCAGGCGTTTAGCTCTGCTCATCGCGACGTTGTCCGTGGTGATGGTGATCGCCACCTATGCGGGATTCGTCGCATGGAAGCACTACCAGGGCTATTCGAAGGCGGAGCGCGGTGAGGTACCGCTCTACACCGACTTCACATCGACCTACGCGGCCTCCATCCTCATTCGCGAGATGCCCGCCGAGTACCTGTATCTGCCAAGGGCGATGTCCGCAGCGAGTCGGGAAGCTGCGCGGAGAATGTATGGAAACATCAGCGATGAGCAGGCTCGGGGGGTGGGTTTCGCACCCTGGATGTATCCGCCGACCTTTATCCTGGTAATCGCACCGCTGGCCTCGATGCCCTACCTGTTGTCCTGGCTTTCATGGTTGATCGTCACCGCAGTGCCTTATCTCGTGGCGATCAGCAAGATTCTCCCAGGCCGCCTGGCCTGGCCTCTTGCCCTCGCAGCACCGCCGGTGTTTTTCAACGTCATGTACGGTCAGACGGGCTTTCTTATTGCGGGTCTGATCGGGCTCGGCCTGGTTCTGCTTGCGAGGTATCCCATCATGGCGGGAGTGCTGATTGGACTCGCCAGCGTAAAGCCGCATTTCGGAGTCTTGATTCCTCTAGCATTGATTGCCGGGGGGCAGTGGCGCGCGTTTGCGTCGGCCATCGTGACGGTAATCGCGATGATTGTGGCGAGCATGGTTGCCTTCGGTGACGAACCCTGGTTCGCCTTCATTGGCACCGCGCTTTTCCATCTGGAGGGGTTTGGCGTCGGCGCCTATAACTTCGTTCCCATGACGACGGTGCTTGCCACTGTCCACATGGCCGGCGTCTCGCTCGATCTAGCATGGAAGTTTCAGCATGCGGCGGCGGTTCTTGCAGCCGCACTCGTCATCTGGACGTGGTGGAAAGGTTGTTCCCGGCCAGACACGCTAGGCCTGCAGGCTGCGATCCTGTTGCTGGCGACGCCGCTCGCGGTGCCGATGGCCTATCTCTACGACCTGGTCCTGATCGTCCCGGCCGCCGCGTGGCTCTGGGCCGACCTGTGCGAACGCGGTGCGAAGCCAGCCGAGTTCGCACTGCTGGCCGCGCCGCTCGCAGCATTTCTGGCCGCGAAGGAGGTCGCCGCGACGTTCGGCGTCCAGATCGGCGCGGTGCTTGTTGCAGTGCTGCTTGGGTTGGCGCTGGCGCGATATCGCGCGGCACTGGCTCGGGTGGAGGTGCGGGGCGATTGACGCCGTGTCCAGGGATCAGTCGAAGCGCGTCGGCCTAGCAATCTCTACTGATATTACGAACATTTAGTAGACGAGGGGATGGGCTGCGTACTAATGTGTACTAATATTGATGAAAATTAGTACACGTGAGAATACCCCTGATTCCGCCGCCTGCCGCGACGCTGCTTGCCAAGCTCGGTCCGGATGGTCTGCCGCGCTTGCTCGAGCATTCCTCCGCCCTGCCTGACGGCAAGTACCTTCACTGGGATGAACTGCGCCACCGCACTCCACCCGGAGGGCTGACGCATGAGGAGTGGTGGCTCTCGGCCTGGATGAGCCGAACTCCGATGTTGCAAGCCCTGCCGTTGCTCGACAAGGCAGGGGCGCCGTTCATGCTCGCCACCCCCGAGCCAGTTCTTATTCACCTGCACCAGATCGACCGGGCTGCGGCCGGGCAGATCCGGACTCCGGAGGCCGCGCCGATCCATGAGAATCGCGAACGCTACCTGCTGCACTCGCTGATCGAGGAGTCGATCACATCGAGTCAGCTGGAGGGCGCATCCACGACCCGACGAGTAGCCGAGGCAATGCTTCGCGAAGGTCGCCCGCCGCGTGACCGTAGCGAAGCGATGATCTTCAACAACTACCGTGCGATGGAGCACATCCGCAGTCTCCGCTCCGAGCCGATCACGCCCGAACGTGTACTGGAGCTCCACCGCATGCTGACCGCCGACACGCTCGACGACTCGGCCGATGCCGGGCGGCTTCGTCTCACCAACGATGTCAATGTGGTCGACAACCGTGACGGTACGCTCTTGCATGAGCCGCCCAGCTACACCGATTTGCCTGAGCGCCTTGAGCGGCTGTGCACCTTCGCAAACGCGGGCGAGAACGCTTCCCCATTCGTACATCCGGTCGTGCGGGCGATCCTTCTGCATTTCATGATTGGCTACGACCACCCTTTCGTCGATGGCAACGGCCGGACTGCCCGCGCGCTCTTCTACTGGTCGATGGCCCGCAGCGGCTATTGGCTGATGGAATTTCTATCGATCTCTCAGTTCCTGAGACGTGCTCCACGGCAGTACGTGCAGGCATATCTGCACACCGAGACCGACCGCAACGACACCACCTATTTCGTGCTCCACCAACTCAATATCATTCGACGATCGATTGCAGCCCTGCACGAGTACCTCGCCCAAAAGACCCAAGAACAACGCGACACCGAGCGTCTGCTTGCTCGTGCCGGTCCGATCCGTGACCGCCTGAACCATCGACAGGTCGCACTGTTGACCCATGCACTCAAGCATCCGGGCGAGCCGTACCGCGTGGCGAAACACCAAGCGGTGCACAACATCGTCTACCAGACCGCGCGAACCGATCTACTAGCGTTGGAGAGTTTGGGGTTGCTTCACAAGATCAAGAACGGGAACGCCTTTGTCTTCTATGCGGCGGAGAATTTGGTTCGGCAGATTGAAGCGCTGAACATGTCCATCACAAAAGCCGCGTCGAGTGCCCTTGCGCCGTGAGAAGTGCCACCGCCTTCTTGTCGAAGGAAACGAAGGTTTGCCCGCCGAGCCAGTTGCCTTCGTAGGCAATCGCGCCATTGGCAAAGTCCCCGCCCGCGTCGAGCATCAGCAAGCCAGCCTCCACGGCAGGCCGGTTCATTTCCACATTCGCGGCGGCCAGTAGTGCCCGGATCGCGCTGGCCGCGTCGGCTTGCTGGAAGCCGTAGACACGCAACAGCACCCAAACAAATTCGCACAGACACGGCAACGCGACCGCGATCAACTCGGCGTTGGTCAAGACTGCGGCGGCAACGTCCGCTTGTGCGGGATCGTCACGGACAACCGCACGTACAAGGACGTTGGTGTCCACGGTGACCTTCATTGCTTGCCTGCCCAGCCTTGCGCCGCTGCCTCGTTGATCTCTTCGAGGGTGGCAACCTTCTGCGTCTTGCCCGCGAGCAGGCCGACAAAGCCGGCGATCGTCCCTGCGGGCCGTGCCGCCTTGAGCATTCCCCGACCATCTGGCAGCAGTTCCAGTTCGATCTTGTCGCCTGGCCTGATGCCGAGGTGTTGCAGCACGTCCTTCCGAAACGTCACTTGTCCCCGTGCAGTAACGGTCAATGTGGTCATGGTGGTTTTCCCTCGCAACCCAGGATGATGTCTTGCACGGTAATGCAAAACTGCCTTACGGTCAATGTCCGTCGAACCAGCATTCGACCGTGTGCTGCGCCGGCCCAAGGTCGTCATCGAGGTGCTCTCCGACAGCAAGCAGCGCCGCCGGCTACGACCGCGGCCGCAGTTTCGCGCTCTACCGGATTATCGAGACGCTGCGGGAGTACGTGCCGATCGACCCCGACGAGCGCACCGTCGAGGTCTTCCGCCGCACCGGCAGCGGCGACTGGCTGTTCGCGACGCAGGACAGCGCGCGCGGCCTGGTGTTGAAGTCGCTGGACTTCGAGGCGACGCTCGAGGCGGTGTTCGAGGACTTGCCTTCGGACGGGCAGAATTCGTCGCGCGCGCCGTAGCGGCATTTCATCCGGAGAAAAGGGTCAGTGGCCGAGCGCCGTGTTCTCGTGACTGATAGAATGTGACTACATTTTCGTCACGAAGTGGTGATCTCATGGTGCAGATTGCTGTGCGCAATTTGAAGGCTGGATTGTCGCGGGTGCTGGCGCGCGCCCGGGCCGGCGACGTGATCGAGGTGACTTCGCACAGTCGGCCGATTGCGCGCATCATCGGCATTCCGGCTGCGGGCGAAGACGGATTGCAGCGGATGGTGGCGACAGGCGTGGCGAGCTGGGGAGGTGGCCGCCCGCAGCTCGAAGCGCCCGTGTCGTTGTCGCCGGACCATCTCCCGGTGAGTCGGATGGTGCTCGAGGACAGGCGTTGATCCTGTTTCTCGACACTTCTGCGCTGGTCAAGCTCTACTTGTCCGAAGAGGGCAGCGATGCGCTGCTTGCCATTGCGCGCGACGCGTCGGTGCTGGCGGTCAGCCGCATCGCCTGGGCGGAGGCCTTTGCGGCGATGTCCCGCCGGAGCCGCGAGGCGCCCGAGGACGTGGACGGCATCGAGTTGGCCAAGCGGCGGCTCAGGTCGCAGTGGCCTCAGTACTTTGTCATCGATGTCACGCAGGACGTGGTGGATCGGGCCGGTGACCTGGCCGATGCGTTCGCGCTGCGCGGCTACGACAGCGTTCAACTCGCCTGCGCCGATGCGCTCGGGCAGGCGGTCGACGACCGGGTCGGTTTCGCCTGCTACGACGCCCGCCTGCGCAAGGCGGCGAAGGTGCTGGGGATGGAACCGTTTCCGGGTTTCGATCCAAGTGAAGCGCTGCGTTCGTGATTCCCATGAAAATCGCGACCGTGTCCATAGTCAGATCACGCCTCTCCGCCTTGCTTGCGGAAGTCGAGGCGGGAGAGGAAGTCGTCATTACTCGGCGAGGCAAGGCCGTCGCACGGCTGGTTGCAGAGTCGACGGTTGGTGGCTTCGATTGGGACGACTTGCGCAGGTGGGTTGCTGCCAGACCGACCTTGGCTGGCCCAACCGTAGCGAACGTACGCAAGCGAGACCTGCTTTGATCTTTCACTAGCGTTGCCCGGTCCATGTGGCGGCGCTAGACTTCAAGGCAGGCGTAGCCTCCGGTGGAGATGCAGTGATGGCACTTCCCGCTGAACATATCGTCATGAGCCGTACCGACTTCCTGGCCTGGGAGTCGGAACAAGCCGAGAAGCACGAATACCTGCGCGGCGAGGTGTTCGCGATGGTCGGTGCGCGGCAGGCGCACGTGATCGTGGCCGGCAACTGTTTTGCGCTCTTGAAGAGTCATCTCCGTGGCGGCCCCTGCCGGGCCTTCATCTCCGACATGCAGCTCGAGATCGAAGCGGCCGATGCCGTCGTCTATCCCGACGTGTTCGTGTCCTGCCACCCCGACGACCTCGCCGCGGAGCGCGTGCTGCATCATCCCAGGGTGATCGTGGAGGTTCTCTCCGACAGCACCGCGGGCTTCGATCGAGGCCAGAAGTTTGCCCTCTACCGCATGATCGAGGCCGTGCAGGAGTATGTCCTGATCGACCCCGACCGGCGCACGGTCGAGATCTTCCGGCGCACCGACGGCGGCGACTGGCTGCTCGCGACCCGCGACGGCGCGCGCGGCTTGGTGCTGAAGTCGCTCGAGTTCGAGGCGCCGCTCGCCGCGGTATTCGAGGATTTGCCGGCGGACGTGCGGGCCTGATCGGGCTTCCCCTGCCCAGTTTCGGTGAGTTAACCTGGGTGACCGACACCAGCGCCACCCAGCGCAAGCCTGGCTGCGATGTAGGCCAGGCCGATCCGGATCTCACTGGGCGGTCCGCACACATCAAGTGCTGAGTGTCACCCCTGATCAGATCACGCCCATGGATTTCTGAGGGAATATTGGTGTATTATTTTTTCCAAAGAAAAGGAGGCGGATCATGAGCGCATCTCCCCGCAACTTGGCCGCAAAGCCAGACTCATCCTTGGTGTTGACCAAAGCCGTGGCCCGTGCGGCCGAGCGGCTGGATATCTCGCGCGCCTTGCTCGCCAAGATCCTGGGCGTGAGCCCGCCCACGGTGACCCGCCTCTACAACGGTGAGTACAAGCTCGATGAGCGCCGCAAGGAGTGGGAGTTCGCCTTGCTGTTCGTGCGCGTGTTCCGTTCCCTCGATTCCATCGTCGGCAATGAGCAGACGGCGCGCCAGTGGCTCAATAGCGAGAACAGGGGGCTCAATGGCCGTCCGGTGGATCTGATTCGTCAAACAGAAGGGCTGGTCCGTGTCGTTCACTACCTGGACGCCTCCCGCGGTCTCGTCTGAGGCCTTTGCCTGGCGTGGCCAGGTTTGGCGCATGGTGGAGTCGCAGCACATTGCCGCCACCATGAAGCTGGTCGAAAACCGCGACGAGCAGGATCTGCTGGAGTCCTTGCTGGAATCGAACAAGCCGGTCCAGCCCGATGACACCATCGGCCTCGACTACTTGCTGGCCACACCGTTTCGGTATGACCCCAAGCGGGGTGGTTCGCGTTTTCGTGCGGTGACGGATCCCGGGGTGTTTTACGGCGCAGAATCGGTCCGTACGGCGGGCGCAGAGCTGGGTTACTGGCGCTGGAAGTTTCTCAAGGACGCCGTCGACCTTGAGCGTATCGAGCCTGTGGCACACACGGCATTCCGGGCAGAGGTGGCCGCACCGGTGGTCGATCTGCAACGGCCGCCCTTCGATGCCGATGCTGCCATCTGGCAACACCCCACTGATTACGCACCGACGCAGCAGTTTGCACGCGTGGCCCGCGAGGCCGAGGTGGGTGGGATTTTGTATCGGTCAGTGCGAGATTCCAAGCCGTCGTGGTGCCTGGCATTGCTGACACCGGCTGGCTTTGCCAAACCCAAGCCGCATGCAGAACGGCAGACTTGGTATCTGGCCGTGTCGCCACATGAAGTGACGCTGCGGCGGGATACAGAATCGATGCAGTTTTCGGCGGAGAGTTGGTAGCCATCTCGCCAGGAATCAGTGGAGCGAAGAAGCCGGGCAGGCTGGCCAGTTAGCTTGTGGTCAGCGTCAGGTGCCCGACAGATTCGGCCGCTGGACGCACCTTGATTTCGATGTCGTAGCCGAGGCGGTTCAGGCAGTCCATCAGCTTGCGTTCGGACAGGTTGGTGAAGTCGCCGTGCATCATGGCCGACACCTTCGGTTGAGGAACGCCCATGCGCTTGGCCGCAGCTTGCTGCGTCAGTCCCAGAGCGCGCATTGCCTTCCTGATTTCGACCACCAGGCCCGTCTTGATCTTCAGCTTCTCGGCGTCGGTGAGTCCAAGGTCTGCGTAGACGTTGCCCGAACTGCGCTGAATCTTGACGCCATCAATGATTCGTTCTTGCATTTCGTAACTCCTTTGCCATTGCCTCGGCCACCTTGAGGCGGGCGAGGATGATATCCATGTCTGCCTTCGGCGTCGCAATCCCGCGCTTGCTCTTCTTCTGGAAGCAGTGCAGGACGAACACCGCTTCCGCAAACTTGACCGTGTAGACAGCTCGATAGGTACCGCCGACATCGTCTTCGACGACCTCCAGCACGCCGGCACCGCCGAAGCCCTTGAGTACCTTCGCTGCATCGTCCTGATCGCCCATCTGTGCCAGCGATAGAGCGAAACCGAAACGTCGGCGCACACCGGGTGGCAATGCCATCAGATCTTTGTAGCTGCTGGCGATCCATTCGAGCGGCTTTTCTTCTTCGGCCATGACTGCAGGCTATACCTGTTCAGGTAATGGCGCAAGCGCTGACTGGTACCGAGTCCTAAAGCCGATATCGGCAAGGCCGTCACACCGGTCCGCGGCTTCGTCGCGCAGAATGGCCGGCCGCTTGTTGCCCCGGCTGTGCTACCTTCTACACATTCAAGTAGGGCTGCAATGCGGCAACCATGTCGACGACGATGACGGTGAGGCTCGATCCCGAGATCAAGCAGCGGTCGTGTCGAAGATGCGCTATCTCATCCCGTATTGGGTTCGCGGCGACGCCGTCGAAATTCTCAGGGTGTTCCCAACGTCGCGTCGCCTGCCGGCGCGCTGGTGATGTCGAATGAGCGTACATGAAGCCTTCCGGCGCCTTGCCGGCCAACTCGAAACCACCGTGCTCGGCCAGTCGCAGCTCGTCGAACGCCTCCTCATGGCACTGCTCGCCGACGGCCATCTGCTCGTTGAGGGGCTGCCGGGGCTCGCCAAGACGCGGGCGATCCGCATGCTCGCGGCGATGATCGAGGCCGATTTCCACCGCATCCAGTTCACGCCGGACCTGCTGCCGGCCGACCTCACCGGATCCGAGGTGTTTCGGCCGGGCGATGGCAGTTTCCATTTCGAACGCGGGCCGCTCTTCCATCACGTGCTGCTCGCCGACGAGATCAACCGCGCCCCGGCCAAGGTGCAGTCGGCGCTGCTCGAGGCGATGGGCGAGCGCCAGGTCACGATCGGCCAGACCACGTATCCGCTGCCCGGACTCTTTCTGGTCATGGCGACGCAGAACCCGATCGAGCACGAGGGCACCTATCCGCTGCCCGAGGCGCAGCTCGACCGCTTCCTGCTGCACGTGCGCGTCGGCTACCCCGACGCCGGGACCGAGCGCGACATCCTGCGCCTTGCGCGCGAGGAGGCCCGAAGCGGACTGGACGCCGGTGGCTCGGACTCGACCGCTCCGGTGCTCAGCCAGGAGCAGGTCTTCGCCGCCCGCCGCGAAGTGCTCGACCTCTACATAAGCCCCGACCTCGAGGACTACATCGTCGCCCTGGTCGCGGCGACCCGCAGCCCCGAGCGCTGGGGCGACGAGCTGGCCGGCACCGTGCTATACGGCGCCAGCCCGCGCGGCGCGATCGCGCTGGAACGCTGCGCCCGCGCCCGCGCCTGGCTCGCCGGCCGCGACTACGTCTCGCCGGACGACATCCAATCCGTCGCCCCCGACGTCCTGCGCCACCGCATTGTCCCGAGCTGGGAAGCGCGCGCCGAAGGGGCGAGCGCCGACGCGGTCATCGCGGCGCTCGTCGAGCGGGTGCCGGTGCCGTGAGGCAGACCTGGATGGGACTCGCGGGGCGCAGTTCAGTGAGTACGCGGGATGCTCACTCGGGCTGCGAGGGTGACATCGGTTCAATGAGCGATGCCATCACGGGCGCCGACCCGGTGAATCCGGAGCTGTCTGAACTCGTGGGACTTCGCGGGCGCGTCGCCGGTGGGGCCCGACTTCGATCGGACTCACGCGCTGCAGGTGCGGGTACACACCGTTCGCCCTGGATAGGCCGTGGCATGGAGTTCGCCGAGGTGCGCCCCTATCAGCCCGGCGACGACATCCGCAGCATGGATTGGCGCCACACGGCGCGGCGCGGGAGGCCGTTTACCAAGCTCTTTCACGAGGAGCGCGAGCGCCCCGTGCTGGTTGCCGTCGACCTGGGCCCCAGCCTGCAGTTCGGCACCCGCGTCGCCTTCAAGTCGGTGGCCGCGGCGCGTGCGGCGGCGCTGGTGGCGTGGGCCGCGATCGAGGCGGGGGATCGGGTGGGCGGACTGGTTTGGGACGGGGCACGCCATCGCGATGCCCGGCCGGCCGGGCGCGAGGCGGGGGCCTTGGGGTTGATCCGTTGCCTGGTGGAGTCCAGACCGGCGGGTGCGGGCGGGCAGGGCGCGAGTCTCGCCCAGCCGCTGCATGCACTGGCACGCGTCGCGCGCCCCGGGACCCTCTGCATCGTGGTGAGCGACTTCCACGCCTTCGACGACGCGGCCGCCGACGCGCTCGTGCGGCTCGCTCGTCGCGCCTCGATTGCGACGATTCAAGTCTTCGACCCGATTGAAGCCGTTGCGCCGCCGCCCGGCTCGTACCGGGTCGCCGATGGCACGCGCGAGGTGAGCGTCGACCTGAACGATGCGGCTACGCGCGAAGCGTGGGTGCGGCCGCATCGCGAGCGGGCGACTCGGCTAAGGGAGTTTGCCGCGCGCACCGGATCGCACCACCTCGCGCTCGCCACCGACGACGACCCGATCATGGCCCTGCGTGCGCTCGGTGCAATGGGTGCGGCGCCTCGGGGCGCCTCGGAGGCTCCTCAGTCGTCTGCGGCCTTCGGCTCGAGCGCGCACGAAACAGGGCACGGCAACACTGCGGCCAGCGGATCCGAACGTCGCTCCGCATGAACGCAGACGTCGGCCTCGCGGCCTTGCGCGACATCCGCCTGCCGCCCGAGCCGGGCCTGTGGCCGCCCGCGCCCGGGTGGTGGCTGGTCGCGGGCCTCTTGCTGGCACTCGCTGCCGCTGCGATGCTGCGCCGACGATCGAGGCGACAGCCGCTGCGCAGCGCCTTGCGCGAGCTCGACGCGCTCGCGGCCGCTCACGCCCTGGAGGGCGACCCGGTGCGCCTCGCGCGCGGCGTGTCGCGGCTTCTGCGCCGCTACGCACTGGAGCGCTTCGACGATCCGCGCATCGGGGGCCTGACCCGGCGGGATTGGCTCGCCTTTCTCGACCGCAACGGCGGCGGCGGGGCGTTTGGCGACGGTCCCGGTCGTCTGCTCGAAACCCTGCCGTACCGGCCCGAGCGTAAGGTCGGTGGCCCCTCACCTTCGAACACCGATCCCGCCGAACTCGTCGCGCTCGCGCGCCGCTGGTTGGAGGCGAACGCGCCGTGAGCTTCGCCTGGCCGTGGATGCTGCTTCTGCTGCCGCTGCCCTGGCTTGCGTGGCAGCTGCTCCCGCCGGCGCGACGGGACGCCCCGCTGCAGGTTCCGTCGCTCGTCCCTTTCGATGCGCTTGCGGCGTCGAGCGCAAGGCCGGGCCGCATCGGCCCCGTGCTCTGGCTCGCCGCCTGCGCCTGGCTCCTGCTGGTCCTCGCTGCAACTCGCCCGCAGGCGCTTGCCGAACTGGACGCGTTCCCCGTGAGCGGACGCGACCTGATGCTGGCGATCGACGTCTCCGGCAGCATGGCGACACCCGATCTGCGCATCGGCGGGCGCCCGGTCGACCGCTTGGAGGCTGCGCGACTGCTCGCCGCGGACTTTCTCGACGGGCGCGACGGCGACCGGGTCGGGCTCATCGTGTTCGGCTCGCAGGCCTACCTGCACACGCCGCTGACCTTCGATCTCGACGCGGTACGGGCGGCCCTCGCGGATACTGGCATCGGACTGGCTGGGCGCGAGACCGCCATCGGCGATGCGATCGCGCTCGCCGCGCGCCGCCTGCGCGAGTTCGGCGACAGCGCCCGCGTGCTGGTGCTCCTCACCGACGGCGCCAACACCGCCGGCGAGCTCACCCCGCAGCAGGCACTGTGGATCGCCCAGCGCGAGGGCCTGCGCATCCACACGGTCGGCATCGGCGCCGAGCACATGCGCGTCGTGACTCCCGAAGGCGTGCGCGAGATCAACCCGTCCTTCGATCTCGACGAGGAAACCCTGCGGGAGATCGCCGCCCAGACCGGCGGCGCCTACGTCCGCGCGACCGACGGCGACGCGCTCGCCGCCTTCTACCGGCTGGTCGACGAGCTGGAGCCCACCGCCGCCGCAAGCGCCGAATTGCGGCCCGTGCGCGAACTCTACCGCTGGCCGCTGGGTCTCGCGCTGGCGCTCGCCCTGTGGCCGCTCTGGCGCGCGGTGCGCCGCCTCGCCCACGGCCCGGGCGGGCCGTGGCGCGATCTGGTCGACGCGCGCCTGCGTCCTTTCGTGCTGGCGAGCGACGAAGGGCGCGGGCGTCTCGGCGCGCTCGCCTTGCTCGCGCTCGGCGGTGGCCTTGCCTTGGCCGCGCTGGCCGGGATCGCGCGCCCGACCGTCTCCGAAATCGCCTGGCGAGCCGACGCGGCGCGCGTGCTGGTGGTCGATCTGTCGCCGGCCATGGAGCCGGACGGCGTCGCGCCGTCTCCGATGGAGCGCACCCGCCTCAAGCTCCTCGACCTGCTCGCCGCGCTGCCTTCGGGTCAGACCGCGCTCATCGCCTATGCCGAGGAGCCGTACCTGGTCGCGCCGCTCACCACCGACGCCGCGACCATCGCGCTGCTCGTGCCCGAGCTTGGTCCCGACGCGGTGCCGGTCGCCGGCAACGAGCCCGAGCGGGCGCTGCGCATGGCGGCGGACGTGCTCGAGCGCAGTGGCGCATCGGCCCGCGATCTCGTCTGGATCACCTCCGCGATACCGGACGCTGAAATGCTGGAAGCACTCGGCGAGAGGTTCGGGACGGGGCTGCGCGCGAGCATCCTGCACGTCGGCGAAGACGGCGGCGGGGTCCTGACCCGCTTCACCGAGTCGACCGGTGGTCGCTATCTAGCGATGACCGCCGACGCCGTCGATGTCGAGGCACTCACGGCCCTGCTCGCCGAGACCGGACCGCTCGTCGCCGAGGGCCGCCGGGCCGGCCTGGGCGTACGTGAGCTCGGCCCCTGGCTGGTGCTGCTGCTCCTGCCGCTCGCCGCGCTCGCCTTCCGGCGCGGCGTCCTGCTGGCCGCGCTGGCGTTGCCGCTGCTCCTCCTACCCGCCGCGGTCGAGGCTGACAGCGGCTTGGCTGGACTCTGGACACGCGCCGATCGCTACGCCCTGCGGCTGCTCGAAGCCGGCGACGCCGAGGCCGCGGCCCGCGCGTTCACCGATCCGCGCTGGCGGGCCGTGGCGCTTCACCGTGCCGGCCGCCATGCCGAAGCCGCCGCCGTGCTCGCGCCCCTCGACGACTGGCTCGCGCACTACAACCGCGGCAACGCGCTCGCTCACCTCGGCCGCCTCGACGAGGCGCTCGCCGCCTACGACCGGGCGCTCGCCCTTCGTCCGGGCGATCCCGACATCGCCCACAATCGTGAGCTCGTGCAGGTCCTCCTGCAGCGTCCTCCACCGCCGCCTGAGGGCGGGCCCGAGGGCGATGCGGACGACGACAGCGTCGAAAGCAGCGGCGGGGCAGACCCGCAGCCGAACGGTACGGATGACGCGGAAGCAGGCGAGGGTGGTGAGATACCAGCGGATTCGTCCGGCGCGGTCGGAGGCGAACACGACGCGCCAGAAGGGCAGGTTGGGGAGCGGGACACGGCGCCAACGTCGCTGACCCAGGACACGGAGCACGCGGCGTCTGAGTTGAGCGGATCGGCACCCTTCGACCGATCCGAGGATGAGGGCTCCCGACCCGAACCAGACCGATCGCCGGATTCGACCCCCGGGGCGGATGGACCTTCAGGTGAAGCCACCCGCCGCGACACCGCCGCCGCGCAGCCTGCCGATCTCCCGCGCGGTCAAGCCGATCCAGCCCGAGAGGCCGATCTGCTCGCCGAACAATGGCTGCGGCGCGTGCCCGACGAACCCGCGACCCTGCTGCGCCGCAAACTGCAGTTCGAGCACGAGCGTCGCCAGCGCGGCGAGGGGGAGCAGTCGTGGCGATAATGGCGAAGTGCGCAGCAGGCGTGCTGCTCGTCGCAGCCGCGCTCGCCAGCCCTGGCGGTCCGGCTGCATCCGAAATCGGCACAGCGGCGCCTGCGTCGTCGCACCCCGGTCTGCTGCTCGAGGCCGGGTTCGACACCGGGCAGGTCTACCTCAATGCCCAGGCGGTCTACACCGTGCGCTTCTATCAGGCAATCGACGTGCGCGAGCTTCACCTTCAGACGCCCGAGATCCAGTTCGCCGAGCTGCGCCGGATCGGCGAGGATCGCATCGACCAGGAGACCCTGGACGGGCGCCGCCACCGCGTCACTGAGCGACGTTACGCGGTCTTCCCGTTCGCCAGCGGCACGATCTCCGCGACTGGCGCCCATGCGGCCGGCCTCGTCGCGGTTCCCGGCGCTGCGCCGGGCACGCGTGCCCCGGTTCGCTTGGAAGCCCCGGCGGCCACGCTCGACGTTCTCCCCATGCCGGCGCAAGCCGGCAGCGGACCGTGGCTGCCCGCCCGCGATCTGACCCTGACCGAATCCTGGAGCCCCGACCCGCGCGACGCCCGCGTCGGGCAGGCGCTAATTCGCACGATCCGCATTGAAGCGACCGGCCTTGAGGCCGCGCTGCTCCCGGAGCTCGTCCCCGTCGGCGACGGCATCACAGCCCACCCCGGCCCGCCGCGTCTCGCGAACCGCTTCGATGAACTGTGGAACGTTGGCAGCCGCGAGCAGGACTGGCGCATCGTCCCGACCCGCACCGGCACCGTCGCCATCCCCGAGTTCCACCTCGACTGGTGGGACGCCCGCAGCGGCGAGCGTCGCACCGCCCGCCTGCCCGGGCGCACGCTAGAAGTGGCGCCGGCGCCGGCGCTGTCGCTGAGTCGGCTACTGGCTGCGGCGCCCGCCGCGGGTGAAAACGTCGACGTTCGAGAAGCCGATGCGGGCGCCACTGCAGGCGATGTGTCCCCACAAGCTTCCGATCCGGTCGAAGAAAGGAGCGCCGGGCAGTATCTTTCTGGCACCGAAGCCCCGCCGGACGATTCCCGGCTCCTGATCTTCTCCGCCCTGTTCGCAGTCGCAATGGCACTTGCCGCCTATGTGGCGTGGCGCTGTACACGCCGCCCCGACCGGGCCGCCCTTCGCGCGCTACGCACAGCCTGCCGCCGCAACGACCCCCACGCCGCCCGCGACGCGCTCTTGGCGTGGGCTGAAGCTAGCCGGCCCGATTCTCGTGCTCAGACTCTGAACAATGTGATTCCACTGGTACCCGGTCCGTTGTCCAGGCGCGCAATTGCCGAACTCGACCGCCACTTGTACGGACCGGAGCCAGAGAGTTGGCAGGGCACCCGGTTGATGCGGTTTCCTCGCAGTTGAAGTGGCACTCCGCGTCCGGCGGCAGTCGTGCCCGTCGGACGAAAGTTGGCCGCCCTACGGCTTTACCGGATGAAACACCCGCGAGATGTACGCGATGATCGCGTCGATCTCGGTGCCGGTCAGCACCGACTTCCACGCCGGCATGGAGGTGTTGGGCAGGCCCTCGCGGATCACATGGGCGAGCCGTTCGTGCGTCATGTCGCCCATGAAGGTTGGGTCGGTCAGGTCGCGCGGGTGGGGCTCCATGAAGCTGCCGATCCAGTTGCGGCCCGTGCCGGTCGCGGCGTGGCAGAAGGCGCAGTTCGCCTGGTACAGGTGCTCGCCATGCTTCTCCAGCGTCGAAAGACCCTCCACCTGCGGAATCACGTCGTGCAGCATGTATGGGCTCGCGCTGCTGATCGCATCGACCAGGGTCGGCGGCTCGCCGGTGTAGTCGCCCGGATCGAAGTGGTTGCGCGGGTACGACAGGGGCCGGCCGCGCCAGGTCGCCGGGCCGGGCTGCTCGAGGCGGGCGCGGTCGTGGCAGGAGACGCAAGTCGACAGGAACAGCCGCTTGCCGCGCTGCTCCACCGGGCTCAACTGGTCCCACGGCCGGTCGAGCGGGATCTCGCCGGTCGCGAAGGGAAACGCGATGCGATGCCGCTCATGGTTGGGCCAGCCGTTCTCGACCGTGTGGTAGCGGGTGTTCTCCGCCTTGCGGCGGATGAACTCCTCGCGCACGAAATCGACCACCAGCTCGATGTCGCGGTCCGAGATGATGCCCTTGAAGCCCTTCATCGCCGTGCCCGGCTTGCCGTCGCGGGTCGCCGCGATCATCTGCTTGCGGCTGATCGAGTCCTCGGTGTCCTTCGTGAAATCCCGAGGCGGCGGCACCACGAAGGTCGAGGTGAGCGTCTTCGCGTCGCCCGAGTAACCGTGGCAAAAATAGCAGCGGAAATTGTAGATGGCGCGTCCGGCCTCGTGACGCTCGTCGAGCTTCGGCGCGTCGGCGGGAGCCGCCCACGCGGGGGACTGGACGGCCAGGGCCGCGACCAGTCCCACAATCCAACCTCCCCGCATCAGTTCGCCTTTGCCGCGGCCTTGGGCGGCGAAACGACGAACTCCTGGAACACGAACTCCGACACGTCGGCGATCTGCTGCTCGCTGATGACCCGGTGCCAGCCCGGCATTTCGGTGCCGACGCGACCGAAGTACGTCGCCGCGTAGATCGCCGGGCGGTTCAGCGTCGCGCGCGAGCGCTCGTCGCCGAAGTCGCGCGGCACAGGGCGGATGAAGTAGGCGCGCGGCCCCTGGCCGTCGCCCTTCACGCCGTGGCACTCGGCGCAGTTCGCCATATAGAACTCGCGGCCCTTGGCGACGTCGCCGACCAGGTCCGACGGCATCGGCGCAGCCATGTCGGCCTTCTCGTGCTCGGCAACCGGCGGGCGCGGCGGAATCGGCGCGGCGATCGGTGGCACCGGGGCGCCGGAGCTGGAACCCGGCGCATGTCCGCCGTGCGGATGGCCTGCCGGCATCTGCGACGCGCCCGGCTGCGCTGCCGGCTGCTGTGCGCCCGTCGCGGCGCGACGCTCCTCCGGCGACATCGTGCCGGACACGCCGGACACGCCGCCGAACTGGCCGGTCGCGATCGCCGCCGCGCGGTTGAGGATCTCGGCCTGGATGTAGTCCGCGAGCATCTCGATCTGCTCGGGCTTGAGTCGAGTCTTGTAGCCCGCCATCGCCGTGTTGGGCTTGCCGTTGGCGATCACGTCGATCAGATAGTCGCGCGGCAGCGCGGTGACCTTGGTCAGATCGCGCGGCGGCGGGTTCAGGCTGCGTGCCGCCATCGACGCGCCGTCGCCGCGGTCGCCGTGGCAGACCGAGCAGTTGCGGTGATAGAGCACGTCCGCACCGACCGGGCCCCCGGCCGCAGGCGCGGCCACGGCCGCAAAGCTCGCGACGGCGCTGAATCCGACGATGCCCGCCAGTGCCGCCTGTCTGAAATGCTTGCTGTGATTCACGAAGGACCTCTGCGTTGAAAGATTCGCGCTGCCCATGCAAGAACCGAACCGGGTCGGTCACTGCCCGAGGTGGCATGTGCGTTGCTTGAGTCTACCGCTTGCAACACATTGCCGGAAGCGTTTCCGGCAGCCCGGCAGGATTGGAAGTAAAATGAAAATGTACGCGCCCACAGCGGCGATACCGCGATTCTATAGGACTTGCGCCGTCGCGCGTGCCGCGCCCGAGCGGCCGTGAGCAGCGTGGATTCCACAGGTGTCGGCTCGGTGTGCGGGGGCAGGGCCGGTTCCCTTGCGGTCTCGAAGTTGGGAATCGCGTTCCCTGTGCTGGTAATTTTCACCCATCGAACCACGAGAAGACGAAGCTGGCTGACGCGTGACCCGATTTTCACTGTTTCTCTCCTGGCGGGCCTGGACGGTTGCGGCGCTCTTGCTGGCGACGGCGGCACCTGTGGCTGCGCAGCGCATCGACATGCGCAACACCGAGCACAACCTCGCGCGCGGCGAGAACATGGAGGTCACCGACTCGCGCCAGATCTGCGTGTTCTGCCATACTCCGACCGAGAACGGAAACGGCGAAGCCACGCAGCCATTGTGGCAGCGCTCGATGCCGAACGATTTCTCCTTCGTGATGTTCGACGACATCGGCCAGGCCGGGCGCGAGGGCAACGAGTCGGTCGGTTCGCAGTCGATCGCCTGCCTGTCGTGTCACGACGCCGCCCAGGCCTTCGGTGTGGCGAACAGCAGCCTCGATCATCCGTTCGGAGTCCCTTACCGGGGCGCGCTGACCGCCGAAGAGCGACAGCGCGCGCGCGAGGAAGCGCGCCGTGCGGGCAGGCTCATTCACCAAGGTCAGTTCGTCCGATCGGGCGAGGGTTTTCGCGAGGCTTCGCGCGGCATCATCGACAACCGCCCGGTGTGGTGGGTGTCGCGCGGCGGGCCGACCGCCCAGCGCGGCCGCCTCGATGTCCCGCTCTACGTCCGTATCGACGAGGAGGACCAGACCGAGATCCCGTTCGTCGAGTGCGCGAGCTGCCACGATCCGCACAACGTTCAGCCCATGTTCCTGCGCGCCGAGGCCGACGCGAGCGGTCTGTGCATGACCTGCCACGTCAAGTGATCCGTTCGGGCTGTCGCGCGTCCGAGTCCAACCATCTGTCCGGTATTCGAAGCCAATGAACCGATTTGCCCTCTCCCTCGTCTCCCGTCTCTCGATCGCTGCTGGCCGCCTGCCGGTGCGGGCCATGGTCGCCGCCTCGGCGCTCGGCCTGATCGCGGGGTGTGCCCAGTTGCCGCAGGAAACCGCTGCGGGGCCGACAGACTCCGGACCATTGCTTTTTCCGGCGCCGCCGGATGAGCCGCGCTTCGTCTTCGAGCGCACGCTTCGGAGCTCGGCCGATGTCGAGGCCGATTCGCGCGATGATGCGTTTCGCAGAATGGTCACCGGCACGCAGCGCGGCGGCTATTTCATGAACAAGCCCTACGCGGTCGCGGTGCACCGAGGGCGCGTGTTCGTTTCCGACACCGTCGAGCGCAACGTCAAGGTCTTCGACGTGCCCGAACAGCGCTACTTCACGATCGGCGAGCGCGAGCCGGGGCTGCTGGTCAAGCCGCTCGGCATCGACGTCGATCGCGCCGGCCGGCTGTATGTCGCGGATGCCACCCAGAAGATGGTGTTCATCTACGACCGCGACGGCAAGTTTCTCCGGCGCATCGGCGGCAAGGACTTGTTCGACCGGATCTCCAGCGTCACCGTCGACCCGTCGGGGGCGCGTCTCTACGTCGTGGATATCGGCGGCGTGCGCTCGGAGAACCACCGCGTGCGCGTGTTCGAGACCGCGACCGGACGGCACGTGATGGACATCGGGCGGCGCGGCATGGGGCCTGGCGAATTCAATTTGCCGCGCGACATGGCAATCGGCCTCGACGGCCGACTCTACGTCGTCGACGGCGGCAATTTCCGCGTCCAGGTGTTCAACGCGGACGGCACCTATCGAGACAGTTTCGGCGCAGTGGGGCGGCAGCTGGGCAACTTCGCCAGGCCCAAGGAGATCGCCACCGACCCGGAGGGCAACGTCTACGTCGCGGATGCCGCCTTCGGCAATTTCCAGATCTTTTCGCCCGACGGCGAGCTGCTGATGTTCATCGGCAACCGTTCCGAGCGCGGCGGGCCGGCGGAGTACATTCTTCCATCCGGCATCGCCATCGACGACGATGGTCGGGTCTACTTCGTCGATCAGTGGTTCGCCAAGGTGGATGTCTACCGGCCCTATTCGCTCGGTGTCGAGGAGGGGTTCCTGGTGCCGCGCGCGCGGACGGCTGCGCGCTGATTTGGGGAATTCTGGGGGATTGTTCCCAATATCGGGAATAGTCCCATGTCGATATCGGGAACGGTCCTGTTCGTCATCGGGTGCGTTGCGGGGCAGGTTTCGCAGGCGACATGCGCAAATCGTTTCGCAGAGCGGGTTCGATGCGAGTGGCGGGGCGGCTGCGAGTCGATTGAACGAAACTGGCACGCAACATGCTTAAGAAGTAAGTGCTGACGAGTGTGTAATAGTTGGTTTCCGATCGTGGTTTTGTCGATCACGGCGGGGGTGGACAGGTAGAATTTCAGGAATCAAAGCTCATCCATAGGGGGTTGTAATGAAGAAGATGTTCAAACAGACGCTGGTGTTTGCAGCGCTCGCGATGGCGAGCGGCTTTGCCGCGGCGCAGATCACCAATACGCCGCACAACCTGACCTCGACCGGGCCGGGGCCGAATACGCAGTCGAACACCGACCAGATCTGCGTGTTCTGCCACACCCCGCACGGTTCGAATCAGAACGTCGAGGCGCCCCTGTGGAACAAGGCGAATACCGCGACGACCTTCACGACCTATTCGACCCAGAACTCGTCGACGATCGACGGCGCGGTGCTCGAGGTCGGTTCGGTGTCGCTCGCCTGTCTGTCGTGCCACGACGGTACGCAGGCGATGGACAACATGTTCAACGCGCCGGGTAGTGGCACGGGTGTCGGTGACGGCACCGCGGGCGTGAGCCAGAATTACTCCTGGACGGGCAGCAACGTCGTGACCGGCATCGCCAACCTGGGGGCCGACCTGACCAACGACCACCCGATCGGCATCCAGTACTGCGGCGGCGGTGTCAGCGGGACCGGCACTACGGTCAATGGTACCTGCGCCGATGCCGACTTCATCGGGCCGGGCGGCTCGCAATCGACCCGTCTGCGCACGGCAAACATCAACAATCAGCAGGTGTTCTGGGTGAATGTCGGTGCCGACAACGCGATTCGCAGCTCTACCGACATCATTCTCTATACCCGTGACTTCGTGGGCAACGGCGGTTTTGGTCCGTCGGTGGAGTGCGCCTCCTGCCACGATCCCCACGTCAGTGCGGCTAACCGCGGCGGTGAGATGAACTTCATGCGCGTCACCACGGCCGGCAGCCAGATCTGCCTGGCGTGCCACGTGAAGTGACGAGATCTGCGGCATAGCGGTGCTGGCGCGGAGAGAGTGATTTCGCACTAGACGCCCGGTTGCCGCGCACCTGAAGGAGGTCAGGCGGGGAACTCGCCTGACCTCTTTTTGCCAAATGGGGGCTTTTTTTCGCCCCGGGGCGCAATCCCCGATCACCAGGAATCCAGACCGACATGAACACCCCGATCCGCATCCTGTCCGGCGCGCTGGTCACGGCCGCTGTCTTCTTCAGCCCTTTCGCACTGGCCGCCGAACCTGCATCTTCGGCCGCCGCCGAGGCCCAGGCGCCGGCCGGTCACCACAGCTCGCCGCCATTCGTCGCCGTGGTGAACCGTACCGTGATCAGCTCGGCCGAGTTCGAGGCGGCGGCCAACGAGGCCGCGCGGCAGAAGTTCTATCACGGCACCCCCCCGGAGGGCGCTGTGGACGAGTTGATCAGGGAAGTGGCGAATCGCATGATCGATCGCCTGCTGGTGCTGGAGGAGGCAAAGCGCCGGGGCGTCGAGGCGGATACCGCGGCCGTGGATGCCCGTATCGCCCAGTACGAGCAACGCTATGGCAGCGCGCCGCGCTGGCAGGCGGAGCGCGAGACGATTCTTCCGGTGCTGCGTGAGCGCCTCGAGCAGGACAGCGTTCTCGACACGCTCGAAGCCGAAGTGCGCAAGGTGGCGCCGCCGGCCGAGGAGGCTGTGCGGGCCTATTACGCTGCGAACCCCGAGAAGTTCACCGAGCCCGAGAAGATGCGGCTCTCGGTGATTCTGCTGCAGGTCGATCCTTCGTCTGCGACCGCCGTGTGGGACGCAGCCGAAGCCGAGGCAGCGGCCCTGGTCCGGCGGCTCGAGGCGGGTGCCGACTTTGCGGAGCTCGCGCGCCTGCATTCATCGCACGAGTCTGCCGGGATCGGAGGCGACCTGGGCTACCTGCATCGCGGAATGCTGCCCGACGGCATACAGGACAAGATCGACTCCATGAAGCCCGGCGACCTGTCGCCGCCGACGCGCGTTCTCCAGGGTTACGCGGTGTTCCGCTACGAGGCGCTGGAACCGCAGAAGCACCACGTTTTCGAGACGGTGCGCGAGCGCGCCACGGACCTGCTGTTGCGCGACCTCGCCGAGCAAGCCTGGGACGAGTTCATCAAGGACTTGCGCAAAGCGGCACGCATCGAACTCAACACGCAGCGCTATCCGGCGCTCGCGGCGCAAGCAGGGGCTGCCGGGCGGTAACTCGGGCATCGGATGCCGAGACGCTTTCACGACCCCGTTGGCGGGACCATGCCTGCGTCGCGGGCAGGATCACGCTCGGAACCCTCACGCACCTGCCTCGCTCGGCTGGTGGGGGGGATGCTGATCGGTGTTTCGGGGCCTGTTCTCGCCGTCGGCCCAGGGGATACGTACCCCCATGCTGTGACTTTGGCGCTCGCAGCCGGTGGCGATTTCGGCGTCCGGAACCCTTTCGTGCCTCCCCGGCCGGAAGCGCCGCTGCAATTCGCGCAGGCTGCCGCGCCGGTTGCGGCGGACGTCTCGACCGGGGACGGTACTGCGCCCCCGGAGGAGCAGCTCGAGTCTGCGACGGCAAGCGAGGCCGGGGGCAGCGGTGAGGGCGGCATCGCGGCCGAGGTCGTCGGCGACGACGAGTTTCTGCCCGCGGACGAGCTCGACGTACCTTTGCCAGCGGGGCCCCGGCCGGCACCCGGAGCGCAGGTTGCGGTCGAGCGGCCGGCCGGGCGGCAATGGGGACTTGCACCGGTGCGATGGGGCGGGCAACTTTCGGCCGGCTTGCGCTACAACTGGGCGGACGACGCGCCGAATCAGAACTCGCAAATCTACGAGGGGCGACTGCGCGTCAACTCGTACATCATGCAACCGTACATCGCCCTGGTCTCGGGTGATTTCGGCCTCACCTTCTTCCGCTCGCAGGTGGTCGGGGGTGGGGGCACCGATTCCGGCAGCTTCACCGGCACCTCGATCAACGGTAACGGTTCGCTCAACGTTTTTCCGCAAAGCCGCTTTCCGTTCCAGGCGACGCTGGCGCTCTCGGACAGCCGCAGTGATGGCACGCTTACGGCGACCAACACCCAACGCCGCCGGCTGAGTCTGCGGCAGGATTATCGCCCAGCCCTGGGCAATTGGCGTACTTCAGGGCAATACGACCGCAGCGAGCTGTCGGGGAGTTTCGGGCGCGACACGGTCGACCGACTGGGGGCCGAGTACTCGATTCAACTCGGACAACACAGCCTGGGCGCGAACGGATCGTGGTCGAGCAACCGCCGCACCGACGGCACCCAATCGGACGTGATCGGGATCTTCCGACACGGCTTTCGTGCCAGCGACAGCCTGAGCATCGACTCGACCGCGACCTACACAGGGCAGGAGTTCGACATCGATCGCGCCAATCTGCGCTTGAGCGGCGACACCCGCAGCGCCCAGCTCTTTTCCTTCGCGTCCTGGACGCCCGCAGATTCGCCGTGGCGCGGCACGGCCAACCTGCGTTTCTTCGACAATCGCAGCACCGTCGGCATCAGCGAGTTCGCCAGCCGCAGCCTCGGCGGGAGCGCCAGTCTATCGTACGAGGCGAGCCGGAACCTGCGCCTGTTCGGTGTTTTGTCGGCCAACAGCAGCGAATCCGGCGGGGCGCGCAATGTCACGACGAGCCAGACGGTCGGTGCGAACTACAGCAGCGATACGCACATGTTCGGGCAGTACGGCTACAACTGGTACGGGTCCACGTCCTTCGTCAATTCGACCGCCTCCGAAGGCGACGGGCAGCGGTCGGTCAATGCCTCGCTCGGCCATTCCGTGCAGCGGACCTGGAACCCGACGGCGGTGACGCAGCTGCGGGGCAGCTTCAACCAGTCGGTCAATGCCAACCGCAGCTCGGGCGGCGACGCGGTGAGTTCGAGCACGCTCAACAACACGGCGAGCCTGACCCTGCAGGCGGCGCCGTCCGACCGTATCTCGGGCTTTCTCAGCGCGAGCCTCTCCGACAGCCGCACCTTCGGCGATAACGAGGGGTCGTTCCAGTTGCTCAACACCCAGTTGAGCGGGAATTGGCGCATCGACGCCGTGTCGCAACTGACGTCGAATCTGACCTGGCAGGTGTCGCGCCAGAGCAGTACGCTCACCGACATCCTCGGCGCGGGCACCACCACGCGCTCGAATACGAACAACATCTCCGGAAGCCTGGGCTATTCCAACGTGCGCTTTTTCGGCGTCCGAAACCTGCGCTACACCGCGGACTTCCGCGCCGACACCAGCCAGTCCTCGCAGCGAGCGGCGGGAGATCCCGATGCCGGCCGCGATCGCGTCAGCCTCGACCTGGACCAGAGGCTGCGCTATCGTATCGGCCGCCTCGACACCGAGCTGCAGGCGCGCATCGGGCGGGTCGAGGACCGCAATCAGGGCTTGATCTTCTTCAAGGTCAGCAGGGACTTCGGGGCGTTCTGAGGTGAAGGCCGAACTTTTTGCCGGGCCGGATTTCCACCTTGACGCGATTCGAACGCGCACAGGCGGGCTCTTGTGGACCCGTGAGGCGGCAGACGCCGGGCTCGACCCGGGAAACTCAGGGAAATGGTGAAGAGACAGGTCGGCTTGTTGAGGGTTTGGGTTGTGGCCGTGCTGGTCGCGGCCGGTTCGATGCCGTCGGCGTGGGCGCAGCAGCGATGGCTGCCGATCGCGGAGGACGGCTTGCGTGATCCGGCGAGTCCGGCGGTGCGCCTGCTGCAGCCGCCGGAAGAGGCATTGTCCAAGCTCGAGCCGGATACGGCCGGCAATCAGGTCCGCTGGGTCAAGGCGCTGGACAAGGGGCAAATCGAGCCGCGGAGCAGCATCCTGCCCGGGACCGAGGTCGAGGTGTACGACGGCGACGTCTATCTCAACCTCCGCGGCGGCATGCCGCCGGTGCGCTTCCCGCACCGGGAACATACGCTGTGGCTCGCGTGCAGCAATTGCCACGACGAGATCTTCAAGAAGGAGCCCGGCTCCAACAAGCTGAGCATGTTTGTGATTCTGCAGGGGGAACAGTGCGGGGTGTGCCACGGCGCCGTGGCTTTCCCGCTGACCGAATGCAGCCGTTGCCACAATACGACGCGTGAGGAAGCGCTGGCGGCAGTCGAACGGCAGCAGGCCGAGCGTGCTGCCGCCAAGGCGAAAGGGGCGGCTCGATGACGGTGCGCTGGCTCGTGGTTGTGCTGGCGGCGATGTTTCTCGCCCTGATCGCGATGCCGGCGCAGTCCGAGTACGCGGACGTGGTGCTGAACCGCTTCTCGGAGAAGGAAGGGATGCGTCCGGTGGTTTTCCCCCATTGGTTTCACCGCATACGCTTTCGCTGCAAGGTGTGCCATTCGGAACTCGGCTTCAAGATGCGCGCCGGGGCGAACGAGGTGCGCATGACGGACATCATCGAGGGCCGCTTCTGCGGCATGTGCCATGACGGTCAGATCGCCTGGGCCGCGGACAACTGCGACCTTTGCCACTCGGGCAAACCCGGCCTGCCCCCGGGAATCTTCGGTGGACATGAAACCTCCGGTCCTGGCCGCTGGTAGGCGGCTTGCCCGCCTCGGGCGTGTCGCAGCCTTGGCGCTGCTGCTCGGGGCGTGCACGCTCCCGGCGGGTCAGGTCGTGCCAGCGGGATCGGGCGTTCCGAACCTTCTGGTGCCGCAGGGCGTGATCGTGGGTGGCTTCGCTGCGCCGGCGCAGCGCGCGTCCGGGTTTCCTGCGGAGAATGCCTTCGTCAAGCTGATGTATCCGTCGGCCCTGGCAGCCTCCGGCCCCGATCTTTTCGTCGTGGACAGCGGCCTGGGCGTGCTGCTGCGCGTCGATACGATTGCCCAGTCGATTGCACGGATCGCGCCGGTGCCGACGGTTCCGGGCGCACGTGTAGCGGCTGGTCCGGACGGCAGCGTATACGTACTGCGGCCTGGACGCGGTTTCGTGCAGCGCTTTACCCGGGAGGGGATCGACTTGGGGAGTTTCGCGTCGCCCCCGGAAATCCTGCAGCCAGCGGGGTTGGTGATCGAGCCGATGCTGAATCGCCTGTGGGTCTCGGACAGCGCCGGGGGAGTCTTTGCGTTTCACCCTTCGGGCCGGATGGGTGAGCCGATTGCCGGCCGTGGCGACGGCTTTGCAACCCCCGAGTCCGGGGCGACGCTCCTGGCTGCGGGCGGGCGGCGTGTTTTCGGAGTCGATCCCGGTTGCCGCTGCCTGATCGAGTTCGATCGCAACGGCGCAGTGATGGGGCGCGTTGGCGAAGGCGAGCTGATCAATCCGGCCGCGATCGCAGTTGACCCGTTCGGGCGCGCCTGGGTGATGGATCGAGGCGATGGTCGGCTGAAGATCTTCGACGGCGACCGGCTCGCCTTCCATGCGCTGCCGGGTGAGCTCGGTTTGTCTGAGGTCACAGCGATCGCGATCAGCGATCAGAATGTCTACATTGCCGATGGGCCGGGTGGCCGGATCGGCATGTTCGGATTGCTCGCGCCCGCTCGGAGGTAATTGAATGACGAGGCAAGTGTCGCGACTGGCTGTGATGGGGGGGCTGCTGCTCGGGCTGCTCCTGACCGGGTGCGGGACGACCCCGACCACCCCGGCGCGTTTGCACCTTGGCGTGGTCGATGCGCCCGAGGGTGCGCGGATCATGTGGCCACCGGAGCCGGACGAGCCCCGCTATCAGTTCGCAGGGCAACTCACCGGCGAGGAAAATTTCGTCCGCGATGATCGCGCGGCGCGCGGCATGCGCAGCTTTCTCGCCTGGGTGGTGGGCCTCTTCGAGGAGGACCAGCCCAATGTGTTGCAGCGTCCGCAATCGGTGATCGGCGACGGTGCGGGCCGCATCTTCGTGACCGACGTCAGCCGCGGCGCCGTTTTTGTGTTCGACGAGCCGGAGGGCGAACTCAGGGTCTGGGAATTTGCGAATGGACTTCGCCCGTTCGTCGGGCCGGTGGGGATCGCGCTCGACGGACAGGGCGGCATCCTGGTTGCCGACGCTGAACTAGGCATCGTCGCTCACCTCGACCGCGACGGAAACAGCCTGGAGCCGCTGGGAGCCGGGCTGCTGCAACGCCCGACCGGTGTCGCCCGCGATCCCGCGACCGGCGAGATCTATGTCGCCGACACCCACGCCCACGACATCAAGGTCCTGTCGCCCGCGGGCGAGCTGCTGCGCACCCTCGGCCAGCGCGGCGAGGCGCCGGGCGAGTTCAATTTTCCCACCCACATCACCATCGTCGACGGTCGGCTCTACATTACCGACACGATGAACAGCCGCGTGCAGATCCTGCCGCTCGCCGGCGGCGAGCCGCGCATCGTCGGCGAACGGGGCCTCTTCTACGGCAATCTGGTGCGGCCCAAGGGGGTCGCGGTCGACAGCGAGAACAATCTCTACATCGTCGAGTCGTATTACGACAACCTGCTCGTCTTCAACGAGGAAGGCCAGTTCCTGATGCCGATAGGCGGCGTCGGGCACGGCACAGGCCGCTTCTACCTGCCATCGGGAGTGTGGGTAGACGCCTACGATCGGGTATTCGTCGCCGACACCTTCAACGGAAGGGTGACGTTGTTCCAGTACCTGGGCGGAGCCAAGGCCGACGGCGAAGGGCGTTGATTTCGGCAGGTCGGTCGCGGACCAGAACGGACGGCTCGATGCGAGAGGACTTGGCGAAGGACGGGATCGACATCGGGGGAGTCGCCGGCGCGCTCGGCGGCGCGCGACGCGAGGCTGCACCGATGCGTCTGCTTCGATCGGTCGCATCGCTCAAGGTCACTCTGGTCCTTATCGCGATGCTGGCCGTCGGGCTGGTGATCGCGTTCCGCTTCGAGCATTCGCGCATCTGGCCGATGGTGGTGCCGCTCGCGCTGCTTTCGCTGAATCTGATGGCCGCGATCGCGACGAATGCGGTGTTTCGGCGGCAGATGCCGTTGCTGGTGTTTCACCTGTGTCTCGTGGCGGTACTGTTGCTCGTGTCGGCGGGGCGGCTCACCTATCTCAAGGGCTTTGCAGGCGTGACCGACGGCGCGGTGTTCGACGGCGAATTGGCCGTGCGGGAGCAGGGGCCTTGGCATCGGGGGGCGCTCGATGAGGTGCGCTTTGCCAGCAGCGGCTTCACCATCGACTACGCACCCGGCTGGCAGCGGGGCGCGACGCGCAATCAGGTGCTATGGCAGACCCCGGACGGGCGATGGGAGAAGGCCGAGATCGGCGACCAGGATCCGCTCGTGATTCGTGGCTACCGCTTCTACACGACTTTCAACAAGGGCTTCGCACCGACGTTTCACTGGCAGCAGCCGGGCGGGCCCGAGTTGTACGGCTCGGTGCAGTTGCCGTCCTATCCACTCAATGAGTATTCGCAGGCGGTCGAGTGGATACCGCCCGGCAGCGATGTGGCGGTGTGGGTGATGCTGGACATCGACGAGATCGTGATCGATCCGGACGATTTCGCCCATTTTCGGCTCCCCAACGACTACACCCTGGTCGTCAGGGTCGGTGACGAGCGCACCGAGATGCGGCCGGGCGATGCCATTGCGCTGGGCGACGGCACCCTGACCTTCGATGGACTGCGGAGTTGGATGGGCTATCGCGTGTTCTACGATTGGACCCTTCCGTGGCTGCTCGCCGCCTGCACGGTCGGGGTGTTGAGCCTGGGCGCTCACTTTTGGCAGAAATTCACGGCAAAACCCTGGGATGCGTGAGGATGGAGCAAGAGCTGCAAGTACTGTGGGCGGCGATCGTCACCTATGTCGTGGCCGGGGTGGTCTCGGTGGTCAGCGTGGCGCTGGGCAAACGCCCCGAACGCACGGTGCTCGCGCTGATGCTCGGGGCGCTCGCGCTCCATACCTTCTCGCTCGGGATCCGCTGGGAGCGCCTGGGTCACGGCCCCTTCATCACGATGTTCGAGATTCTGTCCTCGAACGTCTGGAGCCTGATGCTCGCCTATAGCATCGTGTATTGGTGGTTACCGCGCATCCGCGCTTCAGCCGCCGTGGTACTGCCCATCATGTTCGTGATGATGGGCTGGCTGATGGTGGTCCATCCCGGCGAAGGCCATTATCCGGCGACCTATCACACGCCCTGGCTCTACATCCACATTGGGCTCGGCAAGGTGTTTCTCGGGGCCGTGCTGGTGGCGGTGGGGCTGGCCGGGGTGGTTCTGCTGCGGCGCGCCGGGCTCGGGGTGGCGCGACTCGCAGTGTTGCCAGGCGACAAGCAACTCGACGAGCTGGCGTTTCGCTGCATGGCGATCGGGCTGGTCTTCCACACGCTGATGCTGATCGCTGGTGCGATCTGGGCCCAGGATGCCTGGGGGCGCTACTGGGACTGGGATCCGCTCGAGACCTGGGCATTTCTGACCTGGCTGACACTGGTCTTCACCATCCACGCCCGCGTGACCTACCGCATCTCGCCGCCGGTGCATGCGGTGATGATCCTCGGGGTCTTCGTGGTCGCTTACCTGACCTTCTTCGGTGTGCCTTTCGTCTCGCAGGTGCCGCACCAGGGGGCGGTGTGATGGGTGCCGCGCGGACTGCCTTGCCGAGTGCTGTCGCGCCGCCGCTGGTGTCCCAGTTCTGGCTCGCGCTGGCAGTCGCTTCCATCGGTTTGGCTGCGCTGGCGGCCGTTGCATTGGTACTTGCCCGCACGCCGCTGCTCACTGCGCTGATCGCGCCCGATGCCTTTCCGCGGGCGCTGGTCGTGCATGTCAATTTTGCGACGCTGGTATGGTACTTCGCGATGGCCGGCACCCTGTGGAGCGAGCGCCTGCCGCCTGCCCGATTGCCCGCTGCTACTGCGGCCTTCGCGCTCGGCTTCGGCGGCGCCCTCGGCATGGCGCTCGCGGGCGTGGTGGGCATCGGTGCCCCGGTACTCGCCAACTATGTGCCTTACCTGAGCAGCGCGGTGTTTGTCGCGTCGCTGGCGTGCTTTGCCGCGGGGGGACTTGCGACGGCACTGCTCACGCTGCAACCGCCCCGGGACGAGGCGGAGTGGGGCTTTCTGCTGGCGCGTTGGCCCTTCGTGATGGCGGCCCTTTATCTGGTTGCACGGCTCGTAGGCGGGGCGACGCTGGTCGAGGCGGTCTGGGGTGCCGGCCACATCCTGCAGTTCGGCTACGTGACCTTGCTCATGGCGATCTGGCTGCGGCTAGCCGAGCGGACCGGGGGTGAAGGTCTGGCGGTGCGCGCTGCGATTCCCTTGTTCGCGGCGTCTGCTGCGCCGGCGACGCTTGCGCCTGTGCTCTACCTTGCTGGCGCCCTCGACGGCGTCGCCCTGCACGATTTCCACACCACGCTGATGCGCTGGGCGAACTGGCCTGCACCGGTGGTGTTCGGCCTGCTGCTGCTGGCAAGCCCTGCCGGGCGGCGCAGCCTCGCCATCGTCGCCTCGTTGGCACTGCTGGGGGTGGGCTGCCTCGCGGGCATGGCGATCGATGCACACACGACCATGGTGCCCGCCCACTACCACGGTACAATCGGCGCCTTCACGTTGGCGCTGATGGCTGCGGCGCTTGCGCGCATCGGTCCGGCAGGCGCTGTCGAACGGAATGCCAGGCGAGGGATCCGTTTGCCCTTGGCCCTCTATGCGGGCGGGAGCCTCCTCCTGATCGCCGGTCTCGGCTGGAGCGGGATGCTGGGTGCGCCGCGAAAGGCCGCGTTCAGCGCCGAAGGCGCCGAGTTGGCCGCGACCCTGTCCGCAGCGCTGACCGGCCTGGGAGGGATCGTTACTATCGGTGGTGTGATCCTGTTCGTTGTCGTTGCCGTACCTGGAACACTGAGACTATGCATGCTGCATCCGGATCGGGCCAGTCCCGGTCACCCGCCGCGCCACGCCGCGACGTTCGCGGCCGCGCGCTGACGATTGCCGCGATCGCCACGATCACCCTGGGGGCGCTGCTCGCCTGGGCGCCGCAGCCGGCCTCGTGGCCGCGCCTGCCCGACCTGGAGTTCAGCGAGGTCTTCAGGATGCGCGCCCCCGCGGCGGGCAGCCCGCTCGAACAGGAGTTGCGTACGCGCTTCCAGCAGGGCGTGGTGATGATGCACATGCGGGAATACGAGTACGCACTTTCGTCCTTCCACCGCGTGCTGGCGATCGCCCCCGACATGCCCGAAGCGCACGTGAACATGGGCTTCGCACTGATTGGTCTCGAGGAGTGGGCCAGCGCGCGCACCTTCTTCGAGGCGGCGATCGAACTCAATCGCAACCAGATCAACGCCTATTACGGCCTGGCCGTGACGCTCGAGGCTCTTGGCGACATGCCCGGCGCGCTGGGCGCAATGCAGGCCTATGTCCATCGTGCGCCCGAGGATGATCCATTCAGGACACGCGCGGTTGCTGCGCTCTGGGAGTGGCGAACGGCTGCCCGCGAGGCCGCCGAGAATGCGATCGAGGCTGCGGAGGACGGTGCGGGCGAGGTCGGAGGGGAGGCTACGCCTGACCCACAGGGCGCTGCGACGGCCGGCGAGGGGCTGCCGAGCCATTGAAAGCGTGATTCCCGAAGGCGGGAAGATTTTCCCGCAACTGAAACACCATGTATCGGCTGTAACGCCCTGTTGGTGCGGAATTTGGGGCAATTTCCCCATTTTGAGCGCCGGTCTTTACGGGCTTGCAAATTGCTTTAAGATTGCATTCCGTTTGCAGACTTGGGCGCCCGGATCGCCCGTTTCGGTCCGGGTCCGGCGCGGCGTTGCCGTGTCTTTCGCCCGAGGGTACGAAATTTTGCAATGCTCGGCTTGTCAATCAGGGTGCTGCCGTTCATCCTGATCGACCGCATCGATTCTCGTTCAGATGAGGGTTCAACCATGAAGCAGTTCCAGTGGGCAGCAAGGGTGCGCCGCAGCCTTGTCGGGCTCATCTTCGCGGTAGCGGCGGTGACCCTGTGGGTTCCCACCCAATCGCACGCGGAGTTCGGGGATGTCGTGATCAACAACTTCTCCGACGCCTCCGGCATGCGGCCGGTGATCTTCCCGCACTGGTTCCACCGTATCCGCTATCGCTGCAAGGTGTGTCATGCCGACCTCGGCTTCGAGTTCAAGGCTGGCGGCAACGACATCAGCATGCTCCACATCATCGACGGACAGTTTTGCGGCGCTTGCCACAACGGCGAGATCGCATGGTCGGTCGAGAACTGCAACCTATGCCATACGGCCAAGCCGGGCACGCCGACCCAAGTGCACGAAAGCACCATCCAGAAACTCGCGGTGCCCGCCGGTCAAGGAGGGGCCAACTGATGAAGCTGCGTATGTCCCATTTCCTGTTCGCCCTGCTGTGCGCTGGGCTTCTGGGCTCCAATGCGGCCCTCGCCCAACAGAACGGCAAGGCCAAGGCGCTCTACGACAAGAGCTGCGCGGGCTGCCACGAGACTGGTGTGGGCGGCGCGCCCAAGCTCGGCGAAACCGCCAACTGGGAGCCGCGGATCAAGGCGGGTATCGATTCGCTTTACGAATCTGCGCTCAAGGGCAAGCCGCCGATGATGCCGCCCAAGGGTGGTGCCATGGATGCGTCGGACGCCGACATCAAGTCGGTCGTTGACTACATGGTGGCGTCGGTGAAGGGCGGGGCGGCTCCGGCTGCTGCCTCGGCTGCGCCCGCAGCGGCTGCGGCTGCTCGGGCGCCCGCAGCTGCTCCGGCACCCGCGGCGGCTGCGGCTGCTCCGGCACCCGCGGCGGCTGCGGAGGCTGCGCCCGCGCGTCCGGCCGCCGTCGCTCAGGCTCCAGCGGCTCCGGCTGCAGCACCGGCTCCGCGTGCTGGCGTCTCTGACGTCAATACCTTCAACCGGCTGCTTCGCCCGATGAGCCAGCGTACGGTGCATCCGTCCGAGAGCGGCATTCACGATCCGGGCAACGATGGCACGCTTGCGTTGCAGTCCCCGGTGGATGCCTACGCCACCCTGCCGCGTGCCGGCTCGGGCAATACCGTCAATTGGGTGCGCGCGCTGAACGACAAACTGATCTCGCCGCGATGGGATCGTGTCGACGACAGGGCTGCGCCGGTGCTGATGGATCTGAACATTGTCCGCGAGGTCAAAGGTTCGATGCCGGACGTTGTGTTCCCGCACTTGCAGCATACCGAGTGGCTGGATTGCTCGAACTGCCATCCGGGGATCTTCATCCCCCAGAAGGGGGCGAACCAGATGAGCATGGCGGCGATCCTGCTGGGTCAGCAGTGCGGCGTCTGCCACGGCAGGGTGGCCTTTCCGGTGTCGGAATGCCGGCTCTGCCACTCGAAGAAAAAGGACGGTCCGATCGCCCGGACCGGCCAGTAGCGGTGGGCGGCCTCAGGGCCGCTGCGGCGTGAAGTGGAAACACATGCGCGTCTGCCCCGCCCGAGGGGCGGGCGCGCATCGGTCTTTGATGGCTTGCGCCGGCGGCCTGTCTCCGGCGGTTGAATGAGAGAGTCGAATGATGAAGTCTAGCCTCATTGCGCGCATGGTTGCGCTGGCCCTCGCCGGCCTGGTTCCGGCGGTGGGTTCGGCCGCAGAGCCGGCTATCGGAGCGGCTGGACGGATGCAGGCTCAGGAACCGGACCGGGCCCAGTTGCAGCGGCGCTTCGAGTCGGTCCAGTTGCTGATCGAGAAGTCTTCCGGTGCCCGCCAGATCGAGAGCAGCGGCGAACCCGATGCGGTCGAGCGGCGCGAACGCGCCCGTGCCAGCTATGCCGAGGCGCGTGCCGCCTTCGAGGCCGGCAATGTCGAGCGGGCCGGGGAGTTGCTCTCGTCGGCGAGCGTGCTGATGTTCGAGGCGGTCCGGCTGGCCTCGCCACAGATGGTGACGGCCAAGAAATCGGAGACCGATTTCGCCAACAAGCTCGAAAGCGTCAAGGCGCTGCTCGCGGCGCAGGTGCGGATTGCGCAGGAAAAGGGCATGGCGGGCGAGGGGCGCGAAAGCACCCGCCAGATCGAGATGCTGATGGGCGAGGCGGAGCGGCTGGCGGCTGCGGGGCAGGTCGATACCGCTCGCACCACGCTGGAGCAGGCGTATCTGGCTGCCAAGGCGGCGATCAGTTCGATGCGTACCGGCGACACCCTGGTCCGCTCGCTCGAGTTCGCCACGAAGGAAGAGGAGTACCACTACGAGATCGACCGCAACGATACGCATCAGATGCTGATCAAGGTGCTGCTCGAGGACCGTCCGGGGGGTGCCCAGATGACTCCGACCGTTCGCGCCTTCCTGGAGAGTGCCGGAACGCTCAGGGGGCAGGCCGAGGTGGCGGCGGCCCGCGGCGATTTCGAGGGCGGTATCGATCTGCTCGAGCAATCCACGCGCGAACTCGTGCGCGCCATTCGCATGTCTGGCGTCTTCATCCCGGGCTGATCATGCTCGCCTGGGCACGTCAATTGCTTGACTTCCGGTCGCTGGCTGATCGTTCCCGGAGTCGTGCGTTGCTCGGCGTTTTCCCATCGTCACTCCAGTCCGCGCGTGCCTTGCCCTCGATCCGGGCAGTGAATGCGCGCGACTGTTACCCGCTCGCTGGTCGACTGGCGCCTTGGTTCGCCTGGACAGCGGCGTTGTTGTGCACGATCGGTCTGTTCATCGCCTTGCGCGTCGTGCCGACCGATCCGGTCTTTGGCGACCACTTCCGCATCGTCTTCATCCACAACCCGGCAACGTGGATGGCCGTTCTGATATTCCTGGGTATGCTGGTGCTGGCGCTCGCGGGCCAGGTCGCAAGTCATAGCGTGGCATCGATACTGGCCGCCTCACTCGGTCCGACGGGCGCCATGTTTGCGTTTCTGGCCCTGTGGTCCGGTTCCCTGCTGGCAAAGCCTGAATGGGGGACTTGGTGGGTCTGGGATGCGCGCCTGACCGCCATCCTGGGTCTGATGCTGGTCATGCTGGCGTTCAATGCGTTGCAGGCAATGCTCGACGATCCGGGTCGGGCCGATCGTCTAGGAGCCTGGCTGCTATGCCTGGGCGTGATCGGAGCGCCGGCGACGTACCTGGCGATGACGTGGTGGGGTGGGGTGCCGGCAATGCCCACGTTGGTACTGAGTCACACACCCGGGGCGCTCGCCACCGTGCTCGCGGGGCTGTTGGTGGTCATGCTCGGTCTGTGTGCCTACAGTGTGGCGGTTGGCCTGACGCGGATGCGCATCGTGATCCTCGAGCGCGAACGCGGCACCGAGTGGGCTTCACGCAGTGCGGGGGACTGTGCGTGAACGGGTCGATCTGGAGCGCATTGCTCACTGGCGCAGATTACGGTCTTTACGTCTGGGCGGCGTACATCGTCGCCTTCGTCGTCGTGATGAGCGAGATCGTCGTGTTGCGCTTCAGTCGCCATTCCATTCTCGAGCATCTCGGCCGCTTTTCGGTCGGGCGTCGCAATTCGCGCCGGACCCGCCGGCAGCGGCAGCCGCACGCCTGACCACAAAGGTCTGCGGCCGAAGAGTTGACATTCCCGCGGTTCGTTTCGAAGTCCGAAGTGTGTGTCCGGACATGAACCGTCGCGCCCGATTGTTGACAAAGAAAGTGCGCCCCGGGCTTGTGGCGAGAGCGCGATGGACGCGTGCGGTTCGGCGCGTGGGCACCTGTAGGATGGTCGTGGGCGCAGTGCCGGCGTGTGCCGACTGCCGCCGTGAAGAGGAACGGGCAAGACCTTTCACCGCGTACGCTTTTCAAGCAGAATACGCGTCGCGAGACGAGACAAGGGATACAAGTGCATATTCTGGTCATCGATGACGAGCGCGCGGTGCGGCAGATTCTCATCGACGCTTGTCGACGTGCCGGCTATTCGGTGGACGAGGCGTCGAGTTGCACCGACGCCGCCGCCAAGCTGGTGCGCGGCGACGTGGACCTCGCGCTGTGCGACATCAAGATGAACGACGGCAATGGCGTCGATCTGGTGCGCTCGATCCGCGAATCCGGGATCGACACCAACTTCATCATGGTCACAGCCTTTGCGTCGATGGAAACGGCGGTCGAGGCGCTGCGCGCCGGCGCCTCGGACTACATCATCAAGCCGTTCAATACCGAGGAGGTGTTGCACCGGGTGCAGCAGATCGCTGCGCTGCGCGGCCTGCGCGACGAGAACCTGGTGCTGAAGAGGATCGCGCGGCGCGAGCGCGCGCGCTTTCGCTTCATGTCGGATTCGATGCAGGCGGTCGAACGACTCGCCGGCAAGGTCGCGCCGACCGACAGCACGGTGCTGATCACGGGCGAGTCGGGTACCGGCAAGGGGGTGCTGGCGCGGCTCATCCACGAGCAGAGCCGGCGGGCCGAGCACCTGTTCGTGCCGGTCAACTGCAGCGCGATTCCCGAGAATCTGCTCGAGTCGGAGTTCTTCGGCCACGTCAAGGGCGCCTTCACCGGCGCGGACAAGGCGCGCAAGGGGCTGTTCCTGCAGGCCGACCAGGGGACGCTCTTCCTCGACGAGATCGGCGAGCTCACCATGCCGATGCAGACCAAGCTGCTGCACGCGATCGAGGAGAAGGAGATCCGGCCGGTGGGCAGCGAGCAGGGCCGGCGGGTCGACTGCCGCATCGTTGCGGCGACCAACCGAGACCTGCAGGAGATGGTGCGCGAGGGCACCTTCCGGGAGGACTTGTACTTTCGCCTGAGCATGTTCCACATCCACATTCCGCCGCTGCGCGAGCGGCATGAGGATATCAAGGCGCTGATCGAGTTCATCGTGATGAGGGCGCAGGAGCAGCGCGGCTTGCCCGGGCGCATCAGTCTGGACGAGGAGTCAGAGCGGGTGTTGCTGGATTACGCGTGGCCGGGCAATGTGCGGCAGATCGAGAACGTTCTCAATCGTGCCTGTATCCTGGCCGAGGACGACTGCATCACGTTGGCGGACTTGCCGCCGGAGCTGCTCCGGAGCGGCACGCGAGGCATCAAGCATGGCACGGGCATTGCTGACGGGGCATCGCTGCGGGACCAATTGCGGGAGTATGAAGCGGGGCTGATCTACCGCATGATCGGTGAAACCGGGGGTGACCGTCGGGCTGCAGCCCAACGGCTCGGTATTGGATTATCCAGCCTTTATCGGAAGATAGAGGAGTTCGAGGCCTTCGGGCTGACCAGGAACTCGATGGTTGGCCGTGAGTCGATTCGCGACAATTCTCCCGACCAAGGAAGAAAGTATGAAAGTTCCCGTAATTGAGAAGTTTTTTCCCGCTTTCAGGCATGGAATGCTCTTGTCTTGGCTCGTGCTTGCTCCCGGCATAACGCTTGCCGATCCTGTGGCGGACTATGAACGCGGCTTGCAGGCCTATCGGATTGGCGATGTGGTGGGTGCGATGGCGCCCTTGCGCAGCGCGGCCGACGCAGGGCATGCAGCGGCTCAGGCGCTTTACGGTACGATTCTGGACGCCGCCGAGATGGATGAGGATGCCGTGCGTTATTTGCGCATGGCTGCGGACCAAAACGACCCGGATGGCCAGTACGGCTTGGCGAAGATGTATCTGACTGGCGAAGCGGAAGCGCCGGACGAGAAGTCGGCTTCCCGCCTGATTCGTGCTGCTGCAGAGCAGGGGCACGAGCGAGCGATCATTACGCTCGGTCTTGCCTACATTGCCGGCAATGCTCGCCTGGAGGCCAACGATCCGAACGATCCGGATGCCGCGCGCTTTATCGTCAAGTCCGCCGAGTTGGGTGATGTGGGAGCGATGGATGCCCTGATCGATGCCTATCGTGAAGGGCAGTTCGGCCTGGAGCCGAATGCCGCACAGTCCGAGCGATGGGCAGCGCGGGTTGCAGAGATCCGCGGGCAGGGACAGCGAACCGGCAGCAGAAGATGATGAGAGCTACGGCCATGAGAGATTTGCTGTTTGCAACAAGTGCCTGCGCAGGTCTTCTAGGTCTTCTGGCTGCGCTCCCGTCGACGGGGCATGCTGCAGATACCGCCGAAGGCCAGCGCCTCTACCAGATGCATTGCATCGCTTGCCACGGTGCGACGGGTGAGAGCCTGATTCCGAACACCCCCAATTTTTCGCGCGGTGAAGGCTTGATGCAGGCCGATATCGGCATCATGGCGAGCATCAAGGCCGGGAAAAATGCCATGCCCGCCTTCGCCGGCGTGCTGCGCGATCAGCAGATTCTCGATGTGATTGCTTACTTGCGGACCTTTCAACGATGACTTTTTCTTTGCAGCAAACCCGATCCTCGCTGGCTGCGGCCGGCTTCGCCCTGGCTGTTGCTTCGGGCTCCGCCGTCGCGCAGGCAAGTCCTGAATACCGGATCGCCGAAACCTTCAATGTCGGCGATTCGGTCTATGTGCGTTCGCTGCTGTTCGAACCGGCGTCGAACAGTATGTGGGTGGGAACTTCGGTCGGGGTGCACGAGATTGATCTGGCTTCGCAGCAACCCAAGAACACGTTTACGCGCGCGGACGGGTTGGCCAACGAGTATGTGTTCGCGGTCGGCCTCGATACCGAGGGCTACAAGTGGTTCGGCACCAACGCCGGGGGCGCGTCGCGCTACAAGGACGGCGAGTGGCAGACCTTCTTTCCGATGCACGGGCTGGCCGACTACTGGATCTACGCGTTCGCCAACGACAAGGACGGGAACCTGTGGATCGGTACCTGGGCCGGGGTGAACCACTACAATCTCAAGACCAGGGAGATGAAGACCTACGTCAAGGAACTCATCAACGAGTGGGTCTACGGGGTCGACGTCGATCAACAGGGGCGGACCTGGTTTGCCACCGAAGGCGGCGTCTCGATGTTCGACGGCAAGGAGTGGAAATCCTGGACCCACAAGGATGGATTGGGTGCGCCGAACGTATACGAATTGCCCGCGAGCAGCAACACGGGACTGGGCACGCGCACGCGCCACGACCTGACCACCATGGAGCACGGTGCGCCGACCTATAATCCCAATTACACCTTCGCGATGCACGTCGGGCCGGACGGCATGGTGTGGACGGGCACCTGGGGCGGTGGCGTTGCGCGCTTCGACGGCGAGAAGTGGCACAACTACACTACGTTGGATGGACTCGCTGGCAACATCGTCTACGCGATCGCCCGCGACGCGAACGGCGCGCTCTGGTTCGGCACGGACCGGGGTATGTCGCGCTTTGACGGCAAGAACTGGCAGTCCTTCACCGTCCAGGATGGCCTGCTCGACTCGCACGTATATGCGATCGCCGCTACACCCAAGGGAGAAATCTGGGCGGGCACCCGCCGAGGTGTGGCGATTCTGAACAGAAAATAAGACTCACAGGACGAACGTTCCGTGGCCCCCGGCGCTTGCCTGAGGGGTGCGGGTTTGGGGCTTGGGAAACTGAAACTCGGAGTACTGGATAATGAATCACAAGGTTTTGGCAGTAGCGGTGGTGGTCGGTGTGGTGGCCATTGCCGGCGCCTACTCGGTCGGCAAGAAGCAGAGCGCGACGCAGGCGCCGGTGGCCGCAGCACCTCAGGCCGCGCATCCGCCTGTAGCCGGGCACGATCAGGTGCGCGAGGGCCGCGTGGGGGTTGATCCGACCGAGAAGTTCACGCACTTCCGAGTCGGCAACAAGAACGTCAAGAAGCTCTACATCGAGAACGACACCGTCTGGGTGGCCACCTCGGGCGGCGTGGTCCGCTACAACACGACGACTGATCAGTTCAAGCTGTTCGACATCAACGACGGGCTGCTGTCGAACGGCATGTTCTACGTCGGGCGCGTGCAGGGCAGCCTCACCGTGGGCACTTACGGCGGCGGCATGTCCATCCTGAACGAGAAGGACAACAGCTGGACGCACTACAACATTCCCGAAGGTCTGGGCGATGCTTTCGTCTACGACGTGCTCGAGACGCGCACGGGAGACCTGTGGATCGCGACCTGGTCGGGCGTCAATCGCATCCGTGGCGGCAAGCTCGACGATGCGGCGAGCTGGGAGTTGCACACGGTCGAGAGCACTGGCGGCGGCCTCCCCAACGACTGGGTGTACGCGCTGGCCGAGGGCAAGAACGGCGAGATCTGGCTGGCCACTGAAGGTGGCATGTCCCGCTACGATAATGGCCAATGGGAGAACTGGACGCATGCTCGCGGCGTCGGCGCGCCTTACGAAAAAGTGAAGGATGCGATTGCGTTCCGCAGCGATCCGGCTCAGCAGTCGGTGCACCATGCCATGCAGAAGGAGGAGATGGGGCTGCAGGACGTCGATCAGGCGTATAACCCGAACTACATCATCTCGCTGGTGGTTGGCGAGGACGGCACCGTCTGGGCGGGCACGTGGGGTGGCGGTCTGGCCTATTACAACGGCACTGAGTGGAACAACCTGACCACGGTCGAGGGTCTGCCGGGGAATCACGTCTTCATGCTGCATCGCGACCACCAGAACCGCATCTGGATCGGCACGAATAACGGGCTGGCGGTTAAGGAAGGTGAAGGTTATCGCATCCTCAAGGCCGAGGACGGGTTGTTCAACAACACGGTGTTCTCGATGGCGACCACCCCGACCGGCGACATGTGGATCGGCAGCTTTGGTGGCGTGGCGCACATCCGGCCGCACGGAAACTGATCTGGATCGGCCGGATCATCGCGGGCCGGGGCGCTGCCCCCGGCCCGCGTGCTTTTGGGCGGCCGATCGGGAGCGGCCTACTCCTGAGGCACGCTATGGCAGCGGAAGCAGTTGCGGTGCGTGACGAAGGCGACGCGGTCATGGCAGGTGCCGCAGAACTGGCCGCGGAAGATGTTCTCCATCTTGATCGGCGTGATGCCGGCTTTCTCCGGGAAAATGGCGGGGTGGCAGTTCTTGCATGCGAGCCATTCGGTGTGTGCCCGGTGCGAGAAGCGCACATACGGCATGAGCCGTGTGTTGCGCATGATGATGTCGAGGTCGAGAGGCGGATCGCCGGTCGAACCGTCGAGCTTGCCGTGCGGAGCGATTGCGCCGCTGCGCAGCGCATTCATCCAGTCGACGCGTCCGTCCCGGTCCTTCGGCAATGGCTGCAAGGCTTCGCCCGCTGCCTGCAGATGGACGAGATCCGGGTTGCTGCGATCGTAGAACACGTCGAAACCGTCGGGGCGTGAGTCCGGCGTCCGCGCGGGTTCAGGGGTCGGCTCCTGTGCCGGCACCTCGGCCGGGGGAGGGATATTCGGCGCAGGCCGCAGAAAGGCGCCGGTCTGGCCGCTGACGGCCGCAAGCACCGAGAACATCAGTGCCGCTCGTCCGCCGTGGCGAATGAATCGGTCGATCTCGAACTTCAACTGCATCGACTACTCCGTGGCGATTACCCGAACTGGGGTCCATGCAAAATTGACGCCAGCGGCGCAACTTCGGTGAACGGGCCGAATCCTGCCCGCATCGGCGGCGGGCTTCGGCGTAACGGGCGAGAGTCGGATCACACCGGCTCGAAGGGCGCCGCGGCGCCGTTGCCAGAATATAGGCAGTCCTTGATGACGGTCAATGGCCGGAGTACGACTTTCGGCGTAGGATGCGCCCCGATGGCTCGATTCTTGCAATCTCCTGCAACAACTCTGGTAAATGCTGGCCATGGATTACTGGCTCGGGCCTACTTGAAGGGATATATGACCCGCACCATTCGGGGACTCCTGCTCAGCGCAGCCACGATTTTCGTGGTGAGCTTGTTCGTGCTGTTCTATTTTTCGCTTTCCGCGCTGTACGAGCGTTCGGTGCGCGCAGACGCCGTGAACAACGCGGGCACGCTGTCGAAAGTGACCTTCAACAGCATGTTCCAGCTCATGAGTACGGGCTGGAGGCGTGATCAGCTCGAGGGCTTCATCCTTTCGATCAGCGAGGCGGTGGCGAATAGTCCCACCCGCATCGAGCTCTATCGGGGTGTCCTGGTGAGCGAGCAGTACGGGGCGATCGAGCAGGGGCCGGCCGATGCGACCCTGCGCGAGGCCATGTTGTCAGGGCAGAAGGTCGAGGAGCACCTCGAAGACCAGGTGCGGTTCGTGTTCCCCTTGCTCGCGGAAACCCAGTGCCTGAAGTGCCATGCTAATGCGCGCATTGGCGATCCGCTGGGCGCCATCGACGTGCGTCAGTCGGTCGGGCCCATCATTTCCGAGAACCGGGAACGCTTTGCACTGGCCATTCTACCGGCCGTGCCGATCACCTTCGTGGCGGCCTTGTTGATGGTGGGCTACATCAATCGCCGGCTGCGCCGTTCGATCGAGTCGCTGGGCAGCGGCATCGCGACCATCAGCCGGGTCGCGGACCTGCGCGAATTGGGCGAACGCCGGCTCGATCTCGGCTTCGCCGAGTTCGATCTGATCGGTGGCGAGATCCGGCAGCTCACCGAGCGCTTGCGCTCCGTCGCGGTCGATCGCGAGATGCTTGAGTTCGAGATTCGCCTGCTGGAGAAATTCATCATCACGTCGGAAGTTGTGCTCGACTGGCGCGACTATGTCTGTCGGCTGCTGGCCGAGATCAACAATGTGGTGCCGACCTACGCATTGTTCTCGGTGTTCAAGACGGAGGAGGATCACTTCGATCTCGAAGTATTCTGGCTGCACAAGCCCGCAGACGCGCTCAAGGGACGGCTCGAGGCGACGATGACCGAATCCCTGCGCGGCAGCGTGTTGTTCGGCGACGAAAGCACGGTGCGCATCGCCCATCATGTGACCGATCCCTCGCAGTCCGCACCCGAAGCGAGCGTGCAGGCCTTGCAGGTTCAGACCAAGTCTCTGGTGATCGATTCGCCCAAGATCGGGGGCATCGTCGGCATCGGAGTCCAGTCGATGCCCTGCGAAGATGCGCCGCTGCTGCTGGTCATCGAGAGCACGCTCGCGACGCTGATGAACGTGGTTGGCTCGGTCAAGGCCATTCACCGCTACACGACGGAGCTGGAGTACCACGCGACGCGCGACCCCCTGACCGGGCTCTACAACCAGCGTGTGTTTTGGGAACTGCTCGACAACGAAGTGGCTCGGGCCACGCGGCGCCATTACCGGGTTGCGTTGCTCCTGATCGACGTGGATAACTTCAAGTCGATCAATGACGGCTATGGGCACGGGTTCGGCGATCTCTACCTGAAGACCACTTCACGCATGATTCGCGATTCCATGCGCGTGGATGACACCCTGGCCCGCTACGGCGGCGACGAGTTCGTCGCGATCCTGCCCTGCACCACGTCGGATGAGGCGGGCGTCGTGGCCGCGCGGATTCTCGACGCCTGCGCCCGGCTCGATCTGGTGGCGCCCGACGGGCGGTCGATCGCGGCTTCGGTGTCGATGGGGATGGCGGTCTATCCAGACCATGCCGGGGACAAGAAGGACTTGTTCCTGTTCGCCGACAACATGATGTACCGCGCCAAGTCCGAGGGAAAGAACCGCCTGGCGGTTCCGACGGCCGAGGATCTCGCGTCGGTGTTCCGCATCGAGGGGGAGATGACGCTGCGTGTTCTCGGCGCGATCGAGCAACAGCGCGTCGAGCCGTTCTTTCAGCCCATCATGGCGATCGGCGACCGATCGGTGGCGGCGGTCGAGGTCCTTTGCCGACTGCGCGACGACGACGGCGCGCCGATCGCCGCGCAGTCCTTCGTCCATATCGCCGAGCGGATGGGCTTGATGCACCGCATCGATCAGATCGTGATGCAGAAGGCGCTGACGCGCCTCGCCGCATCAGGATTCGAGGGTTTGATCTTTCTGAACACCTCGCCCAAGGCCATCGTTACCGACGGATTCATCGCCGATGTCGAGCGCATGGCCCGGGGTGCGGAGATCGCAAACGACCGCATCGTCTTCGAGATCACCGAACGCGAGACCATTCGCAGCACCGAACAGCTCGATCGCTTCGTCGGCGAGTTGAAGGAGAAGGGCTTCAAGTTCGCCATCGACGACTTCGGATCGGGCTTTTCGTCGTTCCACTACGTGAAGCGCTTCCCGATCGACTTTCTGAAGATCGAGGGGGAATTCATCGTCAATGTCCTGATTTCCGGGAAGGATCGGGCGATGGTGCGCAGCATCGTCGCGCTGGCGCGCGAGTTGGGCATCAGCACGGTGGCCGAGCACGTGGAATCCGAGGAGATTCTCCAGGCGGTCGCCGAGTTCGGCATCGACCATGCGCAGGGCTACCACATCGGTCGTCCCGCGCCAGAACCACCGCCCCGCAAGTCCGGACAAGGGCGCTGAGCCGGGTCGAAACCGCGGCCCGAATCAGTGCAGGTCTTCTTCGGCAGGCGGCACGGGCAGGATCATGATGCCCTCCTCGAGGAGTTCGCCGATGTCGTCGCGGGAGGCCTTGCCCTTGATGCTGCGCGCTTCGCTTTCGCCGTAGTGGATGCGCCGTGCTTCCTCGGGAAAGCGCTCACCCACGTCTTCCGACAGCTTTGCCGCGTTGCGTAGCACGGCGACGAGCTTTGCCAGGGTCTCGGGGGATGGCGCGGATACATCGCCGTACGCGGTCGCGTGTGCCGGCGCGAGGGCGGAGTTTGCGCTCGTCGGGGCACTCGTGGTGCCGGGCTGGGTGGTCGCAGCCGGCGCCTGGGTGGCGCCGACATTCACATAGGGTGCGCTGGGGCGCCGCACGATCCGGTCGGAACCGCACACCGGGCAGTTGAGCTGGCCCAGCTCGACCTGGGCCTCGAAGGCCTTGGCGGAGGCGAACCAGCCCTCGAAGAGGTGCTCGTTCTCGCAAAAGAGATTGAATACGATCACGGTGCCACCCAGATTGGAGCGCTTGGTGCCGGGGGCGGGACTCGAACCCGCAAGCCCAAGGGCGGGAGATTTTAAGTCTCCTGTGGTTACCGATTTCACCACCCCGGCATTCTACCGCCTGCGTTCAGGTGCGGGACTTGCCCCCGTGGCCCTTGCGCGGCGCGCCCGAGAAATCGGGGCGGCGGTCGTCGCGAAACGGCTTGCGAGGCTTGTCGGACGGCTTGGGCGAGAAACCGGGGCGCTTGCGCGCCGCGTCGCGGCGGCTTTCCTCTTCGTCGAGGCGGCGGATGCCCAGCATGAACTGGCGAATCCGCACGCGACGCAGCACGGCGAGGAGATCCTCGGGCAGCGTGGCGGGCAGTTCGACGGTCGAGTAATCCTCGTAGAGATTGATCTGGCCGATGAAGCGGCTCTCGATCCCGGCTTCGTTGGCGATCGCGCCGACGATGTCCTTGGGGGTGACTTGCTGATTGCGACCGACTTCGATGCGGTAGCGCTCCAGCTTGCCTTCTGCGTAGTCGCGGCGGCGCTCGAGAATCTGTTCGCGATTCTCGCGTGAGGCATGCTCCGGGCGGGCCGGTCGCTCGGTGCGATCGAACCTTTCGCTCCGCTCGAAGCGCTCGGTCCTCTCGGGACGGCCCTGCGCGATGTCGGCGATGTCTCGGCCGACTGCCGGCGGAAGCTGCAGCGGGCGCTCGCGTTGGGCGAGGAAAGCGAGCGCTGCGGCGATTTCGTGCAGTTCGGCCTCGCCGGCCGCTTCGAGATTGCGCACGACGTCGAGGAAGAAGCTCAGATCCTCGGACTTCAGCACGGCTTCGACCTGCTGGGTGAATTGCAGCACGCGCCGGTCGGCTACCGCCTCGCGCGAAGGCAGGGGCAGGAGTTCGATCTTCTGACGGGTGGCACGCTCGATGTCCTTCAGCATGCGCACTTCGCGCGGCGTCACGAACAGGATCGCGGTGCCCGCGCGGCCGGCACGGCCGGTGCGGCCGATGCGGTGCACGTAGGCTTCGGTGTCGTAGGGGATGTCGTAGTTGATGACGTGGGTGATACGTGGAACGTCGAGGCCGCGCGCGGCGACGTCGGTCGCGACGACGATATCCAGCGTGCCGCGCTTGAGTTGTTCGACCACGCGCTCGCGCAACTGCTGCGTCAGGTCGCCGTTGAGCGCGGCGACCGCGTAGCCGCGCGCTTCGAGCTTTTCGGCCAGCTCGACCGTGGCGGTCTTGGTCCGGACGAAGACGATCGCGGCGTCGAAATCTTCCTCGACCTCGAGGATGCGCGTGAGCGCGTCCAGTTTGTGCTGCACGCCGAGCTGGACGAAACGCTGGCTGATCGCGGTGACCGTGGTCGTGGCCGACTTGATCTTGACTTCCTGCGGCTCGCGCAGATAGCGGTGGGCGATGCGCCGGATGCGATCCGGCATGGTGGCCGAGAAGAGCGCGGTCTGGCGCGTTTCGGGCGTCCGGCTGAGGATCCATTCGACGTCGTCGATGAAACCCATGCGCAGCATCTCGTCGGCCTCGTCAAGCACCAGCGCGGTGAGGCTTTCGAGGTTGAGACTCTTGCGCTCGATGTGATCCATGACGCGGCCGGGCGTACCGACGATGACGTGTGCCCCGCGATTGAGCTGGCGCAGCTGCACTACCATGCTCTGGCCGCCGTACACCGGCAGGATCTGGAAACCCGGCAGATGCTTGGCATAGCGCTGGAAGGCCTCCGATACCTGAATGGCCAGTTCGCGTGTCGGCGTGAGCACGAGAATCTGCGGATTCTTGACGCTCAGGTCGATGCGGTTGAGCAGGGGCAAGGCAAAGGCAGCCGTTTTCCCGGTGCCCGTCTGTGCCTGGCCGATCAGATCGGAGCCGGCGAGCAGATGCGGGATGCACGCGGCCTGGATTGGGGAAGGCGTCTCGTAGCCAACGTCGGAAAGCGCCTGGAGAATGGGCGCGCGCAGCTCGAGCTGCGTGAAGCTTTCTATGGTGGTGTTCATTGGGGAGGGGGTGCGGCAGAGGGTGGGGCGCGGAGCAGCCGGACTGGAGCGAACGCGAAACGGGCTCCGGCAAAGGCGGAATGATATAGAAGATCGCCGTTCTTTGCTCGGGTTTCGTCTGGATTCGTGCCTTGGCCTCCCCTCCTGCGTTCGATGGGGCGCTCCCTAAGATGCGTGGGGCGTCCGGGCGTCTGGCTTGGGTGTCGGGGCCGCGTCGGCTGCGTCCTCGGTCGAGGCCTCGCCGTCGACATCGAGTCCGGCATGGGCTTTCGCATGTTCGTCCTCGATCGCGACCATTTCCAGTGCCGCGGCCGAGGTCCGCACCATCGGCACAAAATGGGCCGCCTCTTCGACGATCTCGTCTCGGCCGCGGCGCAACTGTGTCAGTGCGAGCAACGCCGCCGGAGCGAGGATCGCAGCAAAGAACAGCGGCAGGGCGACTGCGCCGACCTGCCCCATGAGCACGCCGGCGATCGCCGGCCCCACGGCCGATCCCGCGCCATGAAGCAGCAGAATGGCCGAGTTGCCAGGCAGGATCTCGTTGTGATGGAGATGATCCATCAGGTGTGCGATGACGACCGGGTAGACGGCGAAGGCGGCACCACCGAAGAGAAATGCCCCGGGCATCAGCGTGTGTCCCGCGGCGCCCATGGCAGCCATGATGAGGGCACCCAGCGCAGCCAGCGCGGTGACGAGAGCGAGAGCGGTGCGGCGATCGATGCGGTCGGATAGGTGTCCGATGGGCCACTGCAGCAGTGCCCCGGCGAAGATCGCGACGGTGATGAAGAGGGCGATGCTTGCGCCGTCCAGGCCGATGCGGGCCGCGTAAACCGGGGCAAGCGTCCAGAACGCACCCATGGTCAGCCCGGAGGCGAGCGCACCGACTACCGCGACCGGCGCGGCCTTCCAGATCGTGCGCAGCGACAGGCGCGGCATGTCGGTGAGCTGGGGCGGTGCCAGGCGGGTGGCGACAACCGGCATCAGCGCCACGACGACGAACACCGCCGCGACCGCGAACAGGGTGAAGGCTGCCGGCGAGTCGAGGCGGAGAAACTGCTGCGCACTCGCCAGCGCGAGGAGATTGACGATCATATAGACCGCGAAGACTTGACCGCGGCGCTCGGTCGGGGCCTGGGTATTGAGCCAACTCTCGATGACCGTGTAGAAGCCTACCAGTGCCACGCCCGTCACCACGCGCAGGAGCATCCAGAACCACACGTCGATGACCAGTACATGGAGCAGGACGCAGGCCGCCGCCGCCGCGGCAAAGAACGCGAACGCTCGTACATGGCCCATGCGCCTGATCAGTCGCGGTGCCACGAAGGTGCCGGCGAAGAATCCGACGAAATACGCCGAGCCGATCAAGCCGAGCGCTTGATCGCTGAAGCCTTCGAGACTGCCGCGCAGTGCCAGCAGTGTCGTCACCAATCCGGTGCCGAGCAGGAGCAGCGCGATTCCCGACAGCAGCGATCCGATGGGCAGGATGTAGGGGAGCATGGCTGCCTGCTTCCTCCCTGTTGCGGCTGGAACGCTTGCGTCTCAGTTCGAATCGGCCACCGCCGGTTCGCTTCGCGCCGCCCCGATCGGCTTGGCGCCCGTGACGCCGGCAGTGAGGATGAAGCGCATCGCTTCGTCCATGCTCATGTCGAGCGGACGCAGGGCCGAGCGTGGCACGAGCAGGGCGTAGCCGCCGATCATGTAGCTCATGGGCAGATACACCAGGACGTGGTCGTCGTCGCCGAAGTCCGCGGGCATGCGCGCGAGATCGGTCTGAGTCACGAGGCCGATCGCCTGCATGCCGGTATCGCCCAGGGTGACGGCGACGACCTGCTCGAACTCCTTTTTTTTCATCGGCGAAAAGTAGTCGATGAAGTCGCGGATCGCCGGGTAGACCATCTTCACGAGGGGTAGCCGGTGGAAGAGCGCTTCGGCGTGGGCGAACAGGCGCTGCACCACGTAGGTGTGCATGAGCATGCCGACCAGGAAGCAGATGCCCACGCCCGCGGCGACGCCGAGGCCGGGCCGGTATATGCCTTCGGGCAGCACGCGGATCAGCTCGCCGCCGAGCAGCGCCTCGGTGGAGACGATCAGCCAGTAGATCAGATAGACGGTGAGCACGATCGGCAGGACCGTGATCAGGCCGGTGAGGATGTTCTTGGTGATGATGCCCATGCTGCGCCCTTCACGATGCGGGAGCGGGCCCGATCGTGCAGCCCGAGCCAATCATTGTGCAACAGATCGGCCCGGCCCACACAGGGTGCAGGTATCGCGACGCCGGCGTCATGTCGCGCGCGCTACAGGGCTTGTTCTATCGCTGCCTGAAGTTCCGGCGAGTCCGGCTCGACGCGGCTGGGAAAAGCGGCGATCACGCGACCTTCGCGGTCGATCACGTACTTGTGGAAGTTCCAGCGCGGCGCCTCCGATTGTCGAGCCAGTTCGCGGAACAGTGGATGGGCGTCCGGTCCGCGCACCGCGATGGGCGCGAACATGTCGAAGGTCACGCCAAAATTCACAAAGCACACCTCGGCAGTCTTAGCCTCGTCGGCGGACTCCTGACGGAAGTCGTTCGATGGAAAACCGGCCACCTTCAGACCGCGATCCCGATACTGCTGATGCAAGGCCTCGAGTCCGGCGAACTGGCCGGTGAAGCCGCAATGGCTGGCTGTGTTGACCACGAGCACCGGCTGCCCGGCGAAACGCTCGCGCAGATCGACCATCTCGGGCGAGTGCAGCCGGCGCATCTCGTGATCGAAAAGGCTGGCCCCGCTCGAGGCGCCGCCGGCCAGGCTCGTCGCCGGCAGTATCGCCAGCGCGGACAATCCTGCGACGATTGCTTTGAACATTGTGCGGTCCTCCGTCATGCGCCGTCTGACCGTCGGTAGCCCGACGAGTTCGGCACGCCCGGCGTGCGTTTCTGCGCAAGGGCTGGAACCAAGGCGTGCCGAAGCTAGTCGCAGGAGAAATGTGTCGATTTGTGTTGACACGCTCGGATATTTGATCGAACGTTCGATTCACAAGCAAAACAAGTCTGTTGAACGCCTGAATGCGATCCGGGGCGGAATACGACGACATGCACACCAGAGGAGACGGCGTCTATTGCACGGCGCCATGGTCAATTGCCAGCGAGGTCCGGACGGCGGGTTCATGCCGGTCCAGTTGGCGCTGTCGTCCCGTCGCATTCTTTTTCTGAACCGTAATGCTCCCTCGCTCGACGAGGGGGTTCGGTGAGACCGTCGATGGGTGGGCTCCAGGCCTGCCGCGGTGGTCGGCTGTGACCTTGTACATCCAGGAGGAGGAATGGTCATGCAGGAAAAGGAGTCAAGCAGCACTGTCGCACCGCTGCCGGCAGAGAACGCGCCGGCTGAGCCCGAGGGCATGTCCCGTCGGAAATTCTTCGCAACCTCGGCAGTCGGCGCAGCGGCGGTCGGGTTCCCGATGGTGTCTTTCGCCCAGACGACGACGCTCAACTTCCAGAGCACCTGGCCCGCGCGGGATATCTTCCACGAGTTCGCGGCGGACTTCGTGAGGATCGCCAACGAGATGTCGGGTGGTCGGCTGCGCATCAACCTGTTGCCCGCGGGCGCAGTGGTCGGCGCGCTGCAGATGCAGGATGCGGTGATTGCCGGTGCGCTCGACGGGGGGCACGGCGTGTGCGCCTACTGGTATGGCAAGCACAAGGCCTTCTCGCTCTTCGGCACGCCGCCCCCGTTCGGCTGGGATGCTCACCAGTTCCTTGCCTGGCAGAAATATGGCGGGGGCCAGGAGTTGTACAACGAGCTGTTGCACGACATCCTGAAGCTCGACCTGGTGGGCTTCCTGACGGGGCCGATGCCGACGCAGCCGCTGGGCTGGTTCAAGGAGCCGATCACCTCGGCCGACATGCTGCGGGGAATGAAGTACCGTACGGTCGGCCTCGCGGCGGACCTGATGCGGGAGTTCGGCGCGGCGGTCACGATCATGGGCGGTGGCGACATCGTGCCGGCCATGGACCGCGGCCTGCTCGACGGGGCCGAGTTCAACAACCCGTCCTCTGACCGGCTCCTCGGCTTCCCCGACGTCAGCAAGGTGTGGATGCTGCGCAGCTATCACCAGGACGCCGAATCGTTCGAGATCATCTTCAACCGCAGCAAGTACAACGCGCTCCCGGCCGAGTTGCAGGCCATCATCAAGTACGCGACCGAGGCGGCGTCGTCCGACATGTACTGGAAGGCGATGCGGCGCTATCCCGAAGATCTGGAGAAGATGCGCAAGGAGCAGGGCGTGCGGACCTACATCACGCCGGACTCGATCCTCGAGGCACAGCTCCAGTCCTGGGATGTCGTCATCGCACGCGAGTCCGAGGCCAATCCCTTCTTCAAGAAGGTCATCGACTCGCAGCGCGCCTACTGCGAGAAGACCGTCGCCTACCATCTGGAAGGCAACACGCCCAAGGAGCCTGCTTACGAGCACTTCTTCGGGCGCAAGCCGACGGCGGATTCGACGATGTTGTGATGGCATGACGCGAGGCTTGGCGGCGTGCGAGGTGTTCGCCCGCCGCCTGCCTCGGAATTCGGGCCGATCCGCCGTGGGCAACGGGTCGCGGCGGACCGGCCCGATGTATGCGCGGCCGGCGGGTGCATCCGCCCGCCCGGTTCGTGCAGCGGACAGATACAGGGCAAGCATCGCATCCGGAGACCGCCATGCAGCGATTCCTGTTCTTCATCGACCACGTCAGCATCTGGGCCGGCAAGCTGTTCGCCTGGGCTGTGGTGCTCCTCACCGGCGTGGTCTGCTATGAGGTGTTCATGCGCTACGTCGTGCGCTCGCCGACCGGCTGGGCCTACGACATGGGTTACATCCTCTATGGCACCCTGTTCATCATGGCCGGAGCCTATGCACTGGCAACCCAGTCCCACGTGCGCGCCGACGTCGTCTATCGACTGCTGCCGATCCGCGTCCAGGCGAGCATCGACCTGATTCTGTATCTGGTGTTCTTCCTGCCCGCGGTGGTGGCCCTGGTCTATGCCGGATACAAGTTCGCCCAGGTGTCGTGGATGATGGGCGAGCGAAGTCCGTACAGTCCGATGGGTCCGCCGCTTTATCACTTCAAGGCGCTGATCCCGATCAGCGGCGCGCTGCTGGCGCTCCAGGGCGTGGCGGAGATCATCCGCAGCGGCATCACCATCGCCACGGGCCAAAGGCCCGACCGTGTGCACGACGTGCGCGACATCGGCGAGGAGCTCATCGAGAGCCTGCAATCGCGCGGCTCCGATCAGGAGGGTGCGCGATGAGCAACCCCGAACTCGGCATCCTGATGCTGGTGATCTTCATCTTCACCATTCTGCTCGGCTTCCCGGTCGCCTTTACGCTGATCGCGCTCGCGCTCGGATTCGGTTATTTCGCGATCGGGGACATCATCATGTCGCTGCTGGTGCAGCGCGCCTATGGGGTGATGTCAAACGACGTCCTGATCGCCGTGCCGCTCTTCCTCTTCATGGGTTATTTGGTGGAGCGTGCGAATGTGCTCGACCGGCTGTTCCGCAGCCTGCAACTCGCCTTCAGCGCGGTGCCCGGTTCGCTGGCGGTGGCGAGCCTCATCACCTGCGCGCTGTTCGCGACCGCTACCGGCATCGTCGGCGCTGTGGTGACCCTCATGGGGCTTCTCGCACTGCCGGCGATGCTCAAGGCGGGCTATGACCGCAAGCTCGCTGCAGGGGTGATCTGTGCCGGGGGGTGTCTCGGCATCCTGATTCCGCCCAGTATCATGCTGATCCTGTACGGTGCGATGGCCGGTGTGTCGGTCGTGCGCCTGTACGCCGCGGCGCTGTTTCCGGGCTTGTTGCTCGCCGGGCTGTACATTCTCTACGTCGTCGCGCGGGCGCTGATCAACCCGAAGGTTGCCCCCAAGTTGTCGGCCGAGGAGCGCAATGTGCCGCTCGGCACCATCTTCACCAACCTGCTGACCTCGTTCTTTCCCCTCGCCTTTCTCATTCTCGCCGTGCTCGGCGCGATCCTTTTCGGTCTGGCGACCCCCCACGAGGCGGCCGGCATTGGCGCCTTTGGTGCGCTTCTGCTGGCCCTGAGCTACCGTCAGCTTACCTTCGGACGCTTCAAGGAGTCGGTATTCCTGACCGCGCGCACCTCCGCGATGGTGTGCTGGCTCTTCGTCGGCTCGTGGATCTTCTCGTCGGTGTTCTCGCTGCTCGGAGGCCACGCGCTGATCGAGGAATGGCTGCTCGGACTGAACATGTCGCCGCTGCAGTTCCTGATCCTCGCCCAGTTCGTGATCTTCCTGCTGGGTTGGCCACTGGAATGGACCGAGATCATCATCATCTTCGTGCCGATCTTCCTGCCGCTGCTGCCGGCTTTCGGCATCGATCCGCTGTTTTTCGGCGTGCTGGTCGCGCTCAACATCCAGACCTCGTTCCTGACCCCGCCGATGGCGATGTCGGCGTTCTATCTCAAGGGGGTCGCGCCACAGTTGCAGCTCACACAGATATTCGCGGGGATATTCCCCTTCCTGATGATGGTGTTCGTCGCGATGGTGCTGTTCTACACCTTCCCGGCGATCGGCCTGTGGCTGCCGGGGTATCTGTACAACTGACCGGGGCTTCGATCCCGGACGGGGAAAAGCAGAAAGGGGGCCGAGGCCCCCTTTCTGCTGTAGCGCTACTTCAAGGTATCGAGTGCGTCAGCGACGGGTGCGGCTACCTGGAAACTGGGTCGTGATCGCCGCGCGGATCGCCTCGCGTTCGGGAGCCCCGGTAAGGCTTTCGCGCAGCCGCCCGTCAGGGGCGAAGAGCAGCACAGCCGGCGACTGGACGTTGTGCCGGACGGCGAAGACCGCACCGTCCGATGTCCTGAGATCGGCGGTGCGGAACTGGACCGAGTCGCGAAACTCGCGCTCGACGGCCGCGACGTTGTCGCGGAGTTGCCGGCACTGGCGCTGCGAGTAGTCGCAGATTTCAACGACCGTCGGCGTGCCGTTGCCGATGACCGCAAGATCGAGGCGCGCCGACGCGCTGCGCTCGTAGAGCGAGATGCCGACGAGTCCCAACGGAATCATGATCCCGAGCGCGATCACGCCGCGGATCAGCAATCGCCGATCACGGCGTCGGATGCGTTCTGCGTGGGCTGCGTGGGGGTTCGAGATGGCTCGTGCGTGCTTGTGCGATCTTTTCATGCTCAGGTTGCGGTCGGGATAAATTTCAAAGCTATCCCATTATTGCACCAACGCTGCCCGGTCGGGGCTGGCCCGTCGTTGAAGACGTGACCTTGATGCCCGTCGCAACGCGCACAGTGATACTCGGTGCGCGGGAGGATGAGCTTGAAGTCGCGCTTGGTGCCGACCGCGCCCGGAAGCGTGGTGTAGAAGCTCGGCCAGCCGGTGCCGCTGTCGAATTTCATATCCGAGGTGAACAGCGCCAGCCCGCAGCCGGCACAGACGTAAGTGCCGGCCCGCTTCTCGTCGTTGAGCGGGCTGCTCCACGGCCGCTCTGTGCCCTCGCGGCGCAGCACCTCGAACTGATCAGGCGTGAGGATGCGGCGCCACTCCACTTCGCTCTTGTGGATCTTCTCGATCGGTGCCGCGTCGGCGCCGCCGGTCGCGGCCAGCCCGGCCTTGCTCATCAGTGGCGCCGATGCGGCGCCAAGCAGGCCGGTGAGGAAATGCCGTCTCGTCATCATGCGTGCCTCCGGGCTAGCCCCACAACTCGTGCAGGCGGCGGTCCCGCCCGCAGCCGGTGCGGTAGATCTTGTAGCGGATCGGGTTCTTCAGATAGTAGTCCTGGTGGTACTCCTCGGCCGCGTAGAAGGTCGAGGCCGGATCGATCGGCGTGACGACGTCCTGGTCGAAGGGCTTGGTCAGCTGCAGTTCGGCGAGCGACTGCTCGGCGAGCGCGCGCTGCACCTCGTCGTGGTAGAAGATGCCGGGCCGGTACTGGCTGCCGCGGTCGCAGAACTGGCCGGCGTTGTCGGTCGGGTCGATGTTGCGCCAGAACACCTCGAGCAGCCGCTCGTAGCTCACCTTGTCGGGGTCGTAGCGGATCTGCACGGCTTCGGTGTGGCCGGTGGTTCCGGTCGAGACCGAGGGGTAGTCGGGGTTTTCGGTGTGGCCGCCGGTATAGCCCGAGGTCGTCGAGACCACGCCTTCGAGCACGTCGAAGGGCGGCTCCATGCACCAGAAGCAGCCGCCCGCGAATGTGGCCGTGGCGAGTTCCGCGCCCTCGGCCGGCTGCTCGGCCAGCGCAGTAGTCGAAGCCAGCGCCATGCCGAGCGCGAAGGGCAGGGCGAAAACGATGGACCACGATTTCATGCCGAGTCTCCGTTGTCTGAGGTAATGACTCGGACAGGCCTGGCAGCCGATCGTTTCAGCCCGGCGGGGTCGTGCCTCCAGGCAAGGGAAGCAGACCCTGAGACCACAGCACGGCAAGAATAACCAGCAGGAGGATCACCGCCAGCCACGCCTTCCAGGGGCGGCGCTTCTCGGCGAAGGGGTCTTCGAGCGAGCGCTTTGCGCCTGCGGGCAGGGCGGCGACACCGGTGAGCGAGGCGCCGAATGGAATGTTGATGCGCGCCCGCGTGTTGACCGCCCAGCCGTTGGCGTCCAGCAGCGGGCCGAGGTTGCGCTGGCGCAGCTTGAGCCAGGCGAGCAGCATCGAAGGGCCCGAGATCAGCAGCATCACGCCGGCGACGACGAGCGGGATCTGCCACAGCGGCAGCGACAGCAGGGCGGCGACGATGGCCGCCAGCGCTGTGCCGATCGCACCGACTGCGAGGCCGATGGCGGCGAAGATGCCGGCGAACTTGGCGATGTCGAAAGCCTGGGGCGTGGCCGGCGCGGCGCCGGCCTCGGCCTTGGCGGCGGAATCGGCGACGCCCGCAGCGGCCTTGTCTTCGACCGCCTTGTCGCGCGAGGCGGCGAACTTCTGCAACTGCGCGCCGATCATGCGGGCGACGCGCTTGTAGGGCGACCAGAAAGCCTGGCGGACGCTGATCGGGTTCTCGACGACCTTGGCGATGGTGGCGTTCCAGTCGCGTCCCTGGCGGTCGTAGAAGATGCCGTTGCGCCCGGCGACCAGCATCTCGTCGGCGTCGCCGCCGGTGAGCGCGGCGACGACGGTGATCGGCGCCTCGCCCTGACGTGTGCAGGTGCAATAGACCAGATAGGCGCCGCTCAAGGGTGCGAGCGCGCCGTGCTTGTCCATGTTGGCGACGCGCATGCAGAGCTCGCAGCTGCGCTGGTCGAGATAGAGCGTGCCGGCCTGGAAGATCGCCTTGTCCGCGCCGCCGTAGAAATCCGCGAGCGACACGAAGTTGCGCAGCAGCGTCACCAGATCGCGGTTGTAGCGGGCCAGGCGCTCGACCGCTTCGACCTGGCCGGCGGCGGTCTCGGCGTGGGCGTCGCGCTCGATCAGTTCGGCCAGTGCCTCGCAGGTGGAACCTTCGAGCAGCGCCCTCAAGGTCGATACCTCGATGCCGGCAAGCGGCGTGTCCGGCTTGCCGGCGAGCCAGCTTCGATAGGCGGCGAACTTGGCGGACAGGGCCTCCCAATCGGCGAAGGACAGCGCGTCGCGCTGACCGAGGATGGGTGTGACGACTTCGTCGCGCAGGCGCTCGATCCGCGCCGCCCAGACCGGGTTGACGCCGGCGGCAAGAGGCAAGGGCTTGTCCGGGCCGGCCAGTGCGAGGGGCAGGGAGGCGATGTCGTCGGCGCCGGCGTTCAAGGCGAGCGGAGCCATTTCGGCGTAACGGCTCTCCGCGGGGTTGAGTGCCCCGGCCGCACGTTCGTCGAAGGCGGCGAGACGGCAGCGGGTGAAGTAGTCGTCGATCTTGACCCGGACAGCATCGAAAACATCGGCCGCGGCGGCGGTGTCGTCGCCGAGCGGGCGGATCTCGCCGGCGCCTGTTTCGGCCTCGCGCCACCAGTCGGAGACTGCGCGGGCCTGCTCGACGAAGGCGTCCAGGTGCGCGCGGGTCAGGCCCGGTTCGCCGCTGAGATCGGTCTCGCCGCCGAGATGGGCGACGATGAGCGCGATCGCGGCGCGCTGGGCCTCGTCGGCACCGAGCGCGACCGGCACGATCCCGTCGCCGTTGAAATGGTCGGGCGTGAACAGCCGGGCGCGATCGGAAGCGTCCGCGACGCCGATTGCATCGGCCTCGGGCGTGCCGAGGTAGGCGAGCATGCGCTTCGCTGCGGCGAGCAGATGGGCGCCTTCCTCGTCGGTCTCGTCGATCGCGGCCAGCGGCAGTGCGTCCGACCCGGCGAACAGGACCTCGGGCGTTTTCAGCACGCGGCACACCCAGCGCACCGCCGCGAGGATCTCGGGTTGGCGGATCTGGCCGTCGCCGTCGGCGTCGAGCAACTGCAGCGTGCGGGTGTCGAACTCCAGGCCCGAGGTCGGGCACGCCAGCACCGACCACAGCTTCTGGTCGAGCGCATCGAGGTGGCGCAGGTCGTCCGCGGTCTCGATGCGAACCTGATCGAAACCACCGATCCGGAAGAAGCGCCAGGCGTGGACGGGGGATGCCGGGATCTTGTCGCTCATTCTTGTTCCTTATTCGAGGTGGGTCAGGACGACGGGGCGCGGACGACCTTCAATTTATCCCATTCCCATGGGTCGGGTGTGAACGAAATGCTCAGCTGCGACTGCGCTGGCGGGATGCGGCCTTCAAGGCGTCCGCGCCCGCCCGAGCACCTCGACGCCCTGTGCCGTGCGACGCAGGATCACCATCTCGCCGGAGCTTGTCGGTGCGCGGGTGAGGGCGGTGATATTGACCTGATGCGTGACGAGGACGGCGGGGCGGCTCAGGTCGGCGGCAGCGATCCAGGCGAGCAGGGCGGCCGTCTGCTCCGCCTCGCGCTCGCGCGCGCCGAAAAAGGAATTCAGCGCGGGCAATTCCTCGACGGGGCCCAACCCCAGGGCTTCGGCGGTCTGCAGGCAGCGGCACCACTGGCTGCTGAGCACGTGCGCCGCCGTTACGCCGGCCTCGCGAATGCGGGCGCCGATGCGCGCGGCCTGTGCGCGCCCCTCGTCCGACAGGTTGCGCTGGGTTGCGCAATCGCCGAGCCGAAAATCGGGCGGATCGCCCGTGCCGGGAGCCGTGGCATGGCGGATCAGCACGAGGCGGTCGGGGCCGTCGAGCAGCGTGCGAAGCTCCTGCTCGGCAGCTCCCGCGAGAGACGCGTGCAGGAGCATCAACGGCATCGCGACGAGCACTGTGACGATTCGACGCGCGATCATGATCCGCCTCCGAATACGACCGGCCGAATGCGGCACCCAGGCGGAGACCCGTGCCGCCGAGCACTGCTCCGTTCCATGCCGGGGAAGCGGCGTCACACGTGGCCGAAGGCGTCGTGGTACTTCACCTTGCCCGAGGCGCCGGACAGGTAGCCGGGTTGCAGCTCCACGGCCATGAACGCCTCCGACGGGGCATCGTATTCGCAGCCGATCCCGAATGAGGCGGCGGGCTGGAAACCGAAGCGGGGGTAGTAGTCGGGATGGCCCAGCACGACGACCGCACCGAAACCGAGTTGCCGGCACTGTTCGAGGCCGTTGCGCACCAGCGCGGAGCCGATGCCCCGGTCGCGGTGCTCGGGGGCGACCGTCATCGGTGCGAGGCCCATGATCTTGAGTGCGGGATGACCGGGCAGCGCTACCGGCGCGAACATGATGTGGCCGACGACTGCATGGTTGTACTCGGCCACCAGCGAGATCACGGGCCGCGCTTGCTCGCGCAACACGTCCACCAGATCGGCCTCGGTCCGTGTTCCGAATGCCGTGGTGTTCAGGACCTGGATCGTGCTGCGGTCGTCTTCCGTCTCGGGTCGGATCAACATCTCAGCCTCCACCACGTATCAACCGGCAACTGTGTCGACCGACTTCGGCGACTGGCTGACAACCGCGCAGCGCCAGGTGGGTCGAGCCTCGTGCGCTTTCGCTGACGGGCCACTTCAAGCATATTAGCACCTGCCGTCCCGCCTTCGTTCCACGGCCCGCGGCCGGGTGCTTCACGGCGTTGCGAGTCTCCTGCCTTGGTAGGCGCCGCATCCTGGCGTGGCCACCCCTGTCCATGCGAAGCAAACCGCGGTGCGCGGCTTCGACCTGGCCGCCTGCTACCGCGAAGAGGCCGGACGCGCATCGCTTGTTGCGCCGCCGCCCGGCCAGGACGACTGGAACACCTGTGCGCGGCAATGCGGCGACCGCCTGTTGGCGTGTCAGCAGCGCGTGTGCCGCGGCCCCGACTGCGAACCCTGCGTCGCGGATTACGACGCTTGTGTGAACCGGTGCGATGCCGGGTTCCCGCGCTGAGAGCTGGGCAGGTCGAGCGGCGGGTCGGACCCGCTGCGCTCTCGAGGATGCCCGTGATCGAATTGCTCCGGCGCCTGTCGAATTCCCGTCCCTCCGATCGACTACGGGGCGTGGACAGTCCGATCACAGGCGATGGGCGATGCACCAAGGAGACGCGATCATGGCAAATCCAGGCAGCAGTTCGGCGGCGACCCTGACGAGGCCCGAACCCGGGACGGACGAGGCGCGAGGCGGATCGGCCGCGCGACGCATCGTCGTGCTCGTTGCGACGCGCAAAGGGGCGTGGATCTTCCACGGCGATTCTCGGCGGGCGAGCTGGCGCGTCGACGGTCCGCATTTCCTCGGCCATGTCATCAGCCATGTCGTGCTCGACCCGCGAGACGGTCGCACCCTCCTGGCGGCAGCCAAGACCGGACACCTCGGGCCGACGATCTTTCGCTCGACCGACCTGGGCCGAAGCTGGCAGGAGGCCAGGCGGCCCCCGGCTTTTGCCAAGGCGGACGACGGGCAGGGGCGGGCTGTGGACCACACCTTCTGGCTGACGCCTTGCCATGCCAACGAGCCCGGTGTCTGGTATGCCGGCACCTCGCCGCAGGGGCTGTTCCGCTCCGAGGACGGGGGTGAGAGCTGGGCGCCGTTCTCGTCGATGAACGACGATCCGCAGTTCCGCAGATGGATGGGTACGGTGCAGGACGGCACGCCCGACGGGCCCAAGCTGCATTCGATCATCGTCGATCCGCGCGATCCGGCGCACCTCGTCTTCGGCATGTCGGGGGGCGGCGTGCACGAGTCGTTCGACGGCGGCCGGACCTTCTCCCCGCTGCTCGCGGGGCTCGACGTGGTCGAGGGCTTCGACGCGGCCGATCCCACCTTCCACGATCCGCACTGCATCCGTATCTGCCCGACCAACCCCGATCGGCTCTATCAGCAGAACCACTGCGGCCTTTACCGCCTCGATCGGCCCGACAACACCTGGCGGCGCATCGGCACGACCATGCCGAGCGAGGTCGGCGACATCGGTTTTCCCCTGGTGGTGCATCCGCGCGACGCGAACACGGCCTGGATCTTCCCGATGGACGGCCAGACGGTGTGGCCGCGCACCAGCCCCGACGGGCGGCCCGCCGCCTACCGCACGCGCGACGGCGGCGAGCGCTGGGAGCGGCTCGATGCGGGATTGCCGCGCGAGCAGGCGTGGTGGACGGTGAAGCGTCAGGCGATGAGCGCTGACCGCTGCGATCCGCTCGGGCTCTACTTCGGCACAACCAGCGGCGAGCTGTGGATGAGTGCCGACGAGGGCAACCAATGGCGCTCGATCGCGCGCCACCTGCCGGAGATCTACGCCGTCGAAGTCGGCGAGCCGGCGTGACCGACGAGGGCCGGCGATGAAGGTGCTGATCCCGACGCCGCTGCGCGATTACACCGCGCACGCGGCCCGCGTCGAGGCGAGCGGGGCGAGCCTCGCCGACCTGCTCGCCGATCTCGAACGGCGCTATCCGGGCATCCGCTTTCGCATGGTCAACGAGCAGGACCGGCTGCGTCCGCACATGCGCGTGTTCGTGAACGGCGTGGCGGTGCGGGACTTGGCAGCGCGGCTCGGGCCGGACGACGAAGTCGCCATCGTTCAAGCCTTGAGCGGGGGCTGACGGGCGCGATCCCGAAAAACCTCCTACCATGAACCATGTCGCCCGCCGCGGCCGGCCTGCGCGCGGCGGCATCACGGCCTTGCGCGACACGAATGAACACGACAGAGGAGGACACTTCCGGATGCGGAGCGAGACGATTGTTTACGAGGCCAGGGACGGGATTGCGGAGATCCGCCTGAACCGGCCGCAGCGGCTCAACGCGGTCACCCAGCAGCTCTACGACGAACTGAACGCCGCGCTCGGCGAGGCCGAGGCCGACGGCGCGGTGCGCGTCGTGCTGCTCACCGGCGAGGGGCGCGCCTTTTGCGTCGGCGCCGATCTCAAGGAGCACAAGGCGGGTCGCACTGCCTTCGACCGGCGCCAGTACCTGCGCGGCGAGCAGGTCGTGTGCAAGCGGCTGATCCTGCTCACGAAACCGGTGGTCGCGGCGGTCAATGGCTACGCCCTGGGCGCGGGCGCCGAGATGGCGATCGCGTCGGACTTCGTGCTGATGGCCGAGAGCGCGCAGATCGGGCTGCCGGAGCTGAGCATCGGCGCTTTCCTCGGCGGCGGCGTCACGTGGCTGCTGCCGCGCCTGGTCGGGCTCGCCAAGGCGCGCGAGCTGGTCTTCCTCGGCGAGCGCGTCGGCGCGGACGAGGCGGTGCGCATCGGGCTCGCCAACCGGGCCCTGCCCGACGAGGGCTTTCGCGAGGCGGCGCGCGCGTTTGCCGCCCGCGTCGCCGCCAAGGCGCCGTTCTCGATGCAACTCGCCAAGGAGCAGCTCAACATGGCCGCCGAGCGCACCCTCGACGCGGCGCTCACCGCCGAGTTGGAGGGCATGATGTTCGTCAGTACGACGCGTGACTGGCAGGAGGGCGTCGATGCCTTCGCCGAGAAGCGCGCGCCGCGCTTCAGGGGGTGCTGACCATGGATGCCCTCGTCACCACCACGCTCAGCCCCAGCCCGCTGCACGACATCCTCGCGCCCAACTCGATCGCCATCGTCGGCGCCTCGGCCGACCCCACCAAGCGCGGCTACAAGGCGATGGTCGGCCTGATCAAGGACGGCTTTCCCGGCGCGATCTATCCGATCAACCCCAAGGCCGACATGATCCTCGGCGTCAAGGCCTGGCCATCGATCGCTGACCTGCCCAGCCCGGCCGATCTCGCCCTGATCTGCACGCCGGCCGCGACCGTGCCGGGCCTGCTCGCCGAGTGCGGCAAGAAAGGCATCAAGGGCGCAATCGTCCTGGCGAGCGGCTTCCGCGAGACCGGCCCCGAAGGCGCGAAGCTCGAGCAGGCGCTCTACGACGCCGCCCAGGCGGGCGGCGTGCGCGTGATCGGGCCGAACACCTCGGGCATGTTCAACCTCCACAAGAAGGTGAACCTGCTCGCACTCGCCAACATCAAGCCGGGCGGCATCGGCTTCATCTCGCAGTCAGGCAACATGCTGCTCGCGCTGGTGCTCGAGGCCGAGCACAACGGGCACGTCGGTTTCAGCACCTACGTCGGCCCGGGCAATCAGACCGACATCGGCTTCAACGACTACCTGCGCTACCTCGGCCAGGATCCGAATACCCGCGTCGCGACGCTCTACGTCGAGGGCTTCCGCAACGGACGGCGCTTCCTGCGGGTCGCGCGCGAGGTCACGCGCATCAAGCCGGTGGTGGTCTACAAGTCCGGCTCGACCGAGCAGGGCCGCAAGGCGGCGAGCTCGCACACGGGGGCGCTTGCCGGCAGCTACGCGATGACGGTCGACGTGCTGCGCCAGGCCGGCGTGAACGTGGTGCAGGACTCGGACGAGATCCTGCCTGTGGCCGAGGGGCTGGGCCTGCTGCAGCAGGCGCGCGGCAAGCGCGTCGCGATCGTCTCGGACGGTGGCGGTCAGGCGACGATCGCCTCCGACCGCATCGCCGAGGCAGGGCTGGAGCTGGCCGAGCTCACCGCCGAGACGCGCGAGCGACTCGGCGCGATCCTGTTTCCACAGGCCTCGCTGGTGAATCCGGTCGATGTGGCGGGCAGCTCCGACGCCAAGCCCTCGCTGCTCGCCGACTGCCTGGAGATCGTCGCGGCCGACCCCAACGTCGACAGCGTCTTTCTGGTCGGCATGTTCGGCGGCTATCACGTCCGCTTCGCCGAGGACCTGCTCGGTGACGAGATGCGCGGCGCCGAGGCGATGATCGAGCTCGCCCGCAAGAAGACCGACAAGCCGGTGGTCGTCTACAGCCTCTACGCGCCGGTACGCCCGCCCGCGCTGCGGCGCTTGCACGAGGCGGGGCTGCCGGTCTACAGCTCGATCGAGCATGCGGTGCGGGTGCTCGCGGCGCTCGGCGAGCGTGGCCTGCATCTCGCCGAAAATCCCGAGAAGGTGCTCACCCCGCCCGTGACGCCCGACAAGGCAGTGCAGGCGCTCTTCGTCATGGCCCACAACGAGGACCGCGACCTCTTCGAGTTCGAGGCGAAGGCGATGCTGCGGGCGCACGGTGTGTCGGTGCCGGATGAAATGGTCGTACATGACGCCGATGATCTCGCCGAGGCCGTCGCCCGCTTCGGCGACCAGCCGCTCGCGATGAAGGTCGTCTCCAAGGACATCCTGCACAAGTCCGATGCCGGCGGCGTCAGGCTCAACATCCGAGGCGAGGACGACTTGCGGGGTGCCTATGCGCGCATCCTCAAGTCCTGCCGCGACTACGACCCGGCGGCGGTGATCCGCGGCGTGCTGGTGACGCCGATGGCACGAAAGGGGACCGAAGTCATCATCGGCGTGATCCGCGACCCGATCTTCGGCCCCGTGCTGATGTTCGGCCTCGGCGGCATCTTCGTCGAGGTGCTCGAGGACGTCGCCTTCCGCTCGATCCCGCTGTCGCGCTACGACGCGCGCACCATGGTCGAGCAGATCAAGGCGCGCAAGATCCTGCGCGGCGTGCGCGGCGAACCGGCGCTCGACCGCGAGGCGCTGGTCGATCTGCTGCTCAAGGTGTCGAGCATCGTCGAGGCCTACCCGGAGCTCTCCGAGCTCGACCTCAATCCGGTGATCTCCTACGAGCACGGCTACGCCATCGTCGATGCACGGGTGATCGTCAATCGGGCAGCGGTAACGCTGGGGGAGGGGTGACATGAAACAGCCCGTACTCGTCGACGCGCGCCTCGCGCTGGAGAACCGCGTTGCCACCCTGACCCTCAACCGCGACGACGTGCGCAACGCCCTCACCGGAACCGGCCTGATCGACGACATCGTTGCGGTGGCCGAGTGGGCGAACCGCTGCGACGAGGTCTCGGTGCTCGTCGTCACCGGCGCCGGCGCGGCCTTCTCCGCCGGCGGCAACGTCAAGGATATGGCCGAGCGCGGCGGGGACTTCGCCGGCGACGTCGCCGAAGTCGCCGAGCGCTACCGGCGCGGCATCCAGCGCATCCCGCTCGCGCTGCAGGCGGTCGAGATCCCCGTGATCGCTGCGGTGAACGGGCCGGCGATCGGTGCCGGCTTCGACCTCGCCAACATGGCCGACATCCGCATCGCGTCGAGCAAGGCGAAGTTCGGCGAGACCTTCCTCAACCTCGGCATCATTCCCGGCGACGGGGGCGCGTGGTTCATGCAGCGGCTGATCGGCTACCAGCAGGCCTTCGAGCTCACCCTCACCGGGCGCATCATCGACGCTGCCGAGGCGCGCGAGCTCGGCATCGTGCTCGAGGTCTGCGAGCCCGACGAGCTGATGCCACGCGCCGGCGCACTCGCCGCCCGCATCGCGGCGCAGCCGCCAAAGGCGCTGCGTCTCACCAAGCGGCTGATGAAGATGGCCCAGCGCATGGAGCTCAAGGACTTCCTCGACCTGTGCGCGAGCTTCCAGGGCATGTGCCACAACGAGCCCGAGCATCTGGAGGCAGTGCGGCGGTTTCTCGCGCGCTGAGGGCACAAGGGGCTCGAACTCGGTGGATGTGGCGCGCGGGCTCGCGTTCATGGTCATGCGCGATGCGAACATCCTGCCGGTGTGACGAAGTACTGCGACCACAATGCAGACCTCATGATCCAATGCTCGTGCATAATCCGATGCGATACGCTTCCGGATTCGAGCATTGGAGTGGTGTTCATGACGGACAGTGGGGATTCCGGATCGGCGGTAACGCGGGCTTTCTTCCGGTTGTTCGTCGTGCTGGCGAGCTATGCCGTCGCCTGGCGTTTCGCCGGATTGCTCGACGTCCATCCCGACGTGAGCGCGCTGTACGTGCCGGCGGGGCTGACCGTGACCTTCGCGGCGCTGTTCGGCTGGCGCTATCTGGCGGTCATATGGGCCGCGATCGTCGTGGCCCGGATGCAGACGGTTCCCTTCACCGGTGCGGACTCGATCGACTTTCTGGGGGCGCTTCGCCAGACGCTCATCTATGGCGCAGCCGGGCTTTATCTACGCAAGAATGCGCTCAGGGCAGACTTCCGCTGGTCGCTGGGACAGGCGCGCCGCTTCGTTGGCATCGCGTTTGTCGCCAGCCTGAGCTCGGCGGCGATCACGCTCCGGATTCCCCCGTTCGACACGATTCCGCCCGAGCGGGTCGACGCGGTGTTCTTCTCGTTCTGGGGCGGAGATTTCGCCGGGGTGATGCTCACGGTGCCGACCGTGCTCATTGCGCGCCAGCTCTGGCAGGCCTATTTCGAGCAGGGCGATGAGTTCGTCCTGAAGCGCGAAGAGCTGGGCGCGAAGGCGCGCTCGGTCGCGCTGGTGCTGGCACTCGCGGTGACCCTGTCCGGGTTCGTCGCGTGGCTGCCGGTGCTGATGTCGTCGAGCATGCGACTTGGGGTGCTGGTTCTCATCCCGGTCCTGCTTGCCGGGCTTCGGCACGGCGTGGTTACCGGGTTTGCGGTCGCGATCACCTCAGGATGCGCATTGCTTCTGGCCGGTGCATACGAGGGTGTCGACGCGCGCTCGGTACTCGATCTGCAGCTGTTCCTGGTGATGGCCTCCGCGATTGCCCTGATCGCCGGGGGTGCCCACGACGACATGAAGCATGAATGGAAGCGGGCAAATTTCGACGCATTGACCGGGCTGCCCAACCGCCACATGCTTCAGGATCGTCTGGATCATGAGTTGCGCAAGGCGCGCCGGTCGGGTGAGGGGCTGGCGGTGCTCTACCTGGATCTCGACGGTTTCAAGGAGGTCAACGACACCCACGGCCATGGCCTTGGAGACGGTCTGCTACGCGAGGTTGCGAGGCGATTGAAGGCCAGCGTGCGCGACTCCGATACCGTGGGACGTCTGGCAGGGGACGAGTTCCTGGTGATTCTGCCGGCTCAGCACGAACAGAGCGCTGTCGAGGCCGTGACGCGAAAGATCCTCAAGTCGCTCAACCAGCCGCTGGCGGTCGATTCCCAGTCCGTACGGATCTCCACGAGCATCGGCGTCGCCTTCTGGCCGGACGATGGCGCGAGCGCACCGGAACTCATTGCGAGGGCCGATCACGCGATGTACGCCGCGAAAGCGCAGGGGCGCAATCGCTACGCGTTGGCAAAGTCGTCTCCTTCCGGAGCCTGAGGTCGATGTGCGGGCGCGGCTGTCTCTTCCTGCGCGCAGGACTGCCATGGCAGCGCGTATTGTTTCAGAGCCTCACCCGACCGCCCTGTTGTCCGGCATGCCCCTGCAATTCACCTTTCTTTCCTTCCCGGCGCACCTAAACTGAACGTGCGGGACCGCCGCCGCGCTCGCCAGGGAGGATCCGGATCATGGCGCTCACTACCGGACGCACGGCTGCCCAACTGGTCGTCGACTTCCTCGAGGCACGCGGGGTGGACCGCGTCTTCGGCCTGCAGGGTGGGCATATCCAGCTCGTCTGGGACCAACTCGCCCAACGCGGCATCCGCATCGTCGACGTGCGCGATGAAGGTGCCGCTGTGCATATGGCGCACGCCCACGCGGTGCTTACCGGCAGTCTGGGCGTGGTCATGGTCACCGCCGGGCCGGGGGTCACCAACTGCGTCACGGCCATCGCCAATGCGCTGATCGAGCGGGTTCCCCTGTTGCTGCTGGGCGGCTGTGCGCCGGGCCTGCAGGAGGATCTCGGCCCGCTCCAGGGCATCCCCCACACCGAGATCATGCGCCCGATCACGCGCGAGGCGCGCACGCTGCGCGCGCCGGACAACCTTGCCCGCGATCTCGACAAGGCGGCGAGCCTCGCGCTGGGCGACGGTTGCGCGCCGGGGCCGGTGTATGTCGAGATTCCGGCCGACGTGCTGCGCGCGCGGGTCCATCCCAAGCTCGTGCTCGCCGAGCACCTGCGGCCGAAGTCGCGGCGCCGCCTGCCGCCCGATTCGGATGCGGTCGTGCAGGCGGCGCGCCTCGTCGCCGCCGCGCGGCGCCCGCTGGTCATCACCGGGCGCGGCGCACGGGGCTGCGGGCCGGAACTCACGCGAGTGCTCGATCGCAGCGGCGCCGCCTATCTGGACACCCAGGAAAGTCGCGGCCTTGTCTCTGTCGAGCACGGGGCGGTGGTCGGGGCGCTGCGCTCACGCGCGATGCAGGAGGCCGATCTGGTGATCGTCGTCGGCCGCAAGCTCGATTACCAGCTCGGCTATGGCTCGCCGGCGGTGTTCCCTGCCGCCCGGTTCGTGCGCATTGCCGACAACACCGAGGAGTTGCGCGACAACCGGCGTGGCGAGGTCGAGCTGCTGGCGAGCCCCGGTCTCGCCCTCGCCCGGCTCGCCGCGGTCCTCCCCGACCTGCCGCCGGCCGAGGTGCTCGCCTGGCGGGACGGTCTGCATGGGGAGCATCTGCGGCGTGCCGCCCGGTATGCCGAGTCGCTTGCGACCGCGCCCCCCGGCAAGGACGGCCGGATGCATCCGAACCGGATCTTCGCGGCGCTGCGCGAGGTGCTCGGGCCCGACGCGATCGCGATTGCCGACGGCGGCGACATCCTGAGCTTCGCCCGCATGGGCCTGGAGGCGCGGACCTACCTCGATGCGGGCGCCTTCGGCTGCCTCGGCGTCGGCGTGCCGTTCGGGATCGCGGCGGCGCTCGCCTGCCCGGGCCGGCTGGTCGTGGTGGTGACCGGTGACGGCGCCTTCGGCATCAACGCGATGGAGATCGACAGCGCCAAGCGCCACGACGCAAAGGCAGTGTTCGTGGTCGCCAACAACGCCGCCTGGAACATCGAGCGGCTCGATCAGGAAATGAATTACGAAGGACGCGTCGTCGGCACTACCCTGGAATACTCCGACTACGCCGCGATGGCGCGCGCCTTCGGTCTCCACGCCGAACGGGTCGAGGCGCCGGACGCCCTCGCGCCGGCCCTGCGGCGGGCGTTCGCGGCCGCGCCGGCCCTCGTCGACGTCGTGCTGACCCAGGACGCGATGTCCTCGGACGCAAACAAGGGGCTCGGCTGGGTGCCCGACTATCAGGCGCTCACCGCCTGGGACGAGGCAGAGCGACGGCGCCGCGCCGAGTGAGCCGGTTCGCCGGCTGGAGCGATGACGGGAGGTGCGCGATGAGCACGATGCTGACCCTGGGCCAGGCCCTGACGGCCAATGCCAGTTTGTATCCCGACAAGATCGGTGCGCGCGATTCGGTCCGGCAGCTCTCGTATCGCAAGTGGAACGAGCGCGCCTGCCGGCTCGCCAACGCGCTGCTCGGCCTCGGGCTCGCAATGGGCGACCGGGTCGGCATCCTCGCGTTCAACTGCATCGAATGGATGGAGATCTACGCGGCGACTGCCAAGGCGGGCCTGGTCGCCGTGCCGGTGAACTTCCGCTTGCTCGGCGCCGAGGTGCGCTACATCGTCGAGGATGCCCAGGCGATGGCGGTCATCGTCCAGGATGGGCTGCTCGATCGGGTCGAGGAACTGCGCGCCGACCCGGCGAGCGGGGTCGCGCACTATATCCACTTCGGCGCCGAACCTGCGCCGACGGGCTTCCGTGCTTACGAGGCGCTGATCGACGCCGCCGCGGCCGCCGAACCGGAGGTCATCGTGCGCCCCGAGGATCCCTGGGCCTTGATGTACACCTCCGGCACCACGGGCAAGCCCAAGGGGGCGATCCGCTCGCACGGCGCAAGCGTGCTGCTCGTGCTCGTGACCGCGCTCGACCAATCCTTCTCGAGCCGCGACACCGGCCTGCTGGTGATGCCGCTGTGCCACTCGAACTCGATGTGGTATGCCACGCTGCTCGCCTATTGCGGTGCGACGACGATCGTCTATGACCGCCACAACATTGAGCCCGAGCACCTGCTGGCGAGCCTTGCGGAGAGCGGCCTGACCTTCACCTCGCTCGTGCCCACCCACTACATCATGATGCTCGGCCTGCCCGAGGCGGTGAGGGCCCGCTATCGCGGCAACAGCGTGAACAAGCTACTGGTCTCCTCCGCGCCGGCCCGCCGCGACACCAAGCTCGCCATCCTCGAGCAGTTTCCCGCCTCGCGCCTGTTCGAGGGCTATGGTTCGACCGAGGCCGGCTGGGTCACCCTGCTGCGGCCCGAGGAGCAACTCGAGCGGATCGGCTCCATCGGCCGCGAGCTGACCGGCTCGGGCCGGATCCGGCTCCTCGGGGCCGACGGCCAGGAAGTCCCCGACGGCGAGGTCGGCGAACTCTATTCGCTGACCCCTTACGCGTTCAATGGCTACTGGAAGCTGCCGCACAAGACCGCGGAGGCGCTTCGCGACGGCTACTGCTCGGTCGGCGACATGGCGCGCCGGGCCGAGGGCGGTTTTTACTACCTGGCTGACCGCAAGACCAACATGATCATAAGCGGCGGCGAGAACATCTATCCGGTCGAGATCGAGAACCTGCTCGGCGACCACCCCAAGATCAAGGATGTCGCGGTCATCGGTGTTCCCGACCAGAAATGGGGGGAGGCGGTCCATGCGGTGATCGTGCTGCACGACGGCGTGAGCGCGACCGAGGGCGAAATCGTCGGCTGGTGCCACGAACGCATCGCCGGATACAAGGCCCCCAAGTCGGTCTCGTTCATCGCCGAAGCCGACATGCCGCGCACCGCCACCGGCAAGCTGCTGCACCGCGTCCTGCGCGAGCGCTACGCCCCGGCCGAGTCGCCGTCGGCCGTAGCCTGAGGCCGACGCGCACGCGCCACGGTCAGAGCGCCAGCGCGTACCAACCCGCCGCGAGACTGCCCACGGCGGCCGCGACATACACGACGACGGCGACGGCGTAGTCGGCCCGGACGCCGAAGTCGTGAAGCGTGATGCGCAGACGGTGTGCCGCATGCCAGAGCGACAGGACGACGATCGCAACGATCGCAAGCCGGCCCAAGGTGGCATCGGCAAAGGCGCGAAGACTGTCGTAAGTCAGCACATCGGGAAGCACGCCCAGTGCCGGCAGGAGGGTGAGCACGACGAGAACCGGCGTGACGAACGCCGTCACCGTGCCGCCTGCGGCGAACAGGCCCCACACCAGCGCCTTGTCGGATTTGGCCATGGTCAGAACACTCCTGCCAGGATCAGCACGGCGAGCGACAGGACGATCCAGATCGCGTAGTGGGCGCCGACGATCACGCGCCCGGGCACGAAGCCGTCGCCGAGCTGGATCGGCATCGCCTTGGGCGTCACGTTGAACCACGAGGTCGTGTGATAGAGGGCGAACGCGAGCACGGCGACGTGAAAGACCAGGCTCGCGGGGCTTGCCAGCGCCTGCACGAAGGCCTCCCAGGCTTCGCGCCCTTCGGCGAGCCGCTTCAGTCCCACCAGCATCAGGAATGCATAGGCGCCGATGAAGACGCAGGTCACCTCGCGCGTGATGTAGCGCAGGTAGCGCGAGTGGGCGAGGAACCAGGTGTAGCGCGGCACGGCGCGCACATAGGGCTTGACGGTCATGTGCGCCTCCACGGCATCAGGTGCTCGCGAAACCAGTCCAGGGTGCTCTTGATCTTGACCTGCTGCAGCGCGCCGGCCGGGTCGACGTGCTCGGGGCACACCTCCGAGCAGGCGCCGACGAACGAGCATTCCCAGACGCCCTCGGTCGCGGCGATCTCCTGCTGGCGGGCCTCGCGGCCGGCGTCGCGCGAGTCGAGGTTGTAGCGGTGGGCGAGCGAGATCGCCGCCGGCCCGATGAATTTCGGCTCCAGTCCGTATTCGGGGCAGGCGGCGTAACAGAGCATGCAGTTGATGCACAGCGTGTATTGCTTGTACGTCTTGAGCTGCGCCGGCGTCTGCCGATACTCGCCCGCCTCGACGGGGCGCGCCTCGCCGGCGACCAGATACGGCTTGACGCGCTTCAGCTTGGTGACGAAATCGTCGATGACGGTGACGAGGTCGCGCTGGATCGGGAAATGCGCCAGCGGTTCGACGCGGATCACGCCCTCGTAGTCGCGGAGGAACGACTTGCAGGAGAGCTTCGGTTCGCCGTTGATCATCATGCCGCAGCTTCCGCACACCGCCATGTGGCAGGACCAGCGGTAGCTGAGGGTCGGATCGACCGTCTCCTTGATATGGTTGAGCGCGTCGAGGACGACCCACTCCTCCGGGCACTCGACGGCGTAGCGCTGAAACGTCGGTTCGGCATCCGTCTCGGGATTGAAGCGCAGCACTTCGAGTTCGACCAGGCGCTGGCTCATTTCTGCTCTCCCGAATAGTCGCGCACGCCGGGTGGCGATCGGGTGATCACGACATCGCGGTAGTCGATGGCCGGGGCTTCGTCGCCGCGGTAGCAGGCGAGGGAGTGGCGAAGGAAGTTCGCATCGTCGCGTTCGGTGAAATCCAGCCGCTGATGGGCGCCGCGCGACTCCCGGCGCGCCAGCGCGCTGGCGGTGACGGCCTCGGCGCAGTCGAGCATGCAGCCCAGCTCGAGGGCCTGCAGCAGGTCGGTGTTGTAGACGTTGGTCTTGTCGTGCAGCGTGACCGAACGATAGCGTCGCCGCAGGTCGGCCAGCGTCGCACAGGCTTCGGCGAGGCCTTCGCCGCTGCGATAGATGCCGGCGTGCTCTTCCATGGTCGTCGTCAACTCCCGGCGGAGGCCGGCGACGGTCTCCGTCTCGCCGCTGCGGCCGAACAGCTCGCGCAGCCGGGCCTGCGCCTCGCCCGCGCGCGCGGCGAGCACACCGGCGTTGCCGGCGGCAGGGCTCGAGTCGAGAAATTCGAGCGCGCTCAGCGCCGCGCGGCGTCCGAACACCAGCAACTCGGTGAGCGAGTTCGAACCCAGCCGGTTGGCGCCATTGATGCTGACGCACGCGCATTCGCCGGCGGCGAACAGCCCCGGCAGCGGCGTCGCGGCGCGAATGTCGGTGTCAATGCCGCCCATCATGTAATGGACCACGGGCCGGACCGGCACGGGGTCGGTGACCGGGTCCACGCCGAGATAGCTGATCGCCATGTCTCGCACCAGCGGCAGGCGCTCGTCGATCTTCTTCTCGCCGAGGTGGCGCATGTCGAGCAGCATGCAGTCGCCCCACTGCGTGCCGACCATGTTGCCCTTGCGCTGGTCGTGCCAGAAGGCCTGGCTCACCCGGTCGCGCGGGCCGAGCTCCATGGTCTTCAGCACCGCTTTGCCGAGCGGGGTCTCGGGGCCCATGCCGTAGTCCTGGAGGAAGCGACGGCCGTGGCGGTTCAGCAGCACCCCGCCTTCGCCGCGGCAGGCCTCGGTGAGCAGCGTGCCGGTGTTGGGCAGGCCGGTCGGGTGGTACTGGACGAACTCCATGTCCTTGAGCGGGACGCCGGCGCGGTAGGCGAGGGCCATGCCGTCGCCGGTCTTGATCGCCCCGTTGGTGGTGAACGGGAACATCCGTCCGGCGCCGCCGCTGGCGATGATCACGGCGCGGGCGAGGAAGCACTTCATCTGCCCGCTGCGCATCTCGATCGCGGTGAAACCCCGGCAGCGGCCGTCATCGACGATCAGATCCGTCGCGTAGTACTCGTCGTAGCGCTCGATCGACGGGAACTGCAGCGAGGTCTGGAACAGGGTGTGCAGGATGTGAAAGCCGGACTTGTCGGCGGCGAACCAGGTGCGCTGCTTCTTCATGCCGCCGAACGGGCGCACCGCGACCGACCCGTCCGGTTCGCGGCTCCAGGGGCAGCCCCAGTGCTCGAGCTGGATCAGCTCCCTGGGCGCTTCGCGGACCAGATAGTCGACGGCGTCCTGGTCGCAGAGCCAGTCGCCCCCGCCCACGGTGTCGTTGAAATGATGCTCGAGGCTGTCGTCGCCCTTGATGACCCCGGCCGCGCCCCCTTCGGCCGCGCAGGTGTGGCTGCGCATCGGGTAGACCTTCGAGACCAGCGCGATGCGCAGGGCCGGGCTCTCTTGTGCGAGCGCAATCGCCGCCCGCAGGCCGGCCCCTCCCGCGCCCAGTATGGCGACATCCGCGTGTAGGGTTTCCAAGATCCGCTCGACCTCCGCGTTGCGGTAATTGACACCGCTGCCCGTGGGGGTGCGGCGGTTGGGGCTGGAGTTCAACGGGTCGAGCGTAAATCACCTCGCTAGCGTCGGGGTTGATCTAGGTTAAGCGTCTGTCACATCCCGGCGCGCGGCCGGGCGGACGTCGTGGACTCACGGCCGCCGGCAATCCCCATGGTAGACCGGCCAGGCCGATCGATCGGCGGTCGTGCCTCAAGTGCGGCGCCCCGGCGCCGGACCGCGTCGCCCGCCGCCCTCGGCCACGTAGCGCCTGACCCGCGGCGGCTCGGTGCCGACGTGGAACGCGAGGCGGCGCTCGCGCAGGCCGACGTCGGCGGCGGTGAAGCGCTCGAGCCGGCGCTGGTGCTCGATCCAGTTCTCGTCGAGGAAGTACTCGATGTAGCGGCCGGGTTGCGCCGCGTCGCGGAACAGCCCCCAAGACAGCGCCCCCTGGCGCAGCCGTGCCTGGCGCGTCTCCTGCATCACGGCGGTGAAATCGTCGGCGCGCTCGGGGTCGACCAGATACTCGACGGTGACCATGACCGGGCCTTCATCGGGGCGGATCTCGATCGCCGGAGGCGGCGCGCTGCTCTTCACCTGGGCCGGGCTGAGGTCGATGTCGTGCGTGCCGCCCACGCTCAGGCGCCAGGTCGCGACGAGGCCGAGCGGGCCGAACACAGCGGCGGCAACGATCGCCGTCTCGACCGCAAACTGCTGCGCGACCGCGCCCCACAGCGCGGCGCCCGCGGCGCTGCCGCCCATCAAGGCCATCTGGTAGATCGACATGCCGCGCGCGCGCACCCAGTTGGGCAGGGCCATCTGGGCGGCGACGGTGAGCGAGTTCGCGACCGTGATCCAGGCCATGCCGGCAACCGCCATCGCCGCGACGGCGAGCCACAGGGTGGGTGCGGCGATCACCGCGAGCGAGGCCAGGGCATGCACGCACACGCCCGAGCGCACGAAGGCGTCGCGGCCGATGCGGCCCCGCAGGCGCGGCAGCACCAGCGCCGCGGCCACCGCGCCGCCGCCCATCGCCGCGAGCAGTGCCGTGAAGGCCGTCGGCCCGCCGCCGTGGATGTGCAGCGCGACCAGCGGCAGCAGCGCGGTCAGCGCGCTCGATTGCAGGAAGAACAGCCCGATGCGCACCAGCACCGAGCGCATCCGGGGCGACTGGACGACGTGTTGCAGGCCCACCCGCATCGCGCCGAAGAAGCGCTCGCCCGGCAGCACGCTGGTCTTGGGCAGCGAGCGCCAGCGCGTGATCAGGAAGAAGGCGATCACCGCGAGCACTGCGTTGAGCAGGAACACGTAGTGGCTGCCGGCCGCGGCGAGCAGTGCGCCGGCGACGATCGGCCCGATCACGCGCGACATGTTCATCGCGATGCCGTTCAGCGCGAGCGCCGCGGGCAACTGCTCGCGCGGCACGACGTCCGGGACGATCGCTGCGAAGACCGGCCAGCGCATCGCCATGCCGATGCCGTTGGCAAAAGTGAGCGCGAGCAGCAGCGGCGCCGTGAGCCCGCCGACCAGCGCGAGCACGCCCAGCACGGTGGCGACGGCTGCGACGTAGAGCTGGGTGAAGGCGAAGAAGCGCCGCCGGTCGACGATGTCGGCGAGCGCGCCGCTCGGCAGGCCGAGCACGAACACCGGCAGGGTCGAGGCCGCCTGTACCAGCGCGACCATCATCGCGTTGTCGGTGAGCGTGGTCATCAGCCAGGCCGCCGCGACCTCGTTCATCCACATCGTCAGGTTGGCGGCAAGCCACGCCAGCCACAGCATGCGGAACACCGGTCCGGAGAGCGGGGCAAGCGCAGACGGGGGTGGGGTCGAGTCGGCACCGTCCACCCAAGCGGGACGACTCTGGCTATGCTCTAGCCCGTCCGACTTATCAAACCCCTTTTTCTTCATTTATTCCATGAGCTTTCGCATTGCCATCAATGGCTACGGGCGCATCGGGCGCTGCTTCCTCCGTGCGCTGCATGAATCGCCTCTGCGCGAGACGCTGTCCATCGTCGCGATCAACGAGCCGGCCAACCTGGAAAGTATGGCCTATCTCACGCGCTTCGACTCCACGCACGGCAGTTTTCCGGGATCGGTCGCGGTGCGCGACGGGCACCTGGATGTGGCGGGCACGAGCATCGCAGTCTCGCATGCCACGGTGCCCGACGGCGTGGAGTGGCGGGCGCTGGACATCGATCTGCTGGTCGAGGCCTCCGGCTGCTACCGCCGTCGCGACGAGTTCGAGACCTTCATCGCTGCCGGTTGCCCGCGCGTGCTGGTTTCGCATCCCGCCCACAGCGCCACCGACGTCGATCGCACGGTCGTCTTCGGCGTCAATGACGAGACCTTGCAGGGCGACGAGCGCATCGTCTCGGCCGCCTCCTGCACCACCAACGCGGTCGTTCCGGTCCTCGCGATCCTCGACGCGACGTTCGGCATCGAGCACGCACTGACGACGACGCTGCATTCGGTGATGAACGACCAGCCGCTCATCGACGGCTACCATCACACCGATCTGCGCATGACGCGCTCGGCGATGCAGTCGATGATCCCCGTCGACACCGGTCTCGCCAAGGGCATCGCGCGCCTGCTGCCGGCGCTCGAAGGGCGCATCGCGGCCAAGGCGATCCGTGTCCCCGTGGTGAACGTGTCGGCGATCGACGTGGTCTTGACGCTCGGGCGCGGCACGACCGCCGAAGAGATCAACGAGCTCCTGCGCCGCCGCGCCGCCGAAGACCCCCACGCGATCCTCGCCTACTCGGAGGGACCGCACGCCTCGATCGACTTCAACCACAGCGCCCACTCGGCGATCGTCGACGGCAGCCAGACGCGCATGAGCGGCGACCGGCTCGCCAACCTCGTGCTGTGGTTCGACAACGAGTGGGCGTTCGCGCGCCGCATGGTCGACGTCGCCGCCCTCTGGGCGCACCGCCTGGGACGCTAGGCGGCGTAGGGACCACGGGATCGGGATTCCCCGTATGCCGAACCCGGAGCGCCAGCGGCGGCGCAACGGACCGGCCGCGGTGGGCGGCGTCCTGGTCCGCCATCGATCCGGAGGGACCTATACTTACGGGACCCGGACGGTTACCGGCTCGACATCGTTCCGCGACCCGGGCGCAGCAAAGGGGCCCCTACGGGACGCTGCGAGCGGCCGCCAGTTTTCCCCCAACCTGGAGGAGTCTCGGATGCCCACGCGAAAAGCCATCGAAGTCGTCGGCGACAAGCCTTGCGTCACTGCCGAGGCGGATGCCACCGTGCGCCAGGTGGCGCACCTGATGAAGGACCATCACACCTCGGCCGTGCTGGTAATCGAGCAGGGCCGGCTGGTCGGGATCTGCACCGAGCGCGATCTGGTGATGAATGTGATCGCGGCCGACCGGGATCCCGCCCGCACCAAGGTCGGCACGATCATGACGCGCAACCCGCAAACGCTCGCCCCGGACAAGCCGTTCGGGCATGCGCTGCACCTGATGTTCGAGGGCGGGTTTCGCCATGTGCCCGTGGTCGATGCCGCAGGGCGGCCGCTCGGGTTGCTTGCGGCGCGCGATGCCCTCGGGCTGGAGGCGCTGCAACTCGACGCAGAACTCGTCCGGCGCGAAGAGATCACCGTCATCCTGTAGCCGCCCGGACGGCCGCGCTCAGCCGAACTGTTCGGCGAGCCGCGTGATCAGCGCCTTGCGCTCCAGCTCCGCGGCGGCGCGCGCGGCGAAGATCCGGAACACCGCGTCGACCAGCATCCCGTCGTCCATCTCCTTTTGGTCGAGAAAGGCGAGGTGGCCGAGCACCTGGCCGTCGCGGCCGAAGATCGGTACGCCGAGGTAACTCTGGAAGCCGGCCTCGACCGGAAAGGTCGCCTCCAGCCCGCGGCGGTGCAGGCAGGTGCGGCCTTCGCGGATCACCGTCTCGCAAGGGGTGCCCGGCAGTTCGTACTCCATCGTGTCGAGAAAGCGCGGCGAGGACCAGAAGGCCAGGGTGCGGACCCGGGTCGGCGGTTGGTCGGCGCATTCGGTGATGAAGGCGCAGGGCACCTCGAGGGCTGCCGCGAAGTGCTGGACCAGGGCGTGGAAGAAGTCATCGCCATAGGTGCCGGCGGTGCCCTCGACCACCTGGGCGAGCACGTACTCGACCCGCTTGATCGCGCTCACGTCGGTATCCAGGCCGACGAAGCGGTAGGCGCGCCCGTTGGCGTGGCGCACCGCGTTGCCGCGCGACAGGATCCAGCGGTAGCGCCCGTCCTTGTGGCGCAGCCGCAACTGCCGCTCGTAGCGCGGCGCAAGGCCCCGCAGATGGGCCTCGAAGGCGCTCTCGGCGGCCGCGACGTCGTCCGGGTGCACGCATGCCCGCCACGCGTCGATGCGGTTCGGGAACTCGTCCTCGGCGTAGCCCAGCATGCTCTTCCAGCGCGCCGACAGGAGCAGCGCCTGGTTTTCGAGATCGCGTTCCCATAAGCCGTCGTGGGATCCGCGCACGGCGAGCGCAAGCCGTTCCTCGCCGAGCTGTGCGGCCTGCTCGGCACGGGTGCGAGCCTGTGCGGCCTGGCGGAGCTCGGCCTCCAGCGCGTGGACGCGCGCGTGGAGCGCTCGGATGCCATCGCCGATATTGGCCAGTTCCGTGGCGGTGGCCGGCACCGGTTCGCCCTCGGGTCCGAACGGCGCGCGCGCGACGCGACTCAGCGTGACCAGCGGGCGGCGGATCTGGCGGTCGACCGATACGCCGACCACGACCAGCACCAGGACCAACCCGATCGCGAGGGCAAGCAGCCGGCCATCGGGCTGCGCGTCGGCGCCGATGCCCGGCAGCACCTCCAGCCCGGCTGCGGCGAGCAGCATCGTGGCCGCAACGACGGCCGGCAGCATCACTTTCCAGGTCACTCGCATCGCCGCTTCTCCTGTCTGCACACGGCGCGTGCGTGGCTCGGCGGGGGCGCCGCGGGTCGGCGCGACGCCGGGTTGGGGCCTGGCGGCCGCGCCCCGTCCCTCGTCGCGTCGCGAGTCTCGCGCCTTCGGGCAGTGCCGGCGAGCGCCCCATATACGGTGTCTAGCATGCATGCGTCGATTGAGCCAGCACTGCCTGCACGGCCACCGCCCGATTCGGGGGGCTGCGGCCGGCGCTGCGACCAGCGCTTGATCGGGCCGTGACACTTTCGTGATCGTGGCGACGCACACTCGGCCCATCGCGCAGCCGCGACTGCGCCAACGGAACGAGGACAGGTCATGATCGACGCGTCGCCATTCGCTGCCGCCCCGGCGCGGATTCCGCCGCGCGCCGGCATCGGCCTGCGCGCACCCCACTATCGCGAGCTGCTCGCCGAGCTGCCCGATGTCGGCTGGCTCGAGGTGCACAGCGAGAACTACTTCGGCGCCGGCGGCCAGCCCCTGCACTATCTCGAGCGCGCGCGCAGCCATTACCCGCTCAGCCTGCACGGAGTGGGGTTGTCGCTGGGCGCAGCCCACGCGCTCGATCGCAGCCACCTCGCGCGGCTTGCGGCACTGGTGCGCCGTTTCGAACCCGATCTGGTGTCCGAGCACCTGAGCTGGGGCTCGGTGCCGGGCCGCCACCTCAACGATCTGCTGCCGCTGCCCTACACCGAGGAGGCGCTCGCGGTCGCCGCCGCACACGTCTCGCAGGTCCAGGACGCGCTCGGCCGGCAGATCCTGGTCGAGAACATCTCGAGCTACCTGCGCTTTGGCCATTCGACGCTCGGCGAGGCCGAGTTCATCGCCGCGCTCGCGGCCGAGACCGGCTGCGGGGTCCTGCTCGACGTGAACAACGTCTACGTGAGCGCGGTCAATCACGGCTTCGATCCCGCCACCTTCTTCGAGGCGATCCCGCCCGAAGCGGTCGGCGAGATCCACCTGGCCGGTTTCGACCGCGTCGGCGCACTCCTCATCGACACCCACGGCACGCGCGTTGCCGCGCCGGTGTGGGCGCTCTACCGGCTCGCGCTCGAGCGCTACGGGCGCGTGCCGACGCTCATCGAGTGGGACACCGACATCCCTGCGCTCGCCGTGCTGCTGGCCGAAGCGGCGACCGCCGAGTCCCTGATGGAGGCCCGCGATGCCTTCGCTGCGTGAGCTGCAGGACGCCTTCGCCGCGGCCCTGCAGGAACCCTCGGACGAGCGGGTGCTGCCCTGGGTGGTCGCGGACCGGATCGCGCCGGCCGAGCGCCTCGCCGTGTACCGCAACAACCTGCGGCACAACTACCGGGAGGCGCTGCGGGCGGTCTATCCGGTGGTCGAGCGCCTCGTCGGCGAGCGCTTCTTCGACCGCATGGCGGACCTGTACGCACGCCGCCATCCGTCGACGAGCGGCGACATCCATGGCTTCGGCGGCCGGCTCGCGGCGTTTATCGCCGGCTTCGAGCCGGCCGCAGGAGTGCCCTACCTGCCCGACATGGCACGGCTCGAGTGGGCGATCCACGCGGTCTTTCACGCCGCCGAGCCGCCGGCCTTGCCGGTGGCGCGGCTGGCCGCGCTCGCCGACACCCGTCCCGAGGCGCTGCGCTTCGTCCCGAGTCCGGCCTGCCGCCTGATCGCCTCGCGCTGGCCGATCGCGCGCCTGTGGGCGCTCAATCAGCCCGACGCGGCGTGGGACGACGCGTTCGACATCGATGCGGGCGGCGAGCGGCTGCTGGTGCGCCGCAACGGCTTCGAGGTCGAGCTCGAGACCCTGGAGCCGGCCGAGTTCGATCTCCTCGCGCGACTCTCCGGCGGCGAGGCGCTCGCCCCGGCGCTGGAGGCCGTGCGCGCGGTGGCGCCCGAGTTCGATCTGGCGGCGTTTCTCGGCCGCCACCTCCTGGCCACCACGCTGGCCGACTTCCGCGTCGAGTGAGGGCGGGACGCGGCGCGCGCGCCGCACCGGTCTTGTCCGATGGCCCGCGCCGCGACGTGACGAAATCGTGAAGTTCGGGCGATCCGGGCGTGAAAGTCGGTGCCGATACTGGGAACCACGGATAGGCAATGACGCGTATCCGCCCCCCAACCTGATGGAGAGTGAATCATGAACACCACACTGATCAGCCGCAGCGCAATCGCCGGCCTGCTCGTTCTCGGGCTCGCCGCGGGCGGACAAGCCCTCGCCGCCGTCAAGATGCCTTACGGCTCGATGGCCAACGGCTCGGCGAGCCGCACCATCGTGATCGACAACGGCACGCGCCACGTCAACGTCGAGCGCTTCGAGACGGTGACGCTGCGCATCAACGGCCAGGATACGAACTGGACCTTCGGCACGCTGCGGACCGGAAGCTTTCCGCTCTCCGAGATCGTGCCGGGCGCCGACGGCGTGCGTGTCTACGTGCGGGAGAGCCCCCTCTATCAGGGCGGCAACTGAGGGCTCGTCGGGCCGGATCCGGCCGTCTGCGTCGGATCCGGACTGCGGCAAGTCCGATGCTTCGGCCCGGGTGCCCCCGCGCCTTCGCGGGGACCCGGGCCGGCTTCATTGCGCGGCGCGGCCGAGCGGCAAGGTCACGACGAAGCGGGTCCCGCTGCCGGCGCCGCTCTCCACGGCGATCGTGCCGCCGTGCAGTTCGACGATGCGACGCGTGATCGCGAGCCCCAGCCCGGCATTGCCGGTGTCGCCGCGCTCGCCACGGTCGATCCGATAGTAGCGGTCGAAGATGCTCGCCAGCTCCTCGGCGGCAATGCCCTGGCCGGTGTCGCTGACGGTGACGATCACGCCGCCGGGGTCGGGCCCCACGCCGAGCGCGACGGTGCCGCCCGGGGGCGTATAGCGCATCGCGTTCTCGATCAGGTTCTCCAGCACCCGCTCGATCATGCCGATGTCGGCGACGATCGCGGGGGTCGCCGCGTCGATGTCGGTCACGAGCTGCTGGCGGGCATGGGCCGCGCGCAGCTCGAACTTCTGGGCGACGTCCTGAGCCAGCTCGGCGATCGAGAAGGCCTCCGGACGGGCGCGGATCTCGTGCGCCTCGAGGCGTGTCAGGTCGAACAGGTCGCGCACCAGCAGGCCCAGCCGCTCGCAGTGGCGCGCGGCGATCAGCAGATAGCTGCGGCGCTCGTCCTGGGTGAGCTTGTCCTCCTGCAGCAGCAGGGTCTCGAGGTAGCCCTGCATCGACGCGAGCGGCGTGCGCAGGTCGTGCGAGACGTTGGCGAGCAGCTCGCGGCGGTGCGCGTCCACCTTTGCGAGGGCGTCGAGCTGGTCGACGATGCGCTCCGAAATCTCGGCAAAGGCGCAGGCGAGCCGGTCGATCTCGTCGCCGGCCGCGCCGGGTTCGTCGATCCGCACCGGCTGGGCGAAGCCGCTGGTGCGGAACGCGTCCACGGCTTCGGCCAGGGTGCGCAGGCGCCGCGTCAGGAAGTGGAACACGACCAGCGCCGCGAGCAGGCTGAAGGCGACGGCGCCGATGACGAGGTCGGTGGCGAGCACCAGCAGGCGGTCGCGCTCGAGCATGGTCTGGGTCGCGACGATCATCAGCCCGCCGACCGCGACGAACACCCCCATCAGCACGGCGGCGAGCCGGCTGTACAAGGTGCGGAACATGTCAGGGTGTGTCCGGCTTGCGCGTCGTGTCGCGGAACTTGTAACCCACCCCCCAGACGGTCTGGATGTACTCCGGCTGGTTCGGGTTGGCCTCGATCTTGGCGCGCAGGCGGTTGATGTGCGAATTGACCGTGTGCTCGTAGCCGCTGTGGCTGTAGCCCCACACCTGGTCGAGCAACTGGGTCCGGCTGAAGACGCGCCCCGGATGGCGGGCGAAATGCAGCAGCAAGTCGAACTCGGTGGCGGTGAGCTCCACCGGCCGGCCGTCGAGCGTGACCTCCCGGCGCACGACGTCGATCGCCAGTGCGCCGCTCGCGATCGTCTGCTCCGACGCATCGGCGTGGCGCGCGAGGCTGTCGACGCGGCGAAAGATCGCCTTCACGCGGGCCACGAACTCGAGCACGCTGAACGGCTTGGTGATGTAGTCGTCAGCGCCCATTTCCAGACCCAGCACGCGGTCGAGCTCGCCCGACTTGGCGGTCAGCATCAGGATCGGCGTGTAGCCCGGCCGCGCGCGGATGCGCCGGCACAGCTCCAGCCCGTCGATCCCCGGCAGCATCAGGTCGAGGATCACCAGATCGAAGGGCTTCGCCTCGAACGCGGCGAATCCGCTGGGACCGTCGGGCGCGAGCGTCACCGTACAGGAGAGCTCGCCGAGTTGCAGCTTGACGAGCCGGGCGATGTCCGGATCGTCCTCGATCACAAGAACCTTGCGCGTCATGGCGGCACCGGATGGCATGCGCCTGGGGGCAGGCGCGGGCCCGCGAGCGGGGGTGTTTGAATCATAGGCAAGCCCTCGTACCGGCGATAGGGCGACGCGCGGGCCGCGCCGGCGCGTGACGAAAGCGTGAGGATTGGGCGACGCGCGCGTGAAGTTCGAAGCCGACAGTGCACTCCGCGGATAGGCGCATTGCGTATCCGCATCCCCACGACACGTAATGGAGAGCACATCATGAAAACCGAACTGATGATCCGCGGTGCGATGGCGAGTTTGTTGGCCCTCGCGCTGGTCGCGGCCGGCGGCCAGGCCTTCGCCGCCAAAGGCGACGTCGAGAAGTGCGCCGGCATCGCCAAGGCCGGCAAGAACGACTGCGGCACCTCGAAGAGCTCCTGCGCCGGCACCGCCACGGTCGACAACGACCCCGAGGCCTGGATTCTGGTGCCCAAGGGTACCTGCGAGAAGATCGCCGGCGGCATGGTCACCGACAAGGCCTACAACGCGCCCGGCGGCATGGCCGCGCTCAAGAAGTAAGCGCCCCGCGGCTTCGACGGCACCGGCCGCCTCGCGCGGCCGGCCCGCTCCCCCAACCCCGATTCCGGAGACCGACATGGATCTCGCAGCCCACCGTCCCGCGTCGATGCGCGCGGCCCATGGAGGCCGCGTCGCGCGGCTCGCTCAAGCCTTCGAAGCCGCCCGCGCCGGCCTCGTCCTTCTTACCCCGCTCCTCGACTTCGCGATCCGCCTGCTGGTCGCGAGCGTGTTCTTCAAGGCCGGCCTCGCCAAGATCGCGAGCTGGAGCGGCACGTTGCTGCTGTTCGAGTACGAGTACGCCGTGCCGCTGCTGCCGCCCGAACTCGCGGCCTGGCTCGGCACCGCCGCCGAGCTGACGCTGCCGGTGCTGCTGGTGCTCGGGCTCGGCACGCGCTTCGCCGCCTTGGCGCTGTTCGTGTTCAACATCGTCGCGGTGATCTCCTACCCCGATCTCGGCGAGGTCGGCCTCAAGGATCACCAGTACTGGGGGATCCTGCTGCTCGTGACGCTGTTTCACGGGCCCGGCAAGCTCTCGCTCGATCATTTGATCAGCCGGCGGCTCGGCTGAGCGGCGGGGAGCGACGACCATGGGAGCTGCTTCCGCCCGTCTTCTCGTACCCGATCCGGGCCTCGGGTGCAGTCGCAACGGCCGAGGCGGATGCAACGGCCGCGGCGGGTGCCCGCGACCGAAGCTTGAACCGCCCGTGATCGCGCCGTGATCCTCGCCGCCGATACTGGAATCGTGATCAGCGCAGAGGAGACGATCATGAAAACCCCGACTTCCCGGCCGGCGCGCGAGGACACCGCTCGCCGCCACCCGCCCGAACCCGCCGTCAATCGCGCAGGCCGAAGGATTCGTCGCCGCATTCCACGCACGCCGTTCGGCCGCCGCACGCTCGCCCGCGAGAACGCCTGCTTTCACGGGAGCGGCGGTGTGAGCGACGGCAACCGCGCCTTCGGCTTCCGGCCCGCCTTCCTCGACACCCAGACGCGGATCGTCTACCTGTCGTGCTTCGCCAACGGCGAGCCCGCGCCGTGCCATCTGCTCGACGGCCTGCCCGACGAACTGGTGGTGACGCGCGAGGCGGGCGGTCGCGTCACCGAGGTCAAGCCGACGCTCGTCTCCGGCTTCGTCCTCGACGGCTGCTTCTACGACCGCGAGGCGGCCGCACGCAAGGTCGCGGCCGAGCCATGATGCGCACCGCCCGTGGCTGGTTCGGGCGCTGGCGCCGCCTGGACATTCGTCTGCCGGGTCCGCAGCTCGGCGACCGCGCGACGACCCCGGTATCGGCGAGCCCGCTCTACCGCCTGCTGTTTGCCCATTGCTGGCTCGCCTTCCTGCTCAAGGGCATCTGTTTCGTCGCATTCGGCGCGATCTCGCTCAATCTGGTGCAGTCCCTGGTCGCCAACTTCGAATTTCTCGGCCGCTTCGGCCTGGTCGCGGTGCGCGAAGGGGCGCTGCGCCAGCTCGTCGAGCTGGTGGCATCGGGCTACTCGGCAGCCGCTTTCTATCTGGGCTTCAAGCTTTGCGAGAAAGTGCTGATCGACCGGTTATGTGCGGCGCCCGTTTCGGCCGCAGCCACCTGCGCCGACCGCCCCGACGCAGCGAGCGAATCGCGTTGAGCGTTGCGGCCGCTGCGTTCCCGAGCGCTCTGCGCCCGTACCGCGGCAGACCCGTCGAAGCGGGCTGGACCCGGTCGATGACCTGACGGCGGTTCGTGTGCCCGATCCAAGGCAGGGGCGCCTTCGCAGCGAGCGCTGCGCGCGCGCCGCGGATCGACGAGCATGCGCACGCCGCCTACGTGGCGAGCAGGAACCCGAGCGGCCGTTCATCGCCCTGTAACGTCGCACTGTCACGCTGCCGGCTCATGAAGGCAGTGCGATCGGTATTCCTCTCCGACATCCATCTCGGCACCCGGGCCTGTCAGGCCGAATGCTTGCTCGAGTTCCTGCGCGAGTATTCCTCGGAGCACCTGTTTCTCGTCGGCGACATCGTCGACTTCTGGGCGATGAGCCGCGGCATCTGCTGGACGCAGGCGCAGAACACCGTGGTGCAGAAGGTGCTGCGCCGCGCGCGCGGCGGCGATCGGGTGATCCTGGTGCCGGGCAACCACGACGAGGCGCTGCGCGACTATGTCGGCAGCGAATTCGGCAACATCCGCATCGAGTCCGAATGGGTGCATCGGGCGGCCGACGGTCGGCGCTACCTGATCGTGCATGGCGACGACTTCGATCAGGTCGCTCGCCATCATCGCTGGGTCGCGGTGCTGGGCGACGTCGCCTACAACCTGCTGGTCCGGCTCAATGTCACGCTGTCGTGGGTCCGGCGCCGGCTGGGACGCCCCGGTTATTGGTCGCTCGCCGGCTACGCCAAGCGCCGCGTCAAGCGCGCTCTGGAGTTCATCTTCGATTTCGAGGACGCGGTGCTGCACGCGGCGCGCGAACGCGGCCTCGATGGCGTGATCTGCGGCCACATCCACTGGGCGAAGATTCGCGAGGCGGACGGGACGCAATACATCAATTGCGGCGACTGGGTCGATTCCTGCACCGCGATCGTCGAGCACTTCGACGGCCGCATGGAACTGGTCGAGTGGAGCCTCGCCGGCCGTGTGGCGAGGCCCGATGCCGTGGCCGATGCCGTGGCCGACGACGAGGCGGACCTGCGCGGTGCGCTCGGGGCTGCGGCGCCGTCGCCGCCCGCGTTCGTGCGCCGGGGCTCGGTGGGATCCCAGCCGGCGCAGCCTCGGCCCAGCCAGGCAGCGCCGCTGCCGGCCTTGCTGCGCGGACCGGGCGCCTAGCATGCCGACCCCGTCCCGGCCGCTGCGCGTCCTGATGGTCTCCGACGTCTATTTTCCGCGCGTCAATGGCGTGTCCACGTCGATGGAGACCTTTCGCAGCGCGCTCGCCGGCCTCGGGGTCGAACTGCGGCTGGTGGTGCCGCGCTACGGCGACGAGCCCGACTCGCCGGAGATCGTGCGCATTCCCGGACGCCCGGTGCCGGGCGACCCCGAGGACCGGCTGGTCGGCCGGCGCGCGATGCGCGAAGCGGCGGTGCGGGAAGCCGCGCACTGCGACTTGGTCCATGTCCAGACGCCGTTCGTCGCCCATGGCGCAGGCGTCGCCGCGGCCCGGGCGCACGGCCTGCCGCTGGTGTCCACTTATCACACCTTCTTCGAGGAATACCTGCACCACTACGCGCCGTGGTTGCCGGCGCGGCTCCTGCGGGCGCTGGCACGGCGCGTCTCGCGCAGCCAGTGCAACGCGATGGACGCGGTCGTCGTGCCTTCGACCGCGATGCGCGACCGGCTCGCGAGCTACGGTGTCGAGCGAACCATGCACGTGCTGCCGACCGGGGTGCCGGCGCGCAGCTTCGCCGGCGGCGAGCGGCCGCGTTTTCGCGCCGCCCACGGCATCGACCCGGCGGCGCCAGTTGCGCTCTACGTCGGGCGCCTCGCCCACGAGAAAAATATCGGCTTCCTGCTCGAGGCCGCGGCGCGGCTCGCGCCGGAGTTGCCTGGCTTCGTCTTCGTCGTTGCCGGCGAAGGACCGGCGCGGGGCGCGCTCGAGCGCCAGGTCGCTGCGCTCGGATTGACCGGGACCGTTCGCTTCGTCGGTTATCTCGATCGCACCCGGGCGCTGCCCGACTGTTATGCCGCGGCCGACGCCTTCGTCTTCGCCTCCCGCACCGAGACCCAGGGCCTGGTGCTGGTCGAGGCCATGGCCGCCGGCTTGCCGGTGGTGGCGCTCGCCGAGATGGGCACGCGCGACATCCTCGCCGGCTGCCCTGCGGCGCGGGTGTCGGCCGCCTCGCCGGAGGCCTTTGCCCGCGCGCTGCTCGAGGTGCTGGGCGACGCCGATGTGCGGCGAACGCTCGCCGGCCACGCGCGCGCCGGCAGTACACGGTGGGACGACGTGGCGATGGCCGCGCGGCTTGCCGGGCTTTATCGCAGCCTCGCCGCGCGGGGCACGCCGGCTGCCGGCCCGGCGCCCGTCGAACAACTCTCGTCCGGCTCATGAAGATGCTCAAGCTCGCGCTCGTCACCGAAACCTATCCGCCCGAGATCAACGGCGTCGCGATGACCACCGGGCGCCTGGTCGCCGGCCTGCGTGCGCGGGGCCATCGGGTGCACGTACTGCGCCCGCGCCAGCACCGGGGCGACGACGGCGGCGTCGAGGAGACCGTGTTGTCGGGCCTGCCGGTGCCGGGCTATCCGGGGCTTGCCTTCGGCCTGCCGGCGCGCCGCCGGCTGCGCCACGCCTGGCGCGAGGCGCGGCCCGATCTCGTCCATGTCGTGACCGAAGGGCCGCTCGGCTGGTCGGCACTCGCGGCGGCGCGCGATCTGGGCATTCCGGTGAGCACCGGCTACCACACCAACTTCGACCAGTGCAGCGTCCACTACGGCGCCGCGTGGCTGCGTCCGGCGGTCGCGGCCTATCTGCGCCGCTTCCATCGCCGCGCCGGCGCGACGATCGTGCCGACCGGCGCGCTGGCGCAGCGGCTCACGGCCGAGGGCGTTCCCGGGGTGCGCGTGGTGGGGCGCGGCGTGGACACCGCGCTCTTCAATCCGGCACGGCGCAGTCCGGGGCTGCGGCGCCGGCTCGGGATTACCGACGACGCGCTGCTGTGTCTCTACGTCGGGCGCATCGCCGCCGAGAAGAACCTCGAGACCGTGCTCGCAGCCTTCGCCGCGATCCGCGCGGCGCGCCCCGACGCGCGCATGCTGTGGGTCGGCGACGGGCCGCAGCGCAGCCGCGTCGAGGCCGAGCATTGCGACCACCTCTTCGTCGGCGTGCAGCGCGGCGAGGCGCTTGCCGAGTGCTTCGCCAGCGGCGACCTGCTGCTGTTCGCGAGCCTCACCGAAACCTACGGCAACGTGCTGGCCGAGGCGATGGCGAGCGGCGTGGCGGTGGTCGCCTACCGTTATGCGGCGGCCGCCGAGATCGTCGAGCACGATGCGAGCGGCTGCGCCGTGCCGCCCGGCGACGCGCGGGCCTACGTCGACGCCGCCGTGGCGCTCGCGCTCGACGATGCCCGTCGCGCCGAGATGGGCCTCCGGGCGCAGGCGGGGATGGCCGCGCGCGACTGGGGGCGGGTCGTGCTGAGCTTCGAGGAGGTCGTGCTCGACACGATCGCCGGCGGACGATGCAGCCGGGTCAGCCCTTGCCGAGATCCAGCGCGTGACGGATGCGCCCGCACAGATCCTCATGTGATTGCGAGATCACTTCCCTCCGGGACAGAGAACTTGCGGGTCAGCCGGCGATGATCCTCGAAGCCGTACGACGCGATGAAGCGAGGCTCTTGGGCCGGCGTGGCGGCGGCAAAGTCCGAGGATGGCTTGCAGGGGCAGGAGGCCACCTGGATCGCAAGGCGCCCGTTCATCCGCCCCCGAACAAGTGCCCGAAGATGCGTGCCCCGCCGATGTAGGTGCCCATCGCCGATCCCAGCGTCGTGAACAGGAACACCAGCAGCACGCGCGAGACGCGGTTGCGCCACCACCCCTTGGCCTGGGTGACGTCCTGGCGCAGGGTCGCGAAGTCGCCGACCTGCGGCTTGCGCAGCCACAGCTCGACCGCGCCGGCGACGAAGCCGATGCCGATGGTGGGATTGAGCGAGGTGAGCGGTGCGCCGAGCGCCGCGGTCACGATGGTGAGCGGGTGGGCGAGGGCGACGAGCCCCCCGATGGCCGCGAGCCCGCCGTTGATCAGCACCCAGTCGAGCACCATCTGCAGGCCCAGCTCGGTCTCGCGGGTGAAGCCGACGAAGAAGCCGGCGAGGATCACCGCGACGATCACCCACGGCAGCACCTTCGGCCAGCGCGCCTTGGGGGGTAGGCGCTCGAGCTCGCGCAGCGTCTCGTCGGGCGCCTTGTCGCTCTCGGCGAGATAGCGCTCGATGCCGGCGAGGTGGCCGGCGCCGACCACCGCCAGCACCCGCCGCGCGCCGCCCGACTCCGCCAGCTTGCGCAGCCGCGCCGCCATGTAGCGGTCGCGCTCGTCGATGATGGGGCGATAGAGCGCCTCGGACTGCTCGGCGAATTCGCTGAAGGTCGACTCCAGCATGTCGCCCTGCTTGAGGCGCTCGATCTCGGCCTCCTCGACCTTGTCCTTGCTGAGCACGCCCGCGAAGAGGCCGCCGACGAGCTCCATGCGCCGCCACCACGGCACGGCGTTGTAGGTGCGGCGCAGCGTCAGGCCGATCTCGCGGTCGATCAGCACCAGCGTCAGGCCCTGGTCGAGCGCGCCGTCGATGGCGGCGCGCAGCTCGGCGCCGGGCTCGATGCCGTACTGCTCGGCGATGCGCTGCTGATAGGCGCCCAGCGCGAGGCTCGCGGCGACCATCGGCGCCTGGCCGGAGCGGATCACGCTGAAGAGATCGAGCTTGCCGAGCGCGGCGGGGTCGAGCAGCGCGCGTTGGCGGCTCGCGCACAGCTCGATCGCGACGGTGTCGAAGGCGCACGTCTCGAGCAGCGCCTGGACCGCGCGCACGCTGGAGGGGGAGACATGGGCCGTGCCGAGCAGCGTGATCTCGGTGTCGCCGATCGTGAGGATGCGGTGCGGTTCCTGGTCGAGCAGTTCTTGCATGGTGTTCCGGTCGGGAGGGTGGGGTGCGCCGATCGGGCGGCGCGCGCAAGGGGCGTCGGCGCCGTGTGGGCCGACTGCACGTTCACACGGGACTTTCGGGCTGGCTGCGGTTGCCCTGATCGAGGCGGGCGATCGCGGCTTCGCCTTGCGCGGCGAGCACATCGAGCCGGTCGATCTGGGCGTCGAGCTTCGGCAGCGCCTCGCGCCGGTAGCGTCCGACCTCGTCGATCGCGCCGATCACGTCGGCGAAGGCCTGCTCGAGTTTCTCCATGTCGAGCACGGTCGAGGCGGCGCGATTCTGGATGTCGACACCCTGGCTGCGCAAGGCCTTGGCGGTGCCGGCGATCAGTTCGGAGGTCGTGGTGTTGAGTGCCTCGACGCGGTCGAGCACGATGCGCTGGTTGGCGAGCGCGAGCGCCACGGTGACGGCGACGTTGAGCGCCGAGACCGTGACGTTGATCGCCCGGTCGACGCCGCGCATCAGCTCGCGGTTGTTGCGGATCACGACCTCGAGCGCGAGGATGCCCTGGTGGCTCACGGCCAGTTGCTGCTGCAGATCGACGATGCGTTGGCGCAGCGGAAAGAGCAGTTCCTCTTCGACGTAGCGGCGCGAGTCGTCCCCGGCGGGGCGCGCGGCCGCGCTGTCGGCGAGCCGCCGGTCGATCAGCTTGCCCAACTCGATCTGGCGGGTGAGCCGATCCAGCACCGCACGCAGCGCCTGCTGGTCGTCGGCGAGCGTGAGGTTGTCGCGGCGCAGCATCTCCTTGCCGGACTCCAGGTCGCGCAGGATTGCATCGAGCGCGTCCTGGGCGCGCTCGTACTTGAGAAAGTAGCGCTGCAGGCCGGTGCCGACGCCGGGAATGAAGGACAGTGCGCGGGCGATTCCGCCCGTCGACAGCGTGTGGCGCGCGGGATCGAGCTCCTGCATCTGGCCGCGCAACGCGATCAACGCGTTGGCGACCGGTCCGCCTTCGTCGCCCTGGTGTGCGAGCTTGCGAATCGTGGCCTTGAGCATGCCGCTGCGGTGGGCAGCCTGGCGCTGGATCTCGATGCCCATGTCGTCGACCGCCTGCCCGGCGGTAGCCGCCCGGGCTTCGCCGGCCGCGAGTGCATCCCGCACGAATGCGTCGGCCATCGTGGCAAGTTCGGCGTCCTCGCCGGCCGCCGCAGTGGGCTCGACTTCGGCGGCAATCTCCTCGACCGGGGGCAGCGACAGGCGCAGAGGCGAGGCGCCGGGGCCGGCGCCGGTGTCATCGGTCATGGGGCATCCTTGATCGGTTGGTCGGTGTTCGTGCGCCCGTATTGCGGGGCCTTTTCGATGAAGCGGCGCAATTCGTGCTGGGCCTGCTCGGCAGCGATCGAGGCCTGTGGTCGCCCGGTCTTTATCCCGGATACCGCCACCGCGGCATCATCGAGCGCCGTCAGCGCAGCCTCGTTGCGTGCCGAAAGCTCGCGCAGCCGGCGCTCCGTGTCATCGACGAGCTTGAGACGCCGTTCCAGCGCCATGCGTTCCTCGGCCGGCAGGCGCGCTGCCTCGCGCTGCAGCTTGCCGCGGACGAACTCCGGGTCGATCCCGGTCACGCCGGCGGCAAGCGAGGCCATCGCGTCGAGGGTGTCGACCGCGCCGGCACAGACCTCGGTCACCAGACCGGTGAGGCGCTCGAAGGTCAGCTCGCGGGTGTCGAACTTGTCGTGCAGCAGGCGGGTGACGTGCGCATGGCGGGTATATACGCGGTCGGCCTGCGTCGCGAGATCCGGTCGGCGCGCTGCGAGGAGGGCGCGCTTCGCCTCCGCGAGCGAGCGGATGAGCGTGCCGGCATCGGCGGGCAGACGTTCGGGGTCGAGTACGAGGACGCCCGATTCGCGCTCGTTCCTCTCGAGGGCCGCGCGCCGCGCCGCGGTCTCGGCGTCGCGCCTCGATTCGCGCTCGAGTTCGTCACGTGCCGCGCGCCAGCGCCGCCAGCGGCGTTCGACGAAGATCTCGAGCGGAATCGCGGCAAGGCCTGCGAGCCATCCGGCGAGGTTCGCCCCGAGGCTGCCCCAGACGCTCACCGCAATGAGGAAGGCGACCCATCCGGCGAAAGGCGCGGCCAGCCAGTAGCGCAGAAATACCTGCAAGCGGCCCGGCCGCTCGGTCGGTACCGCCTTGCGCGGATCGATCATGCCGGCGACGAACCACGGCAGGCAGCTCAAGAGCAAGCCGTAGGCGAAACCCTGCAGGAAGCCCGCCATCATCGGTGGTCCGGGGGCACGGCCATCATCGGATCGGGGTCGATACGCCCGTCAGCCGCATACGGCGTCGAGCACGTCCCTGCGGCTCTCGCTGACGGCCTGCATCAGGGCGTCGATCTGCTCTGGGGAGACGCCGGGCATGACGGCATCGGTCAGCGCAGGTCGGCGCAGGCCGAGGATATTGTCGAAGGGGTTGGGCGTGGTGCTCGCCAGCGAGGCGAGGAGCACCACGTCGGCGAGCGTCGCGGGGGGCCAGGAGCCGCCGTAGGGATCGTCGAACTGATGGCTCTCGACGATGGTGTCGGGGAGTCCGAAAGCCTCGAGAATGGCGCGGCTCACCGGCGCCTCCCAGGTGGTGACGAACTCGGCGAAGCGGTCGATGTTCGACTCCATCGCCGGATAGTCGGCGGCACGCGAGATCAGGAAGAACTGGCCGATGTCGATCATCATGCCGGCGAGCATGGCCGCATCGGGCGAGCCGGCCTTCTTGACCTCGCGGGCGATCGAATGGGCCCAGCAGGCGACATCTACCGAATGCATCCAAAGTCCCGAGGCGATCAGCCGCATGTTGCGCGAGCGGTGATCCTGGGCGAGCTGCTCGGCCGAGACGGCAAAGGCCAGGCAGCGCAGCGACGAAAGTCCGATGCGGCGCACCGCGTCGGTCACCGTCGCGATCTGGGCGCCGTAGGGATTGAAGAGGATCGCATTGGCCATTCGTACGGCCTTGGCGCTCAGCACCGGTTCGGCGCGGACCACGCGGGCGATGTCCTCGAGCGACGAATCGGGATCGTCGGCAAGCTTCTTGATGCGCAGGGACACGTCGAGCGCGGTGGGGAAGTTGAGGCGTCCTTCCCTAAGCTCGTTCTCGATCTGCGAGCCGAAATCCTTGGCCTGGGATTCGAAATCTGTCATGAAAGTGTCCTTGTCCTCGAATGATTCGAATCAGGAATTGAATGCTCGCCGGTCGGCATGCTGGCTCAAAGCGTGTACTGCGCGCCGATTGCCAGGATGCCGGCACGGGCGATCTGCGCATCTTCGCTCGCCTTGACGCCGGAGACGCCGACCGCGCCGATCACGTCGCCCTGGAAGACAATCATCTCGCCGCCTTCGATCGGCAGCACCGGCATGCGTACCGCGGCAAGGCGGCCGTTGTTGACGGCATCTTCCATGAACTTGCTCGCCTTGCGTGTCATCGCGCAGGTGCGGGCTTTTTCAGGGGCGACTTGAGCGCTCATCAGCGGCGCACCGTCCATGCGGTGCAGCCATAGCAGGTGGCCGCCGGCGTCGCAGACCGAGATGGTGACGGCCCAGCCGTTGCTGCGGGCCTCGGCCTCGGCCGCATCGGCGATCTGGCGGACGTCGGCAAGCGTCAGGGCATATTGGGTTCTCATGGTGGGCTCTCGTGGGTCGATGACGATGGGGCCGGTTCACCCGGCGCCGGAACCGATAGTATGACGCGAAAGGGCGCCGGATTCCCAGTCCGGCCTCATTGGCGGACCGCCGGCAGGGCAGCGGCGCGACAGGGAGTCTCCCGGAACATCCAGGCGCGGCCGCGGTGTCGATCTCGCGCCGCCGGACGTGGCAGAATCGGGCCTCTGTGCGACGGGCCGATCGGCGTCCGTCCGATTGCATCCATGCCGCCGACATCCGGAATGACTGCCGTGAAGCTCTCGAGACTGTTCCAGCCGCGCAATCCGCTCTTCTGGCTGATGCTGGTGCTCAATGCTTTGTCCTCGGTCTTCAGTTATCTGCTGCATACGCGCGAGCTGACGACCGCGGTCACCCTGGTGGTCGCGCTCTTTGCGCTGGCCAATGCGATCATCGGCATCGGCATCGCCGTGCGGCTGATGCGCGACGACGGCACGAGCTCGCAACGCGGTTGACCCTTTCGGCACGCGCCGTCTGCTGCTTGATAGAACTCATCTATGGCGACATTAGCGAAACGCAATTTCCCTAATCGCCCTCTATGTACGATAAACAAGCGAGCAGGCCGGCAGATCTGGCCGGCGTGCGTTCGTTCGCCAATACAACGAGTGACAGGAGACAACGATGCCGCAACTGAAAGGATCCAAGACCGAGCAATGTCTCAAGGACGCCTTCGCGGGCGAATCCCAGGCCAACCGCCGCTATCTGTACTTCGCCAACAAGGCCGACGTCGAAGGGCAGAACGACGTCTCGGCGCTGTTCCGCTCCACGGCCGAGGGGGAGACCGGCCATGCACACGGGCATCTGGAGTTTCTCGAGGCCTCCGGCGACCCGGCTACCGGCATGAAAATCGGCGGCACGCGCGACAACCTCGCCTCGGCGATCGCCGGCGAGACCCACGAATACACCGACATGTACCCGGGCATGGCCAAGACCGCCCGGGACGAAGGCTTCGACGAGATCGCCGACTGGTTCGAGACGCTCGCGAAGGCCGAGCGTTCTCACGCCAACCGTTTCCAGAAGGCGCTCGATCAGCTCGTAGACTGAGCCGCCCGACTCGCGCCCGCCGCGCCGACGGGGCGGCGGGTGCGACCCACGCGCTGCGCGCGGCGTGCAGCGCGCACGATCGATTCCTCGACGACGAAAGGAAGGAGGGGCGATGAGCGTACGCGAAGGCAACCTCGAAGCGCCGACCCGGCATCCGCTGGACTGGAAGAATCCTGAGTTCTACGACGAAGAGAAGCTGACCCAGGAACTCGAGCGCGTCTTCGACATCTGCCACGGCTGCCGACGCTGCCTGAGCCTCTGCGGTTCGTTTCCGACGCTGTTCGACCTGGTCGATGCGACCGACGAGGGCGAGGTCGAGGGCGTCGCCAAGAAGGACTTCTGGAAGGTCGTCGACCAATGCTACCTGTGCGACGTCTGCTACATGACGAAGTGCCCCTACGTGCCGCCGCACCCCTGGAATCTCGACTTCCCGCACCTGATGCTGCGCGCGAAGGCGGTGCGCCACAAGAAGGGCGAGACGACCTGGCGCGACAAGCTCTTGTCTTCGACGGACGCGCTGGGCACGTTCGCCGGCATCCCCATCGTCACGCCCACCGTCAATGCCGTGAATCGCACCAAGCCGATGCGTGCGGCGATGGAGGCGGGCCTCGGCGTGGACCGCAAGGCGTGGATTCCCGGCTACGCGACCCGCAAGTTCCGGTCGATTGCGGGTGAATCCAGCGCCAGCAAGGTCGTCGACGGCGAGCGGACCCCCGGCAAGGTGGTGGTCTACGGCACCTGCTACATCAACTACAACGAGCCGGGCATCGGCCGCGATCTGCTCGCCGTGCTGCGCCACAACGATATCCCCTTTGTGCTGATCGAGAAGGAGGCCTGCTGCGGCATGCCCAAGCTCGAGTTGGGCGACCTCGAGGCGGTGGCGCGGAACAAGGACATCAACGTCCCGCAACTCGCCCGCTACGCGCGCGAGGGCTACGCCATTCTCACGCCCATCCCGTCCTGCACGCTGATGTTCAAGCAGGAGCTGCCGCTGATGTTCCCCGACTGTGTCGACACGCTGGCGGTGCAGGAAGCGATGTGGGATCCGTTCGAGTACTTCGTCGCGCGCAATCGCGACGGGCTGCTCAAGACCGACTTCAAGAACACGCTCGGCAAGGTGAGCTATCACGTGCCGTGCCACGCGCGCGTACAGAATGTCGGCAAGAAGACGGCCGACCTGCTGCAGATCGTCCCCGGCACTGAACTCAAGGTGGTCGAGCGCTGCTCCGGCCACTCGGGCACCTGGGGCGTGAAGAAGCAATTCCATGCGCAGGCGATGAAGATCGGCAAGCCGGTGTTTCGCGCGATGGGCGAAGCCGAGCCGGACTACATCAGCTCGGACTGCCAGCTTGCCGGCCACCACATCGCGCAGGGCATGGAGGAGGGCGGCATGAAGGCGGCGCAACTCGCCCATCCGCTCTCGCTGCTCGCCAAAGCCTACGGAATCTGAGGCGGGCCGACTGTCGGCCGGGTCGCGACCCTCCGCCCACCGGACGAATACTGGAAGCCGAACGACTGAAGAACGGATTCATCCAACCATGACTGCCAAGATCACCCCCGATTCGCTGCTTTCCCTCGAGGCCTACCACAAGGCGCGGCCGGACCTGCGCGCACGCGCGATCGCCCTGCGAAAGCTGCGCAGCGTGCGCCTGGGCGAGCACATCACGCTGATCTTCGAGAACGAGGCGCTGATGCGCTACCAGATCCAGGAGATGCTGCGCGTCGAGCGCATCTTCGAGCCCGAGGCGATCCAGGACGAGATCGATGCCTACCAGCCGCTGGTGCCGGACGGCAGCAACTTCAAGGTCACGATGATGATCGAGTACACCGTGGAGTCCGAGCGGCGCAAGGCCTTGCGCGAGATGCGCGGCGTCGAGGACCGGGTGTTCGTCGAAGTCGAGGGCCAGCCGCGCGTGTATGCGATCGCCGACGAGGACCTCGAGCGCACCACGGCCGAGAAGACATCCGCGGTGCATTTCCTGCGCTTCGAGCTGACCCCGGCGATGCGTCGTGCGCTCAAGTCGGGCGCGCAGATGAAAGTCGGCTGCGACCATCGCGCCTATCCGATGCATCTCGACAGCCTGCCGCCGGAGACGCTCGCCGAGCTCATCGGCGACCTGGCCGATTGAGCCGTCTTCGGCGGCGCGGCCCGGTCGTGGCAACGGCCCAATCGGTTTGCCACGCGGCGCCGTGTCTCAGTCCACCGCCTTGCCGCCGCGCCCGAGCAACGTGTCGAGCCGCGCCCGTATGCCGCGGGTACCGTGCCGGGGCGGGCGCACATAGGCCGAGGGTCGGTCGTCCTGGTAGAGCGCAAGCCCCACCTCGGTGATCTTCGTGCCCTGATAGACGTGCCGGACCACGAGATCGACCGGTCCGAGCGAGACGCGGTCGCCGACCACCGGGTGGCTGCCGAGTTCGCGCGCCATGAACTCGGCGATGGACTGGTCCGGCGCCAGGTCCTCGCCGGGCCGCAGATCGTAGGCGGCGAGCAGTTCGCCGATGCGCCCGTCCGGATTGACCACAAATTGGCCGAAGAACGCCTTGTCGTTGCGGTCGGGGCTGCGCGGCTGGGCGAACAGGTGGTCGAGCAGCGGCACGTACTCCGGCGGCGCGAACAGATAGACCAGGTCACCGGGCTGCAACGGGCCGGAGTCCTCGTAGCGAAGCGAACGCCCGCTCCGGACCACCAGCGACGGGCTGGCCCAGCGCGGCAGGCGCTCGCCGGCGATCAGCGGGCTGTCGTCGAGCACGCGGTAGATCAGCAGCTCCTGCTTGGCGGTGCCCGGCAGCTCGAGCTCGATGCGCTCGAGCGGCCCGGAGCGTGAGGGCACGATCAGCTTGAGCCAGCGCGCGGCCGGCTTGATTGTCCAGCCTTGCACCAGCAATGACGTGACCACCATGATGAAGGCGACGTCGAGGTAGAGGTCGGCGCCCTCGACGCCCATGACCGCCGGCAGGATACCGAGCAGGATCGAGACTGCGCCGCGCAGCCCGACCCAGGCGTTGAACGCCACGGCCTGGCGGTCGAGGCGGAAGGGCAGCAGGCAGAGCACGACGGCGAGGGGGCGGCCGACCAGCATCAGGAAGAGCCCCAGGGCGATCGCCGGGAGAATCACCGGCCCGAACTCGGAAGGCGTCACCAGCAGGCCGAGCACGAGGAACATCACGATCTGCGCGAGCCAGGTCATGCCCTGCTGGTATCGGCGCAGCGTCGCCGCTCCCTTCATCGAGCGGTTGCCGGCGACGATGCCGGCGACGTAGACGGCGAGAAAGCCGCTGCCGCCAAAATGGCCGGTGACGCCGAACACGCAAAGCGCGCAGGCCATGACGAGAATCGGGTAGAGTGCCTCTTCCAGGTGCACGCGGTTCACGATCTCGACGATCAGGATGCCGCCGATCAGGCCCACGAGCGCGCCGAGCCCCATCTGCTGGCCGAAGCCGGACGCGAAGCTCGCGGCGAGGCTGCCGCGCGTCTCGGCGAGGATCAGTTCGATGAAGAGCAGGGTCAGGAAGATCGCCATCGGGTCGTTAGAGCCTGACTCGACCTCCAGCACGGAACGCACCCGCTTGTAGATCTTGATGCCGCCGGCGCGCAGCAGGAAGAACACCGCCGCCGCGTCGGTCGAGCTGATGATCGCCCCCATCAGCAGCGCGTAGAGCCAGGGCAGATCGAACAGGATTCGGGCGGCCGCGCCGACGAACAACGTCGTCAACAGCACGCCCAGCGTCGCCAGCAGGAAGGCGGGGGCGGCTGCGCGCCGCAGCGTCTGCATGCGGGTGCCGAAGCCGGAGTCGAAGAGGATCACCGCCAGCGCGAGACTGCCGAGGAAGTAGGCGAGCTCGGCATCGTCGAACATCAGTCCCAGGCCGTCCTCGCCGGCGATCAGGCCGATGCCGAGGAACACCAGCAGCAGCGGCGCGCCGAAGCGGAAGGCGAGCACGCTCGTGAGGACTGACACGGCGATCAGCCCCGCCCCGACGAGGATCAAGACGAACATCGAGTCCATCGGGCTTTCTGTCCTCTCAGTCGTTCATCGCGGGGGTCACGGATACTGCCGTGGGCAGGCCCGCACGCGCGGGCGCACTCAGGATGCGGGCGCGCTGGCAGGAGGCGGCAAGCCGGCCAGGCAGCCCCATGCGTCAGGGTGTCGGCTGGCCGATGCGCGTGGGGTCGAGGCCGTAAAGCTTATCGATGCTCAGCGTGAGCGCCAGGCCCTGTTTCGGAGAATCGAGGTCGAGTTGGTTCCGCAGCGCCAGGGCGGTGCGGTTGGCGACGTCGCTCTGGGCGATCCAGAACAGCAGCGTCATGGGCGCCTGGAAGGTGAGGCCGAAGAAGGTCTTGGGTGCCGGATGGCCGATGCCGCTGGCAGGCACGATGGTGGCGCCGCGGATGCCTTCGCGCTCGGCAATGCCGAGCGCCTTGTCCGAGATGTCCTCGGTCACGATAGCGATGAGAAGCGATGTCGTCATGGTCGAGTTGGTTGGGTGTTTACCGTGGATGTCGCGCCCCGCAACAGCCAGCTCAGGACCGGCCGCTAGGTGCTCTCAGCGCATCCATTGGGCGCGGGCCGCTCCGGGCCGTTTCCCGATTCGAGAATGCTAGCACAGCGCCTGCCGGGCTCGTCCGCGGGCTGCGATTTCACGTATCATCGCGGCACGACGCAGGCGGAGGGATGTGCCGCGCGCCCCTCGCTGGGTGTCGCTGCGACTCCGCTGCATTGTACACGACGCACCCATGGAGCCGCTATGCCGCTGACGCCCGATCTGGTCGAAGAGATCCGGATACTCACCCTCTTCGATCCGTCCACGACCCTTGCCGGCATCAAGGTGCACAGCTCGACAGCCGAGCCGGCCGCGGTGGTGGCGGCGCGCCGGCTTCATGACAAGGGGTTGGTCACGCTGCCCGATGGCGGCTATCTGACCGAGCGCGGCCAGGAGGCCGCCGAACACGCCCGCGCGTTGTTCGCGCTGCTCGCCGCGCATTAGCCGGTCGGCCGCGCGCAGTACGCGCGGCCACTTCGCCGAGCGCGGAGCTTGTCGCGCCGGGTTGGCTCGGAGGCCCCGATTGGTGCGGTGGCGGGTGCGGGGTCTTCGGCTCGCGTGCCGTCGTATCCCGGGCATTCGCCGTTCAGGCGAGCCGATCTTGCGCCGTGCGCCGCATTCCGGAATTGCCCGTACTCATGCATCGATCGAATCTTCCTCCGGTCACCGAGCCCGATGAGTCGGGGCTCCTCGACGCCGGGACCCTGCAGTTTCGACGCGCCAATCTCGCAATGTTCGTCGGTGGCTTCGCGACCTTTGCGATGCTCTACGGCACGCAACCGCTCTTGCCGTTGCTGTCGCGTACCTTCGAGGTGACCCCGGCCGAAGCGAGCCTGTCGGTGTCGCTCGGCACCGCGGCGCTTGCGCTGATGCTGGTGCCGGCCAGCATCGTCTCCGATCGATTCGGCCGGCAAGCCCTGATGAAGACGACCTTGGTGCTCGCGGCGGTGATCGCGACCGCATCGGCCTTCGTCACCGATTTCACCCAATTGCTGGTCCTGCGGGCGCTGCTCGGTGCGGTGCTGGCGGGGCTGCCGGCCGCGGCGATGGCCTGGCTCGGCGAAGAGATCACGCCGAGCGCGCAGGGACAGGCGATGGGGCTCTATATCGCCGGGAATGCGCTGGGCGGCATGAGCGGGCGATTCATCGCCGCGGCGATCACGGATTTCAGCTCGTGGCGCGTCGCGCTGGCGGCACTCGGGCTCCTCGGTGCGCTCGCTGCGGCGGTCTTCTGGCGGCAATTGCCGCCGTCGCGGCACTTTAGGCCGCGCGCCGCCGCACCCTCGCGCATCTTCGCCGATATGCGCGTGATCTACTCCGACGCCGGCCTGCCGTGGTTGTTCCTGACGGCCTTCCTCATGATGGGTGCCTTCGTCGGCCTCTACAACTTCCTGGGTTTTCGGCTCGAGGCCCCGCCGTTCTCATTGGGCCAGACCGCGCTCGGGGCGCTCTTCCTGCTCTACCTGCTGGGCACCTGGTCGTCGGCCTGGGCGGGCCGGCTTGCCGACCGCTTCGGTCGTCGCAACGTGCTCTGGATCATGGTCGTCACCACCGGGGCCGGCCTGGCTGCGACGCTCGCCGACCAGCTTTCGGTGGTGATCGCCGGCGTTGCGCTCTTCACCTTCGGCTATTTCGGCGCCCATACCACCGCGAGCGGCTGGGTCGGTCGCCGCGCCCAGGAGCGCCGCGCGCTCGCCGCCGCCCTCTACCTCTGCAGTTATTACTTCGGGGCGAGCGTCATCGGCACTCTCTCGGGCATGGCGTGGAAGGCGGGCGGCTGGACCGGCCTGCTCGCGATGCTCGGAGCCTGCATCGCCGGTTCGCTGGCACTGGCCTTGTGGCTGCGCCGCATTCCGGCGATTCCTGGCGTTCCGTCGACGCGGGCCGGCTTCTCCGGTCCCTGAAGCGCGGTCGCGGCCCGGAACGTCAGCGAATGTTTTCGGCGTGGAACACGACGACCTGGTCGGATACGAAGCTCACGCTGATGTAGCGTCGCTCGCTACCCCATGTGCAGGTGCGCATCACCAGCACGTCGCTGCACTGCGTCGGCGCGCCGAGGATGGCTTTGACCTCCTCGTAGCGCATGCCGACGCGCAGTCGGTCGTAGTTTTCCATCGTCACCTGGGTGCAGGCAGAGAGCACCACGGTCGCGAGGGCGACGGCGCAGAACCGGATCATCGCGCCCGTCATCCCTGCAACCGCTGCGCAAGCCGGACGACCGCGGCGCCGACGCCTTCAGCCGCCTTGCGCAGCCGCTCGTCGGTGAGCGCGCCGGCCGCGTCGAAAGCCTTGTCGGCGTGCGGGATGCCGATCTGCTCGGGGGCGAGCAGAAAGCCGAGGTTCGACAGGTACTGGCGAGTGTGCTGAAGCGCGCGGATGCCGCCCAATGCTCCGGGTGAAGCCGAGGCGATGCCCGCCGGCTTGCCGCGCACGTGGATCGTGCCGGGGCGCCCCGAGCCGTCGGGCAGCGGCCGCGACAGCCAGTCCAGCGTGTTCTTCACCAGTGGCGGAAAGAACCCGTTGTACTCCGGTGTCGCGAGCAGAAAGCCGTCGTGCGCGGCAAAGAGTCCCTGCAGCCGGGCCGCGGCGGGCGGCAGCCCCTCGGTCTCTTCGAGATCGCCATGGTAGAGCGGCATGGGATGATCGTTGGGCTCGAACACGCTGACCTCGGCGCCCGCCTGCTCGGCGCCGGCGATCATCACGCGCAGCAGGCGCCGATTGTGCGAAGCCCGGCGCGCGCTGCCGGGCATGGCGAGAATACGGACGGTCGGCATCGGCAATCTCCTCGGCATGGAACAGACAGCTTACCGCGTTGCCGGCCCGTGTGCAGCCGCGCGTGAGGGGTCGAGGCTGTCGGTGCCCGGCGTGCAAGGACTTTGGTGGAGCACTATCATTGCGAAAAAGCCTGCGATAGAAATAGGAGTCACCCCGACATGGCAGCATCCGGCGCCCCGTCGCGCGACCTCGGCATCATAGCCGTGGTCGGCTTCGCGCACGGCACCTCGCACTTCTTCCACCTGCTGTTGCCGGCACTCTATCCGTGGCTGATGCCCGAGTTCGACCTGAGCTTCGCGCGCATCGGCCTGACGATGACTGCATTCTTCGTCGTGTCGGGTGTCGGCCAGGCGGTCGCCGGCTTTGCGGTGGACCGCTTCGGCGCGCGCCAGGTGCTGCTCGCGGGTGTCGGCCTGCTCGGGGCCGGCGCCCTGGTCCTCGCCGCAGCGAATGGCTTTCCCGCGCTGATGCTGGCCGCGGTGCTCGCGGGGCTCGGCAACGCAGTGTTCCACCCGGCCGATTTCAGCATTCTCAATCGCCACGTGTCGCAACGCCGGCTCGGACATGCGTTCTCGGTGCATGGACTGTCCGGCTATCTCGGCTGGGCGCTGGCGCCGGTCTTCCTTGCCGGGCTTGCGGCCTGGGGCGGCTGGCGGGTGGCTGCGCTCGGCGCGGCAGGGCTTGCGGCGGCGAGCCTGATCGCACTGATTGCCGGCCGGCGCTGGTTGCCGGATGCGCCGACACACAGCGAGGACGGGCAGGTCCGCACGTCCTCGTTCGAGTTCCTGAAGGTCGGGGCGGTGTGGCTGTGTTTTCTGTTTTTCTTCTTCCTGACACTTGCCTTCGGTGCCTTCCAGGGGTTCGGCGTGCCGCTGTTGCAGGCGCACTTCGGACTGAGCCTGCCGCTCGCGGCCACCGGACTCACGACCTTCCTGCTTGCCGGCGCGGGTGGGATGGTGATCGGCGGCATCCTGGCGAGCCGCAGCGCTGGCCACGAGAATCTGATTGCGATCTTTCTTGCCTTGGCTGCTGGAATCGCGGTGCTGCTCGCACTCGGACTCGTGCCGGGTTGGGCGGCGGTGCCGGCGTTCGGCGCGATCGGCCTGTGCACCGGCATGGCCGGACCCTCGCGCGACATCCTGGTGCGGCGCGCCGCAGCGGCGCGCTTCGGCGCCGCGGCCTATGGCCGCATCTACGGGCTGGTTTACTCGGGCCTCGACGCCGGGCTCGCACTTTCGCCGCTGGTGTTCGGCCCGCTGATGGATGTCGGCGCCTTTGCAACCGTGCTTGCGATCATCGCCGTGCTCAAGATTCTGGCCGTGGCCGCGGCGGTTGCTGCTTCGCGCAGCTCATTGCCGGCAGCGCGTCCTGTGACGATTTGAGAGAAGGCGTGCCCGCTGTGCGCGGGCGAAGGGCGCGTGGGGGTTCTTCCGAGCCTGCCGCATCGCGGCACCTCGTTTGCACTTGCACGTCCGGATCGCCGATGCAGGCCGGCTCGGTCGGGCAGGCGCGCCGCCCGGACGCATGGCGTGGCCTACACCCAACCCATTGCGCCGACCGCCGCGCCGACCGCAATCAGCCAGATCGGTGCGAGCCGCGTCGCGAGCATCGCCCAGACGGTCAGGGCGATCAGCGCGATGGCCCCGAGCCGATGGTCGGGTTCGCGCACGAAGGGCAGGGCGAGGAGCCATCCGGCGGTAAACAGCAGCGCGATCGTCATCGGCGCGAGCCCGGCGGTAAAGGCCCGCACGCCCGGTGTCTCGCGGCGCTTGCTGCCCCACCGGCTCACCCCGAGCGAGAGCAGGGTCGAAGGCAGCAAAATGCCCACCAGGGCCGCGGCGGCGCCGAGCCAGCCGGCCACCTGGAAGCCCAGCACCGGAACGAACAGCACGTTGGGGCCCGGCGCGGCCTGCGCGAGCGCGATTGCGGTGGTGAACTCGGCGTCCTCGAGCCAGCCGCGCTGGCCGACGAGATAGCGGTGCATCTCGGGCGCGGTCGACATCGCCCCGCCGATGGAGAGCAGGGACAGCATCAGAAAGCGCAGAAAGAAATCCGGCAGATCGGCCAGGACGAAAGCGGAAGTCATCGCGTGAGCCCGGTCCTCGCGATGCGCCAGCGCGCCCATGACCAGCCGGCGAGTCCGAGCGAGGGGACGACCCACAGCAGGGGCAGGCGCAGGACCCCGACGAGCACGAGCGTCACCAGCGCGAGCAGCGCGCAGGCGATCGGCCCCATGGGATTCGCGCGCAGTGCCCCGACCAGCTTGAACGACATCGCGATCATCAGTCCGGCTGCAACCGCGCCCATGCCGCGCAGCGCGCCGGCCACCTGGGGGTGGTCGGCGAACTGGTTATAGCCTGCGGCGAGCGCGATCACGATGAGGAGCGGCCCGAGCACCATGCCGGTGAGCGCCGCGAGCGCCCCGCGCCAACCGAAGAAGCGGTCGCCGAGCATCAGCGACAGATTCACGACGTTGGGGCCGGGCAGCAGTTGGGCGAGCGAGTAGGCCTCGACGAACTCTTCGCGAGTGAGCCAGCCCTTGCGATCGACGAGTTCGCGTTGGGCCACCGCCAGCACCCCGCCGAAACCTTGCAGCGCGAGAATGGAAAAGGTGAGGAACAGATCCAGTGGGGAGCGCGGGACGCGCTTTGTGGAGGGGGTCATGAGCTCCCGCCGCCGTCGCGGGACCAGGCCGGTTCGCCCAGCAGGTAGGTCTCCGCGACGGCCCGGTCGTCGCCCAGGGTCATCAACGCGAAGAGCCGCTCCTCCAGAGAGGTTGCGGCCGCGAGACGGCGCGCGAGGAGCGGCGTCGCCTGCGGGTCGAGGACGACGAAGTCGGCCTCCTTGCCGGGCTCGAAGTTGCCGATGCGCGCATCCAGGTACAGGCTGCGCGCGCCGCCCAAGGTGCCGAGATAGAAGCCGTCGTGCGCCGTCAGGGCCTGACCGTTGAGACGCAAGACCTTGTACGCGTCGGCGAGGGTGCGCAGCAGCGACGGGCTGGTGCCGGCGCCGATGTCGGTGCCGAGGCCGACGCGCACGCCGAAGGCGCGAGCGCGCTCGAGGTCGAACAGTCCCGAGCCGAGGAACAGGTTGGAACTCGGGCAGAAGCTCATCGCAGCCCCGGTCGCGGCCATACGAGAGCGATCGGCATCGTCGAGCCAGAGGCAGTGCGCGAAGACCGCGCGCGCGCCGAGTTGCCCGTGGCGATCGTAGATGTCGAGATAGCTGCGGGCGCCGGGGTAGAGCTCGGACGCCCAGGCGGTCTCCGCGCGCGTCTCGGCGAGATGGGATTGCAGGTAGACCCCGGGGTGATCGGCGAACAGGCGGCCGGCGAGCTCCATCTGCGCAGGGGTCGAGGTCGGCGCGAATCGAGGCGTCACGGCATAGGCGAGTCTGTCGACGCCGTGCCAGCGCTCGATCAGCGCGAGGGAATCGGTATAGCTGGAGGTGGCATCGTCGCGCAGATAGTCCGGGCAGTTGCGGTCCATCATCACCTTGCCGGTGATGAGTCGCATGCGCCGCTCGCGCGCCGAGGCGAAGAGCGCATCGACCGAGACGGGCTGCGCGCTGGCGAAGGCGAGCACGGTGGTCGTGCCGTTGCGCAGCAGCTCGTCGCAGTAGAAGGCTGCGACCTCGGCAGCATGGCGGGCGTCGGAAAAAGCGCGTTCGGCGGGATAGGTGTGGTGCGTGAGCCAGTCGAGGAGCGAGTTGCCGTCGCTCGCGATGATGTCCGTCTGGACGTAGTGGCTGTGGGTGTCCACGAAGCCGGGGACGATGAGGCGACCGCTGTGGTCGTGATGGGTGACGTCCGCGGGCAACTTCGGAAGGATCTGGGTGGCGGGACCGCATTCGGCGACCCGCCCATCGCGCACCAGCAGCAAGCCGTCCTCGAAATGTTCGAAGGCGCGTGGCCCGGCTGCAGCCGGATCGTCCACGTAGTGAAGAATCGACGCGCGAAACGCCGCGAGCGTCGATGTCGCACGGCCGCTCGTCTCGCGCACCATCGAGTCAGGTCCGAGCCGCCGTCGAGCGCGGCAGGACTGCGGGTTCCAGGTCGCAGGTGTGGAAGGCGAAGCGTCCCGCCCGACGGTCCGCGAAGAAATGCCTGAGGGTGAGGCCGATCGTGCGAAAGGCAATCTCGTCCCAAGGGATCTCGTCTTCGCCGAACAAGGCCACTTCGAGTGATTCTTCGCCTGGCCGGAAGTCGAGGTCGATCAGGTCCGCCAAATGCACGATATGCACCTGGCTGATGTGCGGCACATTGATGAGCGTGAACATCTCTCCGACCACGATGCGGGCGCACGCTTCTTCGAGTGTCTCCCGCGCCGCGCCCGCGGCCGTCGTCTCGGCGTTTTCCATGAACCCAGCCGGCAGCGTCCAGTACCCGAGCCGCGGCTCGATCGCCCGCCGGCACAACAGGATGCGGTCGCCCCAGCGCGGAATCGCGCCGACCACGACTTTGGGATTCTGATAATGGATCGTGCCGCAGGCGTCACAGACGTGGCGCGGCAACGCATCGCCCGGCGGAATGCGGAAGTCGACCCGTGCGCCGCAGTTCGAGCAGAAATTCATCGGATGTCGGGCGTGAACGCGATGCGAAGATTCTAGCCCGCATTTCGCATGCCGTCGCGTCGCGCGGGCGGGCGTCGCAGGCATCAGCCCGGGCGCATTCCACACGGCTCCGCAGCCACGGTCCGGAACGGGGAATCGCGATGCGCACAGGCGACACGTGCGGGTGCGCGCAGCGGTAACATTGGGCATTCGAGAAAGGGGGAGGGAGCCATGATCGCGGACGAGAGTCGCTTCAACGATGCCATTGCGCGCTTCGATGCCGCCAATGCCGAGGATCCGAACCAGGAGATCGTCGACGGCGTGGCGTGGCCGCGCGAGCTGCTCTACGCACAGCGCATGAGCGAGATGCTCGAACGCTTCGATCCGGAGGCGCCCGAGTCGGTGCGGCTTGCCGTGAGGGCGCAGCACATCCAGCGTTGGAAGACGCCGCGCGAGAGCTACCCGATGGACCGGCAGGGCTATCTGCAGTGGCGCACCGGACTGTATGCCTTCCATGCCGACACCGCGGCACGGCTGATGCGCGAGGCGGGTTACGACGATGAGATGATCGAGCGGGTCAAGGCGGCCGTCGGCAAGAAGGGCCTCAAGCTCAATCCCGAGACCCAGTTGCTCGAGGATGTCGTGGATCTCGTCTTCATCGAGCACTACATGTCGGGCTTTGCGGGCCGCCATGCCGATTATGATGAGGAAAAATGGCTCGGCATCATTCGCAAGACCTGGCAGAAGATGTCGTCCCGGGCGAGGGAGTTCGCGTTGTCGGGGGCCATCCGCTTGCCCGAGCCGCTTGTCCCGCTGATCCTGAAGGCGATCGGCTGACCGCACGCGGGGCGATCACTGCCGCTGGCGCGCTGGGCGAGGGCGCGCTAAAGTAACCGGCAGGCCGGCGGCAGGATATGCCGAGAGTGATAGTGATAACGACTTCGAGGCGCATCTCCGTTGGCCAATGATTAGCAGGAAATACGACGAACTCAAGGCTGCAGGAAGCCTGCCTTCGCCGAAGGGCGTCGCGCTCGCCATCATCAGGCTGACGCAGCAGGATGAGGTCTCGATGGCCGAGTTGGCGCGCGCGATCGGCGGCGATCCTGCCTTCGTCGGGCGGCTGATCAAGGCCGCCAATGGGCTGATCGCCTTCAATCGGCGCCCGGTCGGCTCGGTGCGCGAGGCGTTGATGGTCCTCGGGCTGCCCGCCGTGCGTTCGATGGCGCTCGGCTTCTCGCTGCTATCCGACTACCGCAAGGGCGCCTGCCGTGGCTTCGATTACGATCGCTACTGGTCGCATTCGCTGCTGATGGCGCTGGCCATGCAGGTGATCGCCCAGCGCAACCACGCTGCGGCGCCCGACGAATTGTTCAGCGTGGGGCTGCTTGCGCGGGTTGGCGAGCTCGCGCTGGCGACCGCCCATCCCCGCGAGTACGCCGAACTGCTGGCCGAGTGCCGGCGTTACCCCGAGCGCCGGCTTGTCGAGCTCGAACGCCGCACGCTCGCCATCACGCACTCGGAGCTGGCGGGTGCACTGATGCAGGACTGGGGGCTGCCGCGAGTCTTCGTGGATCTGGTCGCCGGTTTCGATGCCCTGGACGGCCATGTGCATGCCGAAGGGACGCGCCAGTACATTCTTCACCAGTCGCTGCTCACCGCGCGGGCGATCGCCGATACCTGCCTCGCGGCGAACGGGGATCGGGTCGCGCTGCTGCATGCCCTGTTCGGGCAGGCCGGGCAGATCGGCTTCGGCCGCGACGAGGTCATCGCCGACTGCGAGCGCATCTTCGCGCTGTGGAGCGATTGGGGTGCATCGCTCGCGCTCGATGTGCCGGAGTGGCCCTCGTTTGCCGATCTGGTGCTGGGCGGCACGGCCGGCAGCGGCGAGGAGGAGGTCGCTTCAGCCGATCAGTCGCTTGCCGTTCAGCGGCCTCAGCCGGATGGCGCGGGATCGTCGGCCGACGCCGAGCTCTTGCGGATGCTGGTGGCGGACTCCGGGCCGGATACGGAAGCCGCGGTCAACGCGGCGTTGCACGACGATCTGCCCGACCTGGCTGCGGCGCACGATGCGCGCTCCGCACTCGACAAGGCACTGGAACTTCAACCGCAGCTCATCGTGATCGGTGCTTCGTTCCCGCCTGGCGAGGGATTGGATCTCGTCCGGGCCCTGCGCAGGACGCGCATCGGGGAGCGGATCTACGTGCTGCTGCTGAGCGCTGCCGATAGCGATGAGCGCCTGGTCGAAGCCTTCGATGCGGGGGTCGACGACCTCGTGGTCGCGCCGGTGCGAACGCCCGTGTTTGCCGCGCGCCTGCGCGCCGGTGTGCGCGTGATCCGTCTGCAGCAGGCGCTCGAGCGCGAACGCGAGGAACTGCGCCACTTCGCTGCCGAGCTTGCGGTGACCAACCGGCGTCTGCACGAGGCGGCGCTGACCGACGTCCTCACCGGTTTCCGCAATCGTCGATATGCGCACGAGCGCATGGAGCAGGAATGGGCTGCGGCGGTGCGCACGGGCCGGCCGCTGGCCTGCATGATCATCGACTTCGACGGGCTCAAGCCGCTCAACGACACCTTCGGGCACGAGGCGGGCGATCTCGCGCTGACCCAGGCTGCCGCCGCCTTGCGCAAGGCACTGCGCGGGCAGGACGTGATATGCCGCATTGGCGGTGACGAGTTCCTCGCCATCTGTCCGGGGTCCGATCTCTCGGCCGCGCTCAAGTGCGCAGAGCGGCTGCGTCAGGCCGTGAGCGCCATTGCCCTGGATCTTTCCAGCCGCAGCGTGCCCTTGTCGGTAAGCATCGGGGTCGCCGAGAAGGACCGCTCCACCGAGAACCCCGACATGCTGATGAAGGTCGCCGATCGCGGCGCCTATCTCGCCAAGCAGCGAGGGCGAAACGGCGTCGCAACGGTTCAGAATAGCTGATCGGCAGGTGGCCGCGGACGCGCGTGTCGCATCGGCCGCGCGAGGGCGGGGCGCGCACGAGGCGGTGACGGAGCCCTGTCCGACTGTTATATCCATACCACAGTCACGGTAATCGGATTTGCAATTCCTTACAATCTACTTTAAGTTCAGGGCCGTTGTCCCTGAATGCCGAGCCTGAAGATCCATCCGATGAAGCGCCACGACTTCCAGGAAGAAATCAAGGAACTCAATCTGGCGTACCTGATGCTTGCGCAGCACATGCTGCGCGAGGACCGGGAAACGGCCATGTTCCGCCTCGGTATCGGGAAGGAGATCGCCGACCTGATCGAAGGCCTGTCCGGCGCCAAGCTGGTCAGGATGGCCTCTGGCCAGATGCTGCTGCCGACCTTCCGTTTCGACGATGCGTTGCTCGCCGGCCTGGTGGCCGGCGAAGGCAAGAGTCCTGCCACAGCGGGCATTCACGCTGCGATCGTCGCAGCGGCCCGCCCGGTCAAGGATCTCGCCAAGGGAGAAGAAGAGAAATGAAGAACAAGAGCGTGATCCGCGAAGCGGAAGACATCCAGCGTGCCGCCGAGATGGTGCGACTGGGCGCGCGCATGCAGATGCTCGAGGCCGAGACGGCGCTGAGCCGAGAGCGCCTGCTCAAGATCTACAAGGAAGTGCGCGGCATGTCGCCCCCCAAGGGCATGCTGCCGTTCTCGACCGACTGGTTCATGTCGTGGCAGCCGAACGTGCACTCGTCGCTCTTCATGAGCTTCTACACGTTCTTCCAGCGGCACTCCGAACTGCCGGCGCTGGATGCCATTCTCAAGGCCTACCACCTCTATCTCGACCACGTCGAGGCCGAGGCCGGCGAACCGGTCCTGAGCCTGACGCGAGCCTGGACGCTGGTGCGCTTCTACGACGCGGATCTGCTCCAGTCCGCCACCTGCACCTGCTGCGGCGGAGCGTTCGTGGCCCATGCCTACGACCCCACTCACAGTTATGTGTGCGGCCTGTGCAACGTGCCGTCGCGGGCCGGCAAGGGCAAGAAGGCGCAGCGCGCCGTGCGACCCACGCGCAGCCGTACCGCGCGCATCGACTGAACCTGTCTTCGCAGGGTTTCCGGGTGGCCGCTTGCATGGACGGCCGCCCGTTTTCGCGTCGACCTCGCGTGTCGTGACTCCCCCCCTGACTTGCCGGCGCAATCCACGGGCAGCGCAATCCACGGGCAGCGCAATCCACGGGCAGCGCAATCCACGGGCAGCGCAAACCTCCCTGGGCGCACGACATCCCTCATCGGCGGCCCATTTTCCCGTCAAGTTTCGCCGGCCGGCGACGTTAACCTACAATGCGCGTTTCCTGATTTCTTGAAGATGTCCCGGGTGCCCGGGGCGACAGAGGTGGCCGGTGCTTGTCCTCGTTGGTTATGTAATCGTACTGCTTGCGTCGATCGGTACCTATGCGATGCACGGCAGCCTGATGGCCCTGTGGGTGCCGCTCGAGTATCTGGCCATCGTCGGTCTGATGATCGGCGGATTCGTGGCCGGCAACGGCAACAAGGCGATGAACGCGACCTTCAAGGCGCTCCCCGGGGCGCTCAAGTCCTCGCCTTACAACAAGGCCTTGTACATGGAGTTGCTCGCGCTGATGTACGAGCTCCTCGCCAAGGTGCGCAAGGAAGGGCTGATGTCGATCGAGAGCGACGTCGAGAACCCCGAATCCAGCCCCGTCTTTTCCAAGTACCCGAGCGTGATGGCCGACCACCATGCCATCGAGTTCATGACCGACTACCTCCGGCTGATGGTCGGAGGAAACCTGAATGCCTTCGAGATCGAGGGCCTGATGGATGCGGAAATCGAGACCCATCATCAGGAAGCTCACCTCGGCCCCCACGTCGTCGCCAAGGTCGGCGATGCGCTGCCGGCGTTCGGCATCGTTGTCGCGGTCATGGGGGTCGTCAACGTCATGGGCTCGGTCGGTCAGCCGCCGGCCGTGCTCGGCAAGATGATCGGTGGGGCGCTGGTCGGCACCTTCCTCGGCATTCTGCTCTCCTACGGCTTCGTCCAGCCGATCGCCGGCCAGCTCGAACAGAGGGCCGACGAGAGCGGGCGCATCTACCAGTGCATCAAGGTGGTCCTGCTCGCCAGCATGAACGGCTACGCGCCGCAGATCGCCGTCGAATTCGGTCGCAAGGTGCTCTACAGCACCGACCGCCCGAGCTTCCTCGAGCTCGAGGCCGACATCAAGAGCCGCAAGCGTTGATGGACGACTGGGCGATGCACGAGCGCGAAAAATTCGGGTCGGCGTGGCATGCGGCCGTGTGCCGCATGTCCCGGTCCATGCGGGTATAAGAGGCCGGGGCCGTGAGCGACGATACCCAGCAACCGATCATCGTCAAACGCATCAAGAAGGGCGGCGGCGGCCACCACGGCGGTGCCTGGAAGATCGCCTATGCGGACTTCGTCACCGCGATGATGGCGTTCTTCCTGATGATGTGGCTGCTGGGATCGACCGCGCAGGGCGATCTCGAAGGCATTGCCGAGTTCTTCCAGAACCCGCTCAAGGTTTCGATGCAAGGCGGCAGTGGCGCCGGCGACAGTTCCAGCATCATTCCCGGCGGCGGCGAGGATCTCACTCGCTCCCTCGGCCAGGTCAAGCGTGGCGACGTCGACGGCCGACGCACCATCAACCTCGACGCGGCCAAGGGGCGCCAGCGCGCCGCAGCCGACTACGAGGCCGAATTGCGTGAGCGCGGCCGGCTGATGGATCTGATGGGGCGGCTCGAGGCGATCATCGAGGCCGATCCGCAGCTGCGCAGCTTCAAGAACCAGATCCTCATCGACATCACCTCCGAGGGCCTGCGCATCCAGATCGTCGACGAGCACAACCGCCCGATGTTCGCGAGCGCCAGCGCCGAGCTTCAAACCTATACGCGGGTGATTCTGCGGGCGATCGGGCGGGCCCTGAACGACGTGCCCAACCGCCTGAGCCTTTCCGGCCACACCGATGCCGCACCCTTCGTCGGCGGCGACCGCGGCTTCTCGAACTGGGAGCTGTCGGCCAACCGCGCGAACGCCTCGCGCCGCGAGTTGATTGCCGGCGGTCTGGAACCGGGCAAGGTGATCCGCGTTGTGGGGCTGGCCGAGACCATCCCCTTCAACGAAGACGACCCCCTCGATCCGGCCAACCGCCGCATCAGCATCATCGTCATGAACAAGAAGACCGAGCAGGCCGTGCGCGGCCAGGGGGCCGGGGAAGTCGCGCTCGATGGCGAAGAGTTCGACGACGATGCGCTGCGCCGCGGCATCGAACTCAATCTCCCGGCACGCAACTGAACGTCATCGAGGCGTCGGCGTTCGCACACGACCGCTGCGAGCGTCCGGCGCCATGCATGTCGCATCACACCGGTTGGCGAGGGCGCCCCGGCCGCCACCTTGCGAGTTCCCAAGCTGGGCAGTCGTGCCTTGGAGCCGTCCAGAGGCGGAATCGTCAGCAGGGTGCCGCAGGTTATACTCGGTCTAAAGCAGGATTCCAAATCGTCGCAGGGTCAGGGCTGGTCGCAGGCGCGCAGCGTCGGGTGGATGCCTCGGGCAGGGGCGGAGGTCGGCGCCTGCGCGCCAGAATGGATGTTGAAGCAATGCCGTCGATTTCGGGTCGCAACAATCATGAGATCACCGAGCGTGACGACTTACAGAGAGATTGAAGTTCCGGCGGCAGCGTCCATCGTGCTCAAGACCGACCTGGACGGTGTGATCACCCATGCCAGCGGCGATCTTTGCCGCTTGAGCGGTTATGGCGAAGCGGAACTGGTCGGTTCCCCCGAAACGATCCTCCGCCACCCGGACATGCCCGAGGCCGCATACGAGGATCTCTGGCGCGATGCCGCGGCCGGCCGCACCTGGTCGGCGGCCTTGCAGTGCCGGTGCCGCAATGGCGAGCACTTCTGGATGGTTGCCGACGTTATCCCGGTGGAGCGTCAGGGCGTCATCACCGGGCTCATGTGGTCGGGCAGAAGAGCCCTGCGCTACGAAATCGACCGTGCGCGCATCGGTTACCGCCGCTTGCGCGAGCGCCTGCCCGGCGGGCCGGTGATGTTGCACGGGCGGGTCGTGTCGAATCGCTTCATGGGTGGCGTCCGGCAGTGGTTTCGCAATCTGAGATTTGCCGGCCGATTGTCGTTGCTCGGTGCGCCCATTGCGCTGCTGGTGCTCGTCTATGGGCTGATTCACGAGCAATCGATCGAGCATGCCAGTGGCCCACTCAAGGACGTCTTGCCCGAGGCGTTGACGATGCTCGGGGCGGTCATGCTGTTCGTCGCCGTCAGCGTCTTCATGACCACGCGTTCCGTGACGCGGCCGCTGCGGGAGGTGGACCGGGCGATTCGATCGATGGCCGAGGGCAACTTCAATACGCGCGTGGATGGCCGCCGCAACGACGAGGTCGGGCGGTTGTTGCAGAACCTCAAGAAGCTCCAGGTTCGCATGGGCTACGACGTGGAGCGTATGGTGTTCGGGGGTTTCGAGCGAGAGACCGTGCCTCCATATTCCGATGCCGAGGCGGGTGCGACAAGGCGCGCCGCGCCAAGGCCGAGCCGCGGGGTGAGCCATGGGCGGGTGACGAACCCGAATCCGGTGCTCAGGCCCCGACCCGCTGCGGCAGGTGGCAGCCGTGCGCCTACGGCGGCAGAGCCATTGCCTCCAACTCGTGACGAAGTTGGCAGATCCCTGCCGCAAGGCGAGGCGATCGAAACCTCGGCTGCGGCCGACATCGTCTATACTCCGGCCGCGGCCTGCCTGCCGCGCCCTGCCGACGGCGGGGTTTCGGACGCCTTCAGCGAAGCGTTCGCCGCGCATACGGTGCGCGGTGCACGCCGAGTCGTTGCGGCGCCGGTGCCCAAGGTCGGGCACAAGGGTCGCGGGCAGTCCCCTCTGCTGGATGAGTGGAACGATATCGGCGCATGACTTCGGAGGATCGGTTTCGCCCACCGGGCAGTCCCGCCAAGGGACTGGCCGGTGAGATGGCGCGCCTGCTGGGCGCCCAGTCGGCCTCTGCCCGCGGCGATGCCGGGCGCGAGTTCGCCTTCTCGGCGCAGGACTTCGAACGGGTGCGCAAGCTCATCCACGAGCATGCCGGCATCGTCCTCGCCCCCTCCAAGCAGGACATGGTCTATAGCCGCCTCACGCGGCGGCTGCGCGCCTGCGGGCTGCGCGATTTCTCCGAGTATCTCGATCGCATCCGACGGGATCGCAGCGAGTGGGAGGCCTTCGTCAATGCCCTCACCACCAATCTCACCTCGTTCTTCCGCGAGTCCCACCATTTCGACATACTTGCCGATCATTTCCGCCGCCTGGGTAGTGGCCGCACGCTCAATGTCTGGTGCTGCGCCGCGTCGACCGGCGAGGAACCCTATTCACTGGCGATCACCGCCTGCGAAGCGTTCAACACCCTGAGCCCGCCAGTACGCATTCTCGCGAGTGACGTCAATACCGAGGTGCTCGCCCACGCCCAGCACGGGCGCTACACCAGCGAGCGGGTCGGGTTGCTCAAGGGCGCGCGGCTCGAGCGCTACTTCACAAGACACGTCGACGGGCGTGAGGATGGGTATCAGGTGCGGCCCGAGCTTCAGCGCCTGCTGACGTTCCGCCGGGTCAATCTGCTCGATCCGGTCTGGTCGGTGCCGGGCGGCGTGGATGCGATATTCTGTCGCAACGTCATGATTTATTTCGACAAACCCACCCAGTACGCGATTCTCAAACGCTTCGCGCCGCTGCTGCGCGACGATGGTCTGCTGTTCGCGGGGCACTCCGAAAGCTTCTTCCACGCGGCCGACCTTTTTCGGCCGCTCGGCAAGACGGTGTATAGGCGTGCCGGCTGAGTGGAGCCTGGCCGGGGCGGTTGTCTTCATCGGCGCCTCGACCGGCGGCACCGAGGCGATCAAGGCCGTGCTGCAATGCCTGCCCGCCGCGATGCCCCCCATCCTCATCGCCCAGCACATGCCCGAACACTTCACCGAGGCCTTTGCCCGCAGACTCGACAGTCTCTGCGCGATGAACGTCAAGGAGGCCGAGGATGGCGAGCCGGTGACCTTCGGCACGGCCTACGTCGCGCCCGGTCACTCCCACCTGACGATCGCCCGGACGGGGCACGAGTTGCGTTGTCGCCTGCGGCGTGAGCCGCCGCACAATCGTCACCGGCCCTCGGTCGACCTGCTTTTCCAGTCCGCCGCCGAGCAACTCGGGCGCCGTGCCGTGGGTGTGCTCCTGACAGGCATGGGCAAGGACGGGGCGCAAGGGCTGCTGCAAATGCGCGAGGCGGGCGCCTGGACGATCGCCCAGCATCAGGATTCATGCGTGGTCTATGGGATGCCGCGCGAGGCCGTCGCCGTCGGTGCGGTGCGCGAGATCTTGCCTCTGAACGAGATTGCCGCCGGGATCCAGCGTCGTGCCGCTCAGCCCCGGTGACAATCGCCGAACGGCTTGCCGCTCGGTCGGACGACGGGTCCGATTTGCCCTAAAGAATACCGAGTTCGAGGCCGATACCAATAGTGCAGGGGGCCACGGTCGGCTAGCACCTTCGGCCGGTGGCTCTACGCTTGGGCGGAGAAGGCATGCATGGCTCGCGGGCGCCGGCGGTATTTCGAGTGAGTGATGAGTAAGAAGAAAGCTATAGAATTGCAGGCTGCTGACGGGGTGCTGACCATCGCGGCCAGCGGCAATCGACCGCCTTTCCAGCCGACCCGAATGAATCCCGACGTTTTCGCGTCTCGCGGAGTTCCAAATGTCTGAACTGTTCAAGAATATCGACGCCCGGTCGCGGCTTGCCGGCACGAACAAGCTGGAGATTCTGCTGTTTAGCCTCGGCGAGGACGCACGCACGGGCCGCCGCGAGATCTTCGGCATCAACGTGTTCAAGGTCCGCGAGGTGATGCGCACCGCGGCCATCACGGCGGCACCCGAAATGCCCGACTGTGTGGTGGGCATGGTGAGCCTGCGCGGGGCGCTCGTGCCGGTCGTCGACCTGGCGCGTTATGCCGGAATCGATGCCGAGACCGAGCGCAACATCATGATCGTGACCGAATACAACGGCCACACCCAGGGCTTCCTGGTCGAGGCGGTCGATACCATTCTGCGCCTCGATTGGTCGCAGATGCGGGTGCCGCCGGAAATGCTCACGTCCAAGCTCGGCGGCCTGGTGACGGCTGTGACCGAGTTGCCCGGCAACAAGCTGGTGATGATGCTCGACGTCGAGAAGGTGCTCTCCGAGACCACCCGCTACGACGAGGATCTGCTCTTCAAGGGCATCGAACCGATCAAGGACGAGGAGCGGCTGGTTGTGTTTGCCGACGATTCGTCGGTGGCGCGCCGCCAGATCGAGCGCACCCTCGAGTCGCTGGGCGTGCCGTTCCGCGGCGCGATCAATGGACGGGTCGCCTGGGCGGAGTTGCAGCAGTTGGCCGACCAGGCGCAGGCGGCCGGGCGGACGGTGGCCGATCTCGTCAGTCTGGTGCTCACCGACGTCGAGATGCCGGAAATGGACGGCTACATCCTTACCAAGTCGATCAAGTCCGACCCGCGCTTCGAGGGTATCCCGGTCATCATGCATTCGTCGCTGTCGGGCATGTCGAACCAGCAACTCGGGCGCTCGGTGGGCGTAGACGAGTACGTGGCCAAGTTCGAGCCCCAGAAACTGGCGGAAACCCTGCGACGCCGGCTCAAGCAGCGCGCCGCGGGTGGTTCGGAAGAAAATTGAGAGGTTGCCTATGTCGCTGATGAATGCCCCTGAGGGCACCTTGTTCGATCGGGTCGATGGTCGGGCCAGTCTGGTCGGTTCGAACCGGATGGAGATTCTGCTGTTCTCCCTCGGGACCAACGAGACTTTCGGCATCAACGTGTTCAAGGTGCGCGAGGTGTCGGCGACGCCGTTCATCACCCGCGCGCCCAACATGCCCAAGGGCGTGGAGGGGTTGATCTCGCTGCGGGGCAACGTGATTCCGGTGCTGTCCCTTTCCCGGGTGCTGGGCCTCGCACAGCCCGACGACGCGCTCGGCGGCTCGATGATGGTCACCGAATACAGCAAGCGCACGCTCGGTTTTCTGGTCGAAGGCGTGGATCGTATCGTCCGTGTCGAGTGGGACAAGGTCCGTGCCCCGGATAACGTCGCGAGCGGCGGCAACAACTTCATCACCGCAATCACCGAATTGCCCGACGGGCGCCTGGTGTCGATCCTCGACGTCGAAACCGTGCTTGCCACGACGTTCGGCGAAACTGCGATCGGCGCGATCGCCCCCATCGCCGGCGCGCACGAGATGAACGTCTTCTTCGTCGATGATTCGGCGGTTGCGCGCAAGAAGATCACCGAAGTCCTCGACAAGCTCGGCGTCAAGCACAAGCACGCGGTCAATGGGCTGGAGGCCTGGAACCGCCTCGAGGCGATGGCCGGCTATGCCCAGCAGTCCGGTCGCCATGTCGGCGAGGAAGTCGATGTGATCCTCGTCGATGCCGAGATGCCCGAGATGGACGGCTACGTGCTGACCCGCAAGATCAAGGCGGACTCGCGCTTCCACGGCATTCCGGTGGTGATGCACTCGTCGCTCTCGTCCGAAGCCAACCGCGCGATGGGCAAGCAGGTGGGGGTCGATGCCTACGTGGCAAAATTCGACGCGGATGTGCTGGCCGACACGCTTCGGCCAATGCTGATGCGGGGACACTCCGCGTAGCCGGTGTCCTCGAGGTCAAAACGGAGAAATAAATGTCCGACCCCAAGATGAAGTTCCTCGTCGTCGACGATTTTTCGACCATGCGCCGCATCGTGCGCAATCTGCTCAAGGAACTGGGATTCACCAACGTCGAAGAGGCCGAGGACGGCGCGGTCGCCCTGCAGAAACTCGAAGCGGGCCAGTTCGATTTTGTCGTGACCGACTGGAACATGCCCAACATGGACGGGCTGACGCTGCTGCAGCGCGTGCGGCAGTCGCCGCAGTTGCGGCATCTGCCGGTGCTGATGATCACCGCCGAAGCGAAGAAGGAAAACATCATCGCCGCCGCCCAGTCGGGTGCCAGCGGATACATCGTGAAGCCCTTCACCGCTGCGACGCTGTCGGAGAAGCTCGAAAAAATCTTCGAGAAGATGGGCAAGAAGTGACCGACCCGACGCAGCGGTGACCCGTTGCGAGCAGGAGCCTGAATATGACCAAGAAGCAAAGACTCGACTCGGCCAGCGATAACGACGAACTGCAAGCGCTGTTCGACAGCATTGCCGGTGCGGCGGTCGAATCGAAGCCAGCCGTCGTCGCCGCGCCCAAGGCGGGCGCAAGCGAAGGTGACGACGACGAACTGCAGGCATTGTTCGACGCGGTTGCGGCCGAGTTCGATGGCGGCGAGGCCGCGGCGGAGATCGATATCGAAGCCGCCGACGCGAGCTCCGGCGAGGAGGTCGTGGCGGAGAACGTGTTTACCCGCATCGGCCAGATGACCCGGCAGGTGCACGACACCTTGCGCGTGCTCGGTTGCGACGGCGTGCTGCGCGAAGCGGTGGAGGCCATTCCCGACGCCCGCCAGCGCCTCAATTACATCACCCAGATGACCGAGCAGGCCGCGAGCCGCGTGCTCAACGCCACCGATATCGCCAAGCCGATCCAGGACAAGGTGCACGCCGACGCGCAGAGCCTCCAGCGCCGTTGGGATCAGCTCTTCGCCAATCGGCTCTCGACCGAGGAGTTCAAGGTGCTCGCCGGCGACACGCGCGGCTTTCTCGGCGAGGTCGAACGCAGCAGCGCGGCGACCAACCAGCAGCTGCTCGAGATCATGATGGCGCAGGATTTCCAGGATCTTACCGGCCAGGTCATCAAGAAGGTGGTCGATCTCGCGCAGGCGCTCGAGACCGAGCTGCTGCAGGTGCTGCTGGAGGTCACTCCGCCCGAGAAGCGGGCAGCGCAAAAGCCCGAGGGCCTGCTCAACGGGCCGGTCGTCAATGCCGCCGGGCGCGAGGACGTCGTGAGCACCCAGGAGCAGGTGGACGAGCTGCTCGACAGCCTCGGATTTTGAACATGCAGCCGGCACGGACGCCGGTGCGGACCGACGCCATGCGGATGCCGGGCGTCAACTCGATGAAGCGAGAAAGACATGACTGATTTCGCCGGCATGGAAGACCTGCTGCAGGACTTCCTGGTCGAAGCACAGGACCTGCTCTCAGGGGTGGACAACAAACTCGTCGATCTCGAGCATGCGCCCGACGATGTCGGGCTGCTCAACGACATCTTCCGAGGATTCCACACCATCAAGGGCGGTGCCGGCTTCCTCAACGCGACCGAACTCGTGACCCTTTGCCACTTGACCGAGAACCTTTTCGACAAGCTGCGCAATCGGGATCTCACCGTCGGCCCCTCGGTCATGGACGTCATCCTCGAGGCGACTGCCTCGGTGCGGCAGATGTTCGATGCGCTCGAGCAGGGCGTGCAGCCGGGTGCTGCGGACGACGATCTGATCGACCGGCTCAAGCAGGCCATTGCCGGCGAGCTGACCGAAGCGGCCGCCTCGCCGGCAGCCGTCGCCTCGGCCAAGGACGCGGGCAAGGACGCGGGCAAGGGCGGGGAGCCTGAGTGGGAGCTTCTGCATCGCGCCGTGGCGGCGCTGCCTGCAGCGCAGAAAGCGGTGGCCGAGGCGGCAAAGTCGACGGGGGTCGTTCCCGCAAAGGGGCCGGAAGAGATCATCAAGGCCGCGATCGGACGTCGCGAAACCGACAAGCCCGGCTCGACCGCCCCGGTGGGCCGGCGTGAAAGCGAGCGGCAGCGCGACACCTCGATCCGTGTCGACACCGCGCGGCTCGACCAGGTGCTGAACCTCTCCGGGGAGATCGGCCTTACCAAGAACCGCCTCAACGCGCTGCGCAGCGACATCCTCAGCGGCCGTAACGACAGCGAGACGCTGCACGCGCTCGACCTGGCGGTGAGCCAGCTCGACCTGCTCGTCTCCGACCTGCAGAACGCGGTCATGAAGACGCGGATGCAGCCGATCGGCCGGTTGTTCCAGAAATATCCGCGTATCGCCCGCGACCTTGCGCGCAGCCTCGGCAAGGATGTCGAGCTGGTGCTGGAGGGCGAGGAGACCGAGATCGACAAGACGATGATCGAGGACCTCGCCGACCCGATCATCCACCTCATCCGCAACGCCGTGGACCACGGAATCGAGGATCCGGTCGAGCGGGCCGCCTCAGGCAAGTCCAAGAAGTGCATGGTCAAGCTCTCGGCGCAGCAGGAGGGCGATCACATCCTGATCCAGGTCGCCGACGATGGGCGGGGCATGAACGCCGAACGACTGCGCGCCAAGGCACTCGAGAAGGGCCTCATCACCGAGGAAGAGGCGAGTGCGATGGACGACCGTCAGAGCTTCAATCTGATCTTCCTGCCGGGCTTCTCGCTCGCTGCCAAGGTCTCCGACGTCTCCGGCCGTGGCGTCGGCATGGACGTCGTGCGCACCAACATCCAGAAGCTCAACGGCAGCGTCGAGATCCGTTCGCAGCCGAAGAAGGGCACCACCTTCGTCATCAGCCTGCCGCTCACGCTCGCGATCCTGCCGGTGCTGCTCGTGCGCCTGGGTGAGCAGCCGTTCGCCGTGCCGCTGTCGATGGTGCGCGAGATCCTGCCGATCCAGCCCGACGACGTCAAGGAAGTGGGCGGCCGCGCCACCGTGGTGATCCGCGGCGAGGTCCTGCCGGTACTGCCGCTCGCGACCCTTCTGGGCTGGCCGCTCGAGCGTCCGCCGGCCTTCGGCGTGCTGATGCAAAGCGCCGAGCTGTCGTTCGTGCTCGCCTTCGACAGCTTCGCCGGGCGCGAGGATGCGGTGATCAAGTCGCTCGACGACTTCCGGCCCAAGGGCGTCGCAGGCGTCACGACGCTCGCCAACGGGCAGATCGTGCTGATCCTCGACATGAAGGAACTGCTCGGCAGCATCGGCGATCAGTTCGGCGTCTCACGCCGCAACCTGATCGGCAAGGCGAAGGCCGCCGCCTGACCCGGGCGCGGCTCAGTCCGCGCTCACGCCGTCAGCGCGAGCAATTTGGCGAAGGCGGTTTTGAACTGCTCCAGGCCATCAGCCTGGAGTTGCTCGCCGGCGGCGTTGAGATCGATGCCCAGTCCCGCGAGTGCCTGGAGCTGGGACCGTGCGCTCTCGACGTCGTGCTCGAGCGTCGCAGCGACTTGGCCGTGGTCGCGCAGCGCCGCGAGCGTCGCATCCGGAAGCGTATTGACTGTCCCCGGCCCGATCAGCGGTTCGACGTAGAGCAGGTCGCTGTATTCCGGATTTTTCGTGCCCGTACTCGCCCACAGCATCGCCTGCGGCCGTGCGCCTTGCGCCCGCAGCGAGGCAAATTCCGCACCCCCGAAACGCTCGCGCCACTGCTGATAGGCCATCTTCGCCAGGGCGACCGCGCTGCGGCCGCGCCGCGCCGTCGCATCGCCGCCGATTTGTTCGAGGCGGCTGTCGACCAGGGTGTCCACGCGGCTCAAGAACAGGCTCGCCACCGAGCGGACCCGCGAAAGATCGCCGCCGTCGGCGGCCAGGCGCCGGAGACCGCGCAGGTATGCCTCGCCGACCGAGGCGACATGCGCGAGCGAAAACATCAGCGTGACATTGACGCTCACACCCCGTCCGATCAACTGTTCGATCGCCTCCAGCCCCGCGCGTGTGGCCGGCACCTTGATCAGCAGGTTGTGCCGGCCGACCGCCTCGCGCAGGCGCACGCCCGCCGCTACGGTCGCGGGTGCGTCGTCGGCGAGGTCCGGAGACACTTCCAGGCTCACGAATCCGGCATTGCCGCCGCTGCGGTCGTAGAGCGGCGCCAGCAGATCACAGGCGCGCTGCACGTCGGGGATCACCAGACGCTCATAGCGGGCCTCGGCGTCGAGGTCCAGGCGCTTGAGTGCGGCAAGGTCGTCCTCGTAATAGCGCCCGTCGGCAATCGCCTTGTGAAAGATGGCCGGATTGGTGGTGACGCCGGAGACGCCGTCCTCGGCGATCATGCGCGCAAGGTGGCCGTCGTTGAGCAGGGTGCGGGAGAGGTTGTCGAGCCAGATCTGCTGGCCGAGCGCGCTGACCTGAAGCAGGGGATTCATCGTCGGGATCTTCTGCGGGTTGTACCGAACGAACATTCTGCTATGAAACCGCGACTCGGGATAGGGCGCCGGCGCCTATCGATGAAGCGGGTTCATGACCCGTCGCCACCACCGAGGGTCCAGCCGAGGCCGCTCACGACGTTCAGGAAGTCCTGCGTCGGTCTGGCGCGCAGATCGAGCGGGTCGCCGTTGACCGGGTGACGCAAGCGCAGCGCCACGCACGCGAGCAACAGCCGATCGACGCCGAAGAGTTTGGTGAACAGCCGGTTGTGGCGCCCCTTGCCGAAGGTCGCATCGCCAATGATGGGGTGCGAGATGTGCTTGAGGTGCCGGCGCAACTGGTGGCGCCGTCCTGTCTCGGGACGCAACTCGACCAGCGCGTAGCGGCTCGTGGGGTAGCGGTCGACGCGGTGCGGCAATTCTGCCGTGGCGAGGCGGCGAAATCCGGTTCGAGCCTCCTGCGCGCCGACGCCTTGCGCATCGGGGTGGACTTCGAGGCGGTCGACTCGGCGCTCGAGGGGATGGTCGATTACGCCGGCCTCGGGGGGATGGCCCCGCACGATCGCAAGATAGGTCTTGAGCACCTCCTGCGCCTCGAAGGCGCGTCCAAGCGTTGCAGCCGTGAGCGGATCGAGCGCGAAGAGCAGAATGCCGGAGGTGCCCTTGTCGAGTCGATGGGCGGGATACACGCGCTGTCCGATCTGGTCGCGCAGCATCTGCACGGCAAAGCGTGTCTCGTGCCGATCGAGCATCGAGCGGTGCACGAGCAGCCCCGAGGGTTTGTGCACCGCGATCAGCCATTCGTCGCGATAGAGAATTTCGAGCATGAAGACAATGACCCCTTGCGGGGTCATTGGACTAGCTAGGCGAAACGGACTGCTCAGGCGGCGAAGTTCGCGGCCGCGAAGTCCCAGTTCGCCAGATGATTCAGGAAGGTCGCGACGTAGTCGGGGCGACGGTTCCGGAAGTCGATGTAATAGGCATGCTCCCAGACGTCGATACAGAGCAGCGCCTTGTCGCTGGTGGTAAGCGGGGTGCCGGCCGCGCCGGTATTGACGATGTCCACCGAACCGTCGGGCTTCTTCACCAGCCAGGTCCAGCCCGAACCGAAGTTGCCGACGGCGGAGGCCGTAAAGGCCTTCTTGAAGTCCTCGAAGCTGCCCCACTTGGCCTGGATCGCCTGGCCGAGCGCGCCGGTGGGTTCGCCGCCGCCCTTGGGCTTCATGCTGTTCCACAGGAAGGTGTGGTTCCAGACCTGGGCGGCGTTGTTATAGAGGCCGCCCGCCGGGGCTCTGCGCACGATATCCTCGAGCGCGGCGTTCTCGAACTCCGTGCCCTTGATGAGGTTGTTCAGGTTCGTCACGTAGGCTTGGTGGTGCTTGCCGTAATGGTATTCGAGCGTCTCGGCCGAGATATGGGGCGTCAGTGCATCCTTGGGGTAGGGCAATTGCGGCAGGGTATGTTCCATGCGTCTCTCCTGGTCGGTTATGGGTTGGAGTTAAAAGCCTGACTATTCTAGTCGGGATTAGTTCTCGATGACAATCCCGTCGTCCTCATCGACCTGGCGTTCCGTCACGGTCGCGCCGAGCCGTCCCGTAGCGAGTTGTACCCCGATCCGCGCACCGCAGGCAACCTGGGCGGCCGAACGCAGGATGTGTCCATCCGCATCGCGGGTGATGCTGTAGCCGCGTGCGAGCACCGCCTGCGGGCCAAGATGCTCGAGATGGGCAGCCAGCGAGGCGAGGCGCTGCGCCCGGTCTTGCAGGAGCCCGTGACCGAGCGCGCGCAGCCGCTCCGCCAGGGTCGTGCAGCGCCCGGTCGGCCGTTCGAGCCGCGGGCGCCCAGCCTGCAGGCGCAGTGCCAGAACGCGGGTGGCGCTGGCGGCGCGTTCGAGCCGCCTTTCGATCGCCGCGTCCAGGCGTTCGGCGAGGCGCCCGAGCGCGGCCTCCGACTGCCGCAGGCGTTCGCGAGGGTGGATCAGGCGCAGTCCCGCACGATCCACCCGCTGCGCTGCAGCGTTGAGCCGCCCCTCGATGGCGCGGGCGAACATGCGCTGGAGCACCGCGAGTCGGGCGGCCGCTTCGTGGTAGCCGGCCGTGACAAGCTCGGCCGCCCCGGTCGGGGTGGCTGCCCGCAGGTCGGCGGCGAAATCGGCGATCGTGAAATCCGTCTCGTGGCCGACGCCGCTCACCACCGGAATCGGGCAGCGGCGGATCGCCCGGGCGAGGCGCTCGTCGTTGAAGCCCCACAGGTCCTCGAGGCTGCCGCCGCCTCGCACCAGCAGCAGCACGTCCACATGGTCTGTGCCGGCGCGCGCTGCGGCCGATTCGACGGCCTCGACGAGGCTCGTGCCGGCGTCGACACCCTGGACGCTTGCAGCATAGAGCACGACGCCGAGGTGGGGTGCGCGCCGTCGCAGCGTCGCGAGCACGTCCTGATAGGCCGCCGCAGCGGGCGAAGTCACGATGCCAATGCGGCGCGGAAAGCGCGGCAATGCCCGTTTTGCCGCCGGGTCGAACAGGCCCTCCGTGGCGAGCTTGTCCTTCAGCCGCAGGAAAGCCTCGAACAGGCTGCCGCGTCCGGCCTGGACGAGCGCTTCGACATTGAGCTGGAAATCGCCGCGCGCCTCGTACAGGGTGACGGCGGCGCGGGCTTCGACCCGCATGCCGTTCTCGGGCCGGAACGGCAGCAGTGCGGCCTTGCCGCGCCACATCGTGCAGCGCACCTGCGCCTGAGCATCCTTGAGGGTGAAATACAGGTGGCCGGACGCCGCCCAGGTGAGGTTGGAGATCTCGCCGACCACGCACAACGACGGCCACTCCGACTCGAGCAGGCGTCTGGCGAGCCTGTTGAGTTCGGAGACGGTCAGGATGTCGTCAGGAGCGGGCGAGTGCTCCGTACGAGCGGGAAACCCGGGCAAGTCGGCCGACATGGCGCCGATTCTACTGCGAACCGGGCCTCGGACGCGGGGAATCGGGGCGATTGAATCGAGTCCAATCCACAGCGCGCCAATCTTGTCAAGATTCGGCGGTAAATCCATGATGCGTCGAGTGTAATTCTTAAGGTGCTGAATTTAATGGATAAATATATTGCACAAAATTGCAGCGCTGCAGGGGAGTACTTGTTGCGCGGGCGATTCGGCGCTACTTCCTTGATTAATCCACAAAGATATCCACAGAATTTGTGGATACCCATGGTGCGGCACAGCAGGGCCGTCTGGCCGGTGGCAGGGCAGGGGCTTGGAAGCGCGTTCGGGCAGGGGCTTGGAAGCGCGTTCGGGCAGGGGCGCCCGATGTGGGCCGCATCGCCTGCGGGGCCATTGGTCCGGCGCTCTGACCGTTGCCGCGGAGACCGAGCCGTGCGGGTCGCCTCGTGGCGAAGCTTTGGTATAGTCACGGTAGTCCCCTCGGGGGCGGAAGAACAATGCGAGATGCAACCATAAACATAACGGAGGAGATTCCGACATGCGTCTGAAAACAGCGCTCTGCGCGGCGGCACTCGTGCTGGCCGCGCCCCTGGCAGTCGCCCAACAACAACTCTCCATCGCCACCGGCGGCACCGGCGGGGTCTACTACCCCTATGGCGGGGGCTTGGCCGAACTGATCAATCGCCACGTCGCCGGCCATTCGGCAGTGGCCGAAGTCACCGGCGCCTCCGTCGAGAACATGGGCCTGATCGCGCGCGGCGATTCCGATCTCGCGCTGGCGTTGGCCGACACGGTGTACCAGGCCTGGAAGGGCGAGGGTCGCTTCGAGGGACGGCGCATCGAGAAGGTGCGTGCGCTTGCCTCGATCTACCCGAACGCGGTGCAGATCGTCACGATGGCCGGCTCCGGCATCAGTTCGCTGCAGGATCTCAAGGGCAAGCGGGTTTCGGTGGGGGCGCCCGGCAGCGGCACCGAGGTCAACGCCAAGGCCCTGCTCGAGGCCAACGGCATCAGCTACGACGACATCCGGGTGCAGCGGCTGAACTTCAACGAGACGGCCGATGCCTTGCGCGACGGCGACATCGATGCCGGTTTCTGGAGCGTCGGGCCCCCGACCAGTTCCATCCTCAACCTCGCGGTGACGCGTGACATCGCCTTGGTCTCGATCACGCCGGAAGAGATCGAGAACGCGCGCAAGGTCGAGCCCGTGTTCGCCCCGTACACGCTGCGCGCCGGCACCTACGACAAGGTGAACGACCCGGTGAACACCATAAGCATCCCCAACGTGCTGGTGGTGAACGCCGACATGCCCGATGAACTCGCCTACAACATCACCAAGGTGCTGTTCGAGAAGACCGCCGAGCTGATCGCAATCCACCCGGCGGCCAACGACACGACGGTCGAGTTCAGCCTGACCTCGACGCCCGTGCCGTTGCACCCAGGCGCGGTGCGCTACTACGAGGAGATCGGCGCCAAGGTGCCGGACGCGCTGAAGCCCTGACGACCGGGTGCGCGTGCCATGCGCGCAGTGAGAGCGGTCCGCGGCCTCGCCGTGCTGTGCGCGGCGGGGTTTGCGGTCGTTGCGGGTGACCAGGCCGCCGCCGAGGCGCGGCTCGAGGTGCTCGAGTCCGATGGGACGGTGATGCTCGCCTTTCCGGTAACGGCCGACGAGCCCTGGTGCCTGCTGTGGAATCACTCGGTCGTGGGTTTCGAGGTGCACGACTGCTTCGTCCTGCGCGGCGGCCGCATGGTGCTCGACAGCAGCCGGCAACCCGATTTCGCGGCAGGCCTGGGCCATGTCCCCGGCCGCGGCCGGCTGCGCGGGGACGGACAGGGCGGCTATCTGATCGAGGGCATCGACGAACCCGTCCCCGGCAACCGGCTGACGTTGCGCGTCGGCGCTTCGGCGGTCAATCACCGGCTGCGCCATGGCAGAAACGAGTATGCCCTCGGGGCATCGGGGGCCGGACGGCGCGTCGAGATGAGATTGCTGCCATGACGCGATCGCGTCGGCGCGCGCGTCCTGACCCTACATTGCCCAGGCCGGGCGCCGGCATGGGGCGATGCGTGAACACCCGGCGGACCAGATCGATCCAGGCTGTGAATCAACCACCCTCGAGGTGTGCATGAACGAAGCAGAACAACCACGTCCGTCCCTGCTCGGCGCCTCGGGCCCGCATCCGCGCGTGATCCTGTGGCTCATCACGCTGCTCGCGATCGGACTGTCGCTGTTTCAGCTCTATTCGGCGGGCATCCAGCAGCTCGGGCTGTTCTATCAGCGCAGCATCCACATCGCGCTGATCATGATGCTCGCCTTCCTGATGTTCCCGGCCTTCGGCCCCACACGGCGGCGAGGTCCGATCGCGTGGATCATCGACATCGCCTTCTTCGCCGGAGCCTTCCTGACCGGCTTCTACCTCGCCTTCTACCTTGACGAGATCATCGACCGGGCCGGGTTCTGGAGCCGCACCGACATCATTGTCGGCTGCATTGCCATCGTCACCGTTCTGGAGGCCTGCCGGCGCGCGGTCGGCATCGGCCTGACCGTGATCGGCGCAGTGGCGATCGTCTACGCCTTCGCCGGCCCGCGCGGCGAGCTGCCGTGGCTGGGCGAGTTCCTGCCGGGCATTCTCGCCCACCGCGGCTACAACCTCGACCGCGTCGTCGGCCAGCTCTACCTCGGACAGGAGGGCCTGTTCGGCCTGCCGCTGGGCGTCGCGGCGACCTTCATCTTCGTCTTCGTGCTGTTCGGCGCGATGCTCGAGGTGACCGGCGCCGGCAAATTCTTCATCGATCTTGCCTACGCGGCGACCGGCCGGCAGCGCGGCGGCCCGGCCAAGGCAGCGGTGATCGCTTCGGCCGGCATGGGGTCGATCTCCGGAAGCGCGATCGCCAACGTCGTGACCACCGGCGCCTTCACGATCCCGCTGATGAAGCGGCTCGGCTACCGCCCCGCCCAGGCGGGCGGCATCGAGGCGGCGGCGAGCACCGGCGGGCAGATCATGCCGCCGCTGATGGGGGCGGGCGCCTTTCTGATCGCCGAGTACACCGGTGTTCCCTATCTCGAGATCGTCAAGGTCAGCATCCTGCCGGCGCTGATGTACTTCGGCACGGTGTACCTGTTCGTGCACATCATCGCGATCAAGCAGGGCATGCAGGGCATGGCGGCTTCGGAGCTGCCCTCGGTGCGGCAGGTCATGCGCGAGGGCTGGCACTTCCTGGTGCCGCTTGCGGTGCTGATCTGGCTGTTGGCGATGCACATGTCGCCGATGCGGGTGGGCTACTACGCGGTGGTGTCGATGGTCGTCGTGGCGATGCTGCGCCATCTCGTCTGGTTCTTCGTCTTCGCGCCACGCCACGGCGAGCCGGTGACCGCTGCGCGCTTCGGTCGCTTGTGCCAGAGCGGGTTGACCCGGCTCGCCGAAGGGCTGTCGCTGGGGGCGCGCAATGCGGTGGCGGTCAGCATCGCCTGTGCGGTTGCGGGCCTCATCGTCGGGGTGGTCGGGCTGACCGGGCTGGGGCTGAAGTTCTCGGCGATGATGCTGGCGTTCTCGGGGGGCAACATCGTGCTCGCGCTCGTCATGGTCATCATCGCGAGCCTGGTCCTCGGCATGGGTCTGCCGGTGACCGCCGCCTACATCGTGCTGATCGTGCTGGTCGGCCCCGCGCTGACGCTCGAGTTCGGCATTCCGCTGCTGATCGCGCACCTGGTCGTGTTCTGGTACTCGCAGGATTCGAACGTCACGCCGCCCGTGGCGCTCGCGGGCTTCGCCGGCGCAGCGATAGCCGGCAGCAAGCCGATGGAGACGAGCTTTCAGGCCTGGAAGTTCGCGAAGGGGCTGTACCTGATCCCCGTGTTCATGGTGTTCAATCCGGAGCTCATCCTCGGCGGCCCGCCGCTCGTGGTCGCCTGGAATGTGCTGATCGCGTTCGCCGCGCTCGCGGCCTTCGCCGCGGCGCTCGAGGGCTATCTGTTCGCCCGCATGGGGGTGTTGTCGCGCCTGCTGATCGTGCCGGCGACGGTGGCGGTGTTCTACCCGAACTTTGCGGTCGAGGCGGCCGGACTCGCAACCTTGCTGCTGGTGCTGGCAGCGAACTGGTGGACGGGCCGGCGCGAGCATTCGCCATCCGGGCTGACGACGACGCGATAGCGCCCAGGGCACGGCAGGCCGCGCCCTTGCGCCACCGGGCGGTCCGGCGTGGGCGTGGGGCGCAGTCGCGCTGGGGCCCCTCCACGCTTGCCCTCGGCATGGTCGGGCGCTAGAGTTCGATCTTTTCGCATCGGGGAGAGCCCTCGCGTGTTCGCCATCATTCAGGCGTCGGGGTGGCCGATCTGGCCGCTCTTGTTTGCATCCGTCATTGCGGTGGCGTTGATCGTCGAGCGCTCGATGACCTTGCGGCGCTCGCGCGTCGTGCCGTCGGGACTGCTCGAGGAGGTTCTGGCCGAGCTGCGCAACCACGGCGTGACCGCCGACATGGCCAACGCGGTGGCCGCCCATTCTCCGCTCGGTCGCGTGCTTGCCGCGGGGTTGCGCAATGTCGGGAGTTCGCGCGAGGTCATGAAGGAAGCGATCGAAGAGACCGGCCGCGCCGTCGCGCACGAGCTGGAACGCTTCCTCACGACGCTCGGCACCATCGCCGCGATCAGCCCGCTGCTGGGACTCTTCGGCACCATCGTCGGCATGATCGACATCTTCGCCTCGCAGGGGGTGGCCGGCGCAAATCCGCAGCAGCTCGCCCAGGGCATCTCGATCGCGCTCAATACGACCGGGCTGGGCCTCATCATCGCGATTCCCGCGACCATCTTCTGGCGCCATTTCCGCGCGCTGATCGACGGCTTCGTCATCGACATGGAGCAGCAGGCGGTGAAGCTGGTCGAGGTCGTGCATGGCGAGCGGCGCGGCTGAGCGATGAACTTCCAGCGCGGCGCCCGGCGCCAGGCCGAACCCGAGGTCAATCTGATCCCGCTGATCGATGTCGTGCTCGTCATCATCATCTTCCTGATGTTGACGACCACCTTCACCAAGATCGCCGGCCTCGAGATCAACCTGCCGGTCGCCGAGGCCGACCCGAGCCAGGCGACGCCCGACGAGATCACGGTGGTCGTCACCGCCGGGGGCGACATCATCATCAACGGCAATCCGGTGGGCGCGCGCGAAGTTTCGGCAATCGCGGCCGCGTTGGGCCGGGCCCGGCCGACCGGTGACAGGGAGCCTGTCGTCGTCATCAACGCCGACGCGCAAGCCGCGCACCAGAGCGTGATCGACGTGATGCAGGCAGCCCAGCGGGCAGGGCTCGCTCACATCACCTTCGCCATCCAGAACCCGCCGTCCTGATGTGCGGCAGCCTCGCACGGAGTCACCGGCCGTGAGCCGGCATGCCCCGGCGTTCTGGCGGAGGCGATCGGCGGCAGCTTGCGCGCTGTGGCCGATTGCCGCGCTGTTCGCCGGAGGCGTCGCGCTCCGTCGCGCCCTTTACCGACTCGGCCTGTGCTCTGCCGTACGTCTGCCCGTGCCCGTCGCGGTGGTTGGCAATGTCGCCGTCGGTGGCAGCGGCAAGACGCCGGTGGTGGAGTGGCTCGTCGGCCGACTCCGCGATGCGGGCTTCACCCCCGGCATCGTCAGTCGAGGCTACGGGGGCAGGGTCCGCGGCGTCGCGCTGGTGCCGCCGGATGGTGATCCTGGTCTGTTCGGCGACGAGCCGGTGCTGCTCGCGCGGCTCACCGGCTGCCCGGTCGCGGTCGGCGCCAACCGGCCGGCTGCGGCAAGGGCGCTGCTCTCGACCCATCCGGGCTGCGATGTGATCGTCTCCGACGACGGCCTGCAGCACTATCGGCTCGGTCGCGACGTGGAGATCGCCGTGGTCGACGAGGCGACGCTCGGCAACCGCTGGCCGCTGCCTGCGGGGCCCCTGCGCGAGGGGTTGGGGCGCCTGCGCGAGGTCGATCTGGTGATTGCCCACGGTGCTCTGTCGGCGTCGCTTGCGCGTCGGCTGCAGGGCGTCGCAATCTCGGACATGGCGCTGGAAGGCGACCGGCTGCGCGCCGTGCGCGAGCCCGCCCGCTCGATTCCGCTCGCTGCGCTGCGCGGCCGCCGGGTGCACGCGGTGGCCGGCATCGGCCGTCCCGAGCGCTTCTTTGCCCAACTCGAAGCGGCCGGGCTGGACGTCGTACGCCACCCCTTGCCCGATCATCACCGCTTCGCGCCCGGCGACCTCGACTTTCCCGGTGGCGGGCCGGTCGTCGTGACCGCCAAGGATGCGGTAAAATGCGCGGCTATCGCGCCCGCCGATACCTGGGTCTTCCCGGTCGAGGCGCGCATCGCCCCCGGGGCGGCCGAACGAATACTGGAGAGACTGACGCATGGACGCCCGGTTGCTTGAGATCCTCGTGTGCCCGTTGTGCAAGGGTCCGCTCGACTACCTGAAGGACCGACAGGAGCTCGTCTGCAAGGCCGACCGGCTGGCGTTTCCGATCCGTGACGGCATTCCCGTGATGCTCGAGGACGAGGCGCGCGCGATCGAGGCTGCCGAGGTCGAGGCGCTGAGGCGTTGATGACGGCGTTCAAGGTCGTCATCCCCGCCCGTTTCGCCTCGACGCGCCTTCCGGGCAAGCCGCTCGCCGATATCGGCGGCAAGGCGATGATCGTCCGGGTGCTGGAGCGTGCGCGCGAGGCTGGCGCCGCAGGCGTGTGGGTCGCCACCGATCACCAAGCCGTGCTGGATGCCGTGCTGGCCGAGGGAGGCGATGCGCTGATGACGCGTGCCGATCACCCCAGCGGCACCGACCGGCTCGCCGAGGTGGTGACCGCGCTCGGCTGGTCCGACGATGAGATCGTCGTCAACGTCCAGGGAGACGAGCCGCTGATCGATCCCGAGCTCATCGCCGCGGTCGCGGAAACCCTCGCCGCCGCGACCGATGCCGCCGTGGCGACCGCCGCACATCCGATCCACGACGCGGCCGATTTCTTCAATCCGAACGTCGTCAAGGTCGTCTGCGACGCACGCGGACACGCGCTGTACTTCTCGCGCGCACCGATTCCGTGGGCACGCGATGCGCTGGCGGCCAGTCGCGAGCGACTGCCGACGGGATTGCCCGTCTTGAGGCATGTCGGTCTCTACGCCTACCGCGTCGGATTTCTCCGGCGTTATGCCGCACTTGCTCCTTCGCCGTTGGAGCACTGGGAGGCGCTCGAGCAATTGCGGGTCCTTTGGCACGGCGAGCGCATCGCGGTGCGGGTCATCGACGTGGCGCCGCCCGCCGGCGTGGACACGGCTGAGGACCTGGAGCGAGTGCGCAGCGTGTTTGACCGGGCGCAACGAGTCGAGTAAGTTTCGGGATCGTCATAAACCGGGCGGCTGGACACGGCTGCCCGACTCTTAGAGGGAGAGGAGCGAGATGCGTTTGATACTTCTGGGACCGCCGGGGGCCGGCAAGGGCACGCAGGCCAACTTCATCAAGGAAAAGTTCGGCATTCCCCAGATATCCACCGGCGACATGCTGCGCGCCGCCGTCAAGGCCGGTACGCCGCTGGGTATCGAGGCGAAGAAGGTCATGGACGCCGGCGGTCTCGTCTCCGACGACATCATCATCGGCTTGGTCAAGGACCGCCTGCAGCAGCCCGATTGCCAGGGCGGTTACATGTTCGACGGCTTTCCGCGGACGATTCCGCAGGCCGACGCGATGAAGGACGCCGGGGTGCCGCTCGACGTGGTGCTCGAGATCGACGTCCCCGATGCGGAGATCATCGAGCGCATGAGCGGGCGGCGTGTGCACGTGGCCTCGGGCCGTACCTACCACGTCAAGTACAACCCGCCCAAGGTCGAGGGCAAGGACGATGTCACCGGCGAACCACTGATCCAGCGCGATGACGACGCCGAGGCGACGGTGCGCAAGCGCCTCGAGGTCTACCACGCCCAGACCAAGCCGCTGGTCGAGTACTACACGCGCTGGGCCGCCTCGGGCGACGCCAAGGCGCCGCGCGTGTGCAAGATCTCCGGGCTGGGCTCGGTCGAGGACATCACGGCGCGCGCGTTCGAAGCGCTGAAGTAATCGCCGGTGCAGGATCGCGGCGCGGCTCGTCCATCGTGGTGAGCCGCGCCTTTTCTTTCAGGGGCCCTCGAAGCGATGCGCAAGGCCAATCTCCTGTATGCCCAGTCCGGCGGCGTGACCGCCGTCATCAACGCCACCGCGGCGAGCGTGATCGAGACCGCGCGCGAGCACGCCGGGTCGATCGGAACGGTGCTGGCGGCACGGCACGGCATCCTCGGTGCGCTGGGCGAGGACCTGATCGACACCTTGGCACTGTCCGCCGAGGAGCTGCGGGCACTCGCGCACACGCCTGGCGGCGCCTTCGGTTCTTGCCGCTTCGACCTCGACGCGCCGGAGGCGAACCCGACACAGTACGACCGGCTGTTCGACGTGTTCGACGCCCACGACATCCGCTACTTCCTCTACAACGGCGGCAACGGCTCGATGGATGCGGTCGCCAAGCTGGCGGCCGCTGCGCGCGGGCGCGGCTACCCGCTCGTGTCGATCGGCGTGCCCAAGACAGTGGACAACGATCTCGTGGGCACGGACTGCTGCCCCGGCTTCGGCTCGGCGGCGAAATATGTCGCCCTCGCCATGCTCGAAGCCGGACTCGACCTGGCGGCCATGACGAGCCGTATCGGGCGGGTGTTCGTGCTCGAGGTCATGGGTCGCAACGCCGGCTGGCTGGCCGCTGCGACGGCGCTCGCGGCACGAACTCCCGACGAGCCGCCGCACATCGTGCTGATGCCCGAGGTGCCGTTCGAGGAAGAACCGTTCATCGAGCGCGTCCGCGCAACCGTCGAGCGCCTGGGTTACTGCGCCGTGACGGTCTCCGAGGGCATCCGCCGCGCCGACGGCTCGCTGGTGATGGAGCAAGCGCACGACCGCAAGGGCCACGTCCAGCTCGGCGGAGCGGGGCAGCAAATCTCCCGCCTGATCCACGCGCGGCTGAGCTACAAGCACCACTGGGCGATCCCCGACTACCTGCAGCGCGCCGCCGGCCACCTGGTCTCGGCGACCGACCACGCCCAGGCGCGCGCGGTGGGGCGCGCCGCGGTCGAATTCGCGCTCGCGGGGCACGACGGCATCATGGCGGCGATCCGCCGCATGGCCGACGCCCCCTACGCGTGGTCGATCGAGCCGATCGACGTCGCGCCGATCGCGAATCTCGAGCGGCTGGTGCCGCGCGAGTTCATCCGCGCCGACGGCCTGCACGTCACCGATGCGGCGCGCCGCTACCTGAGGCCGCTGATCGAAGGCGAGATCGTGCCGCCCTTCGCGGGTGGGCTGCCCGACTACCCACGCCTCCAGTTGGTGCCGGTGCCGCGTCGGCTGGCGGCGTACGCGGTGCGCTGAGGGGCGGGGCTTCCGCGCTGCCGCGCAGCCGTCGTTCCGTCGCGTTCCATCGCAGCCCCACGGGCGCCGGTTCCGGGCGGCCTATGCCGCGACCCCGTGCGCTGCCGCAGGCACTCGTGGCGGCCGCGTGCATCCAAGAACTGCCGGGAGGTGTGTGACATGAGTTTACTGACAAGGATGCGGTCGATTGCGGCGCTGTTCTTCGCCTGCGCCGTCCTCGTGCCGGCGTTCGCGCAGGTGCCGGCCCAGCCCGAGCCGGCTACCGGCTTCGCGCCCACGCCTTCGGTCTTTGCGCGCGAGGCGATCGCGGTGACCGCCAACCCACACGCGACCGATGCGGCGCTGGCGATGTTGCGTGGCGGCGGCAGCGCGGTCGATGCGGCGATCGCTGCAGTGCTGGTACTCAATGTCGTCGAGCCGCAATCTTCGGGCATCGGTGGCGGCGGCTTTCTGGTCGCCTACGAGGCGGCGAGTGGACGCGTGACGGCCTGGGACGGGCGCGAGACCGCACCCGCTGCAATCGACGAGACGCTCTTCCTCGCGGCCGACGGCGTACCGATGGGATTCCACGACGCAGTCGTCGGCGGTCGTGCGGTCGGGGTGCCGGGGCTGTTGCGCATGCTCGCCCAAGCCCATTCGCGCCACGGCAAGCTGTCGTGGCCGCGGCTGTTCGAGCCGGCGATCGCACTGGCCGAAGGCGGCTTTCCGGTCTCGCCGCGGCTACACGCACTGATCGCGCGCGACCGCTTCCTCGCCTCCGACCCGCTCGCCCGCGCGCTGTTCTTCGACGCCGACGGCCGCCCGCTCACGATCGGCGCGACGCTGCGCAATCCCGAGCTTGCGGCCGTGCTGCGCGAGGTCGCGGATCGCGGTGTGGATGCTTTCTACCGCGGCGCCATCGCCCGTGACATCGTCGCGGCGGTGGCCGCCGAGCCCAATCCCGGAATGCTGGCGACCAAAGACCTGGCTGGCTACCGCGCGGTCGAGCGCGAGCCGCTGTGCGGCGCTTACCGCGGCCACCGCGTCTGCGGCATGCCGCCGCCCAGCTCCGGCGCCGGGACGGTGCTCGCGCTGCTGGGCGTGCTCGAGCGTTTCCGGCTCGGCGAGCTCGATCCCGATTCGGCCTTTGCCGCCCACCTCTTCAGCGAGGCGGGCCGCCTCGCCTTTGCCGATCGCGATGCCTGGTATGGCGATCCGGCGGCGATGCCGATCGAGCCGGCGCAGCTGCTCACGCCCGACTACCTGCACCGGCGCGCCACCGCACTGAGCCCGGTGCGCAGTCTCGGCCGCGCCGAGGCGGGCAATCCGCTGCCCGGCCGGGCGCAGCCGGGCGCGGCGCTCGCGATCGAGCGCGCGGCCACGACCCACCTCTCCATTGTCGATGCCGAGGGCAACGCATTGGCGCTGACCGCCTCGATCGAGGATGCTTTCGGCAGCCGCCGCATGGTTCGCGGCTTTCTGCTCAACAACCAGCTCACCGACTTTTCCTTCCGTCCAGCCGACGCACGCGGCCTGCATCCGAACCGGCCCGGCCCGAACAAGCGGCCCCGCAGCTCGATGGCGCCCACGCTGGTGTTCGACGCCGAGGGGCGGCTCGCCGCGGTGACCGGCTCGCCGGGCGGCAGCCAGATCATCAACTACGTCGCGGCCAGCATCGTCGCCCGGGTCGACTGGAACATGGCCCCCGATGAACTGGTCGCCCGCACGCATGCCGGTAGCCGCAACGGCCCCACCGAGATCGAGGACACGCCGGCCGGACGGGCGCTCGCCGAGCGGCTCGCGCTGTTCGGCCACGAGCCGGTGCTGCGCGACCTCACGAGCGGGCTCGCCGTCATCGTCCGTGACGGCGAGGGCTGGCGCGGTGCGGCCGACCCGCGCCGCGAAGGTTCCGCCGCGGGTTACTGAGGTTCCCGGAAAGGGGCGGCAGAGCAGTCGCCGGCGGGTCAGACGGTGGGGTTGAGACTGTACTCGCCGATATGGCGGGCCTCGGCCAGCACATGGCCTTCGATGGTCTTCAACACCTCGGCGCCGCCGAATCGACCCTCGACCGGGCATCGCTCGAGGTCGAGTGCGTAGAGCGTGAAAACGTAGTGGTGCAAGCGCTCATCGTTCCAAGGCGGGCAGGGGCCGTCGTAGCCGTGGTAGTCACCCCGCATCGACTCGTCGCCCGCGAACCAGGCGGTGTAGTCGTTCACGCCCTGACGGGTGCCCAGCGGTCCGCCCGGTCCGGCCTTGCCCCCGGGGGTGACCCCATCCGAAAAGGCGCCCGCGGCAATCTGGCGGCAGTCTGCGGGCAGGTCGACGAGCACCCAGTGAAAGAAATCCACACGCGGCAGGTCGAGCGGGATCACGCGGCCTTCCTGATTGACGTCGTCACCGCGGCTCGGTACATCGGGATCGTGGCAGATCAGCACGAAGGAGCGCGTACCTTCGGGGGCGTCGTGCCAGTCGAACTGGGGATTGCGGTTCTTGCCGAGGCAGACGTGGGCTTGTTCGGCGGGGATGCAGAACGCGAATTCGCCGGGAATGCGGGCGCCGTTGCCGAAGCTCTCGCTGGTCAATTTCATGGCGTGGGTCTCCTCGTGCAGGTCTGCGGAATGAATCCTGATTCTAGCTGGATAAAGCCTGTCGTCGCAGCGCAGGTCCGGTGATGCCGACAACGCCGGGGGCGGGGACCGCCTTCCCTCACTCGAGCCCGCGCTTGCGAAAATCGCGCAGCCGGAACCCGAGGGCAAAGAGCGTCGTGAAATAGACGGCCATTCCGCCGGCGACCAGCAGCGCCAGCTTTCCGATGCGCTCGCCCGCTCCGTACTCGAGCCACGCGGCTTGCGACCCCATGCCGTACCAGAGCGCAAGGCCGAGCGCCCCGAGCGCGATCGCAAGCCGCCAGCCGAATCCACCCCAGCCCGTTAGTGGCCGATAGACGCCGCGGGCACGCAGTCCGCGGTAGAGCAGTGCGGCGTTGAGCAGCGATGCGAGCCCGATCGAGAGCGCCAGGCCTGCATGTTTGAACGGGATGATGAAGGCAAGGTTCATGAGCTGCGTTGCGGCCAGCGTGATCAGCGCGAATTTGACCGGCGTGCGGATGTCCTGACGCGCATAAAAGCCCGGCGCGAGAATCTTGACCAGAATCAGACCGGTCAGGCCGACGCTGTAGGCGATCAGCGCGAGCCGCGTCTGCAGCACGTCGGTTGCACTGAAGGCGCCGTGGAAGAACAGCGTCGAGATCAGGGGCACGGCCAGCACGGCGAGCGCGAGCGCGGCCGGCAGCGTCAGCATCAGCGTGAGCCGCAAGCCCCAGTCGAGCATCGCCGAAAACTCCTCGCGGCGCTCGTCGGCGTGCAGCCGCGACAAGGTCGGCAGCAGGATGGTGCCGAGCGCGACCCCCAGCAGCCCGGCCGGAAACTCCATCAGCCGGTCGGCGTAATAAAGCCACGACACGCTGCCGCTTTGCAGGAAGGACGCGAAGATGGTGTTGATGAGCAGCGACACCTGGGCGACCGACACGCCCAGCATGGCCGGCGCCATCAGACGCAGCACGCGGCGCACGCCCGGATCGGACGGCGCGAAGTCGAAGCGCAGGCGCACACCGATCTTCGCGAGCGGCCGCAGTTGGAGCGCGAGCTGCAGCAAGCCGCCGATGAAGACCGCCCAGGCGAGCGCGAGGACCGGCGGATCGAAGTAGGGCGCGGCGAAAAGCGCCATGCCGATGAACGAGAGGTTCAGCAGCACCGGCGTGAAGGCCGGGATCGCGAAACGGCTCCAGGTGTTGAGCACGCCGCCGGCGAGCGCGACCAGCGACATGAAGAGGATGTAGGGAAAGGTGATGCGGGTCAGTTCGACCGTCAGCGCGAACTTGTCCGGGTCGGCCGAGAAGCCGGGCGCCGAGATGTAGATGATGAGGGGCGCGGCAAAGATGCCCAGCAGCGAGATCGCCGCGACCGCCAGCGCCAGCACGGTGGCGACGCGGTTGATCAGGAGGTGCGCCTCGGCGGCGCCGCTGCGGTTCTTGTACTCGGCGAGTATCGGCACGAAGGCCTGCGAGAACGCCCCTTCAGCGAACATCCTGCGCAAAAGGTTGGGCAGCCGGAAGGCGACGAAGAACGCGTCGGTCGCGACGCCGGCGCCGAAGGTGCGCGCGATCACGAAATCGCGGACGAAACCGAGGATGCGCGACGCGAGCGTCATCCCGCTCACGGTGGCAAGGGCGCGGAGCAGATTCATGAGAACCGCAAAAAGTGCCCATCATAGCGCGCGTCGATCACAGTTGCATCGGCCAGGGTGCCACGGTACAATCGCCCGCTTTCAAGAACCACCGAACGGAAGAACACCCCATGGCCAATACGGCACAAGCTCGCAAGCGCGCCCGCCAGGCGGCGAAGGCCCGCGCCCACAACGGCAGTCTGCGCTCCCGCCTGCGCACCGCGATCAAGGCTGTGCAAAAGGCCGTCATCGCCGGCGACAAGGAAGCCGCACAGTCGATCTTCAATACGTCGATGAGCACCATCGACAGCATCGCCGACAAGAAAATCATCCACAAGAACAAGGCGGCGCGGCACAAGAGCCGCCTGTCGGCTGCGATCAAGGGCCTGTCGGCCTGAAATCGAGCGGCACGGATGCAAACAGGGCGGCCTGCGGGCCGCCCTGTTCTTTTCCGGGCCGCAGATGCGTCGCACTGGGCGAGCAACCGCGCCGGACATCGGTCAGGCTTGCGCCTGCGCGGGGTCGACCGACTCGATGACGAGGTTGTTGTCGTTGGCGAAATTGACCAGGAATTTGTAGGCGAGCGGCTCGATCTCGTAGAGCCGGGAGTCTACGAGCACCAGCTTGTCGCCCTTGAGATTGCAACCGGGGCGGACGTAGGGCGAGTACATCATGCGGTGGTCGGCACCGAATGCCGACATGATGCCGCACAGACGGTCGGCCCAGTCGCTGGGGCGAAACTTCTTGCCGTCCCGCGTGATCCCGACGATGACAAAGTTGCGGATTTCCTGGTTCATACGCCACGCAGTCGATGCTTCGGTGATTCTCACGCGCAGGCCCCAGGGCGGCGGCCGTTCACGCATCGCACAATTCGCCGCGGATTCTAACAGAAATGACGCGGCGACTTCGGCCGCCGTGCAGGGCGGCGCCCGGTGCCGGATACGCCGTTGCGATCTCGGCGGGTGCGCCAGGCCGGCGGGGTCCGGACCTGCTCGCGGGGCGGCGACGGTCCGGGCGCCTGCCTATACAAGGTCGGCGCTTTCGCTTAAGATCAGCCCTTCACATTCACGGCGGCGCCAGCCGCCGTCTGCATTTCTGGTTCATATTGACCGGGGATCTTCATGTCGCACCTGATGAACACCTATGCCAGGCTGCCCGTGGCGTTCTCGCACGGCGAAGGCAGTTGGCTCGTAGACGAGACCGGAAAGCGCTATCTCGACGCGCTCGCCGGTATTGCCGTCTCCACGCTCGGCCACAACCATCCCCGCCTGGTGCGGGCGATCGCCCAGCAGGCCGCCTGCGTGCTGCACACCTCCAACCTTTATCGCATCCCGCTGCAGGAAGAACTTTCCGACCGGCTCGCCGCGCTCGCGGGCATGGACGAGGTGTTCTTCTGCAACTCCGGCTGCGAAGCCAACGAGGCCGCGATCAAGCTCGCCCGCTTCTACGGCCATCGCAAGGGCGTCGACCAGCCCACCATCATCGTCATGGAGAACGCCTTCCACGGTCGCACCATGGCGACGCTGTCCGCAACCGGCAACCGCAAGGCCCAGGCCGGCTTCGAGCCGCTGGTTTCCGGTTTCGTGCGCGTGCCGTACAAGGACATCGAGGCGATCCGCAGCGTCGCCGCGCACAACCACAATGTCGTCGCCGTGATGCTCGAGATGATCCAGGGCGAGGGCGGCATCCACATTGCCGACGAGGCCTTCCAGCGCGAGTTGCGGGCGGTCTGCGACGAGCGCGGCTGGCTGCTGATCTGCGATGAGGTGCAGTGCGGCATCGGCCGTACCGGGCAGTGGTTCGGATTCCAGAGCGCGGGCGTGCTGCCCGATGTCGTCACCCTCGCCAAGGGGCTGGGTTCCGGCGTGCCGATCGGTGCATGTCTCACCACCGGCCGGGCAGCGAAGCTCTTCGGGCCCGGCAACCACGGCTCGACCTTCGGTGGCAACCCGCTTGCTTGCGCGGCTGCGCTCGAGACGCTCGCCACGATCGAGGACGAGGCCCTGACGGAGAATGCCGTGAAGATCGGCGAGACCATCCGTTCGAGCCTCCGCGAGGCCTTCGCCGATGCCCGTGGCGTCGTCGACATTCGCGGCCGCGGCCTGATGATCGGGATCGAACTCGACCGCCCCTGCGGTGAGCTGGTCGGGAAGGCGCTCGAGGCTGGATTGCTGATCAACGTCACTGCCGAGCGTGTCATCCGGTTGCTGCCGCCGCTGAACTTCAGCGATCAGGATGCGAAGCTGCTGGTCGAGCGGCTCGCGCCGCTGGTGCTCGAGCATCTCGCACAGTGAGGGGCCGCCGATGACTACAGCACTTCGACATTATCTGCAGTTCAAGGATTTCACGCGCGACGAGTACGAGCACCTGTTCGCGCGCACGCGCTGGATCAAGAACAAGTTCAAGCGCTACGAGCCGTATCACCCGATGTTCGATCGCACGCTGGTGATGATCTTCGAGAAGGCCAGCACCCGCACGCGCCTGTCCTTCGAGGCCGGCATGCATCAGCTCGGCGGCTCGGCGATCTACCTCAACACGCGCGACTCGCAGCTCGGCCGCGGCGAGCCGGTCGAGGATGCGGCGCAGGTGATCTCGCGCATGAGCGACCTCGTGATGATCCGCACCTTCGAGCAGGAGGTCATCGAGCGCTTCGCCGCCAACTCGCGCGTGCCGGTCATCAACGGGCTCACCAACGAGTACCACCCCTGCCAGATCCTCGCCGACATCTATACCTTCATCGAGCATCGCGGTTCGATCCAGGGCAAGACGGTCGCCTGGGTGGGCGACTCGAACAACGTCTGCAACACCTGGCTGCAGGCCGCCGAGGTGCTCGATTTCAACGTGCATGTGTCGACGCCGCCTGGCTACGAGGTCGAGCCCGAGCGGGCCGGCCTCTACGGCACCGACCATTTCGAGCAGTACGCCGATCCGCTCGATGCCTGCAAGGGCGCCGACCTGGTGACGACCGACGTGTGGACCTCGATGGGTTTCGAGGCCGAGAACGAGGAGCGCTGCAAGGCCTTCGCCGACTGGTGCGTCGATGCCGAGATGATGGCGGTCGCCGCTCCCGAGGCGGTCTTCATGCATTGCCTGCCGGCGCATCGCGGCGAGGAAGTGACCGCCGAAGTCATCGACGGCCCCCAGTCGGTCGTCTGGGACGAGGCCGAGAATCGCCTGCACGTCCAGAAGGCATTGATGGAATATCTGGTCTTCGGCAAGCGCGACCACGAGTGACTGTATCGCGGCGCGTACCGGGCATGGCCTGGATGCGCGCCGACCGGAAAGCAGATGTATTGCAAGTTCTACCAACCCTGAAACAGCGGGGCGGGCGGCAATGACGGAGCGGGCGCGAGGCGTCCGGCGCCCGATTCGACGCAACGGACCGCGCAAGGATTCATCATGAGCGATGTCAATAAAGTGGTACTCGCCTACTCGGGCGGGCTGGATACCTCGGTCATCCTGAAGTGGCTCCAGGATACCTACGGCTGCGAGGTCGTGACCTTCACGGCCGACCTCGGCCAGGGCGAGGAACTCGAGCCGGCGCGCCAGAAGGCGCTCAAGCTCGGCATCAAGCCCGAGAACATCTTCATCGACGACCTGCGCGAAGAATTCGTGCGCGACTTCGTCTTCCCGATGTTCCGTTGCAACACCGTGTATGAGGGCGAGTACCTGCTCGGCACCTCGATCGCCCGGCCGCTGATCGCCAAGCGCCAGATCGAGATCGCGCGCGAGACCGGCGCGGATGCCGTGTCGCACGGCGCCACCGGCAAGGGCAACGACCAGGTGCGCTTCGAGCTCGGCTACTACGCGCTGATGCCGGGCGTGAAGGTGATCGCGCCGTGGCGCGAATGGGATCTGCTGTCGCGCGAGAAGCTGCTCGCCTACGCCGAGGCCGCCGGGATCCCGATCGAGATGAAGCACAAGCAGGGCGGCTCGCCCTACTCGATGGATGCCAACCTGCTGCACATCTCCTTCGAGGGCCGCCACCTCGAGAATCCGGCCGCCGAGGCTGAAGAGGACATGTGGCGCTGGACGGTGTCGCCCGAGGCAGCGCCGGATGCCGCACAGTACGTCGATCTCGAATTCGAGCGCGGCGACCTGGTCGCGATCGACGGCGTGCGCCTGCGCCCACACGAGCTGCTGGCGAAGCTCAACGAGCTCGGTGGCAAGCACGGCATCGGCCGGCTCGACCTGGTCGAGAACCGCTACGTAGGCATGAAGAGCCGCGGCTGCTACGAAACGCCGGGGGGCACCATCCTGCTGCGCGCGCATCGCGCCATCGAGTCCGTCACGCTGGACCGCGAGGTCGCCCACCTCAAGGACGACCTGATGCCGCGCTACGCCAGCCTGATCTACAACGGCTACTGGTGGTCGCCCGAGCGCCAGGCGCTGCAGGCCCTCATCGACCACACTCAGCAGAGCGTCAACGGCTGGGTGCGCGTCAAGCTCTACAAGGGCAACGTCATCGTCACCGGCCGCGACTCGAAGTCCGACTCGCTGTTCGACCCGACCATCGCGACCTTCGAGGACGACGCCGGCGCCTACAACCAGAAGGACGCCCACGGCTTCATCCGACTCAATGCACTGCGCATGAGGATCGCCGCCAACGCCAAGGCGCGCCGCGGCGGCTGACGACGGAGGAGGGTGATGAGCAACGAGCCGATCATCTTCGGCCTGACCGTCGCCGAGTTCGAGGCGATTTCCCTCAAGGTCCTGCTCACCGCCCTCATCCTCTACATGATGTTCATCGTCGGCAACCTCGCCTGGAAATCCAAGGCCGGCAAGTACGGCACGATGTGGATGTTCCTGGCGCTGGGGCTCGGCATCCTGGGGTTCGTCTCCAAAGCCCTGATCGAAAAACTGCTCGGAATCGAGTGACGACAAGACCATGACACAAGCGACCGAACGCTACGAATCCGTTACCCTCTTGACCCGCGCCAACGTTTATTTCGACGGCAAGTGCGTGAGTCACTCCTTCGTGCTCGCCGACGGCACAAAGAAGTCGGCCGGTGTGATCCTGCCTGCGCGGCTCACCTTCAACACCGGCGCGCCCGAGATCATGGAGTGCGTCGCCGGCGCCTGCCGCTATCGTCTCGCCGGCGAGGCGGACTGGAAGTCCTGCGCCGCGGGCGAATCGTTCGTCGTGCCCGGTGATTCGAGCTTCGACATCGAGGTCACGGGCGAGCCCTTTCACTACATCTGCCACTTCGGCTGACAGGGGGAGGCGCCATGCCGTCGTTCGACATCACCTCCGAGGTCGATCTCGTCGCGCTGCGCAATGCGGTCGAGGTCGCCAACCGCAAGATCACCAATCGCTACGACTTCAAAGGCACCGACGCCCGCGTCGAGCATGCCGACAAGCTCCTGACGCTCTTCGGCGACAGCGACTTTCAGCTCGACCAGATGAAGGCGATCCTGCTCCCGGAGATGACCGCCAAGAAGGTCGACGTGCGCTGCCTCGAGTACGGCGACCTGCAGAAGGTCGGCGGAAACAAGGTCAAGCAGGAGCTGAAGGTGCGGGTCGGTGTGGAGCAGGAACTCGGCAAGAAGGTCGTCAAGCTCCTCAAGGACAGCAAGCTCAAGGTCCAGGCCTCGATTCAGGGCGATGCGGTGCGCGTGGCGGGTGCCAAGCGCGACGTCCTGCAGGAGGCCATCGCGCTGGTGAAGAAGGACATCACGGACTTTCCGCTGCAATACGGAAATTTTCGGGACTGAGCTTCGCATGGACGTCTCGGCCATCGCCGCCCGGTTCTCCGCAATGGCCCTCGCCAACACGCAGGGGCAGGCGTCGCTGCTCGTCCTGAAGAAGACGCTGGACGTTCAGCAATCAACGGCCCTGCAATTGTTGCAGGCCATCCCCCAGGCTCCGAGAGCCGTCGATCCGAGCGCGACCGTCGGTACGCGCATCGATACCTTCGCCTGAGATTGGACGCTTGCAGGTATCCCGCCGCTGCTCGGCGCATGCCGTGTGTCGGCTGCGCGGGCCATGGCGCCGCTTACGCATGCGTCGGCATCCGGGGCGTCGGTTCGCGCCGGGCCGGTGGGCGAAGTTGCTCGCCTCAATAGCCTATTGGCATTATAGGCAAATGACATTAGGATTGTTCGTGTCCCCAATGACCGAGCGATGCCATGTCATTCTCGAAAAGATTCCTCGGCCGTTCGAGCCGGATCCGCACGCTATGCGCAGCGACTGGCCGCGGCCTTACCCTCGTCGAGATGCTCGTCGTGATCGCCATCGGTGGCGTACTGTCGAGCCTGGCGCTGCCATCGTTCAGTGCGGTCGTGCGCGAAACGCGGCTTTCCACGGCCACCGGGTCGCTCCATTCAGCAATCTTTCTCACCCGCTCGGAGGCGATCAAACGCAACCGGCGTGTGACCCTGTGCACGAGCGCCGACCGGGATGCCTGTCAGCCGGGCATCGGCTGGCACGCCGGTTGGATACTGTTCGAGGACGGCAACGGCAATGGCGTGCGCGATGCGGGAGAGGTCGTGGTGAGCGTCGGCATGCCCATGCCTGGGGGGGTCGTCTCGACCACCAAGCAAACCCAACCGGTGCGCAACTACGTCTCGTATCTTCCGACCGGCCAGTCACGCGCGCTCAATGGCGGACTGCTGATGGGTACGATCACGCTCTGCAGTGACGAAAAGGCCCGCCAGATCGTCATCAGTGCGAGCGGGCGGCCTCGGGTGGTGCGCAATGCCGCATGTTGAGTCGGCGGAACGCTTCAGGCGGGTTGGAGCGGCTTGGGGCCCTGCGAAGCCCAGAAGTACATTGCCTGTCTGGGGACGCACGGTTATAATTCAAAAGCTTTGACAGGTCCAAGTGATCCGCGCCTGTCATTTTCCGGTTGGAATCAACAGGGATGGGCGTTTCGCCCTTTTTTTATTTGTAGGCTTGGAAATGAAGCTTGACAGTCTGATCGATCAGGTCGTCGCCGGGCTCGGCTATGAACTGGTGGATATCGAGACGTCGCCCAAAGGGCGGTTGGTCCGTGTTTTCATCGACATCGAGCGAGGCATCACCGTCGACGACTGCGCGGCGGTGAGCAACCAGCTCACCCGCGTGTTCGAGGTCGAGAACGTCGATTACGACCGTCTCGAGGTCTCGTCGCCGGGTCTCGACCGACCGCTGACCAAGCCTGCAGACTACGAACGCTTTGTCGGCGCCGACGTGCAGGTGCGCCTGCGCATGCCCATCGGCAATCAAAGAAATTTCGTCGGCGTGCTCGACGGACTGGTCGATGGCGTGGTGCGCCTGCGCACCGAGAAAGGCGAGATCGCCTTCGGCTACGACGACGTCGAGAAGGCACGTCTGGTACCCAGATTTTGAGCATTCGCATGTGGAGGTTGTGATCAGATGAGCCGCGAACTGTTGCTGCTTGTGGATGCGCTGGCGCGCGAAAAGAATGTCGACAAGGACATCGTCTTCGGTGCGCTCGAGTCGGCACTCGCATCCGCGTCCAAGAAGCGCATCCACGACGACTCCGACGTGCGGGTGTCGATCGACCGCGAGACCGGGGACTACGAGTCGTTCCGCCGCTGGAAGGTCATGCCCGACGAAGAGGTCGTGAATGACGAGGCCGAGATGGGCATCATCGACGCGCGTGATCTCGATCCCGACATCCAGATCGGCGACTACATCGAGGAGGCGCTCGAGCCCATCGATTTCGGCCGCGTCGGCGCTCAGGCCGCCAAGCAGGTCATCCTGCAACGCATTCGTGACGCCGAGCGCGAGCAGATCCTCAGCGACTTCCTCGAGCGCCAGGAGCACATGGTCTCCGGCACGATCAAGCGCATGGAGCGCGGCAACGCGATCATCGAGGTCGGCCGGCTCGAAGCCGTGATTCCGCGCGATCAGATGATTCCGCGCGAGAACCTGCGCGTCGGCGACCGCGTCAAGGCCTTCCTGCTGCGCATCGATCGCAGCGCCCGCGGCCCCCAGCTGATCCTGTCGCGCACCGCGCCGGATTTCCTGGCCAAGCTGTTCGAGTTGGAAGTGCCGGAAATCGAGGAGGGGTTGCTCGAGGTCAAGGCCTGCGCACGCGACCCCGGCTTGCGCGCCAAGATCGCCGTACAGTCCCACGACCAGCGCATCGACCCGATCGGGACCTGCGTCGGCCTGCGTGGCTCGCGCGTGACTGCCGTGCGTAACGAAATCGCTGGCGAGCAAATCGACATCATCGTCTGGTCGCCCGACCCGGCACAGTTCGTGATCGCCGCGCTGCAGCCTGCCGAAGTGGTGTCCATCGTCGTCGACGAGGAAAATCACTCGATGGACGTGGTCGTCGACGAGAACAATCTCGCGATCGCGATCGGTCGCAGCGGCCAGAACGTCAAGCTCGCCTCCGAGCTGACCGGCTGGACCATCAACCTGATGAGCGAGGAAGAGTCGGCGCAGAAGGTCGGCGAGGAGCGGCGCGGCATCAGCGCGCTGTTCATGGAAAAGCTCGACGTCGACGAGGAGGTTGCCGACATCCTGATCGACGAGGGTTTCACCTCGCTCGAGGAAGTCGCCTATGTGCCGCTCGCCGAAATGCTCGAGATCGAGGCCTTCGACGAGGAAACGGTGAACGTTCTGCGCGAGCGCGCGCGCAACGTGTTGCTGACCGAGGCCATCGTCACCGAGGAGCAGCTGGAGACCGTCTCCGAGGATCTGCTCAATCTCGAGGGCATGGAGAAGCCACTCGCGGCGCAACTGGCCAGCCACGGCATTCGCAGCCGTGACGATCTAGCCGATCTCGCCGTGGACGAACTGGTGGAATACACCGGAATCGATGAACAGAGGGCGGCGGCCCTGATTTCGGTGGCGAGAGCACACTGGTTCCAGGAATGAGGGGGAGTAATTCATGGATCAAATGAGCGTTACCCAGTTTGCCGGCGAACTCAAGATGCCGGCCGCGGTGCTGCTCGAGCAGTTGCAGAGGGCCGGCGTAGCCAAGGCCGGCGTCGATGACCTGCTCAACGAACAGGACAAGGCGAAACTGCTCGAGTACTTGCGGCGCTCCCATGGTGCGACCCAGCCCAAGGGCAAGATCACCCTGACGCGTCGCGAGACGACCGAGATTCGCGCCACCGACTCGAGCGGGCGTGCCCGCACGGTGCAGGTGGAGGTGCGCAAGAAGCGCGTCTTCGTCAAGCGTGACGAACTCGTGGCCGAGGCGACGCCGGCCGAGACGCCGGTCCAAGCCGAGACCCCGCCGGCGGTCGAGCCGCCGCCTCTGGACGAAGTAGTCACGCCCGCAGTCGAGACCAATTCGGTCGAGACGGCTCCGCCGGTCGTGGAGGAAGTCGAGCAGGGTGAGCCCGAGCCGGTCGCAGCAGTTCACGTTGAAGTCGAGGAGCCCGTCGAAGGCGCGAGTGCCCAGGCGGCCGAATCCGAAGTGCCGAGCAGTGAGCCGACTCGCACCGGCACGGCGCCCGCCCGCCGCACCAAATCCCCCCCGAGCGGGATCCTGAGCGAAGAGGAAATCGACGCGCGTGCGCGCGAGTCCGCTCGCCACCGCGAGCTGCTTGCTCGCCAGGAGGCCGACCGCAAGGCGCGGCAGGAACGCGAAGCCGCCGCAAAGGCGGCCGCCGAGAGCCGCAAACTCGAGGAAGAAGCTCGTCAGCAAGAAGAGGCGCGTGCTCGCGCCGAGGCCGAGAAGCCCCAGCCGGCCGGAGCCAAGGCACCGACCGGCACCCTGCATCGCCCGGCCAAGGCCGACGACAAGGCTGGCAAGGACAGCCGTCGCGGTGCCCGGGGCGCCCCGGTCACCGAGGACGCCTCCCGCCGGCGTGGACTCAAGACTCGCGGGGAGATCGGCGGGACGGCCACCAGCTGGAAAGGTGCGCGTGGCGGTGGACGCGGCGGCCGTGGCCAGCAGCGCGATCAGCGTGCCTTCATGGCGCCGGCTGAACCCGTCGTGCGCGAAGTTCATGTCCCCGAGACCATTACCGTCGCCGATCTCGCACACAAGATGGCGGTCAAGGCGGCCGAGGTCATCAAGATGCTCATGAAGATGGGCTCGATGGTGACGATCAACCAGGTTCTCGACCAGGAAACGGCGATGATCGTCGTCGAGGAAATGGGCCACAAGGCCTTTGCGGCCAAGCTCGACGATCCCGACGCATTTCTCGAGGATACGGCCGGCCAGATGGACGTCATCGAGCTGCCGCGCGCACCGGTCGTCACCGTCATGGGCCACGTCGACCACGGCAAGACCTCGCTGCTCGACTACATCCGCACGACCAAGGTCGCTGCGGGCGAAGCCGGCGGCATCACGCAGCACATCGGCGCATACCACGTGGAAACCCCTCGTGGGGTCGTGACCTTTCTCGACACGCCGGGCCACGAAGCCTTCACGGCGATGCGGGCGCGCGGTGCCAAGGCGACCGACATCGTCATCCTGGTGGTCGCTGCCGATGACGGCGTGATGCCGCAGACCCGAGAGGCCATCCACCACGCCCAGGCCGCCGGCGTGCCGCTGGTGGTTGCGATCAACAAGATCGACAAGCCCGACGCCAATCCCGACCGCGTCAAGCAGGAGCTCGTCGCCGAGGGTGTGCTGCCCGAAGAGTACGGCGGCGACGTCATGTACATGCAGGTGTCGGCCAAGACCGGGAAGGGCATCGACGAGTTGCTCGAGGCCGTGCTGCTGCAGGCCGAGGTGCTGGAGCTGACCGCTGCCGTCGATACGCCGGCCAAGGGCCTGATCATCGAGGCGCGCCTCGACAAGGGGCGCGGACCGGTCGCGACGCTGCTGGTGCAGTCCGGCACGCTGCGCAAGGGCGAGAACATCCTCGTCGGCGCGACCTTCGGCCGCATTCGCGCCATGCTCGACGAGAACGGCAAGCCGATCGACGAAGCGGGCCCCTCGATCCCGGTCGAGATCCTGGGCCTCTCGGATGTACCGGCGGCCGGCGACGAGGCCATCGTGCTCGCCGACGAGAAGAAGGCGCGCGAGATCGCGCTCTTCCGTCAGGGCAAGTACCGCGACGTCAAGCTCTCCAAGCAGCAGGCCGCCAAACTCGAGAGCATGTTCGACCAGATGGGCGAAGCCCAGGTCAAGGCGCTTCCGCTGATCGTCAAGGCCGACGTGCAGGGCTCGCAGGAAGCGCTGGTGCAGTCGCTCAACAAGCTCTCGACCGACGAGGTCCGCGTGAATGTCATCCACGGTGGCGTCGGCGGCATCTCCGAGTCCGACGTGAACCTTGCCCAGGCCTCGGGTGCGGTCGTCATCGGCTTCAACGTGCGGGCGGACGCCGGCGCGCGCAAGCTCGCCGAGAACTTCGGTGTCGACATCCGCTACTACAACATCATCTACGACGCGGTCGACGAGGTGAAGGCTGCCTTGTCCGGGATGCTCTCGCCGGAGCGTCGCGAGAACATCGTCGGCCTGGTCGAGATCCGCCAGGTGTTTCGCGTACCGAAGGTCGGTGCGGTGGCGGGCTGTTACGTCAAGGAAGGCCTGGTCAAGCGCGGTTCGCTGGTGCGCGTGCTGCGCGACAACACCGTCATTCACAGTGGCGAGCTCGAGTCGCTCAAGCGCTTCAAGGACGATGTCAAGGAAGTCCGCAGCGGGTTCGAGTGCGGCCTTTCGATCCGCAATTTCAACGACATCCTGGAAGGCGATCAGATCGAGGTGTACGAGATCCAGGAAATCGCGCGGACGCTATAAGTCATGGCCAAGGAGTACTCCCGCAGCCAGCGGATCAACGAGCAGATCCTCCGCGAACTCGCGGAGCTGATCCGGCTCGAGGTCAAGGATCCGCGGGTGGGATTCATCACGCTGACCGAGGTTCAGATCACCCCGGATTACGCGCACGCCAAGGTGTATTTCACCTCGATGTACGGCGAGGAGAAGGTCGACGAGATCCTCGGCGGCCTTCGCCGCGCCAGTGGGTTTCTGCGGCGCGAGCTGGGACGGCGGGTGCGCATACACACGGTGCCGGAACTGCACTTTCACTACGATCGCTCGGTCGAGCAGGGCAGCCGCATGTCGCAACTGATCGACGAAGTGGTGCGCGCGGACGAGGAACGTTCCCGCCAGGATCCGGACCGCTGACAGGGATGGCGACACAGCGAAAGCGCGTGCGGCGCGCGGTCGACGGCGTGCTTTTCCTCGACAAGCCGCAGGGCATGAGTTCGAATGCGGCCCTGCAGGCAGCGCGCAGGCTGCTCGATGCGGCCAAGGCCGGGCACACGGGCACGCTCGATCCGATGGCGACGGGGCTTCTGCCGCTTGCGTTCGGTGAGGCGACCAAGTTCTCGCAGCGGCTGCTCGATGCGGACAAGGGCTACGAGGCGACCATCCGGTTCGGCATCGAGACCGATACCGGTGACGCCGAAGGCCAGGTCATCGCCGAGAAGCCGGTCGAAGTGACGTCGGCGGCCATTGGAGCGGCGCTTGCCTCGTTCGTCGGCGAAATCGAGCAGGTGCCGCCCATGTACTCGGCGCTCAAGCGCGACGGCAAGCCCTTGTACGAGTACGCGCGCGCCGGCATCGAGCTAGAACGCGCAGCGCGGCGCGTGCGCATCGACACGCTCGATCTGCTGGCGAGCGGGCCAGACTGGTTGCGCGTGCAGGTGGCTTGCAGCAAGGGCACCTACATCCGCAGTCTCGCCATCGACCTCGGGCGCGTGCTCGGATGCGGCGCGCACCTCTCGGCGCTGCGGCGCACCCGCATCGGCCCGTTCGGGCTGGATCGGGCCGTCACGCTCGATGCCCTCGAACAGGCCAACGCCGAAGGTCGGGACGCGTTGCTCGCGCCCGCCGACGTCTTCGCGGGCGATCTGCCGCGCGTGGAACTCGATGCGGACCATGCGCAGGCGATCCTGCAGGGCCGCGAACTGGAACTGGAGCGCGTCGATGAAACACCGGGGCTCGTCCGACTCTACCGCGACGCGCGGTTTCTCGGCCTCGGCGAGCTTCACCCTCAGGGCAGGTTGCTGCCCAAACGTCTCATCGCCACCGGAGCATGAACAACTTGCCCGGAATGATTGAGTTTTAAGCGGCGTGTTGGCTATAATCGCACGCTTCAGATCAGCTGAACGAAAAGAGTAAATACCGAAATGGCTCTCGACACCTCAACCAAAGCGCAGATCCTCAAGGACTACCAGCGGGCCCAGAACGATACGGGGTCGCCCGAAGTGCAGGTCGCGCTGCTTACCGCCCGCATCAATGGCCTGACGGATCATTTCAAGGCCAACGGAAAGGATCACCACTCGCGTCGTGGACTGCTGAAGATGGTCAGCCAGCGCCGCAAACTGCTCGACTACCTGAAGGGCAAGAACGCCGACAGCTATCGCAACCTGATCGAGCGCCTCGGCCTGCGCAAGTAAGCTCGCGGCCGTGTCAAGCCAGACAGCGCATCACAGGGCGACCTGAGCCAGCAAAGCCGGTACGGTTCCTCGCGAGCCGTCCCGGCTTTCTCGTTTTTCGCTGTCCGGTCCGAACAACGAAGCAGTTGTAGTCTGCTGCTCATCACCATTCAAAGGAATTCACCTTGCCACAAGCCATCAAGAAAACATTCGCCTACGGCGCGCATACCGTCACGCTCGAAACCGGGGAAGTGGCTCGCCAGGCGGGCGGCGCAGTCATCGTCAACATGGACGATACCGTCGTGCTCGCGACCGTCGTTGCGGCCAAGGAGGCCAAAGCGGGTCAGGACTTCTTCCCGCTCACCGTCGACTACGTCGAGAAGTTCTACGCCGCGGGCCGCATTCCGGGTGGCTTCTTCAAGCGCGAAGGCCGTCCGAGCGAGAAGGAGACGCTGACCTGCCGCCTGATCGATCGCCCGATCCGTCCGCTTTTCCCGGACGGCTTCTACAACGAAGTCCAGGTCATCGTCACGGTGCTGTCGCTCAACCCCGAGATCGACCCCGACATCCCGGCGATGATCGGCGCCTCGGCCGCACTGGCGATCTCCGGCGTGCCCTTCAACGGCCCGATCGGTGCCTGCCGCGTCGGCTACCTCGACGGTCAGTACATCCTCAACCCGACCGCGACGCAGCTGCAGTCGAGTGAACTGAATCTCGTCGTCGCCGGCACCGCGACCGCCGTGCTGATGGTCGAGTCGGAGGCCAAGGAGCTGTCCGAAGAGGTCATGCTGGCCTCCGTGGTGTTCGGCCACCAGCAGATGCAGGCGGCGATCAACGCGATCAACGAACTGGTGGAAGTTGCGGGCAAGCCCGAGTGGAACTGGCAGCCGCCGGCGAAGAACGAAGCGCTGATCCAGCGCATCAATGAGCTCGCGCGCGCCGAGATGGAAGAAGCCTTCCGCATCACCAGCAAGCAGGCACGGACCGAGCGGGTCAACGAGATCCGCAAGAAGACGATGGCCGCGCTCGCCGAATCGATGCAGGAGCTGCCCTCGGGCAACGAGATCAAGGACATCTTCCACGAGCTCGAAGCGGGCATCGTGCGCAGCCGCATCCTGTCTGGCGAGCCGCGCATCGACGGTCGCGACACCCGCACCGTGCGCCCGATCGACATCCGCGTCGGCGTGCTCCCGCGCACCCACGGCTCGGCGCTGTTCACGCGCGGCGAGACGCAGGCGCTGGTGGTTGCGACGCTGGGCACGGGTCGCGACGAGCAGATCATCGACGCGATCGCCGGCGAGTACCGCGAGAAATTCCTGCTGCATTACAACTTCCCGCCGTTCTCCACCGGCGAGACGGGACGCATGGGCGTGACCAAGCGGCGCGAGGTCGGTCACGGCCGACTCGCCAAGCGTGCCCTGGTCGCGGCGCTGCCGTCGGAAGAGGACTTCAGCTACACCGTGCGCGTCGTCTCCGAGATCACCGAGTCGAACGGCTCGAGCTCGATGGCGTCGGTGTGCGGCGGCTCGCTCGCCATGATGGATGCCGGCGTTCCGATGAAGGCGCACGTCGCTGGTATCGCGATGGGCCTGATCAAGGAAGGCAACCGCTTTGCCGTGCTGACCGACATCCTCGGTGACGAGGATCACCTCGGCGACATGGACTTCAAGGTCGCGGGCACCGAGAACGGCGTGACCGCGCTGCAGATGGACATCAAGATTCAGGGCATCACCAAGGAGATCATGCAGGTCGCCCTCGCTCAGGCCGCGGCCGGCCGACTCCATATCCTGGAGCAGATGAAGCAGGCGCTCGCCTCGCACCGCGGTGAAGTGTCCCAGTTCGCGCCGCGCATGATCACCATCAAGATCAATCCCGAGAAAATCCGTGACGTGATCGGCAAGGGTGGCGCGGTGATCCGCGCGCTGCAGGAAGAGACCGGCACGGTCATCGAGATCGAGGACGACGGCAGCGTGACCATTTCGTCCGTCAGCTCCGAAGGGGCCGAAGCGGCGCGCGCCAAGATCGCGGCGATCACCGCCGAGGTCGAGGTCGGCAAGGTCTATGAAGGCACCGTCATGCGCCTGCTGGACTTCGGCGCCATCGTGAACATCCTGCCCGGCCGCGACGGCCTGCTGCATATTTCACAGATCGCCAACGAGCGCGTCGCGAACGTCTCCGACTACCTGAAGGAAGGCCAGCACGTGCGCGTCAAGGTGCTCGAGACCGACGAGCGCGGCAAGATCCGCCTGAGCATGAAGGCGCTGCTCGAGCCCGCGGCAGAGTAAAGCGGCAGCACGACAGCCGGAAACGATCGGGGGCGCCCAGGCGCCCCCGATTCCGTTTGTGGGCGGAATGAATCGGCTCTTACTTGGCGAGCTGGCGCTCGCGGATTTCCTCGAGGGTCTTGCAATCGATGCACAGGGTTGCGGTGGGCCGTGCCTCGAGGCGCTTCAGTCCGATCTCCACGCCGCAGGCATCGCAGTAGCCGTATTCCTTGGACTCGATGCGCGTAAGCGCCTCGTCGATCTTCTTGATCAGGCGTCGCTCGCGGTCGCGGTTGCGCAGCTCCAGCGCAATGTCGGACTCCTGGCTCGCGCGGTCGTTGGGATCGGCAAGGGATACCGCCTCATCCTGCATCGTATGCACGGTGCGATCGATGTCGGCGGCCATCTCGCTCCGGATCGAGCGTAGCATGTCCCGGAAGTGCGTGAGCTGGCGTTCGCACATGTAGTCCTCGCCGTTGGTCGGCACGTAAGGGGCGAATCGCTTGGGCAGGGTGTCGACTGGCATGTCCGATGTCCGCATCGAAGTCCGAGGTTCGCTCTAAATAGCAGAATCGCCGGATGCCGGCAAGAGCCGGACGTCATGTTCTCTCCCTCGATACATCCATCCGCATCGTCTGCTGAATTGATGTTTGACGCTTGGCGGGCGGGTGTGTATTATTCGCGGCTCTCGGGGTGTAGCGCAGTCCGGTAGCGCGCTTGCTTTGGGAGCAAGATGTCGGGGGTTCGAATCCCTCCACCCCGACCAGCTCACCCCGAAACGCCCGAGGAATTCTGCCCGTAGCTCAACTGGATAGAGCACCGGCCTTCTAAGCCGGGGGTTACAGGTTCGATTCCTGTCGGGCAGGCCAAACAGGTTTTTTGGTCGCAGTATCGCAATAGTGTGACCACGAAAGTGGCGGCATTAGCTCAGTTGGTAGAGCACTGGATTGTGGCTCCAGTTGTCACCGGTTCGATCCCGGTATGTCGCCCCAAGAATTCAAGCACTTGGCGGAGATCGCCGCAGCGCGCGGCAGTGCCTGCAAGCGCACGGCAAGCCGACCGGAAGGCCCTCGAATCTCGGGGGCCTTTGCTTTTTCCGCGGGCGGTTGTGGCACGGCACCGAGACGTCGTTGGGTTGCCCTCAGCCAGAGCGTCGCTCATCAGACAGCATTCGGGCTGACGGCGAGGGCCTGCCGGGCGAGGGCGTCGATGCCGGTCGGTGAGAGATCGTCCGTCTCGAGTCGCAAGGCCTCGGCAAAGCGACGATAGTTGTGGTTCTGCGAGCGGCGGTAGAGCGGGTCGTAGTGCAGGTCGATGAACTGCGCGAACAGCTCCGGCAGTGCGTGGCCCGCCGCGAGCGCCTTCCAGGCGGACAGGGTCTCGTTGCTCTGCAGGCCTCGGAGAAACTCGATCCTCGTCTGCAAATCCTCGACGTCATCGCCCAGATAGGCGTAATCCCTGACCAGGAACTCGAGGCGGGCTTCCCGGCTGGCGGCAATCTCGATGCAGGCGCTGGCGCGCATCTGTGCGATCAAGGCGTCCGGTACCTGGATGCGGCCGATCTTGCGGCTCTCCGCCTCGACGAACACGGGGCGTGACGGGTCAAGCCGCGAGAGCTCGATGAAGAGGCAGGTCTCGAACCACTTCTGGGTCGGCTGCGGCCGGCCCGGCAGCGAGCCCAGCACGGAGCCCTTGTGCGCGGCGAGCGCCTCCAGATCGAGCACCTGCGCACCCTGGCGGGCGAGTGCTTCGAGCACCCGCGTCTTGCCGCTGCCGGTGGCGCCGCAGATGACGCGAAAATCGAACCGCGCGGGCAAGCGGTCGAGTTCGGCGACGACCTGGCGGCGCCAGGCCTTGTAGCCCCCCTCGAGCTGGCAGGCGTCCCACCCCACGAGCCGCAGCCACGTGGTGAACGAGCCGCTGCGCTGCCCCCCGCGCCAGCAATAGACAAGCGGGCGCCACTCCCGTGGCTTGTCCTGGAAGTGCTCGTGCAGATGGCGCGCGATGTTCGCGGCGACCATGGCGCCGCCCAGTCGCCGCGCCTCGAAGGCCGATCGCTGTTTGTAGATCGTGCCCACGGTCGCGCGCTCGGCGTCGTCGAGGACCGGGCAACTGATCGCCCCTGGGATGCGATCGGCCATGAACTCGGCGGGGCTGCGGGCGTCGATGATCTCGTCAAACTCGCCGAGCTGTGCTACGGTCGCGAAGCCTTTTCTCATGTGGGGTCCGGTAGCTCCGGTCGGCTGAACGTGCCATCGTGCGCATGACCCCACGTCGCCGCAGGGCGGCGAGCCGGACCGCTACTCGATCGCCCAACCCCCGGATCGAAATGAACGAAATCAAATTGACCCAATTCTCCCACGGCGGCGGATGCGGCTGCAAAATTGCACCCTCCGTGCTCGCCAGCCTGCTGGCACACGCCCCGCAAGGCATCGTTCCGCCCGACCTGCTGGTCGGCGCGGAGAACGCCGACGACGCGGCCGTGTATCGGCTGAACGATCGCCAGGCCATCGTCGCGACCACGGACTTCTTCACGCCCATCGTCGATGACCCCTTCGATTTCGGGCGCATTGCCGCGACCAATGCGCTCTCGGACGTCTATGCGATGGGTGCGCGGCCGATCATGGCGCTCGCGCTGGTGGGCATGCCCATCGACAAGCTCCCGCCGGCGGTGATCGGGCGCATCCTCGAAGGGGGGGCGTCGATTTGCCGGGAGGCGGGAATCCCGGTCGCGGGCGGACATTCGATCGACGTGCTCGAGCCGATTTATGGCCTGGTCGGATTGGGCGTCGTCGATCCTGCCCAGGTCAAGACCAACGCCGGCGCGCGCGCCGGCGATGCGCTCATCCTGACCAAGCCGCTCGGCATCGGCATCCTCTCCGCAGGGCTCAAGAAGGGGCTGCTTGCGCCCGAGGACTATGCGGAGATGGTGCGCTGGACGACGACGCTGAATCGCGTCGGGATCGAACTCGCCGCAATGGCCGACGTGCACGCGGTGACCGACGTCACCGGATTCGGCCTGGCCGGGCACCTGCTCGAGATCTGTCGGGCGTCACGGCTCGGCGCCACGATCGATTTTGCGGCGCTGCCCCTGATCGAATCGGCCAGGCGGCTGGTGGGTGAGGGTGTGGCGACCGGCGCATCGACCCGCAACTGGGCGAGCTACGGCGAGTCGGTGCGCTTTGACGAGGGGGCGCCCGAATGGCAGCGCACGCTGATTACCGACCCCCAGACCAGCGGCGGGCTGCTGATCGCCTGCGCGGAGTCGGCGGTGGGCGACGTGATGGATGCGATACGCGCCTCGCAGGGCAGCGAAGGCCGGCTCATCGGCCGGATGGCCGCGGGCGAGCCTGTATTGCAGGTCGCGTGACGCTTCAGGGTGCGAGCAGGGGCCGCAGCGTGCCCCAGATCGTGTCGACGATGACGGGTTGCGCTTCGGCCGTCGGGTGAATGCCGTCGGGCAGGAACATCTCCGGCTGGTCGGCGAAGCCCTCGAGCAGGAACGGCACGAAGGGCAGGTCGAAGCGCTGTGCGAGGTTGTGGAAGGCCTCCTCGAAGCGTCGGGTAAAGGCGGGCCCGTAATTCGGGGGCATGCGCATGCCGACCAGGACCACGACCGCGCCGGACTGTCGGCCGGCTTCCACCATGGCCCCGAGGTTGTCCTCCATGAGCTGGGGACGCAGCCCGCGCAGGCCGTCGTTCGCGCCGAGTTCGAGGATGAGGATGTCGGGCTTGTGCTGGTCGAGTGCCGCCGGCAGGCGGGTGAGGCCGCCCGAAGAGGTTTCGCCGCTGACGCTGCCATTGACGACGCTGTAGCGGAACCCTTCGTGTTCGAGACGCGTCTGCAACAGTTTGGGCCATTCCTCGCCGGGTCGAAGTCCGTAACCGGCCGAGAGACTGTCGCCCCAGACCAGGATCGTTCCGGCCTGAGGGGCGCCCGCTAGCATCAACATGAAGAAGAAGGCCGCAATGGATCGAAACAGCATCGAATTCAAGGCTCCCGTGATGGAAGTGCGTGGGCTCTCGAAGAGCGTGCCGCTCGCGAACGGCGGGGGCAGGCTCGACATTCTGCAGGATGTCTCGTTCAGCGTGGGTGCCGGCGAGTCGGTCGCGGTGGTGGGCGCGTCCGGTTCGGGAAAATCCACACTGCTCGGATTGCTCGCGGGGCTCGATGTTCCCACGGCAGGCTCGGTGCGCATTCGGGAGGTGGATCTCTTCAGCCTCGACGAGGACGCGCGCGCCGCGCTGCGCGGCGATGCGATCGGCTTCGTGTTCCAGTCCTTCCAGTTGCTGCCGGCGCTCACAGCGCTGGAGAACGTGATGCTTCCGCTCGAACTCGCCGGCACCCACGGCGCGCGCGAGATCGCGGGCCAGTGGCTGGAGCGGGTGGGGCTGGGCGGACGCATACGGCACTATCCCAAGCATCTCTCGGGCGGCGAGCAGCAGCGCGTCGCGCTCGCCCGCGCGTTCGCAGCCGGACCGGCCCTTCTGCTCGCGGATGAGCCGACCGGCAACCTCGATGCCGCCACAGGTGCGGCCATCATCGATCTCATCTTCACGCTCAACCGCGAGGCCGGCACGACGCTGATCCTGGTCACCCACGACGAGGCGCTCGCCAACCGCTGCCAGCGCATCCTGCGCATGCAGGCGGGGCGTCTGGAGGAGGCGGGCGTCGCGGTGCGGGTGTGAAAGATGCGGGTTAAACCGGCGACCGAAGAATCGCCTCGGCGACCGCCGTGCCCGAGCGCGCAGCCGATTCCAGGGTTGCCGGGTAGGGAGAGTCGATGTAGTCGCCGGCGAGCCACAGGCCATCGACCGGCGTGCGGCTGTCCGGGCGCAGCAGGCCCGGCCGGCAGGCGAAGGTGGCACGCTTTTCGGTGATGGAGAACGCCCATTCGGGCGACGGCAGCCGTCGGTCGAGTTCGCGCTCCAGTTGCTGGTGGACCGCGATTTCCAGATCCTCCCGCGTCATCGCCTCGTGCGGGCCGCTCGCGCTGATGACGCAGGAAATCAGGCCCGGTTCGGCGCCGAGCCGCCCTTTGTCGAAGGCCCATTGCGCAGGGCCGTCGGTGAGTTCGATCATCGGATGGGGCAGGTTCTGACCCTCGCCGAGCGCCAGATAGACGGTCGTGATGGGTTCGTGCGGCAAATCGTCGATCTGCTGCGCGAGCCGATCGCAAGCGCCGGTCGAGCGCAGCAGGCCCGAGGCGTGATAGGGCGCCGTCGCGATGACGACCTCGTCGTAGCGCTGTTTGGGCGCAGGATCGCCCTCGAGCCGGAATCCGCCCTCATCGCGCTCCACCGCGGCGATGGCCGTGCCGGTGCGCAGCCGCCCGCGCCGCGTCGCGAGATAGCGTGCCGCCTGCACCGGAAAAAGCTCCGAGAGGTCCACCCGCGGGAGCAGCAGCTCGCTTGCGCTGGCATCCGCACCGAGGCTGTCGCGCAGCACATTCGCGAAGATCTGCGCCGACGCCTGGGCGACGGGGGTGTTGAGGGCCGCCAGGCATAGCGGCATCCACACCAGACGCACGAGTCGTGGCGTCTGCGCGGTGAGCTGCAGCAGGCGCTCCACCGTCATCGTCGGGTCGACGTCGAAGCGGTGCTTCTTCAGGTGACGCATCAGGCGCAGCATCGCCAGGCGGTCCTGGGTGCCGAGTCCGCGCGCCCGCAGCAAGCCGACGGCGAGATGCAAGGGGGCGGGCAGTCGTGCGGCCTGGAGGTGCATCTGGCCGGGCGCGTGCAGGGTGAGCGGCAGTCGCTCGAACACCTTGGGCGAGACGCCGGTGAGGCGCAGCAGACGCGACAATTCCGTATAGGCACCGATCAGGATGTGCTGGCCGTTGTCGACCCGCCAGCCATCCTTCGCCACCATCCGGGCCCGGCCACCCAGGGTGTGCGAGCGCTCGAACACGGTCACGAAGACATCCCGGCGCGCGAGCTCGACCGCGCAGGCGAGCCCCGCGTAGCCGGCGCCGATCACTGCGACCGAGCGGCTCATGTCAGGCTCGCATCCACGTCATGCCGGCAATCCAGATCTTGCGCACCGGCGTGAGCGAAGTGCGGCGGTCCAGCACCAGGAAGCCGTCGCGCGCGATCTCCCGGAGCAGGGTGCGGTAGATCGCCGCCATCACCAGCCCGGGGCGCTGGCTCTTGCGATCGACGTCCGGCAGGTGCGAGAAGGCCTGGTCGTAGAAATGCTCGGCACGCGCGTACTGGAACTGCATCAGGTCGCGGAACCGCTCGCTGTGGCGCGCTTCGAGGATGTCGCGCGCGGGCACGCCGAAGCGCTCGAGATCCTCCACCGGCAGGTAGATGCGCCCGCGCCGGGCATCTTCGCCGACGTCGCGGATGATGTTGGTGAGCTGGAAGGCGATGCCCAGATCGTGCGCATAGCGAAGCGTCTGCCGGTCCTGATAGCCGAAGATCTCCGCCGCGAGCAGCCCCACGACGCTCGCGACGCGGTAGCAGTAGAGTTGCAGCGCCTTGAAGTCGCCGTAGCGCGCCTGTTCGAGGTCCATCGCCATCCCGTCGATGATCTCGAGCAACTGCTCGCGCGGCAGGCTCACGCGCGCAGCGACGTCGCGCAGCGCAAGGCCGACGGGATGCGTCGGTTCGCCGCCGAAGATGCGATCGACCTCGGTGCGCCACCAGGCGAGCTTGGTGTGGGCGAGATCGACGTCGTGGCACTCGTCGACGACGTCATCGACTTCGCGGCAGAACGCGTACAGCGCGGTGATCGCCTGGCGCTTGTCGGGTGGCAGGAACAGGAAGCTGTAGTAAAAGCTGGATCCGCTCTTCGCGGCCTTGTCCTGGCAGTAGTCGTGCGGATTCATTTCGGGTCGTAGGTGAGCGCGCGCAGCGCGAGTCGCATCCAATCGGTCTTGCCGAGCGTCGGTCGATGGCGGAAGACGTCGTAGCCGGCCGACTCGATCCGTTCGAGAATTCTGAGTCCGCCGAGCACGACCAGCCGCAATTCCCAGCCCGCCCGCCCCGGCAGTCGGCGCGCAAGCGGTGCGCCGTCGAGCATGATCGCACGCGCGCGTTGCAGCTCGAAGCGCAGCAGTGCCTGCCAGCGCTCGTCGCAGCGCTCCTCGGCGATCTGCACCTCGGTGACGCCGAAACGCAGCAAGTCTTCGGACGGGAGGTAGATCCGTCCCTTGGCGGAATCGACCGCCACGTCCTGCCAGAAGTTGATGAGCTGAAGGCTGGTGCAGACCGAGTCGGACAGGCGCAGATTGTCCGGGCTGGCGGCGCCGTAGAGGTGCAGCAGCAGCCGCCCGACCGGGTTCGCCGAGCGGCGGCAGTAATCGGCGAGCTCGCCGAAGTCGGCATAGCGCGTCTTGCCGACATCCTGGGCAAAGGCGTCGAGCAGATCGCGAAAGGGCTGCATGGGCAGGCCGAAGGCGCGGATATTGCGCCCGAGGCGTTCGAACAGGGCGCGCAGCGACGGATGCACCGGTGGCTCACCGCGTTCGATCGCGGCGAGCTCGATGCGGTAGTCGTTGAGTCGCGCGAGCCGCGCCACGGCCGGCGCGTCGCCCTCGTCGGCCACGTCGTCGGCGCTTCGGGCAAACGCGTAGATCGCCTCGATCGGCTCGCGCAGCCGGCGCGGCAGCAGGATCGAAGCAACGGGAAAGTTTTCGTAGTGGTCGACGGGCATGATCGGCGGCCAAGTATACGCGATCGGGATGTCCGCCCGAGGTGTGCGAACATGCACCGATCGGCACCTGTCGCGCCTGACGCTGTCATTGCTCCTATGCTCGAAGTCGAACAACTCGAAAAGCGCTTCTCCGCCCAGGCCGCCCATCCGCTGTTTGCCGGCGTGTCCTTCACGCTCGCCGCGGGCGAATGCGTTGCGGTGATGGGCGAATCCGGGGTCGGCAAATCCACGCTGCTCAACTGCATCGCCGGGCTCGAAGCGGTCGACGGTGGACGCATCGTACTCGACGGCCAGGAACTCACTGCGCTCGACGACGACGCCTTCGCCCGACTGCGCCGGCGGCGCTTCGGCTTCGTGTTCCAGGCGTTCCACATCCTGCCGCACCTCGACGTGCTGCAGAACGTGGCACTGCCGTTGTGGCTGCTCGACGTGGAGAGTGGCGAGGCGACGCGGCGCGCCCGCGCGATGCTCGAGCGCGTCGGGCTCGCCGACCGCGCCGGCGACTGGCCGCGACACCTGTCCGGCGGCGAGCTGCAGCGTGTCGCGATCGCCCGCGCGCTCGTGCATGGCCCAGCGCTGGTGCTTGCCGACGAGCCGACCGGCAACCTCGACCCCGAGCGCGCCGACCAGGTGCTGGGGCTGCTGCTCGAGTCCATCCGCTCGGCGGGCGCGATGGGGATTCTCGTCACCCACTCGCAGGCCGCCGCGGCACGCGCGGACCGCGTACTTCGGCTTGCCGCCGACGGGCTGCGTGAGTTCGACAAGGCCGCATGAACATCGCGCTCTACCGGGTGTTCCTGGCGAGCGTGCTGCGGCGCCGGCTCGCCACCGCGCTGTCGCTCATTGCGATCGGACTGGGTGTGGCGCTCGGGCTCGCCGTGCAACTCATCCACGGCGCGGCGCTCGCCGAGTTCGACCGCGGCATGCGCCTGCTTGCGGGCGAGGCCGACCTGCAGGTTCTCGGCCCTCGCGGCGGATTCGACGACGGGCTCTACGTGACGGTCGCGCGCCGTCCCGAAGTCGCCGAGGCGAGCCCGATCCTCGAGATCGAGGCGCGCCTGCCGGGGCGCGAGGAGACGCTGCGGATCCTGGGTATCGATCTGTTTCGTGTCGCCCGGGTGTCACCGGTGCTCCTGCCCGTCGCGGCCGCGGGGGGCGGATCAAGATCAATGGGGTCAGACTCCTTTGATCCCTCGGATCAGGATCAAAGGAGTCTGACCCCATTGATCCTGCTGGAATCCGACACGCTTTTTCTCAGCGCGGCCGCCCGCGCAGCGCTCGGCGTCGAGTCGGGCAACCTGCTTACGGTGCAGTCGGGACTGCGCGAGACGCGGTTGCGTATTGCCGGAACCGTCCCGGGTGCGGGTGTGGGCCAGCGGCTCGCGGTCATGGACATCGCCGCTGCGCAACAGACCTTCGACCGCATCGGACGGCTCAGCCGCATCGATCTGCGCCTTGCGCCGGGGATCGATCGTTCGCTTGCCCAGCGCGAGCTGCGCGCACTGCTGCCGGCGGGCGTCGAGTTGCTCGCGCCGGAAGCGGCCACTGCGCAGGCGGCCGGCCTGTCGCGCGCCTACCGCGTCAATATGACCATGCTCGCGGCGATCGCGCTGCTCACCGGCGGCTTTCTCGTCTTTTCCACGCAGTTGCTCGCCGTGGTGCGGCGTCGCCAGGAGTTCGCCTTCCTGCGCGCACTGGGTCTCGATCGGCCGATGCTGGTGCGCGGCCTCCTCGCCGAAGGCGTGGCGATCGGGTTGCTGGGCGGCGCCTTGGGGGTGGCGTTCGCGCACGCTCTGACGGCGTTTGCCCTTGAATTGATCGGCGGCGACCTGGGCGCCGGTTTCTTCCGCGGGCTTGCCCCGGCGCTGCCGTTCCGGCCCGACCTCGCCTCCGCGTACTGGCTGCTCGGCGGGCTGGCCGGTCTCGCCGGAGCATGGTGGCCCGCGCGCGAGGCGGCGCGATTGGTGCCGGCGCGGGCCTTGAGGGCCGGCGACGAGGCCGAGCTGCTGCGGTCCCCTTCACGCTTGCCGGCCGCGCTCGGGTGTCTCGCGCTGGCCGCGCTCGCCTGTCTGCTGCCGCCTGTCGGCGGCGTGCCGGTGTTCGGCTATGCGGCCGTCGCGCTGATCCTCGCCGGCGCGGTGCTGAGTCTGCCCAGCGCAACGCGGCTCGCGATGCGCGCGCTCGCCGCCGGGCGAGTCGTCGTGCTCCGCCTCGCCCATGCCCGCCTGGCCTCTTCGCCCGGCCAGGCGGTCGTGGCCGGCGCGGGCGTGGTCGCGAGCGTTGCGCTGGCCGCATCGATGGCGATCATGGTCAGCTCGTTTCGCGTCTCGGTCGACGACTGGCTGGCGCAGGTGCTGCCGGCCGACCTCTACGTGCGCGCGTCGTCCTCGGCGGCGAGCGGCTTCCTCGAACCCGACGCGGTTGACAAGGTGGCGGCGCTCGCCGGCATCGCATCCGTCGAGCCGATCCGCTACGACACGCTGAGACTGTCGGCCGGGCATTTCCCGATGACGCTGATCGCGCGGCCGCTCGACGGTGCGTTCAGCCTGCCGCTCATCGCGGGATCGCAGGCCGGCGCGCTCGGGGACGGTGGTGCCGCGCCACCGGCATGGATCTCCGAAGCGATGGCCGACCTGCTGAGCCTAGGCGTCGGAGCGTCGCTCACACTGCCGCTCTCCGGTGAAGCACACGATTTCCGTGTCGCCGGCATCTGGCGCGACTACGCCCGCCAGCACGGCGCCGTGATGATCGAACTGTCCACCTATCGCGCCATCACCGGCGACGAACGCAGCAACGACCTCGCGATCCACCTCGCGGGCGGCGCGGATCTCGACGCCCTGATGCACGAGATCCGCGACGCACTCGGGGCGCGCCACATCGAGCTCTCGACCCCCGGTGAAATCCGCGCGATCAGCCTCGCGATCTTCGATCGCACCTTCCTCGTCACTTACCTGATGGCGGCCGTCGCCGTGCTGATCGGCCTGTTCGGCATCAGCACCACCTTCGCCGCGCTCGCCACCAGTCGCTGCAAGGAGTTCGGCATGCTGCGCCACCTCGGCCTGCTGCGCAGCCAGATCGGGCGCCTGCTCGCGCTCGAGGGCGCGCTCACTGCGGCGGTCGGCGTCGCGGTCGGCATGGCCGCCGGCGGCGCGATCGCCCTCGTGCTGATCGAAGTCATCAACCGCCAGAGCTTCCACTGGAGCATGGACCTGACCGTGCCGGCGCCCATGCTCGCAATCTTCGCCGTCGCGCTCGTCGCGCTCGCGGCCCTGGCGGCCCGCCTCTCCGGCCACCAGGCGATGCGCCGCAGCGCCGTAGTGGCCGTGCGCGAGGACTGGTGATGCGGCGGGCTGTGGCCTTCTTGCTGATCGCGGTAGCGGCGTGCGGAAGCAGCGTCGCGGGGCAAGCCGGGGAGAACTTCGCCCAGCCGGCCTTCCGCGGGCAGGACAAGCAATGGGTGCCAACCGTTTCACCGCCCCCGACGACGGACGTGCTCCCCACCGGGTCGGGCGGGTATCCCTCCGTCGTCGAAGGGCGCCCCCTGGTGTTTCCCCAGGACAGCGGCGCCCACCCCGACTACCGCACCGAGTGGTGGTACGTCACCGGCTGGCTCACCGACGCGGAGGGCGCGGAGCGGGGCTTTCAGGTGACCTTCTTTCGCGTGCGCACCCTGATCGGCGAGGACAACCCGAGCCGGTTCGCGCCGCGCCAGCTCATCGTCGCGCATGCGGCGATCGCCGATCCCGCCACCGGCAGGCTGTTGCACGCCGAGCGCGCCGAGCGCGCGCTCGATCCGCTCGCCGGGGCTGCGGTAGGGCGCACGCACGCGTGGATCGGCGACTGGGTGCTCGAGTGGCGCGACGGGCGCTACACCACGCGCATCGCCGACGACGGCTTCGGTTTCGAGCTCGACTTCACGCCCGAGGGCCCGCCCATGCTCAACGGCCGCGCTGGCTTCAGCCAGAAGGCGCCCGATCCGATCAATGCGAGCTACTACTACAGCCGCCCCCAGCTCGCCGTGACCGGCCGGCTGCGCATCGGCGCGCGCCACCATGAGGTGACCGGTCGCGCCTGGCTCGATCACGAATGGTCGAGCGAAATCCTGCCCGACGGTGCCCGCGGCTGGGACTGGGTCGGCATCAACCTGCACGACGGTGGCGCCCTGATGGCCTTCCAGATGCGCGACGAGGCGGGCGCTGCCATGTGGAGCGCGGGCACCTACCGCGCCGGTCGCGGCGAACCGCAGATCCTCGACCCCGAAGCCGTGCGATTCACGCCGCTTCGCCGCTGGCGCTCGCCGCGGACCGGCGCCGAGTATCCGGTGCAATGGCAACTGGACATAGACGGGCGTCGCCTCACCCTCGAGCCGCTCTTCGACGACCAGGAACTCGACAGCCGCCGCTCGACCGGGGCGGTCTACTGGGAAGGCGCGGTCCGCCTGCTCGAAGGGGGACGGGAAATCGGGCGGGGCTATCTGGAGATGACCGGCTACACGGAGCGATTGCGCATGTGATGCCAGCTGCGGCCCGACGTCGATCCGCGCCCCCCGTGTATAATCCGACCCGCCTCGGCGAGCGCCCCGGGCGGGGGTGGCGGAATTGGTAGACGCACTGGATTTAGGTTCCAGCGCCGCAAGGCGTGAGAGTTCGAGTCTCTTCCCCCGCACCAGAGCTTCTTGCATGGATCACGCTGTGTGCGTCGGTTCATGCACTTCGGCTGGGCGCCGTCCTGATCCTTCTGACTGCCCAGTGGGCAAAGCGCCTGTCGGCCTCGCGAACTTCGTCGCGGTCGGCCGACTCTGATCCCCCATGCGATCCCGTCCTTGCCTGCTTGCGGCATTGCTCGCGGCTACGCTGCTGCTTGCCGGCTGCGGTTCCGTGCGCATTGCCTACAACCAGCTCGACTGGCTGGTGCCGTGGTCGCTGCGCGACTACGTGCAGTTGAGCGACGAGCAGCGCGGCCTCTTCGAGGCGCGACTCGAGCAGCGCATCGTCTGGCACTGCACCAGCGAGTTGCCCGCCTACGCGGAGTTCCTGCGCGGCGTCGACCAAGATCTCGCAGCCGAACGCGTCGAGGTTGCGACCCTCGAGCGCCATGCCGATCGGATCGAGGCCTTTGTCCGGACGGTGGGCGAGGCGGTCGCGCAGGATGTGGCCGACATTCTCGCCGCGCTCGACGAGGCCCAGATCGATCGGCTCGCCGCGCGATTCGAGCGCAGCAACCGCGAGGCGCGGGAGAAATACGTCGACGCGCCGGCCGACGAGCTGCACGCCGGACGCGTCGAACGCATGGAGAAACGCCTGCGACGCTGGTTCGGACGATTGAATACCGAGCAGCGGGACCTCGTCGACGCCTGGAGCCGAAACCTGGAGCCGGCTGCCGAGGAATGGCTCGCGCGTCGGGTGGCGTGGCAGGACGACCTGCTCGATGCCCTGCGCAAGCGGGACGAGCGGCCAGACTTCGACGCCCGCATCCGACACCTCCTGCTCGATGCCGGCATTGCGCCCGATTCCGCTCAGCAGGCGCGCATCGAGCGCAACCGTCAACGCAGCTTCGAGCTGATCGCCGCCGTCCATGCCGAAGCCACCGCCGCGCAACGCGAGCGGCTATCGCGCGAGATCCAGTCGCTGGTGCGCCAGTTCGACGTGCTCGCCTGCGCCGATCCCGCGATCGCCCGGCTCAGCGCACTTGCGCCCGTACCGCCGCGAGCGCCGATTCCAGATCCTCGCAAAGAATCGCCGGCGGCAGGTGCGGTGCCTGCAGCCTGACGAGCTGTTCGCGGATCTTGGCCGGCACTGCGACCCGGACCGGAATTCGCAGGGACGTGAGGCGCTCGATCATCTCCTCCAGCGCGAACTCCGCCGACAAGTCCATGAACGGCACGCGCATGCAGTCGAACACCACGCCGCGGGTGCCCATCACCTGATCGACACGGTCCAGCATCTGGCTGGTCGAGCCGAAGAAAAAGGGTCCGTCCACCTCGAGCACGCGGATCTCGTCCTCCATTGTGCTGCCTTCGCCTTCCCCGGCCGGCCAGACGCGAAAGCTCGCCTGGCGTGCGAGCTGGCGGATGATGAGCCCCATCGAGGAGGCGACGCCCGCAGCCACCGCGACGATCAGGTCCACGAACACCGTCAGGCCGAACACGCCACCCATCACCGCGAGGTCGGTGCGCGGGGCCGTGCGCACCAGCTTGAGCATGCGGTAGTCGAGGATGTCGACGCCGACCTTGATCAGGATCCCGGCCAGCACGGCGAGCGGAATCTGCGTCGCCAACGGCGCGGCGCCGAGCAGCAGCGCCAGCAGGAACAGCGCGTGGGTGACGCCGGACAGGCGGCCGCGCCCGCCGGCCTTGATGTTCACCACCGTGCGCATCGTCGCGCCGGCGCCGGGTAGGCCGCCCACCAGCGCGCACAGCATGTTGCCGATGCCCTGGCCGACCAGCTCGCGATTCGGCTCGTGGCGCGTGCGGGTGACCGAATCCGCCACCAGCGAGGTCAGCAGACTGTCGATGCTCCCCAGCAGCGCCAGCGTCGCCCCCAGCACCAGCACCGTGGTCCAGGTCTCGATCGTGAAGCTCGGCAGGGCCAGATCCGGCAAGCCCATCGGGATCTCGCCGATCACCGGCACCTCGAAGCCGCCCGCCACCGACAGAAGCGTCATCGCGATCAGCGCCACGAGCGGCGCCGGCACCACGCGGCTCACCCACATCGGCATGCGGAACACGATCAGCAGCGTCATGCCTCCGAGAAACAGCGCCTGCAGCTCTGCCGACGCGATGGTGCGGGGCACCCCAATCAAGGCGCTGATCGGTGCGGCCACCGGGTTTGCGCCAAGCAGCGGCGCGATCTGCAGCAGGATGATGATGATGCCGATGCCGCTCATGAACCCCGACACCACCGGGTACGGGATGAAGCGCACCAGCGCCCCCGCCTTGAATGCCGCGAGCAGGATCTGCAGTGCGCCGCCGACCAGCACCGCCGCCATCGCCATCTGAAGGTTTCCGCCCACCGCAACCAGGGTGGAGGCGAACACGACCGTCATCGGCCCGGTCGGCCCGGAGATCTGCATCCGCGTGCCGCCGAACAACGCCGCGATCAGTCCCAGCGCGATCGCCCCGTAAAGGCCTGCCGCCGCGCCCGCCCCGGAAGCGACTCCGAACGCGAGCGCCAGCGGCAGGGCGACGATGCCGGCCGTGAGCCCGCCGAAAAAATCCCCGCGTACACGCGAAAACAGAGATCCGTCGCCTCCCATCTGCTCTCCCCATTGACGTGCGTTCGACGTCCGTGCGCCCATATTCTTGGCGTATTACGCTTGGGCGGCGCACATGGCGAGAAGATGCGCGAAAGAGTGGGTCAGCGCAAGGGCCGCGGCGGCCGATCGCGCCTCAGCGCGGCGATAAGACCGGGATCGTCTTGCGGCCATGTCGACGGTAGACGTGGAAGCCGCTGTCCAGCCGGTGCAAAGGGGTCAAACCAAGCGGATGCCTTGACCTTGTGTATCAAGCTGACTAAATTGTGTGTATCAATTGATACCCGGTTGCGCAAGATGACCCTCATTACCCCTGAATGCATCGCCGAAGTCATGGATCTGACCCCGCCACCCCACACGTATGCGGAGCTTGACGAGCTTGTCTCGCGCGGGCTGCCGAAGGACGTGCTCAGGGCGAGCGTCGGGCGGGTGTGCGAGGGCGCCGAGCAGCGGCGACATCTGTTGTATCGGATCGTGCCGGAGGCCACCTACAAGCGCCGGCGCGACCGCCTGTCGCCGGAAGAATCGGAGCGCGCCGAGCGTCTTGCACGGGTCTTCGCGACCGCCCGTCATGTGTGGGGTTCGGATGAGGACGCACGGGTGTTCCTGCGCACCCCACACCTGATGCTGCACGGCCGCATTCCGCTCGACGTCTCGATGACCGAGCTGGGCGCCCGCCGGGTGGAGGATCTGCTCTGGAAGCTATACTTCGGCATCGCGGCCTGAGATGCGGATCTTTCGCATCGGCGACGAGCGGCATGCGCTCTGGAGCGGCGTCGGTGCCGCTCTGGTCGGCGGGCGGTGGAATACGCCCGGCCGCGAAGTGATCTACGGCTCCCTCAGCTACGCCTGCGCAATGCTCGAGATTCTCGCCCACGCGGCCATCGGGCGCGTTCCGCGGACCCATGCCTTCATCGCGGTCGAGGTTCCGCCTGAAGTGTCGGTCGAGCGACCGGTCCCGGAGGCTCTCCCTCCTGGATGGGATGCCGAAGACAGTGTTCCGGCGCGCCTATTCGGCGATCGCTGGCTCGTCGAGTGCAGAAGCGCCGTCCTGATCGTCCCATCGGTCGTCGCACGGCTCGACTGGAATGCCCTCGTCAACCCGCGCCACCCGGACTTTAAGCGCCTCGTTCCCGGCGCGCCAAGGCGCGTCATCTGGGACAGGCGGCTTTTCGAGCGAGATGCTGGAGCGTAAGCGGGGACGCGGCGGCAACCAAAGGAGTCTGACCCCGTTGATCCTCCGTGGAACCGCAGCCTATAAGTCATCGAGGCCCACCCTGACAAAGGGCCCGTCGGGGCGTTTGCGCATGAGCCTGGCGTCCACCCCGCCCGATTCGTAACCACTGGCAACCCGATCGCGAATCGGAGCCGCGTTTACGTATAATCGGGTGCTGCACCGCCGCAGGGCCCATGAAATAAGGGGAATCCTTATGCCTGCCGCGACGACGATGACATCATTCGACATGACCCGTTGATGGCCGGCTACGCCCGATCGACCACTTCCGTTGCACTCTCCGTCTGGAAGGCGCTGTTTTTGCGCGAGGCTGTGTCGCGTGTCTCGGCGGGGCGGGCGGCGTGGGTGTGGATGCTGCTCGAGCCGATCGTGCACGTCGTGTTCCTGATGTTGTTGTTCACGCTGGTTCGTTTGCGCGTCATCACCGGAGCTGAGACGGCGATCTGGCTGCTCGTCGGCCTCACCAGCTTCTTCACCGCACGCAACATCTACACGCGTGGCATGGAAGCACTCAACGCCAACCAGGCGCTTTTTGCCTACCGTCAGGTCCTGCCCGTCGACACGGTACTGGTGCGCGGTGCGCTGGAGGCATTTCTTGGGGTCATAGTCGCCCTGTTGCTTCTTGCCGGCGCAGGGTTGTTCGGATTCCAGGTCATCCCCCACGACCCGCTCGCCGTGCTCGCCGGGCTTGCCGGAATGTGTCTCTGCGGCCTGGGATTGGGACTGATCCTGTCGGTCGCCTCGGATCTGGTTCCCGAACTGGGCAGAATCGCTCAGCTGCTGTTCACGCCCCTCTATTTCCTTTCCGGTGTCATCTTTCCGCTCACCGTCGTGCCTGTGCAATATCGTGAGTGGCTCTTCTACAATCCCTTCTCGCATGGTCTCGAACTGTTGCGTGGCGGATTCTTCCCCCTTTATCCCGTGGCGCCCGAGGCCAACTTTGCCTACCTGTTCGGATTCGCCGTCGCAGTAGTGTTCCTGGGTCTGGCGATGCATGTGCGCTACGCCGACCGGCTGAGGGCAAAATGATCATCGTCGACGACGTCCACAAGCGCTATCACACGGACCACGGCGTCGGCAAATGGGTGCTCAAGGGCGTGAGCTTCGCCATCCCGCCCAAGGTGAGCGTCGGACTCGTCGGCCGCAATGGGGCGGGGAAGTCCACCCTGCTGCGCCTCATCGGCGGCGTGGACACCCCCAGCCGTGGCCGCATCGAGCGCCACTGCCGCGTGTCCTGGCCCATGGGCTACGGGGGCGGCCTGCACGGCACGCTCACCGGCCGGCAGAACGCCAAGTTCGTCTGCCGCATCCATGGCTGCGAGGACGATCTCGACGAGCGCGTCGCAATGGTCGAGGACTTCGCCGAGCTCGGGGAAGCCTTCGACGATCCGGTCAAGACCTACTCGTCGGGCATGAAGTCACGATTACAGTTCGGCTTGTCGCTCGCATTCGATTTCGACGTGTATATTTCGGATGAAGTGACCGCGGCCGGCGATGCCGCCTTTCGTGCCAAGGCCGCGGCCGCGTTCCAGAAGGTCGCCGACCATGCGGGGCTCATCATGGTGTCGCACGCCGAAGGCACGCTCCGGCAGTTCTGCACCGCGGGCATCTGGCTGCACGAAGGCCGCGCACACTGGTTCGATGACCTCGACGAAGCGCTCAAGCACTACAAGGAAAGCCTCACCGCATGACCGACCCATCGACCCAGCCCGACGCATCCAGGCCCAAGCCTCCCCTCATCGGCCGCGTGGCAGGGTTTCTCGCCCCTCGCCGAGTGCGCCAGAGCACCTTCCGCATCGCGTTTCTCGCCATCGCCGTCGCCATCGCGTATTGGGGACTGTTCGCCTCCGACCGCTACGTTTCCGAGGCCCACGTCATCATCCAGCGCACCGACCTTGCGGGCGGGCAGGGCATGGACTTCGGGTCCATTCTTCCCGGCGTGACGGGTGGCGCCCGTTCCGACCAGATGCTGCTGCGCGACCACCTGCTGTCGGTCGACATGCTGCGACGGCTCGACAGCGCGCTCGATCTGCGTGCCCACTACAGCGACCGCAGCCGCGACATCCTGTCGCGCATGTGGTCGGCGGAGAACTCGCTCGAGCACTTCCACCGCCATTTCCGCTCGCGCGTCGCGGTCGACTTCGACGAATACGCCGGCGTGCTGGTCATCCGCGCCCAGGCCTACGACCCGGACACCGCCCACGCCATCGGCAGCATGTTGGTCCAGGAGGGCGAGCGCTACATGAACGACATGGCGCACCGCCTCGCGCGCGAGCAAGTCGGCTTCCTGGAGCAGCAGGTGGTGGAGATGAGCGAGCGCGTTATCGCGGCGCGCCAGGCGGTGCTCGCCTTCCAGAACGAGAGGGGGCTCGCCTCGCCCGAGGCTTCGGCCGAAAACCTCACCGCCGTCATCAACCGGCTCGAAGCGCAGCTCTCAGACCTGCGCGCGCGCCGCACCGCCTTGCTCGGCTACCTGTCGCCCAAGGCGCCCGGCGTGGTCGAGGTCGACCTGCTCATCGGCTCGGTGGAGCAGCAGATTGCGCGCGAGCAGGCCCGGCTCGCGGCGCCCAATGGCGCCACGCTGAACCAGGCGGTCGAGGAATTCCAGCGCCTGCAACTCACCGCCGAGTTCGCCCAGGACGTCTACCGCTCCTCGCTCGTCGCCCTGGAAAAGGGCCGGGTGGAGGCCACCCGCACGCTCAAGAAGGTCTCCGTGCTGCAAAGCCCGACGGTGCCCGAGTACCCGCTCGAGCCGCGCCGCATGTACAACATCGTCGTCTTCGTGCTGCTCGCGCTGCTCGTCGCCGGCATCGTGCATCTGCTCGCCGCGATCATTCGCGACCACAAGGACTGATCCATGCGACGTCTCGTGCTCCAAGCCCTGTTCCTGCTTCTTGCGCTGGCGGCCGGCTCAGTCGCGAACGCGCAGGACCCGTTCGACGTGACCCAGCCCCTCGGTCTGATGCCCGGCAGCCCCGCCATGGGCGCCGGCGCGGCCAATCAGCGGCCGCAGGCTGCCCCGCCGAAGACGCCGACGCCAACAGTGAGCCCGGATGCTTTCGCGCAGCCCGCGCAGCAACGCCCCGAGCATGCCGCCAATCTCGTCAGCGACGTCTTCGGCGCCGGTCTCTTCACCGGCACCTTCGCCCAATTGGGCCCCATCCAGTTCAACCCCGACTATCTGATCTCGGTCGGCGACCGCATCCAGGTCCGCTTCTGGGGCGGCTTCGTCTTCGACGACGTGCTCGTCGTCGACCCGCAGGGCAACCTGTTCCTGCCGCACGTCGGTCCGGTCAAGGTGCTCGGCGTCGCCAACAAGGATCTTCAGCGCGTGGTCGAGACGGCCGTGCGCGACGTCTTCCGCGCCAACGTGTTCAGCTACGCGAGCCTTGCCGAGGCCCAGCCGGTGCGCATCTTCGTCGGCGGCTTCGTGCACCGCCCGGGCCTCTATAACGGCACCAGCATGGACAGCCTGCTGCACTACCTCGACCAGGCCGGCGGCATCGACCCCGCGCGCGGCACTTTCCTCGCGGTCGAGGTCAAGCGCGGCGACCAGCTGCGCGCAGTCGTCAACCTCTACGATTTCCTCCTCGAAGGCCGCATCCCTCTGCTGCAGCTCGCCGACGGCGATGTCATCTTCGTTCCGCCGCGGCAGAACACCACGCTCGTCACCGGCCTCGCCCACAACGCCAAGCGCTTCGAGTTCGGAATCGATCGCCTCACCATCGACGCGCTCGCGCGTCTTGCCAAGCCGAAGGCCGAAGCGACCCACGTGCGCGTCACGCGCAACACCGGCACAATCCGCAACGTCGACTACTACGCTCTGGGCGAGGTCAACGGCGTCACGGTCGGCAACGGCGACGCGGTCGACTTCACCGCCGACAAGAAGCCGGGCACCATCACCGTGCGCGTCGAGGGCGAACACGAGAGCGCCCAGGAGTACGTCCTGCCCTATGGCGCGCGCTTCGGCACCCTGATCTCGATGATCGAGTTCTCCGAACGCTCGGATGCCCAGAGCGTCCAGCTCTTCCGCCGCAGCGTCCAGGAACGCCAGAAGGCAATGCTGCAGACCGCGCTGAAGAGCCTCGAGTCGAGCGTACTCACCGCCCGCAGCGGCACCAGCGACGAAGCCCGCCTGCGCAAGGAAGAAGCCGAGATCATCCTTCAGTGGGTGGACCGCGCCCGCGAGATCGAGCCGACCGGCCAGGTCCTGATCGCCCAGGCTGGCGAGCGCGACAACCTGCTGCTCGAGCACGGCGACATCATCCGCGTGCCCACCCGCGATGGACTGGTCCTGGTGAGCGGCGAGGTCCTCTTCCCCAACGCCATCGCCTTCGACCCGCGCCTGGGCCTCGCCGACTACATCCAGCGCGCCGGCGGCTACACCCAGACGGCCGACAACTCGCGCGTGATCGTCGCGCACCGCGACGGCAGCTACAGCGAGGCCGACCCCCGCAGCCGCCGCGCCCGTACCAGCAGCTTCGAATGGCAGGAATGGCAGGGCGAAACCGTCACCGCGGCCAACGGCGTACGCCCGGGCGACGAGGTGCTGGTGCTGCCCAAGGTCGACGTCAAGTCCCGCCAGATCTTCAAGGACATGATGCAGATCATCTACCAGATGGCGATCAGTGCCCGGGTGGTGGTGGGGCTATGATTAGCGCAGGGGCTCGTGCCGATAGGTTCATAGTCCGTGGGCGGGTTTGACGATGCCGGAGATAAGCCGCTTCCTCGGCATCATCATTTTCATGCACTGGGCTGATCACCCTCAGCCCCACTTTCATGCACGCTATGGTGACTATGAGATCACCGTCGAAATCCAGACGGGTATCGTTCGAGGGACATTCCCGAAGCGAGCACTTCGCGCGGTTCTCGACTGGCTCGATGAACACAAGACAGAATTGATGGAAGATTGGAAACTGGCAGAAGCGCGCAAGCCGTTGAAGCCGGTACCACCGCTGGAGTGAACGCCATGATCCTGCATACGGAACGCATCGAGCCGCGAACTGGTTTCCGCCTGTACGTCAAGTTCAACAACGGTGTCGCAGGTGAGATCGACCTTAGTAACGAGCTCTGGGGCGAAATGTTCGAGCCGTTGAAGGAGCCGTCGCTCTTTGCCACTGCCAGGCAAGATGACGTAATCGGTACCGTGGTATGGGCGAACGGAGCGGACTTTGCGCCCGAACACCTGCTCGATCTTCTGAATCGACAGGAGCGCCATGCAGCCTGAGCCGTTATGTCTTGCGCACAGCACACAAAATGTCACGACACACCCACTCATGATTTTGTAATATGCCGTTCGGCGCACTCGAAGGCGGCGGTCAGCCCCGTATGAACGTCGGGGCACGACGTACGTTCGAATCGAAAGATCCTTCGAGGTCCGAGTGAAAGCCATTGATGTTCGGAGGCCAGTGGAGGAAATGAGGGTAGAAGCGATCAGCGGAACCAAGGGACCGCCGGGCGGTGCAGCGCGATGAAATCACTGCTCGAACGCCTAGCCCAGGCCGCACCCTCTGCGCCGCGAACCACGCTGGTGGTCGGCGCCGGCGGCGGGGCAGAACTTCCCGCGCTGCGCCGCCTCGGCAGCCGGCGCCTGATCCTGGCCGAAGCCTATCCCCGATTCGCCGAGGAGCTTGCGCAACGGATTCGCCCCGACCAAGGCGAAGAAGTCTGGCCCCTCGCCATTGTCGCAACGGACGGTCCCTTGGCCCGATTGCGGGTTCTCAACAACCCGCGCGACAGCAGCCTTAAGCCTCCCGAAGGCCTCCTGAAGCATTACCCCAACGTACGCATCACCAGCGAAATCGACGTCCCGGTCCGGACGCTCGCCGACGCGGCCGAGCAACTCGCTCTCGATGCCGAGGGTGACCACGTCCTAGTCATCGATGCACCCGGCCAGGCCGACGAACTCCTCAGCCTGGTACCGGAATCCACACTGCAAACGTTCTCCACGATTGTCGTGAGATGCGGAGTCGAGCCGCTCTACACCGATGACCGATCTGCCATCGAAGTCCGGAGCCGCCTCCAGGACATCGGCTTCGACCACGCGATCGAAGGTACGGAAACGATCTTTCCGCATACATCGATCCTGATGGTCCGCGAGCCAATGCGAGTCCGCATCCGGCAGTTGGAATCGGCACTCGTTGAGGTCGAAGCCCGACGCGATGCTGCTACCCGCGTGGCGTCCGAGCGTGCCGCGCGGATCGAGGAACTGTCCGCCGACGCCGAGACCCATGCCGTCCGGCTGTCTGAGCTGGAAGCCTCCCTGGATGTCGCCCGCGAGGAAATCAGCCGTGTCGCAGGCGAACGGGACGCCTGCAGCGAGCTCGCGCAGCGCCTCAAGGCCAAGATCGAAGCGGATGCGAGCGAGATTTCGCAACTCCGGGACGACCTCAGCCTGGCTGTCAAGGAAAGGGAGCGGCTGTCTTCCGAGTGCGATTCTCAGACGCGCCTTGTCACCGAGCGGGCAGTGGTTCTTGACCAATTGGTCCGTGCGCGAGATGCGGCAATTCAACAGGTGGCGGCCCTGAAGGGCGAAGTCGACAATGTGCAGGCGCAGATTTCGAGCCTCGCCGAGGAGCGCGACTCGATCTCCGCGCGCTTGGTCGAGCGTGACCACAAGCTGCAGGAGCTCGCCGCTGCGCTCGAGGATGCCGCTCGAATAGCACAGGCGAACGAACAACGCGCACAAGCGGCCGAGCGCAGTCTGGATCAGCTGCGATCCGAACACGACGACCTCGCGAAGCTGTCAGCCAAGCGCGCCAGCGAAATCGAGGCGCTGACGCGTGCTCGTGTCGCGAGTGAGGAGCGCGCCTCGGCACTGGAGCGCCGGATCGTCGAGCAGCAGAAACGGATCGAGCAACTCGAATCCGAATCTGCTCAGGCGTTGGTCAGACAACAGCTGATGCAGGAGGAGTTCGTCAAGGCCGAGGGGCAGATCGAGCTGATCAAGGACCTCCTCTTGCGGGAGCCGGGCCTGTGAATCAGAAGCCCGGCCCTACACGCGTTCGGCGATCGAAGGCAAAGCTCGCGCCACAACGCGATGTTGCGCCGCAGAGCGGTAGTGGCAAAGCTTCAACCACGGAAAACCTACCCAGCGAGGGCTTGGCTGTCGCCCCCGCTGGAACGCATCTCGTCGCCCACGACGCCGACTTGCTCGAGCGCACGAGAACGCAGTGGCAATTCGGTGAATGGAACAGCTTGGCCCAACTGGAGCCCAGCGCACTGGAACATCACCCCGATCGCGCAAAGCTTGCATTGCTCGCGGCGGTCGGCCATCAACAGCGCGGGACCCTCGTCAGCGCGCGGCAAATGGCAAAGCTTGCGCTCCAGTGGGGATGCGACCGCAAGCTGCTCAGTCAGGTGCTCATCGCCGGCGTGCACGACACGCTGGGGCGCGTCGCAATGGTATGTGGGCACTCAGAGAAGGCAGGTCGCCATTTTCACGACGCGATCGCGATCGGGACCCCACACTCGGAAGCGCGCCTGTGGCTGAAGGTCCGAATGGACAGTGCGGCGACCGAGCTGAAATCCCGCAGGACTACAGTCGCCCGGCAGCTCGCGACGCAGGCCGAGGCGCCCGTTGCGCCGCCTTGGTTGGTCGAGATTGCGGACAAGTGCCTCGCTGCCGAGGACGTGCATGAGCACATCGACAACGTGCTGGCGGATCCGACCTTCGGCGCAAATGAGCGCATAAGACTCCTCGTATTGATTTCCGATCGGTTCCGGGAGCTTAAGGACAACCTCACGGCGTTGCACTTCCTCAAGGTCGCCGCCGAATCGGCGGCCGAGGTCAGTGACGCATTGCGTGCGACCCTGATAGGTCGCCTTCTCGCCCTGAGCAAACCCGAAGAAGCGATGGATGTGATCGTCCAGCATTCGCTTCGAGGGGATACGACCGGCAAGCTCAGCGACCAGGCGATCCGGGCGATGGGTGAGTCGTATCGAAAAATTCGCGAAGCCGGGCAGGCAAGGGCCGAGCATGGCCATGAACTGCTTCTTGCACGCTTGCGACGCCACCTCGACTCACTCAAGGCCGCGCTCGGTGACCGGATGCCGGTACTCGTTGAGATCGGCACGACGCGTGAGAACGTCCCGGGTCAGGGATCGACGAGAAAGCTCGCCGAGTTCTGCCGGAACGGGGGTATCCACTTCATCACCGTGGACATGGACCCGCACAACACGCGGATGGCCACCGATACGTTCAGCCAGCTCGGCGTGCCTTTCGAGGCGGTCACGATGAAGGGCGAGGACTACCTGCGAGACTACGCGGGTAATCTCGATTTTGTCTTCCTCGACGCCTACGATTTTGACCACGGCCATCACAGCGAACTGCGCCAGAGCCGATACACGAAGTTCCTTGGGCATCCCATCGACGACCAGGAATGCCACCGGATGCACCTCGACTGCGCGCAATCCGTGGCAGTCAAGCTCTCCCAACACGGGCTCGTCTGTGTCGACGATACCTGGCTCGAAGAGGGCAAGTGGACCGCAAAGGGTACGCTCGCCGTGCCTTACCTCCTCGAAAACGGTTTCCGCATCGTGGATGCGCGCAATCGGGCGGCGCTGCTCGAGCGAGTTCCCGGGGATGAAGGTCATGGGCCGCATTGAGCTCCTCCGCGACCGCCATCGTGGTGCGCGTTGCGTCCTCGTCGCGAACGGCCCGTCGCTCAATCGCATGGACCTGAGCTTCCTCCGTCATGAGCTCGCAATCGGGCTGAACAAGATCTTCCTGGGCTTGCGGAGCTTCAACTTCTATCCGCGCTACTACGTTGCCGTCAATCCGAAGGTGGTCGAGCAATCGCAGGTGGAGATCCGGCAGCTGAACTGCGTCAAGTTCATCGGCCGTACAGCGGCCGCCGGGCGGATCGAAGAGGACGCACTCACCTACCTGGTCGATACCGCATCTCCCCCCGCGCGCTTCAGCAGGGATCCCGCCCAAGGTGTTCATGAGGGCTGGAGCGTCACGCACGTCGCGTTGCAGCTCGCCCATTTCCTCGGCTTCTCCGAGGTCGTGTTGATCGGGCTCGATCATCGCTATCAATTCAGCGGTGCGGCGAACGAGACGCGCATCCTCGAGGGCCCGGATCCCAATCATTTCAGCGAGGCCTACTTCGGCCACGGCCAGCAGTGGGACAACCCCGACCTGGTCCGCGCCGAAGAGTCGTTTCGCGTCGCGCGCGCGGAGTTCGAGCGCGACGGACGCCGCATCCTTGATGCCACACTCGACGGCGCCTGTGCCGTGTTCGAGAAAGTCGATTACCGAAAGCTGTTCTGCCGATGACTCCTTCGCATCTATCCGCCGTCCGATCGGTTCCCGTGCAGTGGCTTGGACAGTCGGGCATGAAACTCTCGTTTCCGGGCGCCACGATCTACGTCGATCCGTATCTCTCGAACTCGGTTCAGGAGCTCGACGCGCCGGACCTGGTTCGCCTCGTGCCCATTCCGTTCACGCCGAGCCAGGCCTCGGATGCCGACTGGATCCTTGTGACGCACGAGCACCTCGATCACTGCGACCCGCACACCTTGCCGCCATTGGCCGGGGCATCGCCCACGGCGCGATTCATCGGCCCGCCGCCTGCATTGCGGTTGCTGGAAGAGTGGGGGATCGCTCGCGGCAGGCTCGTCCCGGCAGAGGAGGATTGGATCGCGCTGGGCCCCGACCTCCGGGTTCGCGCCGTGCCGGCGGCGCACCTCGAGATCCTGCGGGACGCGTCCGGGCAGCTCTCGTTCGTCGGCTACGTGCTCGAGTTTCAGGGCAAGCGTCTCTATCTCGCCGGCGACACCTGCATCAAGCAGGAGCTGATCGACGCGCTGGCCCGGCTTGCGCCGATTTCGCTCGCCGTCCTTCCGGTCAATGAGCACAACTTCTTCCGCGCCCGCCGCGGCATCGTCGGCAACATGTCGCCACGCGAGGCCTTTCAGTTCGCCGAAGAACTGGGTATCGAGCAGGTCGTTCCCGTCCACTGGGATATGTTCGACTGCAATACGACCAGTCTCGACGAAATTCACGCCGTCTATCGCCACCTGCAGCCCCGATTTCAGCTTCACATCAAACCGGAAATCCTAGCCTTCTGAACCCATGCTCGTAAGCATCGTCATTCGCACCCTGAATGAAGCACGTCACCTCGACGACTTGCTCACATCGGTCACGCAGCAGGACCTCGACGGATTCAACGTCGAGACCGTGTTGGTGGACTCCGGCTCCACCGACGAGACACTTGCCATCGCCGAACGCCACGGCTGCGTGATTACTCACATCGCGCGAGAGGATTTCTCCTTCGGCCGTTCGCTCAATCTCGGCTGCGAGGCGGCCAGGGGCGACATCCTGGTCATGATCAGCGGGCACTGCGTTCCCACCGATCGGCTCTGGCTCCAATCGCTGTGCGAGCCGATTCGTAAGGGTGTCATTGACTACGCCTACGGCAAGCAGATCGGCGGAAACGGCAGCCACTTCAGCGAATGTCGCATCTTTGCCAAGTATTTTCCGGACGAATCGGCCGTCCCCCAGGACGGCTTCTACTGCAACAACGCAAACTCGGCCCTCTCACGTGCAGCCTGGGAGCGCTATCGCTTCGACGAGGAAGTCACCGGTCTCGAGGACATGGAGCTGGCTCAACGCCTGCACCGCGATGGCGGCCGCATCGGATACGTGGCCGAGGCCTGCGTCTACCACTATCACGCGGAGACTTGGAAACAGGTGCGGCGCCGCTTCGAACGCGAGGCGCTGGCCCTGCAAAGAATCATGCCCCAGGTCCACGTGAACGAGTTCGACGCGGCACGCTATATCGTAAGCAGCGTCTGGCGCGATTGGCGCACCGCGATGCGTTCGGGCGTGTGGCGGCAAAAGGCGCTCGAGATCGTGCAGTACCGATTCTGCCAGTACACCGGATCATTCCGCGGCAACCACCGCCACCGGATGCTGTCGCGCGCGCAGAAGGAAAAGTATTTTTACCCAGATTGAGCAACGCTCCCTACCATCCATTCGAGGTTTGCATGACCATTTCAAGACCCCGCATCGTTGCCCTGCTGCCGATGAAGGCCAACAGCCAGCGCGTCAAAGGGAAGAACTTCCGCGAATTCTGCGGCAAGCCGCTGTTCCGCTGGATTCTCGACACACTGCTCGAGGTTCAGGAGATCGACCAGGTCGTCATCAACACCGACGCCCGCCACATCCTCGCCGAGAATGGCCTTGTGGAGACCGACCGCATTGTGATCCGTGACCGCAAGCCCGAGATCTGCGGTGATGCCGTCTCCATGAATTTGGTCCTGGCGGACGACGTCGCGAACGTGCCGGCCGACCTCTATCTGATGACACACACCACCAATCCGCTGATGAGCGCCGACACCATCCGCGCCGCGCTCGCCGCATTCCGGGCGGCTCAGGCCGAGGGTCGGGCGGATTCGCTCTTCACCGTCGACAAGGTCCAGACCCGCTTCTACCGCGCCGACTGCAGCCCGGTGAACCACGATCCCGACAACCTGATCCCCACTCAGGATCTCGAGCCCTGGTACGAGGAGAACTCCAACCTGTACATCTTTACCGCCGAGAGCTTCGCAAAGACCAACGCACGCATCGGGAAGAAACCGATGATGTACGAGGGACCATTTTTCGAGTCCATCGACATCGATACGCCCGCCGACTGGGATTTCGCCGTCGTCGCAGCCCGCTTCCTCCAGGAGCAGGGCAAGGAGCAAGGCGCATGAAGATCCTCGTCACCTGCCCGCCCATGCTGGGCATGATCGACAGCTTCCGATCCCTGTTTGCCCGCTACGGTGCAGAGCTGACCGCGCCCAAGGTCGTGCAGACGCTCTCCGTGGAGGAACTCAAGGCGCTGGTGCCGCAGCATGATGGCTGGATCATCGGCGACGACCCGGCCAACCGGGAAGTTTTCACCGCGGCGAAGGCCGGCCGCCTCAAAGCCGCGGTGAAGTGGGGCATCGGTGTCGACAACGTCGACTTCGCGGCCTGCAAGGAACTGGGCATTCCGATCACCAACACACCGAACATGTTCGGCGGCGAAGTTGCCGACATTGCCGTCGGTTACGTGATCGCGCTGGCCCGGGAGACGTTCGAAATCGACCGGGGTGTGCGCGCCGGCGAATGGCCCAAGCCTCGCGGCATCTCGCTCGCCGGCAAGACGGTCGCCCTCGTGGGATTCGGCGACATCGGCCGCAACACCGCCCGACGCCTGCTGGCAGCGGACATGAAGATCGTTGCGTACGACCCCTTCGCCAAACCGGCGCCCGAACTCGCCGCCGTGCAGATGGCCACGTGGCCACAACGGATCGATGAAGCCGATTTCATCGTCGTGAACTGCGCCCTGACGGACAGCAGCCGACACATGCTGAACGCCGAGGTGCTTGCTCGGGTGAAACCCGGCGTGCGCGTGGTGAATGTGGGCCGCGGCCCCGTGATCGACGAACCGGCATTGGTGGAGGCGCTTCAAAGCGGGCGCGTGTACTCGGCTGCGCTGGACGTCTTCGAAGTGGAGCCGCTGCCGATGAACTCGTACCTACGCAGCCATCCGCGCTGTGTCTTCGGTTCGCACAACGCATCCAACACCGCCGACGCCGTGGCCCGTACCAGTGAGATCGCAATCGGCAAGCTGATGGAGTTCCTGGGCGTACACAAGTCATGAGCGAGACTGCCCCCCGTTTTGCAGTGATCACCGGTGCTGCCGGCGGCATCGGGCGCGCGCTCGTTGCCGAATTCCATCAGGCGGGATACCGCGTCATTGCGACCGACATTGCAAACCAACCGGCCGAACTGGAGTGTGACCATTTCATCCAGGCCGACCTCGCCCGTACTGTCGAGGATGCGGCATACGCTGATCAGATTTTCGATGAAATTCGAAGGCTGTTGCAGGGCGGGGGGCTTCACGCTCTGATCAACAATGCGGCGGTACAGATACTCGGCGGCGTCGACTCACTCACTCGCCAGGCCTGGCGCGACACCCTTAATGTGAACCTTCTTGCTCCGTTTCTTTGGGTGCAAGCATTCCTGGCGGAGATGGAGGCCGTAGGCGGATGCGTCGTGAATATCAGCAGTATCCACGCGAAACTGACCAAGCGGGATTTCGTTGCGTACGCGACGAGCAAGGCAGCGCTTAGCGGGATGACCCGTGCGATGGCGGTAGACCTCGGCCCGCGCATACGCGTCAACGCCATCGAGCCTGCAGCAGTCGAAACCGACATGCTCGTAGCTGGATTTGGGGGCAGGGAAGATCTCTTTAGACGATTGGCTGATTGCCACCCGAGCGGGTGTTTGGCTCAACCTCGTCAAGTATCCCGCTTGGCGCTCACCATAGTCCAGGATGGCATGAACTTCATGCATGGAGCGTGTGTCGCGTTTGATGGTGGGATCGGAGGGCGTTTGTTTGAAACTTCTTAGCCGATCTTGATGGCTACTGACCTTCTCGCCAATGGTGTCCGTGCCGTATCTCAGGCTTCCCAGTGAATTTAGGCCTCTCGGTCTACCGAACCGTGACTTTGCATACGAAAATCCTAGTAGCTTCACCACCAAAAAGTTGTGGACATGCTGATTAACAGAATGCTGGCGCAAATATCATGTATATCACTATTGTAGTAACGGTCTTTAACAAGAGCAGGGAGCACCTAGCGCAATGCTTGAAATCTCTGTTGGCGCAAACACTTCGTCCCGATGAGTACGAAATTATCCTTGTCGATGACTGTTCGACTGAGATGGAGACGATTGCGGCAGTCAACGATTTTGAGTATCGAGAGTCGCGCATACGGGTGATCAGGCACCCCGAGAACCTTGGACCCAATGACGCAAGAAAGACGGGGGCGAGGGCGGCCGTGGGGGACTACATCGTATTTGTGGATGGCGACGATTTTCTGACAACTGACGCGATCGAAAGCCTTCGAATTCAGGCGTTGCGGACTAACGCGGACATAGTGATATCGAATTTTTTCAGATTCAACGAAGTCACTCATTCCTACGACAAGTGGGATTTGCAGGGTAAAGCTTTACCCACTGATTATCACGAGCGGCTTCGCATTATTCTATCCGGGAAGTCATCTTTCACGATGTGTGGGCGACTAATACGGAAATCACTGCTGGATGAACTTGTATTTGCGATGCCGCGGAATTTGCTGCACGAGGACATCATTACCTTAAGCAGGATAATGTTCAATGTTAGGAGTGTCGTCTCGGTAAATAGATGTCTTTACTTCTACCGCTGGAACCCATCCTCTATAACATCTAAGGTAACGGCTCGCCATGTTGCAGGTATATGTTTTGCATTTGCGGATTGGATTGAGCAAGCAAAGCAGCGTAACCTATTGGATAATTTGTCATCAGCGATTTCCCAAGGCATGGCCACGCTTCTCGATACCATTGTAAAGAGAGCAGTGTACAGTGCGGAAGGGAACGTTAGAGAGTCTGTGGCTCTACTAAATAACCTATGGCAGAGAATTCAGAGCCTAGCCGTGCGCCCACCCGATGGAGATAATCGGGCGGGTATTCGATTTCTTTGCGCGTTTCAGAATGAGAATTGGTCTGACTCTCCAGAAGTATTTATGCAATTGTCCAGACAGCATGGCCTCCTAGAGCGTCCAAGTTACTATGACTCCCAAGCTGTATTGCCGGAAGGACTGCGGCCCTCAGAGGTGGCGAGTCGCCTGAAGGACAGGGTCGTCATTATTTGTCAAGTCGATTATCATTTCAGAAATGCGGCTGCTTTTGCGAAGCAGTTGGCTCTGCGCGGTTACCCATGCGTGGTGGTCGACAACTCTGCGTTTGCGGCAGGTGGCAAGCGGCCGGTCAGTGCCGATGACCGCCGACTGCTGTGGCGGACCACATATCTAAGGATCGACAGACCACCCTACGGCTCGGACTGGCTTTCCACTGCCAGGCTGGTGATTACCTTCAACGATTTCAATGATGATTTCCGCGAGGCTTTAGAGTATCGCAGCCTGCTTGGCCAACGCTCGGTTTGCATGATTGAGGGCATCAATGATTTTTTGCGGATTGATTTTAACGAGCCGCGCTATTTGCCTTATAGACGCTGCGACACTGTGTTCCTCGCCGGTCAGGACGATGCCCAATACTTCGAAGACCGCTCGACGTTTGTCATTGGTCTTCCGGTGATCGAGGCCCTGGCGAGAAAGCAACCCCAGTTTCCATCCCGGCCACGTGCGGTGCTGAACGTGAACTTTACCTACGGGGCGTTGGAGGAGTGCAGGAGCGCTTTCGTCGCAGCGGCAAGTAGGGCGTTCGAGAACGCCGGTTGGGACTGGGTGATTACTCAGCACCCAATGGATAACGGGCAGCTAGGTGATTTGCCGGTGTCCGAGCAGTCTCAGTACGAACTCATAGATTGTTGTACCGTGTTCGTCAGCCGCTTCGCGACCGGGATCTTGGAGGCTCTGGCAAGTGGCAAGCCGGTGATCTACTTTAATCCGCATGGGGAGAAGGTTGAGAAGTTCAAGGGGCCTATGGGTGCCTTCGATATCGCTACGACCGAAATTGAACTGGTGCAAGCGCTGAATAAGGTGAGGTCGGATGTGGTAGCCGGGGTAGATTTTCGAGCTCGAGCGCTTCCGTTTCTGATACACCACACCGGCTATGCGCCTGGTGGGCCGACGGCTGCTGAGCGCTTCGCGGATGCCGTCGTGAACATCGTCGAGTCTGACCTTGCACCCAATCGGCGCGTAGCCCAGTTGTTCTTTGAGCGTCTGGAGGCAAGAGATCGGTTTCGGCGCGATGTACCTGGAGTGGTGTTCGGTGACCTGGATCGGCGTCATTACGGGCAACTCGAGGAAACCGACGTGGTCGCAAGATATTTCGGCCAGCGGGGCCGGATCATGATCGATGTCGGCGCCAATATCGGTCAGAGTGCCGATGTTTTTCTGGGCAGGGGCTGGACTGTTCATGCGTTCGAACCCGATCCAGCCAATAGAAAGCGCCTGGAGGAGCTAAGCCCTTACTATCCGTGCCTACACATTAACGCGCAGGCAGTTTCGGACACAGGAGGTCAGAAGCTCGCGTTCTTCGCCAGCGAAGAGAGCACCGGCATCAGTAGTCTCTCGGCTTTTACCGCTGGGCACAAGCCAATATGCGAGGTGGAGACCATAGCGCTCGCTGAGTACTGCCGACTTAAGCATATCGCACACGTAGATTTCCTCAAGGTCGATGTCGAGGGGCACGACAAGTTCGTACTGGACGGCTTCGACTGGGCCGCAGACCAGCCTGATGTTGTGCTCTGCGAATTCGAAGACGCTAAGACTCTACAGAACGGTTACTCGGCGCATGATCTAGCCAGCAGCCTAGTTGCCAGAGGATACAGCGTGTATGTGAGCGAATGGCTGCCGATTGAGCGCTACGGCTTGGCGCACGACTGGCGCCGACTGATTCGCTATGCTCCCGACATTGACGTCAGTGGCAGTTGGGGCAACCTGATCGCGTTCGTGGAAGATCCGGGCGAGTGCCAGCTACGCGAGTTGGTACTGCAGTCGATTAAGTTTGCGCCGAAGCCCGCACATCGCACCTCAGCTGTAGCTGCGGAAATCGTACCCAAGAAAGGTGATGGTGACTCGGTCAAAGTGTCTGGCGAGTTGGGGCAATTGCCTGTATCTGCACGAAATGCGATTTGGTCTTCTGTGGGCAAGGCGACATTCCGTGTCCATGTATGCCCTGACTATTCGCAGATCGCACCGAACCAGTGGCGTTACACCCATTCTGAGGCAAAGCAGAGACTCTGGGTGGCCGTGTTCGACCAGCCGGTCGTCGCCGGGGAGGAATTCATCGGCGCGCTGCGCATCCAGGCCGACCACGCAATGTCGGTGAATGTTACTCTGGCGCGGCATGACATCGGGGACTACGAAGGGACGAGCCAACGTACGAAGCTGATCCCTGGAGTACCACAAACATTCAAGCTGGTCAGGCAGTTCAACAGCGCTCATTCGGCACTGAAGCTGCAGGTGGAAGTGGTCGAACTTCCGGGTGGGGGCAGCGCAGAACTGACTATTGAGGACCTGTGCATCGTCGGATCTCAGCTCGCGCTGCAACGACGACTGCGCGAGTCAAGCATCACTGTGGGCGAGGCGAACCAGTTATTCCGTGACGGCGACTTTTCTGGGGCAATGCAGATGTATCTGCTGCTTTACGAGCAGCGGCCGTTGCAGATGTATGCTGATAACGCATTCAGGGCAGCTAGAAGGATGGGATGCCGGGATGTGAAGTCGATTGACGACCTTCGGCTGAAACAATGGCAAGGGTCGCTATCAACTGATGGGCAAGCTTGATGGTAGAGTCTTTGTCGTGCTGCATACCGTCCGCCATGACACTATTCGAATCATCTCGGCCCGCCAAGCCAACCAGCGCGAGGTTGCCTACTATGAAGACTGTACGCGTGAAGATTGATCCGGCCGATGCCTCGTCCTTGGCTTCAGGCTGGATTGATCCAGAGGGTGTGGATGCCACCACCGAAGAAGATATTGCCAGGCAGGCGGCAGCCGACGAATCCGAGGCCATGCAGGATGCCGCCAAGTTCGCGCGTCGTGTTCGCAAACGCCTCGGATTGAGCCAGGCCGAGTTTTCTGCGCGCATCGATGTGCCGTTGGAGACCATCCGGAATTGGGAACAAGGCAAGCGCAGCCCCACTGGGGCAGCCAAGGCCTTGCTCAAGGTGTTGGACAAGGCTCCGGAGGCTGCTTTGGCAGCGTTGCACTGAGTTCTCGTGCGGGACGGTCTTTCCGCGTCGAATGGGATGAATGTTCTGGTCAAGTTCCCGACGCGGGGGCGGTCAGCGCGTTTTCTCGGTGCATTCAAGAAGTATGTGGCCTTTGCCAAGTCCTTCCGGCAAATGCAGTTCGTCATCACGATCGATGATGATGATGCCGGGATGCATGATCGAGCGTTGGTTTCGTTTCTCGAATCCTTTCCCAACGTTCGTGTATGCAGCGGAAGGCCGGAGGGGAAGATTTCGGCGGTCAACCGTGACATCGACAAGCTGCTGCCGTGGGACATTCTGGTACTGGCCTCGGACGACATGATCCCGCATGTGCTCGGCTACGACGAGATCATTCGGAAGCGGATGGCCGAGCACTACCCCGACACGGATGGCGTGCTGTTCTTCAATGACGGGTATCAGGGGAGTCGGCTGAATACGCTTTGCATCCTGGGTCGCAAGTATTACGAGCGTTTCGGGTACATCTACTATCCCGGCTACCGCTCGACCTGGTGCGACCGCGAGTTCATGGAGGTGGCCTATCGGCTGGGCCGGCAGACGTATTTCGACGACGTGATCATCCGCCACGAGCATCCGGACTGGGGCCATGGCGAGGCTGATGAGATACACGAGGCGAATCACGCCAACTTGAGTCATGATCGCGCCTTGTATGAGGCGCGGAAGGCACTGAATTTCGAACTGGACCGGCAGTGATCCTGCTGCGGTTCAGGGGTTGGGTAGAACGATGGCGCTGGGTGCGACCAGTCGAGGACAAGGCATGAGTATTGTGGTATCCGGGTTGCCCCGGGAGGTGTGCGAGCGCTGGCTCGGTATGGAAGGGGATGGCGTGCAGGCGGTCTGGTGCGCGCCCGAGACGTTCCTGGAGGCCCTCGGATCGGCCGAGACGACCGATGACGCGCAGGTATGGCTCTACGTGGCCCCGTGGGGCCGGGTGGGTGAGCTGGCCGAGCAGGAAATCGAGCTTAGGGAGCAGTTGGCGCGGTGGCTGGCTGCCCAGCGCAAGCTGCTCCGACTCCGGCGCTCGGCGGCTCGGCCGATCGTGCTCGTCAATGCCGAGCGCGTGACGGGGTCGCAAGTGCTGGCCATGCTCGGCGTGGCGGGGGTGGATGCCACGGGTGCCGACGCGGACCCCGTTGCCGCCGGCACAAACCCCGATCCGGCATTGGCCAAGCTCTTCGAGTGGGCCGCGCCGCAGTACTGGGACGCCTTCGAGGCTCTCGAGGCGGCTTCGTGGCTGCCTTGCGGCGAGCCGATCTTTCGCCATGGCGTCGAGGCGCCGGGCGAGGACGCGCTGTTCCGGTTGCTGGAGTCGCAACGCAGTGCGGCGGGTTTGCCCGGCGCGCTCGAAGAACTCGCCCGGCTGAACGAGCAGATTGCGGCTTCGGCCGCAGAGCTTGCGCGCGTAGAGCAGGTACGGGCCGAGCTGCAGCGCGAAGTCGAAAGCCTGACAGCGGCACGAGAGGACGTGGCGCAAGAGAACGAACTGCTCGTCCTGCAGCTACACCAGGTGCAGGAGGAACTCGAGCGCGTGTATTTGGAGGCCAAGGAGGCCGGGGCGCGCTTCGAAGCAGAGAAAGCTGAACTCGCCAGAAAGGTCGAGGCGCTCGGCGCGGAGCAGAAGAAGGCGGCAGCCGCCCTCGAAGCCCTGAGTCGGGACAAGGACAAGCTTGCGGCGGAACTCGACAAGGAGAGAAAGGCCCTGGTCGAGCTGAAGCGGCAGGCAGCGTCTCAACAGGCGTCCGGTCAGGAAGAACTTGCGCAGGAGAATGAGCTGCTGTTGCTGCAGTTGCACCAGGTGCAGGAGGAGCTCGAAGCCTACTACCTGGCCAACCGTGACTTGACCGCGGAGCTGGATCGGCTGAAGGGCGGGGTTACGGCGAGTGGGGCGAATTCGTCCGGGGCGGTCGAGACGCCGACCGCGGTCGAGGTCGGCAGGCCTGGCAATGGTGCGTCGGGCAAGGCCGAATTGGAGGGCAACGACGGTAAGAATCGGCGCGGCGGTTTCCGGCTGCTTCTCGGACCCGCAAAGAAGCTGCTCAAACGCAGCAAGGCTACGCGCAAGCTCCGCGATCAGGTCTCCATCATCGAGGGCTCGGGCCTGTTCGACCGCGAGTGGTATCTCAATACCTATCCGGACGTGCGTGCTGCCGGCATGGACCCGATCGAGCACTATCTGCGCTTCGGCTGGAAGGAGTCGCGCAACCCCTGCAATGGGTTCGACACGGCGTATTACCTGCGCGCGAACCCCGATGTGGCGCGGAGCGGTCTGAATCCGCTGCTGCATTACGTCAAGTTCGGGCGCGACGAGGGCCGCGATCCGGTCTAGCTGCGAGACGCGAGCCCGTCGATCGCAGCGCGTGCGACAGGCTGCGTGAGGGCGGGTGGAGCCTGTTCGTCGCGAGCGAACCGGAAGATTGGGATGAGACAAGCCTTGCATTCGATGCGCGAGTTCGCCGCGAGGGGTTGGCGCGCAGCCCGGCAACGACTGAGCAAGTCCGCGGGTGCCCCGCGCAATGTGCGCGAGTCCGAACTCGTCCGCCGATCCGGCTTGTTGGATCCGACCTGGTATCTCGAAACCTATCCCGATGTGTCCGCCGCCGATGTGGTCCCGCTGCGGCACTATCTCGCATACGGTGCGGCGGAGGACCGTGACCCCCCGAGTTCGACACTTTTTTGCGTAAGCCATTGATTGCAAGCAATTCACGATTGC
>JARFTX010000038.1:0-7370 GCA_029289265.1 Gammaproteobacteria bacterium
CGGTCGCCCCTTCGTAGATTCGCAGCGCGCGGATCTCGCGGTACAGCGACTCGACCTTGACGCCCACCCTCACGCCTTGACCGCCGTGCATCTGCACCGCGGCGTCGATGACGCGCTGAGCGTTCTCGGTCGCGGTCATCTTCGCCATCGCCGCCTCGCACGTCGTCGGCTTCTTCGCGACGTCGCGCTGCCACGCGGCGCGTGCGGTCAGCAGCGCCGCGGCGTCGATGTCGGTGGCCATCTCGCCGAGCTTCGCCTGCGTGAGCTGGAAGTCGGCGAGCGTGTGGCCGAACATCGCACGGCTCCTCGCGTGTGCGAGCGCCTCGTCGAGTGCGCGTCGGGCAAAGCCGAGCGCGGCCGCGGCGACCGACGCGCGGAAAATGTCGAGCGTGCGCATGGCGATCTTGAAGCCCTCGCCCGAAGGGCCGAGGCGGTATTCGACCGGCACGCGCAGCCCATCGAAACGCAGCCGCGCCAGTGGATGCGGTGCGATGACGTCAAGACGCTCGACGACCTCGAAACCGGGCATGTCGGGCTGCACGACGAAGGCCGACAGCCCGCGGGTGCCGGGCGCGTCGCCGGTGCGTGCGAAGACGCAATAGACGTCGGCGATGCCTCCGTTCGAGATCCACGTCTTCTCGCCGTCGAGCACGTAGTGGTCGCCGTCCCGCCGCGCGGTCGTGGAGATCGCGGCAACGTCGGAACCGGCTTCGGGCTCGGTCAGCGCGAACGCGGCGATCCATTCGCCTGACGCGATCTTCGGCAGCACCCGGCGCTTGAGCGCGTCGGAGCCCGCCAGCGTGATCGCTCCGGAACCCAGCCCCTGCATCGCGAACGCAAAGTCGGCGAGGCCGTCGTGGTACGCGAGCGTCTCGCGCGCGATGCAGAGCGCGCGCGAGTCGAGTTCCGGCAGCGCGCCGCCGAACGCCGCGGGCACGCAGTAGCGCAGCAGGCCGGCGCGGCCGAGCGCGGCGACGAGACGGCGGCAGGCGGCGTCGGTGTCGTGGTGGTCGATCGGCGGCAGGGCGGCCGCCCAGTCGAGAATCGCGTCCGAGAGCACGCGGTGCGCCGCATCGAAGAACGGCAGGTCGAGGATCTTGCGGTCCATGGCCTCAGCAGCCTTCGAACTTCGGCTTTTCCTTCGCCGCGAACGCCTGGAACGCACGCGCGAAATCGCCGGTCATCATGCAGATCGCCTGGGCCTGGGCTTCGGACTCGATCATCTCGTCGATACCCATCGCCCACTCCTGGTTCAGCATTGTCTTGGTCATCGTGTGTGCGAACCACGGCCCGTCGGCGAGACTCCTCGCCAGCGCCTGCGCCCTGTCGAGCAAGTCGGCCGGCGCATGCACCGCACTGAAGAAGCCGCACGCGAGCGCCTCGTCGGCCCCCATCGCGCGGCCGGTCATCAGCAGATCGGTCGCCTTGCCCTGCCCGACGACGCGCGGCAGCAGCCCGCAGGCGCCCATGTCGGCGCCGGCCAGGCCCACGCGCGTGAACAGGTAGGCGGTCCTCGCCTCCGCGGTGCCCAGACGGAAGTCCGACGCGAGCGCGATCATCGCCCCGGCGCCGGCGCAGATGCCGTCGATCGCGGCGATGACCGGCTGCGGGGCGCGCCGCATCGCCTTGACGAGGTCGCCGGTCATGCGCGTGAAGGCGAGCAGCTCAGGCATCGTCATCTTGGTGAGCGGCTCGATGATCTCGAACACATCGCCGCCAGAACAGAAGTTGCCGCCGGCGCCGTGGATCACCACCGCGCGCACGTCGCTCGCATAGGCGAGGCCGCGGAACAGGTCGCGCAGCTCGGCGTACGAGTCGAAGGTCAGCGGGTTCTTCTTCTCCGGCCGGTTCAGCGTGATCGTCGCGACCCGCCCGTCGTCCGAACACTCCCAGCGGAAGTGACGCGCCGCGTAATCCCTGAACGGGCGCTTGTGGTCCTGCATCGACAGTTCGGCCATTGTGGTCTCCTGTTGGTTGTGGCGATGAGCTCTGCTCGGGAACCTTGTTCCTCCCCCTTCAAGGGGGAGGTCAGGAGGGGGATGGGTTTCCGCGACGTCTGCTTAAACCCATCCCCACCCCGGCCCTCCCCTTGAAGGGGAGGGAGCGACCGCGCAGCACTCAATCTGGCATCACGTAATTGGCTAATGGAAACTTCGTCTACGACAACTCAGCCGCACATCACCTCGCCGCCCGCGACCGCGATCGACTGACCGTGGATCGCGTCGCTCGTCGGCAGGCACAGCCAGCCGACCGTGGCGGCGACGTCCGCGGGCTGGAGCAGCCGGCCCTGCGGATTGCGCGCGGCGAGGGCCGCTTTCGCGTCGTCGGTACTGCGGCCGGTCTTCGCGACGATGTTGTCGACAGCGCCTTCGATCAGCGCGGTGTCGGTGTAGCCCGGGCACACCGCGTTGACGGTGATCCCCTGCTTCGCCACTTCCAGCGCCAGCGCGCGCGTGAGCCCGACGACGCCGTGCTTGGCGGCGCAGTACGCGGCGACGTAGGCGTAGCCCGTGAGCCCGGCCGTGCTCGCGATATTCACGATCCGCCCCCAACCCGCCGCCTGCATGCCCGCGAGCGCCGCGTGCGTGCAGTTGTAGGTGCCGGTCAGATTGACGGCGAGCATCTCGTTCCACAACTCGGGGTCGGTGCCGCCAAAGGGCGCACTTTTCGCCGCACCCGCGTTGTTCACGAGAATCGCGACCGGGCCGCGCAAGTCGGCCGCGGCGTCGAACGCCGCGCGCACCGCGGCGAAGTCGGTGATGTCGGCGACCGCCAGGCCGTGGCCCGCGCCGGCGAGCTCGGCACCGGTTGCCTCGAGCGCGGCGCCGCGACGACCGACGAGCGTCAGCGTCGCGCCGAGCCGTGCGAGCTCGATCGCGCAGGCGCGGCCGATGCCGCTGCCGGCGCCGGTCACCAGCGCGTGCCGACCGGCGAGCGGCGCGGCGTTTTCCCTGCTGTGGTCGGGGGTGCTTGTCATCGTCTTGTTCCCGTGGTTCGGCTCATCGGGCGGATGCCGCGACCGCTGCGGCGCGCTGCAGGTTCGTCTCGTACTGGCCGCGGGCGGAGCGATACTGCTTCGGCCACGTCACCCCGCCGAAGCCGATCTTGGCCGCCTCGTGCAGCGTCCAGGCAGGATCGGCGAGGTGCGGCCGCGCCAGCGCGACGAGGTCCGCGCGGCCCGCGGCGATAATGCTGTTGGCGTGGTCGGCCTCGGAGATCGCGCCCACCGCGAGCGTCGCGATGCCGACCTCGTTGCGGATGCGATCGGCGAACGGCGTCTGGTACATACGGCCGTAGACCGGCTGGTCGCCCTTCCACACCTGACCCGAGGAGCAGTCGATGATGTCGGCGCCGGCCTCCTTGAAGAGCCGCGCGATGGCGACCGCGTCGTCACCGGTATTGCCACCGGGGAACCAGTCGTGGCACGACAGCCGCACCGACATCGGACGATCGGCCGGCCACACCGCGCGCATCGCACGAAACACTTCGAGCGGGAAGCGCGCACGGTTCCCGACCGCGCCACCGAACTCGTCGGTGCGGCGGTTCGTCAGCGGCGACAGGAAGCTCGACAGCAGGTAGCCGTGCGCGCAGTGCAGCTCCAGGATGTCGAAGCCGGCCTCGGCCGCCAACCGCGTCGCGCGCACGAACTCGTTGCGCACGCGCGCCAGGTCGTCGCGTGTCATCGCGCGCGGCACCTGCGAGTGCGGCAGGTAGGGCAGCGCCGAAGCGGAGATCAGCTCCCACGCACCGGCTTCGAGCGGCTCGTCCATGCCATCCCAGGCGAGCTTCGTCGCGCCCTTGCGGCCGGCATGGCCGAGCTGCATGCCGATCTTCGCGTCCGAGTTGTCATGCACGAAATCGACGATGCGCTTCCAGGCGTTCACATGCTCGGGCTTGTACATCCCGGCGCAGCCCGGCGTGATGCGCGCATCGGGCGCCACGCAGGTCATCTCGGTGTACAGCAGCCCCGCCCCGCCCAGCGCACGCGCGCCGAAGTGCACGAGATGGAAATCGTTCGGCATGCCGTCCTCGGCCGAGTACATCGCCATCGGCGACATCACGATACGGTTCGCAAGCGTCAGTCCGCGCAGACTGAATGGCGTGAACATCGGTGGAGGGGCCGCCGCGTCGTCGGCGACCGGCACCCCGGCCTGGCGCGCCAGCCAGCGCTCGTAGCCTTCGAGCCAGCCCGCATCGCGCAGGCGCAGATTCTCGTGCGAAATGCGTTGCGAGCGCGTCAGCATCGAGTACATGAACTGCTCCGGCTCGAGCGTATCGCAGTAGCGCGCGCCGCAGACCTCGAACCACTCCATCGCGTTCCACGCGGCGTTCTGCAGGCGCAGCACGTCGATATTGCGCGCGGCCTGATAGCGCGCGAGCACCTCCGGAATGTGGTCGCGCGTGTCACCCTCGTCACGGAACAGGCGCGTGAGCTCGATCGCGTCCTCGAGGGCGAGCTTCGTGCCCGAGCCGATCGCGAAGTGTGCGGTGTGCACCGCGTCGCCCATCAGCACGACGTGGCTCCTGCCGTTGAAGTGATGCCACTGCTCGCACTTGACCCGCTGGAAGTTGAGCCAGGCCGAGCCGCGCAGGTGGCGCGAGTTGGTCATCAGCCGGTGGCCATCGAGGTGCTTGCCGAAGAGCCGCTCGCAGAACGCGATCGACTGCTCCTGGTCGGCGACGTCGAGGCCGTGCGCCTTCCACACGTGCTCGGGACATTCGACGATGAAGGTCGTCGTCTTGTCGTCGAACTTGTAGACGTGCGCCTGAAACCAGCCGTGCTCGGTCTTCTCGAAATAGAACGTGAAGGCGTCGAAGAGCTTCGTCGTGCCGAGCCAGATGTAGCGGTTGGGCCGCGTGACGATGTCCGGGCGGAACACCTCCGCATACTTGTTGCGGATGCGCGAATTGATGCCGTCGGAGGCGATCACCAGGTCGGCGTCGGGAAACTCGGCGTCCGACTCGACCTCGCGGTCGAACACGAGCTCCACGCCGAGCGCTTCGGCACGCGCCTGCAGGATGTTGAGCATCTTCTTGCGGCCGATGCCGACGAAGCCGTGGCCGCCGCTGCGGATCGTACGCCCCTTGAAGTGGAGCTCGATGTCGTCCCAATGGTTGAACGCGAGCTGGATCGCATCGGCGGTCTCCGGGTCCCACGCCCGCATGTTGTCCATCGTCGCGTCCGAGAACACGACGCCCCAGCCGAACGTGTCGTACGGACGGTTGCGTTCGATCACGCGAATCTCGTGCGTCGGGTTCAGCTTCTTCATCAGGATCGCGAAATACAGCCCCGCGGGCCCGCCACCGATACAGACGATGCGCATCTCAGGTCTCCTCCGTCCGCACGCCCGGGCCCGAGGCCGGCGCACGGACCTTCTTTAAGTGCGAATGTTTCATGTTTCAACTAACTAGCCAAACCCCAGCGCGTCGAGTTCGACCGGAACCGGTGCCCCAGCGACGCACGGCTTGCGCCGCGTGAGCTGCATTAACGCAAAACGGGAGGGCCTTGCGCCCCCCCATCGTGGGGGGGCGCACGCCTGCGCCGACGGCCGATCATTCGCTTGCGCCGCTGAATCCCGCTCACGGAGAAGGGACGCTATGATTCCCCCTGACACACCCAACCGAGCCGCCCTGCCCATGTCCCGCCCGGAAGCCCTCTTCTTTTCCGCGCCCTTGTGGGCGAGCGCATTCAGGCCCTTCTATCTGCTGGGCGCGCTCTACCTGCCGCTGCTCGTGACGCTGTGGGCCAGCGCCCTGCTGGGCGGATGGCCGTCGCCGTCCCCGGCCATGCCGTTGTGGCTGTGGCACGGCCATGAAATGATCTTCGGATTTTCCATAGCCATCATCGCCGGCATCGTGCTCACGGCCCTGCCGAGTTGGGCAGGCACCGACGAGATCCACGGCCGCGGCCTCGCCCTGCTCGCCGCGCTGTGGCTGGCGGGTCGCATCGCCTTCCTCGCCCTGCCGGGACTGTCCGCGCAGCTGGTCGCCCTTGCCGACCTCCTGCTGCTGCCGACGCTGTTTCTCCTGGTCGCGCCCGGCCTGCTGCGCGCGTCCAATCCGCTCTATCTGCTGCTGCTACCGATTCTTGCGGCGCTCTTCTGCGCCAATCTTGTGTTCCACGCGGGGGTGCTCAGCGCCGACTACCGCCTGGCCGCCACAGGTCTTCGCGCCGCGGTCTACACCATCGTCGTGCTGTATGTGCTCAAGGGCGGCGTGCTCACGCCGATCTTCACCGGCAACGCGCTGCGCGAGAAGGGCCGCGGGGACCAGGCCCCCTTTCGCATGGAGCTGGACGTCGCTGCCGTCGCCGTGGTCATCCTCCTCGCCACGCTCGACCTGGCGCACGCACCGGCGCCCTGGACCGGCACCGCCGCCCTGGCCTGCCTCGCCATCCACACCTGGCGCGTTGCACGCTGGAAAGGCTGGCGCCTGCCCGACGTGCCGCTGGTCCTCGTCATGCACCTGGGATTCGCCTGGCTGCTTGCGGCCTTTGCGCTGAAAGCCGCTTCCGCCTTCACCGGCGTCGTGCCCGAATCCGCCTGGGTGCACGCATTCACCCTCGGCAGCCTGGGCATGATGATGTTGGGCCTGATGACGCGCGTCAGCCTGCGCCACACCGGCCGACCGCTGGGTCTGCCGCCTCCGATGCTTATCGCCTGCACGCTCGTGTTTGCAGCGGCGCTCGTGCGCCTGGCCGTCACCTTTCACCATCCCGGTCACTGGGCTGTGATGATCGCAGCGACCATGTGGACGGCTGCCTTCGTCATCTACCTGTTCCTGTTCGGTGCAATCTTGCTTCGCCCAAGCCTTCCGCGCGGGCGAGCGACATGAGCCACCGTCGGGCTCTCGAGATCAAGCGCCAAGCCGTGCGCGGCAAGGGGCGCCGCCAACTTCACACAGTCGAACGAGCCGCCCTCTTGCGGGCCGGCTTGGGTCATTTGCGCCCTAATGGAGACGAGGCGAGGCGACCAAGCGGGGACGTGCCGACAGCGGCAAATCTGAAGCCGCATTGCGCGATGAAACAAAAAAAGCGCCTAAGCGCTTGATTTGTAAATATACTTGGCGGAGAGGGCGGGATTCGAACCCGCGTTGGGATGTTATCCCAAACACGCTTTCCAGGCGTGCGACTTAAACCACTCATCCACCTCTCCGTGGAAGGGCGGCATTGTACCAGAAAGCGGCTTCGGGTAAACCCGCGCGATCTGCGCGCAAATCGCATAAAGACCCCGAGGCGCGCGTCCGGCGCGAGGCCGCCAGCGCGACTCGAGCGGCGCTCGGTCCCAGGCTATCCGCGCTCAACCGCCCGCAATTCTGCCGCCGCCGTCTCGCCCCCCTTCCCGCTCGCCGTCACCGGCGAGCGCCGCCGG
>JARFTX010000038.1:7380-33597 GCA_029289265.1 Gammaproteobacteria bacterium
GCGGGGGCCCCGGCTGCGGGCCCCCCCCCCCCGGATGCGCGGCCGGCCCGGGGTGCCCCCCCGCCCGGTCGCGGCCCCCCGGCGAGCGCCGCCTGTAGGGTGTGAGGCTCGACGTCGTCGGAGGGGAGCCTCGGGTAGCGGACGTAGTCGACGAGATCCTGGATCTCCTGGGGCGGCGCGGGGGTGAGGAGGCTGACGACGACGATGGTGGCGAAACCGAGGAGCACGCCGAACAGCCCGCTCGAGATCGGGTTGATGCCGAACCAGGCGTTGTCGATCGAGCCACCGAAGAAGGAATGGGTGCGGATCACGTAGTAGAGGGTGACGCCGAGGCCCACTACCATGCCGGCGATGGCACCCGGGCGGTTGGCACGCTTCCAGAAGATGCCCAGCACGAGCGCCGGAAAGAACGACGCCGCGGCGATCGAGAAGGCGAGCCCGACCATGAAGAGGATGTTGTCCGGACGCAGCGACGCGACCCAGGCGGCGACGACGGCCACGACCAGGAGCTGCGACTTCGAGATCACGAGGCGGCGGTGGGTCGAGGCGCGCGGATTGATAACCTTGTAGTACAAGTCGTGGGAGAGCGCGTTGGAGATCGTCAGCAGAAGGCCGTCGGCCGTCGACAGCGCCGCGGCGAGGCCGCCGGCAGCGACGAGACCGGCCACGACGTAGGGTAGCCCGGCGATCTCGGGTGTCGCGAGCACGATCACGTCGGTGTTGAGCGTGAGTTCGGCGAGTTGCAGGATGCCGTCGCCGTTGATGTCCTCGATCTTCACCATGCCGACCTTGCCCCACGAGGCGACCCATTGCGGCAGCTCCGCAATGCTCGAGCCGATCAGGTTGGTGTAGACCTCCCACTTCGCGAACACGGCGTAGGCCGGCGCGGTGACATAGAGCAGGAAGATGAAGAAGAGCGACCACAGCACCGATTTGCGCGCCTCGACCACACCCGGAGTGGTGTAGTAGCGCATCAGGATGTGCGGCAGCGCCGCCGTACCCACCATCAGCACGAACACCAGCGCGAGGAAATTGTTCCGGGCGATGCGCGACTCCTCGGGAGTCTTGCCGGGGTGCGCCTGCGCGTGGTGCGCAGGCGCCCGTGATCGGTCGAGCGCTGCCTGGCGCGCACGCTCCCAGGTCATGCGGGCCTCCTCGGGCGTGCGCGGCAGGTCGCGCAGCGCCCGTTCGGTGAGCGCGATCTCGCGTGCCGGGGCGCTCTCGAGCCTCAGATCGTTGAGCCGGTCGATCAGCGCGCGCCGCTCGGCCTCGAGCGATTCGGGCAGGTGGGCGATCTTGCCGGCATAGTCCTCGGCCCGGTAGCGGAATTGCGTCCGCGTCGATGCTTCGACCGGATCGGCGAAGAGCTCGGACTCCTTCTCCGACAACTGGCTGAGTACCGTGCCGTACATCACCTGCGGCACCGGCACGCCGGTGACCTTGTAGGACAGGATCACGACCGGCACCAGATAGGCGATGATGAGGATCACGTACTGGGCGACCTGCGTCCACGTCACCGCGCGCATGCCGCCCAGAAACGAGCACACCAGGATACCGGCCAGCCCGATGAAGAGTCCGATCTCGAACTCGACGCTGACGAAGCGGCTGGTGATGAGGCCGACGCCGTAGATCTGCGCGACCAGATAGACGAAGCTCGCCAGCACCGCAGCGCCAAGCCCCACCAGGCGGGCGAAGTTGCCCTCGTAGCGCGCGCCGAGGAAGTCGGGAATGGTGTACTGGCCGAACTTGCGCAAATAGGGGGCGAGCAGCAGCGCGACCAGTACGAAGCCGCCGGTCCACCCGGTCACGAAGGCGAGCCCCTCGAAGCCGGCGAAATAGAGCGTGCCGGCGAGCCCGATGAACGAGGCGGCGCTCATCCAGTCGGCGGCGGTGGCCATGCCGTTGAACACGGCCGGCACGCGGCGCCCGGCGACATAGTACTCGGAGACGTCCGAGGTGCGACTCATCACCCCGATCGTCGCGTAGATCGCGATGGTCGCGAACAGGAAGACGTGGCCGATCGCCGCCTGCGACATGCCGAGGTACTCGCCGACGGCGAGCAGCGCGACGAACAGCAGAAAACCGCCGGTGTAGAAGCCGTAGTAGCGGCCGAGCTGCCGGGAGAAGGCGTTGCCGCCGCTCACCGCACGCCCCGGCGTGCGAGTCGCCGATCGATTCGGCTCGCCCGGCGCTCACGACCCGGCAGCGGCGTCCCCAGGGTTCGCGAATCCGCGCGAGAGTCGATCAATACCGGATCCTCGAGTAATACGACTTCTCGGCCGCCTCGCGCGCTTCGCGCAGCGTCCGGACACCCTTTTCGGCAAGCAGATGAAGCATCTTGATGAACACTTCGGCCGTGCAGATGGCGTCACCCAGAGCCGTGTGCCGGCCCACGATGGTCAGATTGAGCCGCTCGGCAATCGCCTCGAGCCGGTGCGACTCCTGGTTCGGATGCAGCACCTCGGAGAGCAGCAGTGTGTCGAGGACCGGATTGTCGAAGGCGAGCCCCGTTGCAGCCTCCTTCATCTGCAGAAATCGCATGTCGAAGGCGGCATTGTGGGCGATCAGCACCGTGTCGCGGGCAAAGGCGTGGAAGGCGGGGAGCACCTTGTCGATGGTCGGCTGGCCGATCAGCATCTCCGGCTGGATGCCGTGGATCGGGATCGAGTCCGGGTTGAGCGGCCGGCGCGGATCGACCAGTTGCTCGAACGACTCGCTCCGCAAGAGCTTGCCATTGACGATGCGCGTCGCGCCGATCTGGATGATCTCGTCGCCCTGCGACGGATGCAGGCCGGTCGTCTCCGTGTCGAAGACCGTGTAGGTGAGCTCGGTGAGCAAGCGGTCGTCCAGCTCATGAGCCTTGTCGGACCAGGAGAAGAGGTCGAAATCGTAATACTCGGGGCGGCTTTCGCCCTTCAGGAAGAGCGTCGAATCGACGTGCTCGCCGGGGTTGGCCGCGGGCAGGAGCAACCGGAAGAATGCCCGGTGACGAACTTTCTCGCGCTCCAGCCACATCTCGCCGTCGTGGCGGTCGATCACGTCGCGCACCGTGAGTGGGCTGCTCTCGCCGGCGAAGTTCATCGCATCGCGCTCCCAGCTCATGACCGTCTCGGTGCTCATGGCCTGCCCGGACCAGATCAGGTCGAGGTGCACGAGACGCCCTGCCCCGGTGAGGCGAAAGCGCACCTCGCGCACCTCGAATTCGTCGGAAAGGCGGCTCACCAGATAGGCCAACGCCTGCACCAGCGAGTAACTGTCCACCTTGATCCACAGCGACTCATCCACGTCCTCGAGCTTGGTCGGCACCTTGAGCACGCTCTCCACGCGCCGCCGCACCGCCGCGATCAGGTCGGCGCCGAGCATCTCCTCGAGCGGCCAGCGCGCCTTGAGCGAGTCGGCAAAATCGTTGGCGGTGCGGTCGAGCCGCTCGCTCATCGCCGTGACCTCGTCGCGGATCACGGCCCGAAAGCGCTTGCGCAGGTCGTCTTCGAGATCGGGAAAATCCAGCATCTCGGCGGCTGCCCGCACGTTCGCCAGCGAGGCACGGTTGCCCTCGGTGAGCGTATGCAGCATCTGGTCACGGCGGGACTCGTTCTCGAAGTTTCGGGTGATGTTGTCGAGCATCAGGATGAAGCCGGTGATCGAGAGCTCTGCCGTCCCGACGTCGGGGCCTGCAGCACCTTCGGCTTCAGCTCGCGTGTCGCCCGCGCCTGCCGGATGGGCAGCCAGAACCGGCGACAGGCGCACGCGCAGGAGCTGACCCGTGCGGCCGGTAGTGACGAAATTCGCCACCGGCCGCTCCGTGCCGCGGCGCAGCTTGTCCTGGATGGTCTCGAGCGCGTGGCCCAGCAGATTGCGGTCGAAAGCGGCGTAGATCGAGCGCCCCAGCCCCATCAGTTCGCCGCCGCCCGCCACCGAGGGCGCCTCGGAAAAAGCGCGGAACTGTACCCTCGCCTCGTTGTTGTAGAGCAGGATGCGTCCGTCCAGATTGCAGACGACGACGCTCTGCGTGAGTTCGGACATCAGTGCCGCCAGTCGATTCTTCTCTTCCTCGACCGACTGCTTGGCGCGCGCGATCTGGTCGCTGACATCGCCGAGGAGCGCATCGCGCTGCTCGGCCAGCACATTGGCCGCCCGCGCGAGGGACTGCACCTCCGGCGGGCCGCTTTCCTTGACACGAAAGTCGCGATTCGCGCCGAGCATGAGCTGCAGATGCTCGGCCATGCGCAGCAGCCCCTTGACGTATTGCCGGAACAGCGAACGCACCACCGCCACCCCGACGGCGAAGCCGAGTGCGGTCATCAAGGTGCCGAGCGGAAGATGCGGCGCAAGCACCCGCAGCAGCAGGTCGCGCTCCGCACCCTCGCTCTCGAGCCAAATCAGCAGGGCCGTGAGCAGAAACGGCCCGGTCATCAGCAGACCCAGGACGACGACCGCCAGCGCGAACCGGATGCGCGCGTTCATCGTTCAGCGCCCCGCCAGCATGCTGCGGACGCGGTCGACCAACTCCTTCGTCGAGAACGGCTTCGTCATGTAGCCGTCGGCACCCAGCGCGAGCCCCTTTGCCACCTCGGTATCGCGCCCCTTGGCGGTCAGCATCAAAATGAGCACCGATTGCAGAGCCGGATCGGACTTGATCTCCTGGCACACCTCGAAGCCACTCTTCCTCGGCATCATCACGTCGAGCAGGACCAGATCCGGCATCTCGGCGCGGATCTTCTCGACCGCCTCGGCGCCATCCTGCGCGATCAAGACCTCGAAGCCCTCGCGCTTCATCAGGAATTCCAGGGAAATGACGATGTTTTGCTCATCGTCGGCAATCAGGATCTTTTCCGCCATCTACTCCTCTCCCTCACACTGCTCTGCGTCTTATTGTATTGACCTAGCCTTGCGCCCCCGTCAGGCCGCCGCCCGTTTCAGCGGAAGCGCAAACAGGAATCGTGCGCCCTCGCCGGGCGTCGACTCTACCCACATCCGCCCGCCGAAATGCTCGACGATCTGGCGACTGATCGGCAGACCCAGTCCGGTGCCCTGCGGCCGGTCGCGCTGATCGCCGCCCTGCCGGAACTTCTCGAACACGTAGGGCATGAACTCGGGTGCGATGCCGGGTCCGTTGTCGGCGACTTCCACCCGGAGGTGGCTCGTGTCCACGCCGAGCTCGACCCGGACCCGCCCCTCGCCCTTCGGAACGAACTTGGCCGCGTTCGACAGCAGGTTCAGCATCACCTGCAACAGCCGGTCATGATCGGCGCGCAGGTGCGGCGCCTCGTCGGGCAACACGACCTCGACCTGCACACCCCGTTCGCGGAACAGCTGATTCGTCGCCTCCACGGCGTGCTCGACCAGCTCGCGCATGTCGACATCGGTATTGTGCCACTCGGCATGGCCGGATTCGATCTTGGCGAGGTCCAGGACCTGATTGACGAGGCGGGTGAGCCGCTCGGTCTCGGAGACGATGATCCCGAGAAAGCGCTTGCGGTCGGCCAGATCGATCTTAGGATCGTCCAGCAGCATCTCTGAGAGCGCCCGGATCGACGTGAGCGGCGTGCGCAACTCATGGGTCACCGACGACATGATGTCATCCTTGAGGCGGTCGAGCTCCTTCAACTGATCGTTGGCTTCACGCAACTCGGCAGTGAGCGCTTCCAGCTCATGCGACTTCTCCTCGAGCTGGTGCGAGTAGGCCCGCACCTGCGAGGCCTCGTCGAGGATGTCCATCACCTCGTCGAGTCCGAGCGGCTCCTCCTGCACCACCGAGGACACCATCACACGCGCCGAGGCGCTGCCGATGGCGCCGGCGAGCTGCGTCTCGGCGAAGTGCACGAGTCCCGCATCGGCCTTGATTTCGTCGATCCCGTCATAGCCGCGGCTTCGCGCATAGGAATTGAACAGGTGACGTGTCTTGGCCACGCCGAGAAAGCGCGCGACCAGTGGCATCAGATCCTGCACCTTGGCGCTACCGCGCCAGAAGGTAGCCGGCTCGGCACGCTCGCGGCTGAACACGTCCACGAACAAGGTCGCCTGGCTGGCCTCCTGGCCGGAGGGCGCGCGCATCAGCGAAACCATGATGTAGCAGCCGATGTTGGCGAGCATGCTCCAGAACAGCGCGTGGCTGATGTTGTCGAGTCCGGTCAGGCCGAACAACTGCTCCGGCCGCAACAACCCGATGCCCATCAGTCCATCCTCGAGAAAGCTCGGGTCGAGCCAGCCCGATTTCGCGAACGAAGGCAACATCAGCGTGTAGGCCCACACCGCGAATCCGGCCAGCAGCCCGGCCAACGCCCCCTCGCGCGTGCCGCCCCGCCAGTACATGCCACCGAGCATCGCCGGGGCGAACTGGGCAACCGCCGCGAAGCTGATCAGACCGATCGCCACCAGCGCATAGGCTTCGCCGGCCAACCGGAAGTAGAGATAACCAAGCAGTACGACGATGACGATCGCGCCGCGCCGGATCGTCAGAAGCAGACCCGTCAGATCCGGCAGAGCCGTGCGGCTCAAGTGCCGGCTGCGCAACAGCAGCGGCATGACCAGGTCGTTGCAGATCATCGTCGACACCGCGATCGTCTCGACGATCACCATGCCGGTCGCGGCCGACAGGCCGCCGACGAAGGCGAACAGCGCGAGCGTCTGGTGGCCATGGGACAGCGGCAGGGACAGCACGAAAGTGTCGGGATCCACCGTATCGTGGCCGAAATGCAGCAACCCGCCGAAGGCGATCGGCAATACGAAGATGTTGATCAGCAGCAGATAGAGGGGAAACAGCCAGGTCGCGCGCCGCAGGTGCTGCTCATTCACGTTCTCGACCACCGTCACCTGGAACTGACGCGGCAGGAAGATCACCGAGAGCATGGCGAGCAGCGTCAGCGCGAACCAACCTCCGTAGCCGGCGGTGCTGCCTCCGGAAATCGTCAGGAGTTTGGCGAGTTCGGGGTCGTCGAAGGCGCGACTGAAGATGTCACCGAAGCCGTTGTAGACACCGTAGGTCACGAAAAGGCCGACCGCGAGAAAGGCCACCAGCTTGACGATGGATTCGAAGGCGATCGCGGCGACCATGCCTTCGTGCCGCTCGGTCGCGTCGAGATGGCGGGCGCCGAACAAGATGGTGAACACCGCGAGCGTGAGCGCCACGTAGAGCGTGCCGTCCTGCCACCAGTTCTCCATGCCGGCGACCGGATGGGCCACCCCCTCGATGCCGCCCGTGAGCACCGCGTAACCGGCCGAGATCGCCTTCAACTGCAGCGCGATGTACGGAATGATGCCGACCACGGTGATGATGGTCACCAGGCCGCCCAGCAGGTGGCTCTTGCCGTAGCGGCTGGCGATGAAGTCGGCGATCGAGGTGATGCGGTAGCTCTTGGCGATCCGGATCATCTTGAGCAGGATCAGCCACGACAGCGCCATCGCGAGAGTCGGCCCGAGATAGATCGGAATGAACCAGACGCCGCCCGAGGCGGCCCGCCCGACGCTGCCGAAGTAGGTCCACGCGGTGCAATACACCGCGATCGACATCGCGTAGGTCCAAGGATTGGCGATGATCGACCGTCCCTGCTCGGCGCGGCGATCGCCGAAATGAGCGACCGCGAACAGCAGCAGCAGATAGGCGATGGCGACCGTGAAGACCAGCGTGCCGGACAGCATGTTGGCGGGTCAGCGGTTCGCGCGCTCGACGATCCAGGCGATCACGGCGATCACGCATCCCCAGACGGCAAACATGTAGACGTAGAGCAACGGCAGGCCGAGGAAGGGCTCCGGCTTGTCGAAGAGCGAGAGCAACGGATAATTGAAGAGGATTGCCGCCGTCAGAAAGACGGCGACGAGGCGTTCCCGTCCCAAACCCGTGCGCATCATGTCCTCCTCATGACGACGATGGCCGCCCGATTATAACGGCGTAACGCGCGGCCTTCGGGCCTCGCCCGCTGACGCCGGGAAAAAAAAGCGCGCTTGCGCGCGCTTTCCCCTCCTCCCAATGCCGGATCGGGGACCCGGCTGCCTCCATTGTCTTGTTGCCGGTCCGGGGCCGAGCTCTTCGGATCGTGCCCCGGCCGTGCCTCAGCCCACGCTTTCCTTGAGCTGATTCAGGATCGCCGGATTCTCGAGGGTCGACGTATCCTGGGTGATCTCCTCACCCTTCGCCAGCTGCCGCAGCAGGCGGCGCATGATCTTGCCGGAGCGGGTCTTGGGCAGGTTTTCGCCGAAGCGGATGTCCTTGGGCTTGGCGATCGGGCCGATCTCCTTGCCCACCCAGTTCTGCAGTTCCTTCACGACGGCCTTGGCCTCGTCGCCGCTGGGGCGCGCACCCTTGAGCACCACGAAAGCCACGATCGCCTCACCCGTGACGTCGTCCGGACGACCCACCACGGCCGCCTCGGCGACCTTCTCGTGGGCGACCAAGGCCGACTCGATCTCCATCGTGCCCATGCGGTGGCCGGAGACGTTCAGCACGTCGTCGATGCGGCCGGTGATGGTGAAGTAGCCGGTGTCCTTGTCGCGCACCGCGCCGTCGCCGGCGAGGTAGAGCTTGCCCTTGAAGTCGTCCGGGTAGTAGGTCTTCTTGAAGCGGTCGGGATCGCCCCAGATGGTGCGGATCATCGACGGCCACGGACGCTTGACCACCAGGATGCCGCCCTGGCCATTGGGCACCTCGGTACCGGTCTCGTCGACCACCGCGGCCTGGATGCCCGGGAACGGCAGCGTGCAGGAACCCGGCACCATCGGCGTCGCGCCCGGCATCGGCGTGATCATGTGCGCGCCGGTCTCGGTCTGCCAGAAGGTGTCGACGATGGGGCAGCGACTGCCGCCGACGTTCTCGTAGTACCACTCCCAAGCCGCCGGGTTGATCGGCTCGCCGACCGAGCCGAGGATGCGCAGGCTCGACAGGTCGTACTTGGTCGGATGCACAGTCGGGTTGTTGTCGGCGGCCTTGATCAGCGAGCGGATCGCAGTCGGCGCGGTGTAGAAGATCGTGACCTTGTGGTCCTGGATCATCTTCCAGAAGCGGCCGGCGTCCGGGAAGGTCGGTACGCCCTCGAACACGATCTCGGTCGCGCCGCAAGCGAGCGGGCCGTAGGCAATGTAGCTGTGGCCGGTAACCCAGCCGATGTCCGCCGTGCACCAGAAGACGTCGTCGGGCTTGATGTCGAAGGTGTACTTCATCGACATCACCGCCTGCAGCAGATAGCCGCCGGAGGAGTGCTGCACGCCCTTGGGCTTGCCGGTCGAACCCGAGGTGTAGAGCACGAACAGCGGATGCTCCGCGTCGACCCACTCCGGCTCGCACGTGTCGGCCTGATTGGCGACGACGTCGTGGAACCACTTGTCGCGGCCCTCGACCAACTTGCAGTCGCCGCCGGTACGCTTGACGACGACGACGTTCTTGATCGAGTCGCAGCCACCCAGGGAGAGCGCCTCGTCGGCGATCGGCTTGAGCGGCAGGCTCTTGCCGCCGCGGAACTGGCCGTCGGAGGTCACCAGCGCGACCGCGCCGGCGTCCTCGATGCGGTCACGCAGCGCGTGCGCCGAGAAGCCGCCGAACACCACCGAGTGGGTGGCGCCGATGCGGGCGCAGGCCTGCATCGCCACCACGCCTTCGATCGACATCGGCATGTAGATGACGACCCGGTCGCCCTTCTTCACGCCCATGCCACGCAGGGCGTTGGCAAAGCGGCAGACGCGGGCGAGCAGATCCTTGTAGGTGAGGCGGGTCACTTCGCCGTTATCGGCCTCGAAGATGATGGCGACCTTGTCGCCGAGGCCGTTGTTGACGTTGCGGTCGAGGCAGTTGTACGAGACGTTGAGCTTGCCGTCGGCGAACCACTTGAAGAACGGGGGATTGCTTTCGTCCAGCACCTGGGTGAAAGGCACCTTCCACTCGAGCAGTTCGCGGCCATGGCGTCCCCAATAGCCCTCGTAGTCCTTGTCCGCCTCCTTGCACAGTGCCCAGTACGCATCCATACCGGACACCGCTGCTTTCTTCACCGCCTCTGCGGACGGCTGGTACACGCGGGTTTGCTGCTCGTTGGACATACTCACCTCTCCTTCGACTGAACTTGTTGGTTGAGGCACCCCGAGACGTTTCCGGCAAACCCGACACCGTATGAACGATGCGTCTGCCCCGGAATCGTCGGCGGCTGCCGGTCTATGCCGGCCTCGAACTGCTCTAGCGGGGTCGCGAATGGTTGCGCATTAAAGGATGTTTATCTTACACAGGACTTACAGCGATCCGGAACAGATGTTTACTATAGGCGCTTCAACTGCCGGGAATGTCCGTCGGGGCGCCCCTTGTGGCCGCCCTTGCAGTGGGCGGGACACCCGACACGGGCAGGCACAAGGCCTGCCCGTACGACGCCGACGCAGCGGTCGAGGATCCCGTAGGGGCGACCCTTGTGGTCGCCCTTGCAGTGGGCGGGACACCCGACACGGGCAGGCACAAGGCCTGCCCCTACGACGCCGACGCAGCGGTCGGGGATCCCGTAGGGGCGACCCTTGTGGTCGCCCTTGCCATGGACCGGGCGCCTGACATCGACGCTCTTGCCGGCTAGAATTCAGCCCTCATGCACACCGGCCACCCGTGGAGACCCGAAATGACCGTGATCCGCCAGGAGGACTTCATCCAGTCCGTCGCTGACGCCTTCCAGTACATCAGCTACTACCATCCGCTCGATTTCATCGAAGCCCTGGGCAAGGCCTGGGAGCGTGAGGAGAGCCCGGCTGCGAAGGATGCGATCGCACAGATCCTGACCAACTCGCGCCTGTGCGCCGAAGGCCACCGCCCCATCTGCCAGGATACGGGCATCGCCGTGGTGTTCCTCAAAGTGGGCATGAACGTGCGCTGGGATGCGACGCTGAGCATCCAGGAGATGGTCGACGAGGGCGTGCGCCGCGCCTACAACCACCCGGACAATAAGCTGCGCGCCTCCGTCCTGCTCGACCCCGCCGGCAAGCGCCAGAACAGCCGCGACAACACCCCCGCAGTCGTGCACTTCGAAATCGTGCCGGGCGAGCACGTCGAGGTCACCTGTGCGGCCAAGGGCGGCGGATCGGAAAACAAGTCCAAAATGGTCATGCTGAACCCGTCGGACTCGATCGTCGACTGGGTGCTCAAGACTGTGCCGACCATGGGCGCCGGCTGGTGCCCCCCCGGCATCCTCGGCATCGGCATCGGCGGCACGCCCGAGAAGGCGATGCTGCTCGCCAAGGAATCGCTGATGGGGCCGGTCGACATGCATGAGCTGCGGGAAAAGGCCGCGAGCGGCGCAGAGCTCACGCGGGTCGAGTCGCTGCGCCTGGAGTTGATGGACAAGATCAATGCGCTCGGCATCGGCGCCCAGGGCCTGGGCGGCCTCACCACCGTGCTCGACGTCAAGATCCTCGACTACCCGACCCACGCCGCGAGCCTACCGGTGGCGATGATCCCCAACTGCGCGGCGACCCGCCATGTGCATTTCGAACTCGACGGCTCCGGCCCGGCCACGCTCGAGCCGCCGCGGCTGGAGGACTGGCCGGCCGTGACCTGGCAGGCCGATACGCAGATTGCAACGCGCGTGAACCTCGACACCCTCACCAGCGAAGAGGTCGCTTCGTGGAAGCCCGGCCAGGTGCTGCTCCTCAACGGCAAGATGCTGACCGGGCGCGACGCCGCGCACAAGCGCATCCAGGACATGCTCGCCCGCGGCGAGGAGCTGCCGGTCGACTTCACGAACCGCGTCATCTACTACGTCGGCCCGGTCGATCCGGTGCGCGACGAAGTGGTCGGCCCCGCCGGCCCGACCACCGCGACGCGCATGGACAAGTTCACGCGCATGATGCTGGAGCAGACCGGGCTGATCGCCATGGTCGGCAAGGCCGAGCGCGGCCCGGCGGCGATCGAGGCGATCCGCGACAACCGCTCGGCCTATCTGATGGCGGTGGGCGGCGCAGCCTATCTCGTCGCCAAGGCGATCAAGTCGGCGCGCGTGGTCGGCTTCGAGGATCTCGGCATGGAAGCGATCTACGAGTTCGACGTGCAGGACATGCCGGTCACTGTCGCGGTCGACGCCCAGGGCACCAGCGTGCACCAGACAGGCCCGAAGGAATGGCAGGCGAAGATCGGCAAGATCCCGGTCGCGACGGCCTGAACCGCTCGATCCCGAAGCCCGGCCCGGTTCTGCCCGGCCGGGCTTTTTTTCGGCCGTTGCGCAGATGAAGGGACCCGGCCGAATGGTCTCCACGGCCCACACACACTTTGCAACACTCCGACTCGCCGAGCGCATTGACTCGCTCGGTCACCGGGCCTAATCTTAGCGTGCGTGGGAATTTTTCCCATATACGCACAACACCCCCGGAGACCGATATGAACAAATCCAGACTCATCGTTCCCGTTTGCGCCGTGGCCGCCCTATTCCTTGCCCTGCACGGCGCCAACGTGTCCGCCCAGCAGGTGGACGTGGAGGACCCCCCCGTTCTGAACGACGACGCCCCTGGCGACGACAATGGCAACGACGTGGTCGACGGCGGCGACCTGCCGGACAACGGCAACGGTGACGACGTGGCCGACGGCGGCGATCTGCCGGACAACGGCAATGGCGACGACGTGGCCGACGGCGGCGATCTGCCGGACAACGGCAACGGCGACGACGTGGCTGATGGTGGCGATCTGCCGGACAACGGTAACGGCGACGACGTGGCCGATGGTGGAAACGGCGCGAACCCAATTCGGAGCATCGTCGTGACCGAGAATCCCGACGGATCGACGACTACGGTCAAGACCCGCAGCCTCGCAGCAACCGGCGAAGCCCCCGCGCGCTCGCGTACGGTCGAAAAGACGGTCGATGCAGATGGCGCTCTCGTTTCTCTGCGCCGCACCGACCTCCGCACCAACGCCGACGGCGTGGATGTGCGCGAGCGGACGCGGGAGATCGAGGTCATCGACGGCACGATGGTCCGCACCCGCACCGACATCCGCCGCGACGACTCTGGCGAGATCGTGCGGATGCGCGAGCGCACGGACGTGATCGAGCGCGGCGCGGGCATCCAGAGCGTCGAGCGCGGCGAACGGGCGGAACGCGCTGAGCGCGGCGAACGGGCGGAACGCGCTGAGCGCCCCGAACGGGCAGAGCGGGCCGAGCGGGCTGAACGTCCCGAGCGTGCGGAACGTCCCGAGCGCGCTGAGCGTCCCGAGCGTGCCGAACGTCCCGAGCGGGCGGAACGGGCTGAGCGTCCCGATCGTCCGGAGCGCGGCGGACGCGGCTGATCCCCAGGCGGAGGCGGCACCGTGCAATGCGGTGCCGCCGCGTGGAATGTTTGCCCACGCGGCGATAGAATGAGTTCAACCTCCGCCCGAGCAGCCTGCGCATGCACCCACCCTCGCCGCCCGCATCACTCATCCGCGCACTGCGGCGCGTCATGCGGCCGCTGGTGCGCCTGATGCTGCAGCGAGGGATCACCTATACCTACTTTGCCGATCTGCTGAAGGGCGTGTTCGTCGAAGTGGCCGACCGGGAATTCCGCCTCGACGCCAAACCGCCCACCGACAGCCGCATAAGTCTGCTCACCGGCGTGCACCGCAAGGACGTCCGACGGCTGCGCGAGCATGCGCCCGAGGCTGGCGAGGATCTTCCCGCGGCAGTCTCGCTCGGGGCTCATCTCGTCAGCACCTGGACGTCGGTCGCGCCCTTCTGCAGCCGGCCCGGCACGCCGGCCCCGCTGCCACGGCTTGCAAGCAGCGGCAGCGACAAGTCGTTCGATGCGCTGGTGGCGCACGTCAGCAAGGACATCCGCGCCCGCGTGGTGCTCGACGAGTGGCTGCGCCTGGGCATCGCGCACATCGACGACGACGACCGCGTCCATCTCGAGACCTCGGCCTTCGTGCCCCAGAAGGGCTTTGACGAGAAGGTCGCCTACTTCGCCCACAACGTCCATGACCATGCCGCAGCCGCGGTCCACAACCTGAGCGGCGAGGGCCGTCCGTTCTTCGAACGCAGCGTCCACTACGACACACTTTCGCCCGCCAGCGTGGAGACACTGCGCAATGCCGTGAGCACGGAAGGCATGCAGGCGCTGATCGGCTTCAACCGCCTGGCATCCGAGCTGGAGCAGAAGGACCCTGCGGAGAAGAGTTCGCCTCAGCGAATCACGATCGGCCTCTATTTCTTCAGCACGCCGAACGTCGAATCCCCCGCAGCCGGCGCACAGCCCCGCAAGGACGAGACACCGTGACTGCACAGGCACCCCGTTTTCGCCTTTGCGCGCTGGTCTTCGCCGCAGCCTGCGCCTGGGCCGCAAGCTGCAACGCCGCAGCTGAGTCCGCCTGCGTCGATCCGGGCGGCATCGGGGGCACCGGCGCACCGCTCGGCCAATCTCCTGGCGGCATGGGAGGAACCGGCGACAGCCTCCAGCACGGTGTCGGCGGCACGGGCGCACCTGCCCGCGGCATCGGCGGCACTGGAGCGGTAGCAGTCGGCGAAGGCATCGGCGGGACCGGAGCCGTGGCGGTCGGCGAGGGCATAGGGGGCACCGGAGCCATGGCAGCCAGCGAGGGCATCGGGGGCACCGGGGCCGTAGCGACCCGCGAGGGCATCGGGGGCACCGGCATCGTCGGTACGATCACCGGCTTTGCGTCGATCTGCGTGAATGGCCTCGAGGTGCACTTCGAAGATGGCATAGCCGTGACCGAGAACGGTCTGCGTGCCGGCTCGACACGGCTGGCAGTCGGACAGGTGGTCGCGATCGACGCGGGCAGTTCGGCGCGCGGCCTCGAGGCCCGCACGATCTCGATCCTGCACGCCTACGAAGGACCCGTGACCGCGCTCGCGACCGGGAGCGAGCCGCTGCGCGTGATGGGGCAGCCGGTGTGGCCAGCCGCCGGCGCGGTGGTGGCCGAAGGGCTGCGCCCGGGCGAGCCGGTGCGGGTGAGCGGCCTGCGCGATTCGCGCGGCCAGGTCGTGGCGACGCGCATCGATCGCGCTCCGGACCTGCGGATTGCGAGCGCCACCGGTGCGGTGGCAGGAACCGGCGACATCCTCGACGGCCTCGCCCTGCTCGCCACTTCACGCGCGCCCGCGCTCGATCCGGGCCGCAACACGCTTGTGCGTGGCCATTGGACCGGGGAGCGGCTGGTCGTCACCGAAGCGCACTTCGACCCCGACCTGCCTTTCGCGGGCCGGGCAGACAACGCGATCGTCGAGGGGCTGATCCACACACAGCGCGCCGATTCGATCGCCATCGCGGGTTTCACCGCAAGCCTCGAAGCGGCCACCGAATGGACCGGCGCAGCGCCGGACGCACGCGTCGAGGACCGGCGCGTCCGCTTGCACGGCACGCTGACCGGCCCCCGCGAACTTCGCGCAACGCGCGTCGAGTTTCTGGCGGAGACCCCTCCGGAACACACGCTTCGCGGTCGGCCGGGACAGACCGGCGAAGAGGGGGACGAAGCGGAAGAGCGGCGCGATCGGTCCGACGACGATGCCAAGGCGCGGACCCGCAGCGAGACCGAGACTTCGCGCGAGACCATCGAACGCCGCACCGGAGAAGGCGGCGAGGTCGAGCGCGAACGCATAGAGCGGCGCGTGCAAGACGAGTCCGGCGAACTCGAGCGCCGCGAACGGATCGAAATCCGCAGATCGGGTGACGCGATCGAAATACGCGAGCGAATCGAGACCTTCGACGCAGGTGAGCGAATCGAACGGATCGAGCGCATCGATCGCCCGGCAAAGCCGGAGAAACCGGAGAAGCCCGAGCGGCCGGAGCGCTTGGAGCGCCCAGAGAAGGACTGACTCGCCACGCAGGTTTCAAGATATTTGTTACAGGGCGTAGCGCGCACTGCACCGCCCCGGCCCAGTCGTATATCATGTCGGAAACTTGATCTTCAGAAGGGAGGCTCGAATGAAACGCTCGCTCACGGTCCTCGCCGCGCTTCTGGCGGCCATCGCGGCGCCGGCCTCGGCGCAGCAGTTTTCCTGGACGGCCGGCATGGATTACTCGTCCGGAAAGTACGGCACCCAGGACCGCACCGAGATCTGGTATTTCCCGGTTGCCGGCAAGTACGAGACCGGCCCGCTCACGCTGCGCGTGACCGTGCCCTACCTGCGGATCAAGGGCGACGTCGGCCCCGAGAACGTCCCATTGCAGCCGGGTGACTGCAAGGCCACCGAGAGCGGACTCGGCGACATCGTGGGCAGCGCCGGATACAACCTGCTCGACGGCACCCAGGGCGGCGGACTGCTGCTGGACGTGGTAGGCAAGGTCAAGTTCCCGACCGCGGACGATCCCTGTCTCGGCACCGGCAAGACCGATTACTCGATCCAGTTCGACGCCGCCAAGAGCTTCGGCGGCGTGACGGGCTTTGGCACGCTGGGCTGGAAGAAGTTCGGCGACCCGTCCGGTACCAACTTCCGCGATCCGGTCTTCGTCACGGTCGGGGCAGCCTATCGGCTCGCCCCGGCGACTTCGCTGGGCGTCTCCTACGACTGGCGCCAGCGGCTTCGCGCTAACCGCGACAACATGAGCGAGATGACCGTCTTCATGTCGCAGCGCCTCGATCCGACCTGGCGCCTGCAGCTCTACGCGGTCGGCGGCTTCACCGACGCGAGCCCCGACTGGGGCGGCGGCCTGACGATCGGCCGCTCTTACTGAACATCCCGCGGCCACCCCGGCCGCGACCCGTTTCGGGGCGCGCAACGCGCACCGCAAGGCGATCGGGCACCCCAGGCGGGTGCCCGATCGTTTTTTGCAGAATTGATTCACATCATGGAAGCCCCCCGTGCCGAAATCGAGAATGGCTCAAACCTTCGGGTTTTGAGTCATCCATTCAACCTCACGGACGCACGACAAAAGGGAGAAACCATGAGCGGAACCTTCACCAAGGCGATGGCCCGCAACATCTTCTACGGCGGCACGGTCTTTTTCTTCTTGCTCTTCCTCGGCCTGACCTTCGACACCATGAGGGTCCTGCCGAAGACGGACAACCGCCACAACCTCACCCCCGGCGCAGTCGCCGGCAAGCACATCTGGGAGACCCGCAACTGTCTCGGCTGCCACACTCTGCTGGGCGAAGGCGCGTACTTTGCGCCCGAGCTCGGCAACGTCTATGAGCGTCGTGGCCCCGACTTCATCAAGGCCTGGATGAAGGCGATGCCGACCAACGCCCCGGGACGCCGCCAGATGCCGCAGTTCCACCTGACCGACCAGGAGCTGGACGATCTGGTGGAATTCTTCCGCTACACCAACGGCATCGACACCCAGAACTGGCCGCCGAACATCGAAGGCTGATCGCATTCACGCCAATCGACTCCATAAGGGGAAACCTCGCATGAAATACAAGACTCAAGCGGTCGCGATGCCCTACTTCATCGCGGCGATCGCCCTGTTCGTCGGGCAGATCATCTTCGGCATGATCATGGGCCTGCAATACGTGGTCGGCGATTTCCTGTTCCCGGAAATCCCGTTCAACGTGGCGCGCATGGTCCACACCAACCTGCTCATCGTCTGGCTGCTGTTCGGCTTCATGGGCGCGGCCTACTACCTCGTGCCCGAGGAGGCCGAGACCGAGTTGTATAGCCCGAAACTCGCGCTCGCGCTGTTCTGGATCTTCCTCGCCGCCGGCGCGCTGACCATCCTCGGTTACCTGTTCGTGCCCTACGCGACGCTCGCCGCCGCGACCGGCAACGACATTCTCGCCACGATGGGCCGGGAGTTCCTGGAGCAGCCACTTCCGACCAAGATCGGCATCGTCGTGGTCGCGCTCGCCTTCCTCTTCAACATCACGATGACGATGCTGAAAGGGCGCAAGACGGTGATCAGCATCGTGCTGCTGCTGGGTCTCTGGGGTCTCGCGATCTTCTTCCTGTTCGCCTTCTACAACCCGTCCAACCTGGTGAAGGACAAGTTCTACTGGTGGTGGGTGGTGCACCTCTGGGTCGAGGGCGTGTGGGAACTCATCATGGCGGCGCTCCTCGCCTTCGTGCTGATCAAGGTCACCGGGGTCGACCGCGAGGTGATCGAGAAGTGGCTGTACGTGATCATCACGCTCGCGCTCGTCACCGGCATCATCGGCACCGGCCACCACTACTTCTGGATCGGCACGCCGGCCTACTGGCAGTGGCTGGGTTCGATCTTCTCCGCACTCGAGCCGATTCCGTTCTTCGCCATGACCGTGTTCGCATTCAACATGGTGAACCGCCGCCGCCGCGAGCATCCCAACAAGGCGGCCGTGCTGTGGGCGCTCGGCACCGGCGTGATGGCCTTCCTCGGCGCCGGCGTGTGGGGCTTCCTGCACACCCTCGCCCCGGTGAACTACTTCACGCACGGCTCGCAGATCACCGCGGCGCACGGCCACATGGCCTTCTACGGCGCCTACGTGATGGTGGTGATCACGATCATCAGCTACGCGATGCCGATCATGCGTGGCCGTGCCGCCAATAGCGAGCGCGCCCAGGTGGTCGAGATGTGGAGCTTCTGGATCATGACGATCTCGATGGTGTTCATCACGCTGTTCCTGACCGCTGCGGGCATCCTGCAGGTCTGGCTGCAGCGCGTCGCCGACACGCCGATGCCGTTCATGATGGCCCAGGACCAGGTCCAGCTCTTCTACTGGATGCGCCAGTGGGCCGGCGTGACCTTCTTCATCGGCCTGGTGACCTACCTGGTGAGCTTCTTCATCAAGGGCGAAACCAAGCCGGCGATGGAGTACAAGCCCGCCACCGCGTAACCCCCCTTGCCCGATCCACGGATCGGGACACCCTGGACGGGCGGCTTCGGCCGCCCGTTTTTTTTTCGTGCAAGTCGCCCGCGCAAGTTAACCGGCATCAAGGCCGGCGCCGCCTCCGCCGCCTAGACTTCGAACCATGACTGCCCGAAGCGACGCCCTCTTTCTGCCCGCCGGACAACCGACCGAAGCCCGTCCGGCGTTGCGTCTGCCTGGTGACCTGGCGATCTGGTGGTTCATCCTCGCGGAACTGCTGGTGTTCGGCGTGTTCTTCGTCGCCTACGCCTTCGCGCGCGCGAACAACGTCGAACTGTTCAACGCCGAGCAGGCCGCGCTGGACCGCGACGCCGGCGCGATCAATACCGCGTTGCTGCTCGCCTCGAGCTACCTCGTCGTCCGCGCGGTCCAGCTCGCCGAGGCGGGACGCAGCCGCGCCGCCGCCCCCTGGATCCTCGGCGCGATCGCCTGCGGGCTGGGCTTCGTCGCCGTCAAGCTGTGGGAGTACGCGATCAAGCTCGGCGAGGGCGTGAGCCTCGCCTCGAGCACCTTTCACATGTTCTACATCTCGCTCACGTTCTTCCACTTCATGCACGTGCTGCTCGGCCTCGTGATCCTCGGCGCGCTGTGGGTCAATGCCCGCAGCGGCCGCTACGGCCCCGACAACATGAATGGCATCGAGACCGGCGCGGCCTACTGGCACATGGTGGATCTGGTGTGGCTGATCCTGTTCCCGCTCGTCTATGTGATGCGCTGAGGCAATCATGACGAATTCCCACTCCACCTCCACTCACCTGCCGGCGCACGGCACACCGCGCCGTGCCACGGCAATCTGGGTCGCACTGATGGCGGCCACCCTGTTCACCTGGGCGGTCGGCGAGCGCGGCGACGCCGGCCCGCTCGTCGTCACGGTGTTGTTCGCCCTCGCCTTCGCCAAGGGCACGTTCGTCATCCTCGACTTTATGGGCCTGCGCCAAGCGCCGCGCCTGTGGCCCCTGCTCACCCTCGGGTGGATGGCGCTCGTTTGCGCCGCCATCGGTCTTGCCTACTGGAAAGGACTCCCGACATGAACCTCGATACGCCCCATCTCGACATCCCCTTCTACCAGCCCGCCGGCGACGAGGTCGCGGTCTTCGAGCACGCCTGGAAGAACCGCCTGCCGCTGCTGATCAAGGGCCCGACCGGCTGCGGCAAGACGCGCTTCGTCGCGCACATGGCCGCGCGCCTGGGCCTGCCGCTGTTCACCGTGGCCTGCCACGACGACCTCACCGCGGCCGACCTGGTCGGCCGCCACCTGATCGGCGATGGCGAGACGGTATGGTGCGACGGCCCGCTCACCCGCGCCGTGCGCGAAGGCGGCATCTGCTACCTCGACGAGGTGGTCGAGGCGCGCAAGGACACGACCGTGGTGCTGCACCCGCTCGCCGACGATCGGCGCATCCTGCCCATCGACCGCACCGGCGAGCTGATCGCAGCACCCCCGACGTTCATGCTGATCGTCTCGTACAACCCCGGCTACCAGAACCTGCTCAAGGGCATGAAGCCGTCGACGCGCCAGCGCTTCGTCAGCCTGCGCTTCGACTTCCCGAGCCGCGAGCGCGAGGAGGCCATCCTGATCGGCGAGTCGGCCTGCGACGTGGATCTCGCCCGGCGCCTGGTGTCGATTGCGCAGGCGCTGCGCACGCTCAAGGACCAGGATCTCGAGGAGGCGGCGAGCACGCGCCTGCTGGTCTACGCGGCGCTGCTGATCCGCGACGGCATGGACCCGGTGACGGCCTGCCGTGCCGCGATCGTGGAGAGCCTCACCGACGACCCGGAAGTCGCCGAAGCCCTGATGGAGGTCGTGTCCGCGACCTTCGGCCGCTGACCGTACGCAGGAGCGAAACCGATGCCCGAGCGCCAGCCCGATCTCCTGAAGGAACAAGCCCCCGGCCCGCGGCTCGCGATCGTGGCCGAGGCCTTGTTCCTCGCCAACCTGATGGTCGCGCCCGGAATCGCCTTTGTCGCGATGTTCGTGCTATGGCGCCGACACCGTGCCCACCCCGATCCGCTGGTACGCAACCACCTCGAGCAGACCGTGTTCGCGAGCCTCTGGGGCGGCGCCTTCCTGGTCGGCATGAGCCTGGTGATCTTCCTGCTGGGTGGCTTCGAGAGTCCGGCGGCATGGGTGCTCGCGATCCTCTACTTCGTATGCTTCCACGCGACCCTGATCCTGCTCGGCGTGATCGGGCTCAACCGCGCAATCCTCGCCCAGCGGTGGCGCTACCCGCTGATCGGGCCGGAACTCGAGGAGTAACGACGTGCAGGCCACGCCCGCACCGGACACGACGCCCGCCGACGGCACGCCCAGGCCGCGCCGCGTGATCCCGATCGCGACCGCAACGTCGGCGGAGCGCAATCGTACCCAGAAGAAGCGCCTCGCTTTCCAGGCCGGGTTCTTCGCCTTGTTCGTGCTCGCGCCGGTGTTCGACCTGCTGCGCTTCGACCTCACCGCCGGGCACGCCTGGCTGCTCGGGATGGAGTGGCGCCTCGGCCTGGACGACTTTCTCGCCGGCCAGATCGGTGCCCTGGAGGCTGGCGCCAACGTGCTGCTGCGCCTGTTCGTGCCGATTTTCGCCGGCGCCGCCGCCTTCCTGTGGGTGGCGTGGAAGTGGGGACGACTTTACTGCGGCTGGCTGTGCCCGCACTTCTCCGTGGTCGAGACCATCAACAAGCTGATGCTCCGCGCCTCGGGCAAGCCGAGCGTGTGGGAAAAGAAGCTGCTGCCGCCGTGGCAGGCGGACGGCACGCCGCGACCGCGCGACGCGCGCTGGTGGCTCGCGGTGGTGCCGGCGGCGGTGTTCTTCGCCTTCCTGTGGGCGGTGGTACTGCTCACCTATCTACTGCCGCCGGCCGAGGTCTACGGCAACCTGTTCCGCGCCGAACTCACTCGCAACCAGGCGCTCTTCATCGGCGTGGCCACGCTGGTGCTGTCGATGGAGTTCCTGTTCGCGCGCCACCTGTTCTGCCGCTACGCCTGCGCGGTGGGGCTGTTCCAGAGCCTCGCCTGGATGAGCAACCGCGATGGCATGGTGGTCGGTTTCGAGCGCAAGCGGGCCGCCGACTGCGCGACCTGCCTGCCCGACCGCGAGTCGGCCTGCGACGCCGTGTGCCCGATGCGGCTCACCCCGCGCAACATCAAGCGTCTGATGTTCACCTGCACGCAGTGCGGGCAGTGCCTGGAGGCGTGCGAGCAGAGCCAGCAAGGCAATCCCCAGGGACCGCTGCTGCAGTGGGTGAGCCACGAGGCCGCCCGCCAGAACGAGGCCGGATTCCGCTCCGGCCGGGACCGATGAGGCAATCATGGAAGAGACCGTAGGCAAGATCTGGCACCGCTGGATCAGCCGCGCCGCCGAGCGGCGCTACCCCGAGGCGGCGGTCAGGCTGAAGCAGATCGAGCGCACCGCCGGCGTCTTCTTTCGCGCCCTGGGCGGCGACCCGGGACTGCGCGTCGCGGCCGCCACCGACGATCTGCACGGTGCGCGCCGCGGCCTGCTGGCGCGCATCGCCGGCGTCGGCGAGCGCGCCGCCCGCGCCCGCATGGACACCGCGACCCTGCGTCTGCCGCCCGAGATCGACGCGTTTCCCGAGCCGGCACTGAACCGCGACCTCTACCTTTGGCTCGCGGCGCTCGCCGCCGCCCACGACGGGCTCGAACCCGACGCCGAGGAACGCCACGCCGACACCGACGAGGCGCGCGACTTCGTCCGCAACCAGCGCGCCACGGTCGCTGCGCTCGAGCGCTGGCCGGGTATCGCACCGCGCTACCGGCGCCTGGTCGCCGCCTACCTGCCTGCGCGTCCCCAGCCGGACCGCCTGCCGACGGCCGAGGCCGCGCGCGAGCGCGCAATCCGCCAGGCCCTGGAACGGCCCGGCAGCGTGGCCGCGCTGCCGCCGATGCCGCACGAGGCCGCGCCGGCCCAGCCGGTGCTGCTGTGGCTGAGCGGCTCGCTCGCTCCGGCCGATGCGGCCCTGCGCAGCGGCGACTGCGATCCCGAACAGACCGCGAGCGGCGGCCCGCCCCCTTCGGAAGAGACCGAACGGCGCGCCCACCGCGCCAAGCGCGAGGACATGCCCAAGGAGAAGAACGGCCTGTCGATCATTTTCCGCGCGGAGAGCCTGCTCGCGGTGGCCGAGTTCCTGCGCATGAATCGCCCGACCGACGACGCCCCGGACGAGAACGCCGCCGACGCGGCGCGCGACCTCGACCACCTGTCGCTCGCCGAGGACAAGGACCCGGTCGCCTCCAAAGTCCGCTTCGACCTCGACCTGCCCTCGGCGGCCGCCGACGACATCGTGCTGGGTCCCGGCCTGCCCCTCCCCGAGTGGGACTACCGGAAGAACCTGCTGCTCGAGGACCACGTCAGACTCACCGAGATGAGCGCGCGCAACGCCGCGCCCTGCCCGCTCCCGCCCCACCTGCGGCGCACCGCGCGACGCCTGCACCAGCAGTTCGCCGCGCTGCAGCCGGGCCGGCGCTGGCTCAAGCAGCGCCCCGAGGGCACCGAGCTCGACGTCGACGCCGCGGTGCGCGCACAGACCGACCGCGCCTGCGGGCGGCACCCGTCCGAGCAGCTCTACCTCTCGCTCGAGAAGCGCGAGCGCGACCTGGCCTGCCTGGTGCTCGCCGACCTGTCGCTCTCGACCGACTCGTGGGTATCGTCCGAGGCACGCGTCATCGACGTCATCCGCGACGCGCTGCTGCTCTTCGGCGAAGCGCTCGGCGCGACCGGCGACCGTTTCGCGCTCGCCGGCTTCTCGTCGGTCAAGCGCAGCCAGGTGCGCTTTCACCGCATCAAGAATTTCAACGACCGCTTCGACGACCGTGTGCGCGGCCACATCGCCGCGATCAAGCCCGGTTACTACACGCGCCTTGGGGCGGCCGTGCGCCGCGCGGCGCAACTGCTCGCAGCCGAGCCGGCGAGCCGCCGCATCCTGCTGATCCTCTCCGACGGCAAGCCCAACGACCTCGATCTGTACGAGGGCCGCTACGGCATCGAGGACACGCGGATGGCGATCGTTGCCGCGCGCAAGCAGGGGCTGGTGCCGTTCTGCGTGACCATCGACCGCGAGGGCGCGAGCTACCTGCCGCATCTCTTCGGCCCGGCCGGCTTCGCGGTGATCCGCAAGCCCGAGGAACTGCCGGCACGCCTGCCGATGTTCTATGCGCAGCTGACGAGGTGAATGCCATGACCCCATGCGACAGCCTTGCCGAAGACCCCCTCGAATGCCGGCAGCGCACCGGCGGCGCCGCGCCGGCCGCGGCGAGCGACGCGCGCGACCGGCTGTGCGCGATGCTCGCCGGGGTGCCGCTGTTCAGCGGCCTCACCGACGAAGAGATCGTGCGCTTCGCTCGCGGGGTGCGCGAGCACACCGTCTCGAAGGGCGAGATGCTGTTCAACCGCGGCGACCCCTGCCACGGGATCTACCTGCTGCTCGACGGCCAGATCAAGCTCGCCTTCACGTCGCCGGCCGGCAACGAGAAGGTGCTCGAGATCGTCCGACCGGGGCAGACCTTCGGCGAGGCGGTGATGTTCACCGACCGCCCCTACTTCGTGATGGCCCAGGCGCTGTCCGACGCCCGCCTGCTGCACATCGCCAAGGCGGTCGTGGTCGAGGAGATCCTCAAGGAGCCGCAGTTCGCACTCAAGATCATCGGCAACCTGTCGCAGCGCCTGCACCACGTCATCGCCGACGTCGAGACCTACTCGCTGCGCTGCGGCCGCGACCGCATCATCGGCTACCTGCTCGGTGAGGACAGCATGAACGGCGGGCCGACCCAGTGCGGGCGCGCCGTCATCCGACTGCCGAGCAACAAGGGCACCATCGCCTCACGGCTCAATCTCACCCAGGAGCACTTCTCGCGCGTGCTGCACGAGCTGATCGACGGCGGGCTGATCGAGGTGCAGGGGCGGACCATCCACATCCTCGACATCGAGAAGCTGCGCGAGCGGCTGAACTGAGCACCGGCTCAGTGGCTGGTGCCTTCCTCGCGCATCACCTTGTTCCAGACGTTGTACTTGCCGACCGGCTTCCGCATCGGCAGGCGCTTGACCTCTTCGAGCGTCTCGGCGTCGTAGACGACGAGCGCGCCGTCGTACTCCCACAGGCTCGCCAGCGCGTAGCGGCCGTCGCGGGTGAACTCGATGTGGGCAAGCGTCTGCCCGCTCGGCCCCTCGATCTCGCGCACCACCTCGAGCGTCTGCTTGTCGATCGCCTGCAGGATGTGCTTTGCCTCGGGGCTCATCATCGAGTCGACGAAGGCGTAGCGGCTGTTCTCGTGGCTGCGCAGGAAGAAGCCGGGGCCGCGGGTCGGGATGCGCTTGACCACCGCAAAGGTGTCGAGGTCGATCACCGTGACCTCGGCCGCCTTCAGGTTGGTGCTCGCCATGACGCGGCGCCCCTGCCAGTCCCAGGTGATGCCGGAGCCCAGATGCGGCATGCCGGCGAGCGGCAGGTCGGCAATGCGGCGGCGCGCATCGAGGCTCACCACCTGGCCGGTGCCGGAGCGCGAGGCGCCCATCACCAGCGAGTAGTCCTGGGTGAAGAAGAAATCGTCGAGCACGTCGTCGACCCGGGTGCGGCGGACGTTGAGGTAGCCCGGCACGAAGTTGCCCTCGCGCAGGCGATGGTCGTGGATGACGCCGACCGGGATGTCCTCGGCGGCCGGGTCGTAGCTGACCTCCCAGACCTCGGGCACGTCCTTCAGCGCGGCGACGAAAGACTTGCGCGGCGACGCGTCGTAGACCGCCGAGACGCGCGAGCTCTGCCCGCTCTCGCCGTCCGCGACGTCGAGCACCTTGAGCAGGTTGAGATCGCCGTCGAGCAGCACCAGCGTGTGCGGCAGATAGTTGGCGACCGCGACGTGGCTGCCGTCGGGGGAAGCCGCGACGTTGCGGGTATTGATGCCGGCACGCACCTCTGCGACCACCGTGAGGTTCCACAGGTCGTACTTGGTGACCCAGCCGTCGCGCGAGCCGAAGTAGACGTAGCGGCCCTCCTGCGCGAACTTCGGTCCGCCGTGCAGCGCGTAACGGCTGCGGAAGCGGTGGATGGGCTCGAGCCGGTCGCCGTCGAGCACGCTGACGTGGTGGTCGCCCGCCTCGACGACGAGGAAGAGGTTCCACGGGTCGGCGTCGAACACCGGCCGGTCGGAGAGCGTCGCAGGATCGACGTGCTGCACGCGCGAGGCGCGGATATCGGCCTCGCTCCACTGCGGGGCCGGTTCAGCTGGCGTATAGATCAGCTCGGCGATCGCCGCGATCCGGGCCTCGTCGAGCACCGCGCCGAAGGCCGGCATCTGGGTCGCGACCAGGCCGTCGCGGATCGCCTTGACGGCCTCCGTCTTGCGCAGCCGCGACAGGTTCTCGGGCAGCAGCGCCGGACCCATCGCGCCGAAGCGGTCCATGCCGTGACAGCTTGCACAGTGCTGCACGTAGAGCGTCTTGGCGGCGACGGCGTCAGGCGCCGCACCGGCGGCGGCCCGGCCATCGGGTGCTCCG
>JARFTX010000039.1 GCA_029289265.1 Gammaproteobacteria bacterium
TGTTGCACTTTCCGTCGCCTCACGGCGCCCGGCCGTTAGCCGGCATCCTGCTCTACGGGGCCCGGACTTTCCTCCACGCACGCAATGCGTGCGCAGCGACTGCCTGGCGAACTTCCTGGACGGGATTATACGCGCCGGAGGAGCGCTTCAGGAGTTCGCGGCGACGAAGACGGGGTTGCCGTCCTTGAGCCGGAAGCTGCCGACATAGGTACCCGGGGGAGCCCCGCCGGGGTTGTTCCAGTCCTGAACCTGGCAGGTCTCGGTGCTGGCGAGATACCAGCGCTCGCCCTGACGCAACGCCCAGAGGAGTGCGCCCGCCTCGTAGACGTCCATTTCGGTGAGTGCGATCGTGCCAGGATGGATGGCGACCCTGCGCTGGCAGTGCGGCAGGCGTGAGACCACCACCGCCTGGTCGATCGTGCTCGACCAGAAATAGGGCCGCTCGCGCACCAGGATCAAGGCGTGCTGGCTGGTATCGACGACGTAGGCGGTGGCGCTGTTCTCGCAAGCGGCGAGCAGCGGCACGAGGGCCAGGACAGCGGCGCGGCGGGCACTGCGCGGGCCGATCATCTTCGCGCCTCCCCGACCAGTTGCCAGGCGACGGCATCGCCCGCGCGCAGGGGCACGAGGGGGTCGCCGTCGAGATACTCGTAGCGGTCGGGCACGTTCCAGGTGCGCTTCTCCAGCGTGATGCGCCCGACGTTGGGGGGCACCCCATAGAAGGCCGCGCCGTTGAGGCTGGCAAAGGCTTCGAGCCGGTCGAGCGCGCGTGCCTCGTCGAAGACCTCGGCGTAGAGTTCGATGCCGGCATGCGCCGTGTAGCAGCCCGCGCAGCCGCAGGCCGACTCCTTCGCGCCACGTGCGTGAGGTGCCGAATCGGTGCCGAGGAAGAACTTCGCGTCGCCCGAAGTCGCTGCGGCGACCAAGGCTCGCCGGTGAGTCTCACGCTTGAGCACCGGCAGGCAGTAATGATGCGGCCGAATGCCCCCAGCGAAGATGGCGTTGCGGTTAAGCAGCAGGTGATGGGCTGTGATCGTCGCACCGACATTCGGGCCGGACGCCCGCACGAAGGCGACCGCTTCCTCGGTGGTGATATGCTCGAACACCACGCGCAGGGCTGGGAAACGCTCGACGAGCGGCGCCAGCACGCGCTCGATGAAGACCCGCTCGCGGTCGAACACGTCGACGTCGGCCTGCGTCACCTCGCCATGCACGCACAGCACCATGCCGCGCGCCTCCATGCGCTCGAGCACGCCGTAGACCTTGTCGATCGCGGTCACTCCGGCATCGGAGTTGGTCGTCGCTCCGGCCGGGTAGAGCTTGACCGCGACCACGGCGCCGCTCGCCTTGGCCCGGTCGATCTCGTCGGCGGGCGTGTTGTCGGTGAGGTACAGCGTCATCAGCGGCTCGAACTTCACGCCAAAGGGCACCGCCGCGCGGATGCGGTCGCGGTACTCCAGTGCCTGCGCGGTCGTCGTCACGGGCGGCTTGAGGTTGGGCATGATCAACGCCCGGCCGAAGCGTCGCGCGGTGTGGGGCACAACGGCCGCAAGCGCAGCGCCGTCGCGCACATGCAAATGCCAGTCGTCGGGTCTCGTCAGGGTGATCGTCTGCATGTCGGGCCGTGGATAGGGTGGATGGCCCATTATATGCGTCGCGCCCGCACCATGCGATCAGCCCTCTTTCAGTGCGAGCGCCCGCGCGTAGAGCGCATTGCGCGGCGCGCCGGTGATCTCGGCGGCGAGCCGCGCCGCCGTCTTGAGCGGCAACTCCGGCATCAGCAGCGCAAGCACCCTTTCGGCCTCGGGTTCGAGCCCCTGCAAAGGCGGCACGCCGCTCACCATCACGACGAACTCGCCGCGGCTGTGGTTAGGGTCGGCAGCGAGCCAGTCCAGGGCGTCGGGAAGGGGCAGGCGCACGATCTGCTCGTGCAGCTTGGTGATCTCACGCGCGATGACGATCTCGCGGCCGGCCTCGAGCACCGCGACGAGATCGGCCAGCATCTCGGCGATCCGGTGCGGCGATTCGTAGAACACCAGCGTCGCCGCCAGCGGCCGCAGCGCCTCGAGCGCGGCGCGTCGGGCCGACGCGCGGGGCGGCAGGAAACCGGCGAAGTGAAACGCGCTGTCGGCGAGCCCCGCCGCCGACAGTGCCGCGATCGCGGCGCAGGCGCCCGGCACGGGCACGACGCGGAATCCCGCGGCGCGCACTCGCGCCACCGCCCGCGCGCCGGGATCGGAGATCGCCGGCGTGCCGGCGTCCGTGATCAGCGCGACGTGGGCGCCCTCCGCCAGCAAGCCGATCAACTCACCGACGGCGGTCTGCTCGTTGTGCTCGTGCAGTGCGACCAGGCGCGCATCGATGCCGAACGCATCGAGCAGACGGCGGCTGTGGCGGGTGTCCTCGGCCGCGATCACGTCCACCGCGCGCAGCAGATCGAGGCCACGCAGCGTCATATCGCGCAGGTTTCCCAGCGGGGTCGCGACCACATACAATGACGGCGTACTGGATAGTGAGGAAGGGTCGGCAGTCATGGCAGGCGAACGGAATCCGGGTGAATCGGGGATTGTCGGCCCCGCCCGCACACCGGCGCAAGTGCGGGGCGCGACGGCCGAAGTGCTGGCGGAGCGCTATCTTGTGCGCAACGGCCTGGCGGTGCTGGCGCGCAACGTGCGTTGTCGCGCCGGCGAGATCGACTTGGTCTGCCGCGACCGCGACTTGGTCGTGTTCGTCGAGGTACGTCTACGCACCCCCGGGCGCTTCGGCGACGCCGCCGCAAGCATCACCGCCCACAAGCGCCGACGCATTCTGATGGCGGCACGTTGGTGGCTGTCCGGCGCGGGGCGGCGGCATGCCGCTGCACCTTGCCGCTTCGATGCCGTACTGCTCGACGCCCTCGAGGAGCGCACCATCAGGTGGATTCCGGGCGCATTCGACGAGGGCTTGTGACTCCGCCGAAGCCCAAAGCGCCGGGATCTGCCCGACACGGCCGCTCCCTCGAAGCGCACCTCGCCCGCATCGTAAGCGCTTGTAAGCCTGGCCACTTCCGCGCCGGGCCGCTGGCATACTTGCCGCTGTTTGAATCCCGCCGGCGCCCGGCCGTTCGGGGCGTGCCGAGTGGCCCTGCCGCCGCGGCACAGACGCGATCACGGCAATCGCGCTAAACTTTGGGCCGCCGAGTTCGAGCCTGCCGCGACACCGCATGGACCTGATCCGAAGCTCCACCCACATGACCGAGGACAACGCTGGCGCCCCGCGGGAAGCGGTCACGCAGTGGAAAGTCTCGCCGGTAGCGAATTCTTATTGATGGGAGTTGAAGACCAATGACGATGATCCACCTTTCGGATACGCGCAGAAAATTCTTGCTGGGCACCGCTGCGGCAGCGCTGCTGCCCGCCCTGCAGGGCTGCTTCCCCATGGTTGCGGGCGGCACGGCCGCCTCGGCGTTGATGTTTGCCGACCGGCGCACTTCCGGCATCTTCGTCGAGGACGAGGGTATCGAGTGGCGCACCCGCAGCCGCCTGCGCGAGCGTTTCGGCAGCGGCGTCAATGTCAGCGTGACCTCGTTCAATCGGAACGTGCTCCTCACGGGCCAGGCGCCGGACGAAGCGACGCGCTCCGAGATCGGGCGCATCGCGGCCGGCGTCGACAATGTCCAGGGCGTCATCAACGAAGTCGAAGTCGCCGGCATCAGCTCGCTCAGCTCGCGCAGCAACGACGCGCTGATCACGTCTCAGGTCAAGGCCCGCTTCGTCGACGCCCGCAGCTTCAGCGCCCACCACGTGAAGGTCGTCACCGAGTCCGGCACGGTCTTCCTGCTCGGGCTGGTGACGCGTCGCGAGGCCGACGCCGCGACGGAAGTGGCGCGCAACACGAGCGGCGTGCAAAAGGTCGTCCGGGTGTTCGAGTACATCAGCGACGAAGAGGCTGCCCGCCTCGACCGGCGCCCGCGCGCCTGATCGGCATCCCGGCCCCGCAACGCGCGCCCACGCGACTGCGGGGACCGGCGGAACGCTCTTTTCGGCTTGCCCGACACGGCAACGCCGGACCGGCGCCTGCGGGCGCCCACCTTCAAGGCGCGGCGAGCGCCGCCAGAAGCTTCTCGTGAATGCCGCCGAATCCGCCATTGCTCATGACGAGTACATGGTCGCCGTCGCGCGCGGTCGAAGCCACCAGCGAAACCAGTGCGCCGAGATCGTCGAGGACATGTGCGCGCGTGCCCAACGGCGCCAGCACGCCCTTGGCATCCCAGCCGAGCCCCTGGGCATAGCAGAAGACCGCGTCGGCAAGCGCGAGGCTGGCCGGCAGCCGCTCCTTCATCGACCCGAGCTTCATCGTGTTCGAGCGCGGCTCGAGGACGGCCAGGATGCGGCCCGCGGCCTCGCCCCGGCGCAAGCCTTCGAGCGTGAGTGCGATCGCGGTCGGATGGTGGGCGAAATCGTCATAGACGGTGACGCCGCGCACGACCCCGCGCACTTCCATGCGCCGCCGGACCCCGGCAAAGCGCGCGAGACTCGCGATGGCCTGGGCCGGGGCGACGCCGACATGGCGCGCCGCGGCAACCGCGGCCAACGCGTTGGCGCGATTGTGCCGACCGGACATAGGCATCTCGACCTCGCCGAGCAGGTTCCCGTGCAGGCTGAAGCGCGCCGGTTCACCCTCCTCGCCGGCAACCGTCCAGCCGGGCCCTTCACCCGGCATACCCTCGCCGAACCACTCCAGCTCCGACCAGCAGCCCCGCTCGAGCACGCGGCGCAGCGGAGCTTCGGCGCCGTTCGCGACGATGCGCCCGGAGCCGGGCACGGTGCGAACGAGGTGATGGAACTGCGTCTCGATCGCCGCAAGATCGGCAAAGATGTCCGCATGATCGAATTCGAGATTATTGAGGACGAGCGTGCGCGGACGGTAGTGCACGAACTTGGAGCGCTTGTCGCAGAAGGCGGTGTCGTACTCGTCGGCCTCGATCACGAAGAAAGGCGAGTCGGTGAGCCGCGCCGACACCCCGAAGTTGCCCGGCACGCCACCGACCAGAAAGCCGGGATCGAGTCCCGCATCCTCGAGCATCCAGGCGAGCATGGAAGTCGTGGTGGTCTTGCCGTGCGTCCCCGCCACGGCCAGCACCCAGCGGTCGCGCAGGACATGTTCGGCGAGCCACTGCGGCCCCGAGGTGTAGGCGAGCCCCTTGTCGAGGATGGCCTCGAGCAACGGATTGCCGCGCGCGATCGCATTGCCGACCACGAACACGTCGGCGCCGACCTCGGCCTGCGTCGCATCGAAGCCCTCGATCAGGCGAATGCCCTGTGCCTCGAGTTGGGTGCTCATCGGCGGATACACGTTCGCATCGCACCCGGTGACCCGGTGTCCGGCGGCCCGTGCGAGCAGCGCGACGCCACCCATGAAGGTGCCACAGATCCCGAGGATGTGAATGTGCATGAAATCTCCAGTGCGTCCGCACCGTGTAAAATGGCGCAATTCTACATGGACCGCCAGCGGGACTCACGACCATGACCTCCAAGGCCAGCGTGCATAGAGTCGGCAACCTGCGGCGCGAGATCGCCTCCCTGGCCGCGCGAATGATGGCCGAGGACGGCATTGCGGATTTCGGGTTCGCCAAGCGCAAGGCGGCGCGACGGCTGGGCATCGGCGAAACCGACGCGCTCCCCAACAATGCCGAGATCGAGGCCGAACTGCGCACCTGGCAGGCGCTCTATCAGGACGAAGAGCAGCGCAGGCGCATCCTCGAGATGCGCCATTGCGCGGTCGAGGTGATGCGGCGGCTCGAAGCCTTCCGCCCCTATCTCACCGGCGGCGCCCTCGACGGCACCGCCGGGCGCTATGCCGAGGTCGAGATCGAGCTCTACCCCGACAGCGCGAAGGAGGTCGAGATCTTCTTTCTCAACGGCGACATCGCCTACGAGCACTGCGAGCCGCAGCGCGGCGCACCCAACGCCCCCGAGGCGGTGCTGTGCTTCGACTGGAACGACGTGCCGGTGCGCCTTTCGATCTTCGACGCGCAGGCCGAACGCCGCGGACCGCGCGGCGGCGAGCGCGCGCGCCTCGCCGCCGTCGAGGAGATGCTCGGCGAGGATGCGCAGGTGCTGCGATGAACCGCGTCTCCAGTGCCTTGCTGATCGCGGCCGTCGCACTCGCAGCTGGCGTAGCGGGTTTCGCGCTGCGTCAGGGCATGCCGGCGAGCGCCGCCGCGGCCGCTCAGGGGGCCGCCCTGAGCGGCGAGGCGCTGCTCGGGCTGACGCTCGCCGACCCGGACGGCGTCGAACAGCCGCTCGCGCAGTGGCGCGGCAAGGTGCTGGTGATCAACTTCTGGGCGACCTGGTGCCCGCCCTGCCTGAAGGAGATCCCGGAGTTCGCCGCGGTCAGCCGTCGCCACGCCGAGGCGCCCGTCCAGTTCGTCGGCATCAGTATCGACAGCATCGACAACGTGCGCACTTTCCGCGCCGAGGTCGACGTGCCCTATCCGCTTCTGATGGGCTCGACCCAGACCCTCAAGCTCGCCGCCGATCTCGCCGGCTCGTCGGTCCAGGCGCTGCCGATCACGGCGATCCTCGACCGTCGCGGCGACGTCCATCACATCAGGCTGGGGATCTTGAGTGAAGCCGATCTCGAGGCGATAATCGCTGCCGCGCTGGCGCGCTGAAGCCCTCGCCCCACTAGACACATTGCGTCGATTTGCGGCAAACTCGCCGCCATGACGCAATCAAAACGCAAGAAAAGCGCCGAAACCCCTCCGCCCCCGAAGGCCCGGGTGCTGGTCCTCCACGGCCCCAATCTGAACCTTCTCGGGGTCCGCGAGCCCGAGATCTACGGCCATACCACGCTCTCCGACATCCACGCCGCGATGGACGCACGCGGTCGGGCCGCCGGAGCGGTGGTCGAATCCTTCCAGAGCAACCACGAGGGTCAGCTGATCGACCGCATCCAGGCCGCAGGCTCCGAGGGCGTCGATTTCATCATCATCAATCCGGCCGGCTACACCCATACCAGCGTCGCGATGCGCGACGCGCTGGCAGCGGTGGCGATCCCCTACGTCGAGGTGCATCTCTCGAACATCCATGCGCGGGAGCCCTTCCGCCACCACTCGTATTTTTCCGATCGCGCCGCCGGCGTGATCTGCGGACTCGGTGCCTACGGCTACATGGCGGCGCTCGAGTTCGCGCTCTCGCATACTTTGCACACCTGAAAACCTTCCCCCGGCGGCAACCCGGGCGTTGCCGCCCCGTCCGGAGAACAATATGGATTTGCGCAAGCTCAAGAAACTGATCGACCTCGTCCAGGAATCGGGCATCTCCGAGCTGGAGGTGACTGAGGGCGAGGAGAAGGTACGCATCGCCAAGCATGTGGCAGGCCCCGCGGTGGCGATGAGCGCCCCGGCCCCGATGTTCGCCGCGCCGGCGGCGATGGCGCCGGCACCTGCGAGCGCGGCACCTGCAGCAGAAGCCCAATTGCCCGAAGGCCACGTCGTCAAGTCGCCGATGGTCGGGACCTTCTACCGCTCCGCTTCGCCTGGCGCCAAGGCCTTCGTCGATGTCGGCCAGAACGTCTCGACCGGCGAGCGGCTGTGCATCATCGAGGCGATGAAGCTGATGAACGAGATCGAGTCCGATGTGGACGGCGTGGTCAAGGCGATCCTGGTCGAGAACGGCCAGCCGGTCGAGTACGGTCAACCGCTCTTCGTCATCGGCTGAGCGCCCATGTTCGAGAAGATCCTCATCGCGAATCGCGGCGAGATCGCGCTGCGCATCCTGCGCGCCTGCCGCGAGCTGGGCATTCGCACGGTGGCCGTGCATTCGACCGCGGACACCGAGGCGAAATACGTCAAGCTTGCCGACGAGTCGGTGTGCATCGGTCCGCCTGCGTCGAGCCTCTCCTACCTCAACGTTCCGGCGATCATCTCGGCCGCCGAGGTGACCGACGCCCAGGCGATTCACCCCGGCTACGGCTTCCTTTCGGAGAACGCCGATTTCGCCGAGCGCGTCGAGCGCTCCGGCTTCGTGTTCATCGGCCCCCGTCCGGAGACGATCCGCCTGATGGGCGACAAGGTCAGCGCCAAGGATGCGATGAAGGCTGCGGGCGTGCCCTGCGTGCCCGGCTCGGACGGTGCGCTGCCGGACGACCCCAAGGAGATCGTACGCATCGCCCGCGCCATCGGCTACCCGGTTATCGTCAAGGCAGCCGGGGGCGGTGGGGGTCGCGGGATGCGTGTCGTGCATACCGAGGCGGCGCTCATCAACGCGGTGACGACGACACAGGGCGAGGCGCTCGCCGCCTTCGGCAACCCGGTCGTCTACATGGAGAAATTCCTCGAGAATCCGCGCCACGTAGAGATCCAGGTGCTCGCCGACGAGCACGGCAACGCGGTCTACCTGGGCGAGCGCGACTGCTCGATGCAGCGCCGCCACCAGAAAGTCATCGAGGAAGCGCCCGCGCCGGGCATCCCCCGCAAGCTGATCGCAAAAATCGGCGAGCGCTGCGCCGACGCCTGCCGACGCATCAACTACCGCGGCGCCGGCACCTTCGAGTTCCTCTATGAGAACGACGAGTTCTATTTCATCGAGATGAACACGCGCGTGCAGGTCGAGCACCCGGTCACCGAGTTGATCACCGGCGTCGACATCGTGCAGGCGCAGATCCGCATCGCCGCCGGCGAGAAGCTGTGGTTCAAGCAGAACCAGATCGAGTTCCGCGGGCACGCGATCGAGTGCCGCATCAATGCGGAGGATCCGTTCCGCTTCACGCCGTCGCCCGGTCGCATCACCAACTGGCACACCCCGGGCGGTCCCGGCGTCCGGGTCGATTCGCACGTCTACAACGGCTACACCGTGCCGCCGCACTACGACTCGATGATCGGCAAGCTGATAAGCTACGGCGATACCCGCGAGCAGGCAATCCGGCGCATGCGCATTGCACTGTCGGAGATGGCGATCGACGGCATCAAGACGAACGTACCGCTGCATCAGGAGCTGATGCTCGATGGCCGCTTCATCGAGGGGGGCACCAGCATCCACTATCTCGAGCACATGCTCGCCGATCGCAACGAAGTCAAGAAGGCCTGACGCTCCCCGGGAATCGACCGCTATGTGGATTTCGGTAACGCTGGCGGCCGATGCGGATCGGGCTGAGGCCTTGTCCGAGGCGCTGATGGACGCCGGCGCGCTTTCGGTGAGCATCGAAGACGCCGACGCCGGGACCGATGCCGAAACCCCGCAGTTCGGCGAGCCCGGCCACGATCCGGCCGGCCTGTGGGCGCACAGCCGAGTGATCGCGCTGTTCGAACGCGACGCGGACCTCGCCACCGCGCTTGCCACCGCCTGCGGCGCGGCCGGCTTCGACGCGGTGCCGCCTTTCGCCACCGAGGAGGTCGCGGAGCAGAACTGGGTGCAGCTCACGCAGAGCCAGTTCGAGCCGATCCGCATCACCGACCGACTGTGGATCGTGCCCTCGTGGCACGACTGCCCCGACCCACAGGCAATCTGCATCGAACTCGACCCGGGCATGGCCTTCGGCACCGGCTCGCACCCGACGACCCGGCTGTGCCTGGAATGGCTGTGCGAGGCGGTCGAACCAGGCCTTTCCGTGCTCGATTACGGCTGCGGCTCCGGCATCCTCGGCATCGCCGCCGTCAAGCTCGGCGCGAGCGAAGTGCTGGGCGTAGACATCGACGACAAGGCCCTCGATGCCGCTCGCGAGAACGCCCGGCGCAACGCGGTCACCCTGGATACCCGCCACTCCCGCGAGCCGCTCGAGGCGCGCTTCGATCTGGTCGTCGCCAACATTCTCACCAACCCGCTGCGCGTACTCGCCCCCATGCTTGCTGCGCGCATCGCCCCCGGCGGCCGGATCGCGTTGTCCGGCGTGCTGGAGGCCCAGGCGGAGATCGTGATCGAAGGCTATGCCCCCTTCGTGACGCTGCACGTCGGCGCCGTGCGAGAGGGCTGGGCGCGGCTCGAAGGGCGGCTCGAAGCCGAGCCGTCGCAGCGATGACGATCGTCCGCTGCCCGGACTGCCGGACGGCGTTTCGCGTGCGGCCCGAGCAACTCGAGGCGCACGGCGGCCTTGTGCGCTGCGGTCGCTGCCATACCGCTTTCGACGCCCTCGTCAACCGCGTCGCGCCCGACCGCGACGCCGGCTCGACCGAGCCCCGGGGACAGCCACGAGCGGCCCCGACCGCATTCGGCGGAGCCGATCGACCCGCCGACGCCTCCGCGAATCCGCCCGCTCCCGCCCCTGACGCGCCCTTCTTCATTCTCGACGAGGGCAGCCCCGACGCAGAACGCCAAACCTCGGTCGGCAGGGATGACGCGCTGAACGCGGAGACGGTGGTGCAACTGGACAGCGAGCCGACCCCGACTTCCGGCCTCGCGCCGACCTCGCCCGGCGACAGCCTCGACTTCGAGATTCCGCACTCCTTTCACCCGGGGCGTTGGCCCGCAGTGAGCGAGCCGACCGGCTCCCAGGAACAAGAGGTGCCGCCCGCCTGGGTGAGCCCGCCACACTCCGAACCGGACGCCGACCCGACCGACGCGTCGGCGAGCCTGGAACACCAGGCTGCGGACGAGCCGGGCCTGGCGCCGGGCGAGGACAACGCGGACAGAGGCTACGAAAGTGGCGACGCCTACCACGGCAGCGCGCGCGCCGACACCTTCGATGAGCGCCTGGCGGCAATCCGCCAACGCCGCGCCGAACAGTGGGGGCATGGCACCCGTGTCGAACCCGTCACGCGCGAGACGAACGCCGAGATCGGGCCCACCGCCGAAGACCGCACCGAGGACGATGAAGCTGACATCGCAGCACCGTTTCAGGAGCGCATCGCCCCCGCGCCGGAGCGGCGTTGGCTATGGGGCGTCCTGGTCGGCCTGCTGACGGGGATCCTGGCGGTTCAGGCGACCTATGTGTTTCGCGCCGAGATCGCGCGGACCTGGCCCACCCTGCGCCCGATGCTGCTCGAAGCCTGCTCGCGACTCGGCTGCACCATTGAACTGCCACGCGTCGCGGGGGCGATCGTGATCGAAGGTTCGGCCCTGCAATCCGACCCTGCCGCACCGGCGCGCTTCGTTCTGAGCGTCGTGGTGCGCAACACGGCAAGGTTTCCGCAGGCGCTGCCCCATCTCGAACTCACCCTCACGGGCGCGCGCGACCGCCCGCTGGTCCGTCGCGTGCTGAGCCCGGACGAATGGCTGCCACCGCGCGCCGAGGGCGTCGAACGCTTCGGCAGCGACGCAGTGGGATTCTCGGCAAGCGCTTCGATTGCCGCGGAGATCGGCTTCGAAGCCCCCGGACTCGAGGGTGCCGCCGGCTATCGGGTCTACGCGTTCTATCCTTGAGCCCTGCGGGCGCTCAACGCGTCACGCGCGTCGTCCCTCCGTCGCGCAGGATGCGCACGCGCTCGCCGGGCCGGAAGTTCTCGCCCCCGTCTTCCTGCACGACGGCGATCATCTGGCCGTTGGGCATCACCACGGTGACCTCGACCCCCGGACGCCGCGTCGCGCCCTCCTCGATCGCTGCGCCGGCCACGCCGCCGGCCACGGCACCGAGAATCGTCGCCGCCGCCTGTCCGCGCCCGCCGCCGATGGTGCTGCCGGCGATACCGCCCACGGCAGCCCCGGCAAGCGGACCGACCGGCGTCTTGGTCCCTTCGAGCTGGACGCCGCGCACGGCCTCGACCGTGCCGTACTGGACCGTCATGGCACGCCGCGCTTCCGCGCGCTCGTAATTGCCGCCCCCGAGTCCCGAGGCGCAACCGGCCACTACCAGCGCCGCAAGGCATGCGCCCACCAGGCCCGTGTAACCGAATTTCTTGCTCATCACCATGGCTCCACTCCAAATGTCGACGCGTACAGGGCCGCGATGTCGTGCCGCGCCGGGCGGTGATTCTGGCCGCCCCGACTGGCGATCTTGAGCGACCCCATCACCGAGGCTAGCCGACCCGCGGCCAGCCAGTCGTAACCGTTTGCAATGCCGTAGAGCAACCCGGCACGGTAGGCGTCGCCGCATCCGGTCGGATCCTCGAGCGCCGGTGCCGCAACGCACGGCACCTCGATCAGGTGTCCCGCGGTGTAGATCTGCGAGCCCTGCGGACCGAGGGTCACGACGAGTGCCTCCACCAGGTCGGCAAGCTGCTCGAGGCTGCGCCCGGTGCGTTCGCTCAGCATCTTGACCTCGTAATCGTTGACGGTGCAGTAGCGGGCGAGTTTCAGGCAATGCAGCAACTCCCCGCCGTCGAACATCGGCAGCCCCTGCCCCGGATCGAAGACGAAGGGGATGCCGGCCGCGGCGAACTGCTCGGCGTGGTCGAGCATGCCCTGGCGTCCGTCGGGCGAGACGATGCCCAGCGTGACGCCCTCGGCATCATCGATGCGGTTGAGGTGCGCGTGGTTCATCGCGCCCGGATGAAACGCCGTGATCTGGTTGTCGTCGAGATCGGTGGTGATGAACGCCTGGGCCGTGAACGTGCCGGGCACCGGGCGCACGTGGGTGCGGCGCAGCCCGAGCGCATCGAAACGCTCGAGATAGGGCGCCGCATCGTCGCCCACCGTGGCCATGATCAAGGGATCGGCGCCCAGCAGGTGCAGGTTGTAGGCGATGTTGCCGGCACAGCCGCCGAATTCGCGGCGCATGTCGGGCACCAGGAACGAGACGTTCAGGATGTGGATCTGCTCGGGCAGGATGTGATTGCGAAAGCGATCGTGGAACACCATGATCGTATCGAAGGCGACCGAGCCGCAGACGAGGATGGACATTTCTGGATTTCCCGGTGGGCACTGGATAGTCGCCGGACGCGCCGCCCGGCATCGAATACCCCTTCGCAGCGCGGCGCGCCTGGCCGAACGGGCGCGCGCAGTATACGCGACTCGGCGCGCCTCAGCCGCCGTGCAGGGTGGCGCGGAGTCTCGCCGCCATCTCCTCGAGCGCCTCGCGCGGGGGATTCTTCGCGGGCCACGCGAGTTCCATGCCGTCGCCGTCCCAGCGCGGCAGCACGTGGATATGGAAGTGGAACACCGTCTGGGCGCCGGCCACCTCGTTGGCCTGCAACAGCGTCACCCCCTGGCAGCCCGTCGTCTTCTTGACGAGCTTGGCCATGCGCGCGGCGGTGCGAAAGACCGCGCCGGCCAGCTCGTCGTCGAGCTCGTAGATATTGGCGCGATGTGGCTTGACGGCGACCAGCAGGTGCCCGGGGTTGACCGACTGCAAGTCCATGAACGCAAGCGTCGCGCCGTCCTCGTAGACCTTCGATGCCGGCAACTCGCCACGCACGATGCGGCAGAACACGCAGTTCTCCATCCGTCCTCTCCTCGACTCGATCTTCGATCGCTCAGATGCTAACCAGTGCGTCGCCTCGGGGCAACGCCCGGCGCGAAAGGCCCGAAATTGCGGCTAGAATCGCACCCGTCCTGCACCCTCGCCTGCCTCCATGACGCCCATCCGGTCCCTCGTCGAATCCCAGCGCTTTCAGCGCTTCATCATCGTCGTGATCGTCATCAACGCGATCACGCTCGGCCTCGAGACGTCGCCGGCGGCGATGTCCGCCGCCGGCGGCTTGCTCTTTGCGCTCGACCGCATCGCGCTCGCCATCTTCGTCGTCGAGATCGCGCTCAAGCTCGTCGCCTACCGGCACAATTTCTTCCGCGACGGCTGGAACGTGTTCGACTTCCTGGTGGTCGGCATCACGCTGGCCCCGGTCGGGGAAGGGCTCTCGGTGCTGCGGGCGCTGCGCATCCTGCGTGCGCTTCGGCTGATTTCGGTCGTGCCGTCGATGCGCAAGGTGGTGAACGCGCTGCTCAAGGCCATCCCGGGCATGACTTCGGTCCTGACGCTGCTGCTGCTGGTGTTCTACGTCGCCGCGGTGATGTCGACCAAGCTCTTCGGCGCGGCCTTTCCCGAGTGGTTCGGCAGCATCGGCGCGTCCTTCTACACGCTCTTCCAGGTCATGACGCTCGAGTCGTGGTCGATGGGCATCGTCCGGCCGGTGATGGAGGTCTATCCGGCGGCGTGGCTGTTCTTCATCGTCTTCATCCTGCTCACGACCTTCGCCGTGCTCAACCTCTTCATCGCCATCGTCGTCGACGCGATGAGTGTCACCGAGCACCGCGAGGGGGAAGAGACGCGCCGCCTGGTGAACGTCGATCACGAAGAGCTGATGGGCGAGCTGCGCGCGCTGCGGTCCGAGATCGCACAGCTGCGGCGCGACGTGCCGCCAGCCGGAAGCTGAGGAGAAGGCGTCAGCGCAGCCGCTCGGCGAGGTGGCGCCGCACCGAGATCGCGCTGCCCAGCCAGCCGAGAAAGGCCGCGAAGGCAAGGATCGCGGCGCTCTCCGGAATCCCCGGTCCGGCCAACGCGAAGACGGCGCCGTAGGTCTCCGCGACGCTCGCCACCGGCGCGGCGAGGGCGCGCACCCCGAACCACACCGTGCCGAGGGCGACCAGCCCGCCGAGCAGGCCTTGCAGGCTGCCGAACCAGTAGAACGGCCGGCGGATGAACGGGTCGGTCGCGCCGAGGATGCGGCAGACCTCGATCTCGTGGCGCTGCGTCATGATCTGCAGGCGGATGGTGTTGAAGGTGACGATCACCAGCGCGAAGCCGAGCAGGCCGGCGAGCAGCAGCACCACCGACTTGCCGAGCGCGAGCAGCGCGTGCAGGCGCTTCACCCAGGCCGAGTCGAGCTGCACGTGCCCGACGGCCGGCCACTCGACGAACTGTGCGTGCAGGGCGTCGAAGAGTTCAGGATCCTCGCCGCGCGGGGTCACGACGAAGGCGTCGGGCAAGGGATTGTCCTGCAGCCCGCCCAGCACGTCGCCGAGGCCGCTGCGCTCGAGCTGGCGCAGTGCCTCGTCGCGCGGCACGTGGCGGTAGCTCGCGATCTCCGGGGCGGCGCGCAGGCGCCGCTCGATCGCCGCCACCTCTTCGGGCGATGCTTCCTGCGCCATGAACAGGCTGATCTCGGGCGTGCCCGAGACGCCGCGCGCAAGTAGCGCGACGTTGTCGAGCATCACGTAGCCGGCGGCCGGCAGTGATAAGGCTATGCCGACCACCAGGGCCGACAGCACCGTGCCGACGGGCTGCGACACCAGACGGCGCAGCGCCTGGACGAAGGCCCGGCCGTGGAGGTAGAACCAGTCGCTCATCGCGAATCCCCGATCAGCCGGCCTTTGCCGAGCACCAGCCGGCGCGGCCGGTGGGCGGCGAAGAGGCGCTCGTCGTGAGTCGACACCAGCACTGTGACGCCAGCATCGTTGAACGACATGAAAAGGTTGGCGATTTCCGCCGCGTAGGCCGGATCGAGGTGGGCGGTCGGCTCGTCGGCGATCAGGATCGACGGGCGGTTGACGATCGCACGCGCGATTGCGACCCGCTGCTGCTCCCCGCCGGAGAGCCCCGCCGGCAACTCGCCGCCCCGGCCGCCGAGCCCGACCCGCTCGAGCGCGGCCGCGACGCGACGGGCCGCATCACGCGGCGGATGCACCGAAATCACCAGCGGCAGCATCACGTTGTCGAAGACGCTGCGGTCGTAGAGCAGGCGGCTCTCCTGCAGCACCAGACCGAGGCTGCGGCGCAGATAGGGGATGCCGGTGTCGCCCAGGCGCGAGACATCCTGGCCGTTGATGCGCACGACGCCGCGGGTGGGCTGCTCGATGGCCGGAATCATCTTGAGCAGGGTGCTCTTGCCGGCACCGGAGTGGCCGGACAACACCACGAGCTCGCCGTGGCGGATCTCGAAGCTCACGCCGGCGAGCGCGGTGTAATCGCCCGGGTAGCGCTTGACGACCTGATCGAACAGGATCATGCGGAGTCGTCGGCCCGGTTGGCGGCCGGCGACCCGGCGAACAGCGCGTCGACGAATTCGCGGGCCCGGAAGGGCTGCAGGTCGTCGATGCCTTCGCCCACGCCGATGAAGCGCAGCGGCTTGGGCGCCTGCCGGGCGATCGCGGCGATCACCCCACCCTTGGCGGTGCCGTCGAGCTTGGTCACGACCAGGCCCGTGACGCCGATCGCGGCGTCAAAGGCGCGCACCTGGGCGAGCGCGTTCTGGCCGATGTTGGCGTCGAGCACCAGCAGCACCTCGTGCGGGCCGGTCGGGTCGGCCTTGGCGATCACGCGCCGGACCTTGGCGATCTCTTCCATCAGGTTCGACTGCGTCGGCAGTCGCCCGGCCGTGTCGGCGAGCACGACGTCGATGCCACGGGCTCGCGCGGCGTTGATCGCGTCGTAGATCACGGCCGCGGCGTCGCCCCCGTCCTGCGCGATCACGGTCACGTTGTTGCGCTCGCCCCAGGTGGTGAGCTGCTCGCGCGCCGCGGCGCGGAAGGTGTCGCCCGCCGCGAGCAGCACGCTCTTGCCCTGGTTCTGGAAGTGGCGTGCGAGCTTGCCGATCGAGGTCGTCTTGCCGGCGCCATTGACGCCCGCGATCATGATGATGAAGGGCTTGTGGCCGCTCGCGTCGAGCGGCCGCTCGAGCGGATGCAGGATCTCGTAGAGGCCGTCGGCAAGCGCCTGCTGAAGCTGCGCGGCACTCTCGAGCCCGTCGCGCTTCCAGCGCCGACGCAGGTCGTCGATCAGGTGCGACGTCGCCTCGACGCCGCAATCGGCCATCAAGAGCGTCATCTCCAGCTCCTCGAGCAACTCCTCGTCGATGCGGCGCCGCCCGAACAGGCCTGCCAGGCCGCTGCCGAACTGCTGGCGGGTACGGCTCAGGCCGGCCTTGAGGCGCTCGGCCCAGGAGCGCTTGGACGCGGCCGGTGCCGAAATCGGAGCCGGAGGCTGGGCGGCGGTCGGCGCCGCCTGGGCTGCGGGGTCGGCCCCGACCTCGGTCGGTTCGGCGGGACTCGGGGGCGGCGCGACATCCGGCTGCTGCGCCGAATCCGGTTTCGGCGACTTCTTCAGGAAACCAAACATGGGCACTCGGGTCTGTGAGGAAAACTCGGCGCACGCGGGCACCGAATCGGCATTGACGCTAAGATGCGCCCTTGCCTTGCCGGCAAAGGCCCGACGCGGCCGGGGCAGTCAGAACGGCAAGCGCGAATTCTATCAGATGCAGGACATCGCTATGTTTCGACCGATTCTCCGAACCGCGGCCGCGCTGGCGGCCGCCCTGGCGCTGGCCGCGCCAGCGCAGGCCAACCCGTTCGAGATCACCCTCGACAACGGCCTCGAGGTCATCGTCAAGGAAGACCGGCGCGCCCCGTCGGTCGTGCACATGCTCTGGTACGGCGTGGGCGCGATGGATGAGCCCGAGGGCGTGTCGGGCATCGCCCACATGCTCGAACACATGATGTTCAAGGGCACGAAGAACGTCCCGCCCGGCGAGTTCAACCGCCGCGTCGCAGCCGTGGGCGGACGCGACAACGCCTTCACCGGCCGCGACTACACGGCCTACTTCCAGCAGATCCCGCCCGAGCACCTGGGTGAGATGATGATGCTCGAGGCGGACCGCATGCAGCACCTCGTGATCGTCGACGAGCTCTTCTTCCCCGAGGTCGAGGTGGTCAAGGAGGAGCGCCGCCTGCGCACCGACGACAATCCGCGCGCGCTGGTCTATGAGCAGCTCATGGCGACCGCCTTCCAGGCCCACCCCTACCGCCGCCCGATCATCGGCTGGATGCCCGACATCGAGGCTTACCGGCCCGACGACGCGCGCGACTGGCACCGCAACTGGTACGTGCCCAACAACGCACGCCTGGTGGTGGTCGGCGACGTCGACCACCGCGAGGTCTTCGAGCTCGCGCGCACGCACTACGGCCCGATCCCCGCGCGCGAGATGCCGATCCGGCGCATCGCCAACGAGCCGGCCCAACTGGGCCCGCGCCAGAGCATCGTGCGTGCGCCCGCCGAGCTTCCCTACATCGCGCTGGCCTGGCGCGTGCCCAGCCTGCGCGATCCGGTGGCCGATCGCGACCCCTATGCGCTCGAAGTCCTCGCATCGATTCTCGACGGCTACGACGGTGCGCGACTCAACCGCCGGCTGGTGCGCGAGCAGCAGATCGCCGTATCGGCCGGGGCGAGCTACTCCGGCACCGGGCGCGGCCCGTCACTGTTCTTCCTCGATGCCTCGCCGGCCGCCGGGCGCACCGCCGCGGAGGTCGAGACGGCGCTCCTGGCCGAGCTTGCCCGCATCCAGCAGGACGGCATCGCCGAGGACGAGCTGCGCCGGGTCAAGACACAGACCGTCGCCTCCCAGGTGTTCAAGCGCGACTCGCTGATGGGACAGGCGATGGAGATCGGTTTCCTCGCGTCGACCGGGCTTTCGTGGCGCGACGAGGAGGCGTTGCTCGAAGGCATCCGGCGCGTGACGGCCGACGAGGTCCAGGACGTCGCGCGACGTTACTTCTCGGACACGACGCTCACCCGCGCCGTACTCGAACCGCTGCCCCTCGACGGCGCGCCGCGCCCGCAGCCCTCTCCCGCACTTCGGCACTGAGATCCCGCCATGACGCACAAGCATTCGCCCAAGGCCGCACTGGGCGCCGCGCTGTTCGCGGCAGCCCTCCCTTTCGAGGCCGCACTCGCCGGCCCGACGATCGAACACTGGATCGCCGACACCGGCGCGCGCGTCTATTTCGTCGAAAGCCGGGCCTTGCCGCTGATCGACCTGCGCGTCGACTTCGCCGCCGGCAGCGCCTATGACCCGCCCGAGCGGAGCGGTCTTGCCAACATGACCCGCGGACTGCTTGATACCGGGGTCGAAGGCCTCGACGAGCAGCAGATCGCCGAGCAGATCGCCGACACAGGCGCCCAGATCGGCGGCTCGGTCGACAACGACCGGGCGGGGCTTTCGGTGCGCACGCTTTCGAGCGAGCGCGACGCCGCGCTCGCGCTCGCGGCGCGCCTGCTTGCCCAGCCGGCCTTCCCCGCCGTAGCGCTCGAACGCGAGCGCGCCCGCAGCATAGCCGGCCTGCGCGAAGCCCTGACGAGGCCGGCGACGCTCGCGGCCCGCGCGTTCGGCAGCGCGATCTACGGCAGCCACCCATACGGGCGCGAATCGACGATCGAGTCGCTCGAAGCGATCACCCGCGACGACCTGGTCGCCTTTCACCGCCAGCACTACACCGCCGCCAACGCAAGCGTGACCATCGTAGGCGACGCGAGCCGCGAGGAGGCGGCTCGCATCGCCGTCGAACTGACCCGGGCATTGCCCGCCGGCGACGCGCCGGCCGTCGAATTGGCGCAGCCAATGCTGCCGGCCCGCAGCGTGGTCCGCATCCCTCATCCCTCGGCGCAGGCGCACGTCCTCGTGGGCATGCCCGGCATGGCGCGCGAAGACCCCGACTACTACACCTTGCTGGTCGGCAATTACATCCTGGGCGGGGGCGGCTTCGTCTCGCGACTCACCCGCGAGGTGCGCGAACAGCGCGGCTTCGCCTACAGCGTCTACAGCTACTTCCAGCCCCAGCGCGTCGCCGGCCCGTTCCAGATCGGCCTGCAGACGCGTGGCAGCCAGGCCGAGCCGGCACTGCGGGTGGTCGAGGACGTGCTCGCCGACTTCATCGCCCAAGGTCCGACTGCCGAGGAACTCCAGGCCGCCAAGGACAACATCATCAACGGCTTCGGGCTGCGCCTGGATTCGAACCGCAAGATCCTCGACCACGTCGCGATGATCGGCTTCTATGGATTGCCGCTCGACTGGCTGGATGCCTATCCGGGGCACATCGAGGCGGCCACGACCGAGGCGGTGCGGGATGCCTTCGCGCGCCGCATCCGTCCCGAGCATCTCGTGACCGTCATCGCCGGCGGCGACGGCGACGCGCCCGGCGCAGAGGGCGCATCAAACGGCGCTCCCGCCCCGCAAGGCCCGGCGAATTGAGCCGGGTCCGCATCGTCGGAGGGCAGTGGCGCTCACGCCTCATCGACGTCGCCCGGCTGCCGGGCCTGCGCCCGACACCGGATCGGGTGCGCGAGACCCTGTTCAACTGGCTGGGCCAGGATCTCACCGGGCTCGCCTGCGTGGACCTGTTCGCCGGCACGGGCATCCTCGGCTTCGAGGCCGCCTCGCGCGGCGCGGTGCAGGTCACGCTGGTCGAGACCCATCCACGCGCGCTCGCCGCGCTGCGCCAGAGCGCCATGACCCTACAGGCGGCGCAGGTGGAAGTGGTTCGCCGCAATGCGGTAGAATTCGCCGCAACCTCGTCCAGCAGGTTCGATCTGGCGTTTCTCGACCCGCCCTATCACCAGGGATGGCTCGAACGCATCGAGCCCTATTTAGACCGGGTCATGAAGCCGGAAGGCCGGCTGTACGTGGAGTGCGAGCATCCGCTCACGCGTCTGGGCAGGTGGCAGACGGTCAAGCAGGGGCGCGCCGGCCAGGTGAACTTTCATCTCATGCAGGGAACAGCCGAATGAAAGAGGCGGTGGCGATTTACCCCGGCACCTTCGACCCGTTCACGCGCGGACACGAGGATCTGGTCCGGCGCGGTGCGCTGCTGTTCGACCGGCTGATCGTGGCGATCGCCGAGAGCCGGGGCAAGGCGCCGCTGTTCTCGCTGACCGAACGCGTCGACATCGCCCGCGAGATCCTGGCGCCTTTTCCCAACGTCGAGGTCGCGGGCTTCGACGGATTGCTGATGGATTTCCTGCACCAAAAGGGCGCGCGTGTGATTTTGCGGGGGCTGCGCGCGGTTTCGGACTTCGAGTACGAGTTCCAGATGGCGGGCATGAACCGCAGGCTTTACCCGGATGTCGAAACAGTGTTCCTGACCCCGGCGGACGAGTACATGTTCATCTCGGCAACCATGGTCCGGGAAATCGCCCGGCTCGGCGGGGACGTCAGCAAGTTCGTGCAGCCCGCGGTCAATGCCCGGATGCTGGGCAAGGCAAAAAACTGAATCAGTGTGAAGAGGTAGCAACGAAATGGCTTTGAAGATCACCGACGAATGCATCAACTGCGATGTGTGCGAACCGGAATGCCCCAATGGCGCGATTTACCAGGGTGAGGAGATCTATGAGATCGACCCGGCCAAGTGCACGGAGTGCGTCGGGCATTTCGACGAGCCACAGTGCCAGCAAGTCTGCCCCGTGGACTGTATCCCCCTCGACCCGGATCACGTCGAGACCAAGGATCAGCTCATGGAGAAGTTCGTCAAGCTGACCAATCAGGAAGCCTGATAGCGGCCCACCGGCCGCCGAGCTCGACCCGGCCGGCCGGCGAAAGGACCGGCCGCCACGCACCACCCCCCAGCCGCAGGCGGTCTACGCTGCCTGCGGCTCGGGCGATTCCAGTTGCTCGGGACCGAAATCCACTACGCCGAGCGCCGTCTGGATATCGATCTCCAGCGCGGCGAGTTCGTCCAGTTGCGCGAGCAGCACGGCTTCGCTCTGCTTCAGCTCCTCGACGCGATCTTCGAGCGTGTCGGTCGCCTGGTGGATGCGCTTGACGCTCTCCAGCCGGCGCTTCAACTGGAGCTGATACTCGCGCACCTGAGTCTCCAGCGGCGACATCACGGCGCGCAGCCACAGGGTGACGTCCCGGTTTGCCAACTCGAACGTGCGCCGCGCCTGCACCGCGACCGTCTCGAAGAACTTCTGTGTCAGGACGTGCTTCTCCGTCGTCACCAGCGTCAGCGCGGTGTTGATCTGACGGTTGAAGGCCTGCTCGAGCTTGTCGAGCTCCTTTTCGTAGCGCAGCGTCGAGAACGACTCCGGCGGCGTGAGCTTGAGCCCGTGCTCGACGCTGAACCGCTTGTACATGGTGTCGAGCATCGCCGTGATCTCGCCGATCTCGGTGGTCGAGCGGGCGAGATTGTCGCGCAGGTTCTCGAAATAGGCCTCCATCGCCTGCCGCAGCCCGCGCGAGAACGACGATTCGAGCATCGCCTCGCGGGTGCGCCGCGTCTGGTCGCGCAGCGCGTCCATGCCGAGGTGGGCGAGCAGCTTGTTCGTGAGCGACGAGAACACCGTGCGCACCGCGTAGTAGGTCTGCAGCCCCTGCTCGAACTCGGTCTTTTCGCTGCGGATCTTGCGCATCATGTATTCGATGACACTCTGATTCTTGCCGCGCAGGTCGGTCAGTTCCTGAAGCTGCTCGCGCAGACCCCGCAGGCGCGCGTCCAGCAGAGCGCGCGTCTGCGCGATCAGATCGCCGGTCTCGTCGAGCGTGCGCTCGCGGATGATGTCCTGCTTGGTCGGCAGCAGGTCGTCTGTGAGCGCGCGCTCGAGCTCGCCGATCCGGCTGCGGGCGACCAGCGCCGCGTCGCCCTGGATGCGCCCGACCAGGCCCTTCTGGGCGGACACCGGGAAGACGTTCGTCTCCGGCACGTCCAGCGTGGCCGCGACGGTCGTGACCTGACGGCTGATCTCGCCCGCGATGCGCGCATCGTCGCGCAGGCCGTCCCACAGCCCGTCGATCTTGTTGAGCACGACGATTCGGCCCTTCGCCGACTTGCCCTTGGCGGCAGGCACATACTCGCGCCACATCGCCAGGTCGCTCTGCGTCACACCGGTATCGGCGGCGAGGATGAACAGCACGATGTGCGCGTTGGGAAGCAACGAGAGCGTCAGCTCCGGCTCAGCACCGATCGCGTTGAGACCCGGCGTATCGAGCACGATCAACCCTTGCTCGAGCAGCGGGTGGCGGAACTGGATCACGGCATGGCGCCACGCGGGCACCTCGACCATGCCCGCAGCGTCGGGCTTTAGCCCGGTTTCGCCGCGCGGATCGATGCTGAAGCCGAGCCGCTCGCTTTCGTCCTGGCCGATGCGCTCGACCTCGCCGACGCGGGCGAGCGCCTGCTGCAGAGCGGTCACGGAATCGCCCTCGAGCGGCTCGATGTGCCAGTGCTCGGGATACTGCTTGAGTTCGCTCACGCTGGCGTTGGTCTGGCGCGTGCGAATCGGCAGTAACCGGATCTCCGGCCGCGCCCCCGGCGTCCACTGCAGCTCGGTCGGGCACATGGTGGTGCGCCCCGCGCTGGAAGGCAGCACGCGATCGCCGAAATCCGAAAAGAAGATGGCGTTGATGAGTTCCGACTTGCCGCGCGAGAACTCGGCGACGAAGGCCACCGTGAGCTTGTCCTCGTGCAACCGGTCGATCACGTACTGGAGCCGCAGATCGCCCTGCGCGTCACCGATCTCGTTGCGGTCCAGCCAACGCCGCAGGCGCCCGACCGCCTCGGCGGCGCCTTCGCGCCAGTGGCTGTATGCGGTGAACTGGTCAACCAGGCCCATGATCGCCTCGCTCTCCATACGGCCCGAGGATGTCGGGCATTGAATATTCCATACAGCGCGAGCATACCGCCGAATGCCCTTGAATCCAATGGATGCCGCGCCCCCGCATGACGGACGGCAATGCCGCGACGACAGGCGAGATGCCGCTCCGCTCTATCGGCTCAGCGACGCCGCTGGCAGCGCGGGCACCAGTAGGTTGCGCGCTGGCCGACGCGCGCGCTTTCGATCGGTGTTCCACACAGGCGGCACGGCTCGCCGCCACGCCCGTAGACGAAATACTGCTGCTGAAAGTAACCCGGCCGGCCGTCGCTGCCGACGAAATCGCGTAGCGTGCTGCCGCCTGCGACGATTGCCGCGCGCAGTGTCTCGCGCAGCGATTCGGCCAGGCGCGCGCAGCGCCGCGGCCCCAACGTGCCGGCCGGCGTGAGCGGATGAATGCGCGCCCGGAAAAGGCTCTCCGATGCATAGATGTTGCCGACGCCGACGACCCGATGTGCATCCATCAGGGCCTGCTTGACCGCCACCCCGGTGCCCTGCAGGGCACGTTGCAGCGCCGCCCCGTCGAACCCCTCGGCGAGCGGCTCGGGCCCGAGCCGCGCGAGCAATGGATGGGCGAGCCCGTCGCCCGCCTGCCACAACACCAGGCCGAAGCGGCGCGGGTCGCGCAGGCGCAGCGCCTGCGCGCCGAACACCACGTCCACGTGATCGTGAAGCCCTGGCGGTGCGTGCGCATCGACCACGCGCAGGCTGCCCGACATGCCGAGGTGGATGATCAAGCTTCCCGCGTCGACATCGAGCAGCAGGTATTTGCCGCGTCGGCGCACGTCGAGCACGCGCCGCCCGACCAGTCGCCCTCCCAGGTCGTCGGGCACGGGATGGCGCAGGCGGGCGTTGCGCACCGTCAGGTCCGTGACGACGCGATCGACGACGTGCGGCCGGATGCCGCTGCGGGTCGTCTCGACCTCGGGCAGTTCAGGCATCCTCACCCTCCGTCATGGCCGGGGCGCTCCGCACCGCGCTTGCCCAGCACGGGCGAAAGTGCATAACATCGGGCGAACGGATCGTGCGTTTCGCTCTCCAATGCTTCGGACCGGCCTGCCGCTTCGGCCGCGCAGCCAGGAACAGGCAGCGATTCTTGCCCCCGACGCATTGCGAATCCCCCATTGGGCCATCACACATGAAAATGAAACTCTCCACGCTTGCGACCGGGTTCGGCATGGCGCTCGCATTTGTGCTGCTGCCGGCGTCGCACGCAAGCGAGGCGTCGCCCGAGCAGGCCGCGCTGCCCGCCCAAGCGCTCACACCGGAGATCCTCTACACCGTGCTGCTCGGCGAGATCGCCGGCGCGCGAGGCGAGATCGGCATCGCCGTCGAAGCCTATCTGCAAATGGCACGACGCACCAGAGATCCGCGCATCGCGCGGCGTGCCACCGAAATCGCGCTGTTTGCCCGCCACGGCGAAGCCGCCACCGAGGCCGCCCGCATCTGGGTCGAGGCCGATCCCGCCTCGGAGGATGCCCGTCGGGTGCTCGCCAGCGTTCTCGCCAGCAGCGGCGACCGGCTCAACGAGATCCAGATCCACCTTGCTCGCATCCTCGCCACCAACCCGGACCAACTCGAGCAAAACCTGCTCGGCCTGCACCGGGCACTGGCCCGGGTGCCCGACCGGGCAACCGTGCGGTCCATCGTCGAGCGTCTGACCGAGCCCTATCTGGAAGAGCCCGCCGCGCATTTCGCCCGCGCCCAGGCGGCGATCGCAACCGAGGATTCGCTCGCGGCGCTGGCTGCGATCGACAGCGGCCTCGCGCTGCGCCCCGGCTGGGAGCCGGCCGTGCTGTTCAAGTCCCAGATCCTGGTCCAGATGGGTGCCGTGCTCGACGCACTGGCCGTGCTGCGCGGCCAACTTGCCGACCACCCGGACAGCCGCAACACTCGACTCACCTACGCCCGCACGCTGGTGTCGGCGCAGGATTTTCCCGCGGCGCGCGTGGAGTTCCAGAAGCTGCTCGACGCGACGCCCGACGACCGCGACCTGATCTATGCGGTGGCGCTCGTCTCGGCGCAGGTCGGCGACCTGGATGCGGCGGTGCCGCTGTTCAAGCGGGCGCTTGCCGCCGGGCACCCCGAGGCCGACGGCATCCGCCTCAACCTCGGCAACATCGCCGAGCGTCGCGCGCAGCCCGACGAGGCGCGCCGCTGGTACGGCGAGATCGAGTCCGGTCAGCATTACTTCGAGGCGCAGGTGCGGATCGCCACCCTGATCGCCCGCACCGGCGACGTCGACCGTGCGCGCGAGCATCTCCATTCGATCGAGGTCGATGAACAACATTACCGCCAGATTCTGCTGGCCGAGACCATGCTGCTGCGCAATGCCAAACGCTACGCCGAAGCGCTCGGCCTCATCGACAGCGCCCTACGCGAGAACCCCGGCGACCCCGAACTGCTCTACGAGTCCGCGATGCTCGCCGAGCGGCTCGACCGCATCGACATCATGGAGGCGCGCCTGCGCGATCTGATCGCGCGCGCACCGGAGCACGCGCACGCGTACAACGCTCTGGGCTACACGCTTGCCGACCGGGGGCTGCGCATCGACGAGGCGGAGGCGCTCATCGCGCGGGCGCTGGAGCTCGCCCCGGACGATCCCTTCATCCTCGACAGCATGGGCTGGGTGCGCTTTCGCCGCAACGACGCCGAAGGGGCGCTCGAGCACCTCGAACGCGCGTATACGCTGCGCAAGGACCCCGAGATCGCCGCGCATCTCGGCGAAGTGCTGTGGTCGCTCGACCGTCGTGACGAGGCCCGCAGCATCTGGGACGAAGCCCTGCAGATGTTCCCCGACAACGAACCGCTGAACGAAACCATGGGGCGCTTCCTCGACCGATGATCCGCATCTCCTCCAATTCCGGCGCCCAGGCACTCGCCGTCGCCGCCCTCGTCGCGACCCTGTCGGGCTGCGCCGCCCTGGTGCCCGACACGGGCGCCGTCCCTGCCGCCGCGATCGAAGCGCGCGAACCGGTGGCGGCTTTCGAGCTCGAAGGGCGCATGGCCGCTGCGGACGGCGAGCGCGCGGCGAGCGGTCCCGTGCATTGGGTGCACTCGCCGACCGGCGATCAGTGGACCCTCTTCAGCCCGCTCGGACAAATCGTCGGGCAACTCGTCAGCACGCCGAGCGGCGCGATCGCGCTGACCGCGGACGGGCGGCGCATCACCGGCGACAACGTCGAGACGCTGCTGCCGGAACTGCTGGGCCTGCCGGCGCCGGTTCGCGGGCTTGCCCACTGGGTTCAGGCCGCGCCGCGCGAAGGGGCGACCGTCTTGCAGCGCGACCGGTTCGGTCGGCCGGCGAGAATCTCCGACGCGGGCTGGATCGTCGATTATCACGAATACGCCGACGAGGACCCGCTGGCACCGCCACGCCGCATCGACGCCAGCTGGGGCGAGGCCCGCATCCGCCTCATCATCGACCAGTGGATTCCGCGTCCGTGACGCGGCTCGACCGGTGCCCCGCGCCGGCCAAGCTCAACCTGTTCCTGCACGTCGTGGGGCGCCGCGCCGACGGCTATCACCTTCTGCAGAGTGCCTTCCGGCTGGTCGACCTGGCCGACCTGCTGTCATTCTCCCTGCGCGAGGACGGCCGGATCGTGCGCAGTTCGCACGTGCCCGGCGTCGCGCCCGAGGCTGACCTGTGCGTGCGCGCGGCACGCCTGCTGCAGGCCGAGACGGGTTGCCGGCTGGGCGTGGATATCGAGATCGACAAGCGGCTGCCGATGGGCGGCGGACTCGGGGGCGGAAGCTCGGATGCAGCGACCACGCTGATCGCACTCAACCGCTTGTGGGGCACCGATCTGAGCCGCGCGGAACTCGCCACGCTGGGGCTGCGCCTCGGGGCCGACGTCCCCTTCTTCATTTTCGGCGCGGACGCCTTCGTCGAGGGCGTGGGCGAGCGCCTGCAACCGCTCGGGCTGCAGCCCGCCCGCTATGTGATCGTCGCCCCGCCGGTCTCCGTGCCGACCGCCGAAATTTTCGCGGCGCAGGAGTTGACGCGCGATACCGAAGCCATCAGAATCTCGGACTTCGCTGAGAACCGCACGCGCAATGACCTGCAGCCGGTCGCGTGCGCGCGGTATCCGGAAGTCGGGGAAGCCGTCCGGTGGCTGGGGCAATACGCTCCGGCAAGAATGACGGGTTCGGGCGCGTGCGTGTTCGCACAAGTCGACGACGAAGCGGTCGCGCGGCAGATCGTGCGCGATTGCCCGACGCAGTGGCAGGCATGGGCGGTCGCAAGCTTGGCGCGGCATCCGCTCCACGACTGGCTTCGGGGATAGCGAGACAGGTTTCTTGGGGAGTCGCCAAGTCGGTTAAGGCACCGGATTTTGATTCCGGCATTCGAGGGTTCGAATCCTTCCTCCCCAGCCAATCACGACGGGCAGGCCACGGCCTGCCCGCTTTGCTTTGACGCTGGGCACTCTATCCAATCGGCATTGGAGAAACGGTCATGCCACGTGGCAGCCTGATGGTCTTCACCGGCAACGCCAACCCGAAGCTCGCGTCCGACGTGGTGCGCCGCCTCGGCATCTCGCTCGGCTCGGCCACCGTGGGCCGCTTCTCGGACGGCGAGGTGAACGTCGAACTGCTCGAGAACGTCCGCGGCAAGGACATCTTCGTCCTGCAGCCGACCTGTTCGCCGACCAACGACAACCTGATGGAGCTGCTGGTGCTGGTCGATGCGCTCAAGCGCGCCTCGGCCGGTCGCATCACCGCCGCCATCCCCTACTTCGGCTACGCCCGCCAGGACCGCCGCCCGCGCTCGGCGCGCGTGCCGATCACGGCCAAGGTCGTCGCCAACATGCTGCAGGCGGCCGGCGTTCAGCGCCTGCTGACCATGGACCTGCATGCCGACCAGATCCAGGGCTTCTTCGACATCCCGGTCGACAACGTCTATGCCGCGCCGGTGCTGATCGCCGACCTCGACAAGCAGCGCCACGATGACCTGCTGGTGGTTTCGCCCGACGTCGGCGGCGTGGTGCGGGCGCGCGCCTTCGCCAAGCGCCTCGAGTGCGATCTGGCCATCATCGACAAGCGCCGCCCCAAGGCCAACGTCTCCGAAGTCATGAACATCATCGGCGAAGTCCGCGATCGCACCTGCGTGATCATGGACGACATCGTCGACACCGCCGGCACGCTGTGCAAGGCGGCGACCGCACTGAAGCAGGCCGGCGCACGCCGCGTGCTCTCCTACTGCACCCATGCCGTCTTGTCGAACGCCGCGGCGGCGCGCATCGCCGACTCGGACCTCGACGAGCTGGTGGTCACCGACACCATCCCGCTCAACGACGACGCGAAGCAGTGCGAGCGCATCCGCCAGATCTCCGTGGCCGCGCTGCTTGCCGACACGATGCTGCGCATCAGCAACGAAGAGTCGGTGAGCTCGCTGTTCATGGAATGATTTCCGGCCGGGGGCCTATGCCGCCGGCCAAAACCCGATCCGTCTGGTCGCGGGCGGATCAGCAACCACCAGGAGCCATGCAATGCAAATCGAATTCAAGGCCACCAAGCGCGTCGAGCAGGGAACGGGTGCGAGCCGCCGCCTGCGTCGCGCCGGCCAAGTGCCGGGCATCATCTACGGCGCCGACCAGAACGCGCTTCCGGTCACGCTCGACCACAACGAGATCTATCACCTGCTGCGCAAGGAAGCGTTCCACGCCTCCGTGCTGACCATCGATCTCGAGGGCAGCAAGGAATCGGTCGTGCTGCGTGACACGCAGTGGCACCCGTTCAAGGCGCAAGTGCTGCACATCGACTTTCTGCGCGTCAGCGCGAACGAGAAGATCCGCATGAACGTGCCGCTGCACTTCCTGAACGGCGAGCAGAGCCCGGCCGTGAAGCTTGCCGGCGGCATGATCTCGCACGTCATCAACGAAGTCGAAGTCGAGTGCCTGCCGAAGGATCTGCCCGAGTTCATCGGGGTGGACCTCAAGGACCTGCGCGCCGACCAATCGATCCACCTGTCCGAACTCGCCCTTCCGGCGGGCGTCACCATCGTCACGCACGGCGAGGGCGATCCGGTCGTCGCCACGGTGCTCAAGGTCGGCGGCACCGAGGAAGGCGCCGAAGGCGAAGGCGCCGAGGGCTGATCCGGCCCCCTGGCACCGCAGCACACACAGCGATGACGGCCTTGCCGCCGCGCCTCGTGGTCGGCCTCGGCAACCCAGGGGCCGAATACACCGAAACCCGGCACAATGCCGGGTTTTGGTTTTGTGAGCGGCTCGCCGAGCGCCTCGGAGTCCGCTTCAGCGCCGAATCACGCTTTCACGGCCTGGTCGCCAACGCCCGCGAGGCCGGCGTGTGGCTGCTGATGCCCCAGACCTACATGAACCGCTCGGGTCAGTCGGTCGGCGCGCTGGCCCGCTTCTACCGCATCGCGCCGGCCGAGATCCTGGTCGTACACGACGAGCTCGACATCCCGCCCGGGCAATTGCGCCTGAAGTTCGGCGGCGGGCTCGGCGGCCATAACGGCCTGAAGGACATCACCGCGCACTGCGGCACCCAGGATTTCTGGCGCTTGCGCATTGGCATCGGCCACCCCGGCGACCGTAACCAGGTCGTCGGCTTCGTGCTCAAGCGCGCGCCGCGCGATGAACAGACATTGATCGACGAGGCGGTCGAGCGCGCGCTCGAAGCCTGGCCACAGATCGCACGCGGCGAGTGGAACGCCGCGACGACGCGGCTCAACGCTCGACCGGCACCGGTCAAGCCCGCCCAACCCAAGGACGCACCCAGCCCATGAGCCTCAAATGCGGAATCGTCGGCCTGCCCAACGTCGGCAAGTCGACCCTCTTCAACGCGCTGACCAAGTCGGGCATTGCGGCCGAGAACTACCCCTTCTGCACCATCGAACCCAACGTCGGGATCGTCGAGGTGCCCGATGCGCGACTCGCGCAACTCGCCGAGATCGTCAAGCCGCAGAAGGTGCAGCCGGCCATCGTCGAGTTCGTCGACATCGCGGGGCTGGTCGCCGGCGCCTCCAAGGGCGAAGGCCTCGGCAATCAGTTCCTCGCCAACATCCGTGAAACCGACGCGGTCGTGCATGTGGTGCGCTGCTTCGCCGACGACAACGTCGTGCACGTGTCGGGCCGCGTCGACCCGGTGCGAGACATCGAGGTGATCGACACGGAACTCGCGCTGGCCGACCTGGCGACCGTCGAGAAAGCCGTGAACCGCTACAAGCGGCCTGCGGCGGCCGGCGACAAGGAGGCGAAACTCCTCGTCGCAGTGCTGGAGAAATGCCTCGCCCAGCTCGACCAGGCAAAGCCGGTGCGTGCGCTCGATCTGTCGAAGGAGGAATGGGCAAGCCTCAAGCCCTTCTGCCTGATCACCGCCAAGCCCGTGCTCTACGTCGCCAACGTCGCCGAGGACGGCTTCGAGAACAACCCCCACCTCGACGCGGTACGAGCCCATGCCGCCGCCGAGGGCGCCGAAGTGGTCGCGCTGTGCGCCGCGATCGAAGCCGAGATCGCCGAACTCGACGATGCGGACAAGAAGGACTTCCTCGAATCCATGGGCCTCGACGAGCCCGGCCTCGACCGGCTGATCCGCGCCGGCTTCAAGCTGCTCGGCCTTCAGACCTACTTCACCGCCGGCGTGAAGGAGGTCCGCGCCTGGACCATCCACGTCGGCGACACCGCCCCCCAGGCCGCAGGCGTGATCCACACCGACTTCGAGCGCGGCTTCATCCGCGCGCAAACCATCGCCTTCGACGACTTCATCGCCTGCCGCGGCGAGCAAGGCGCCAAGGAAGCCGGCAAGATGCGCGCAGAAGGCAAGGAGTACGTGGTCAAGGACGGCGACGTCCTGAACTTCCTGTTCAACGTCTGAGCCTGGGTGGTGGGATCAGGGCATCCCACAACACCCCAAGAAACCACGTAAATCCATGTTATTACGTGGTTTCTTGTTGGTGGCGGTTTCACGACGTCCCTTTGCCTCCGACAAAAAAGCGGGTACGTTAGCGGGTACGGTCCTCAAATTTCCCACCTGAAAAAGCGGGTACGGAAACGGGACCACTCCAAGGAGCCCCGCCATGCTCACCGACTCGCAATGCCGCAGCGCCAAGTGCAAGGACAAGCCATATAAGCTCACCGACACCAACGGGCTGTACCTGGAGGTCAAGCCCAACGGCGTGAAGGCTTGGCGCTATCGCTTCAAACTCACCAAAGCCGGCGAGACGAAGGAGAACCTGTTCGCCATCGGCGAGTACGCCTCCGCGCCGCCGGGCGAGACCGCCGAAGAGGCCAAGGCGCGAAGCGCAGGTGGGCGTTTCACCCTGGCCGAGGCGCGCGACGAGCGCAACAAGGCCCGGGCACTCGTCAAGCAGGGGATCAACCCCGCCCATCACCGCCAGTTCGGCCGCCTGAAGCGCGAGCAGGAAAACGCCACCACCTTCGAGGCCATCGCCCGCGAATGGCTGGCCCTGCGCGATTGGGAGGAGGTCACCAAGACGCGGCGTCTGGACATGCTGCAGCGAGTTGTCTTTCCGAAGATCGGCCTACTGCCGGCCAAGCAGGTGACGCCCGCGCACGTGCTCGACGTATTGAAAACGGCGTTGAAGAAGAACGGCCCGTCGGTGGCCGCAGAGGCCAAGCGCACCATGTCGGCCGTGTTCGAGCTCGCGGTGTCGACGCTGCGTGCCGAGAGCGACCCGGTGTATCCGGTGCGCAAGGCACTGCCAGCCAACAAGACCCAGCACAAGCGCCCGCTGACCTCGGAAGAGATCGGTCAGTTGCTGCGGCAGCTCGACGGCTACGACCGCAATTTCCAGACCGTCTCCGTGTTCCGTCTCATGTGGCTGACGCTGTGCCGGCCAAATGAAGCCATCGGCGCCAAGTGGAAGGAGATCGACCTCGAACACGCAGTCTGGCGCATCCCGCCCGAGCGCATGAAGAAGCGCAAGGAGCACGTCGTGCCCCTGCCCCGCCAGGCGGTTGAGGTGCTGCGCGCCATGCGCGGGCTCACGGGCGGACAGGTCCACGTCTTCCCGCACCGGGACGACCGCGCCAAACCCATGACTGATGCTTCACTGCGCCAGGCACTCAACCAACTGGGATGGGGCGGCAAGTACAGTCCGCATGCGACACGTACCACGGGCAGCACGCGCCTCAACGAAATGGGTTTCTCACCGGACTGGATCGAGCGACAGCTTGCCCACGCCGAACCCAACGCCGTGCGGCGCAGGTACAACCACGCCGACTATCTGGCGGACCGCTCGAAGATGATGCAGCATCGGGCGGATATGCTGGATGCCTGGAAGGCGGGCGCGAAGGTGCTGCCGCTTCGGGCGTCGGCGGGATAGGCACACCGATCTCACGATTATTGCGACAGTGTCGCGCAAATTGCCACTGCCCAGGACCGACTCCCGTCCATTGGCCAATTCCGACATGGACCACAAGCGACCTTGCCGCCGCATTTTGGTTACCGTGGTCAACAAGGCGTTCATGCCATTTGGATTCGTGCAGTTCCTGGTTGCCCTTCGAGCTTTTCGACAGCCGCTCGAACAGGTCCAGAAAGTGCACGCGCTCGATGCCGTCAATCCCGAGGCGCCGACTTCAGAGCTGAACGGCGAAACTGCTGATCCAACACCAGCAGCGCTTCCAGCTCATCCGGCAAGACAACGCCGGCTAGGTCGCATATCTTGCGGAACGCTTCGATCTGCTCTGCCATGTGCACGTTGGGCGCCCTGACCTGGCACTCCCGGAAGTAGGCGACCAAGGCATGGGTGCGCGTGCGCTGGATGGCGTTCGCAATGTCGTCGAGTACGTCAATGCGCCACAGCGGGCTCTCGCGCATGAAGTCTTCGGTCGGTACGAATGCCGCTTCGCCGGCGTCCCTGTCGACGTAGAAGCCGCGCAGGGCGCGAGGCGATGGCAACAGCAGCAGTTCGTCCTGCGTCGGTACGTCGATGCCGGGGCTTAGCCAGTACGAGCTGTGCGATTTGATTTCGTCCATGTTCATTCCTTTCAAATGTTGAATAGCGTACGGTATCCAGCGGGTCGTGATCAGGTCGCGTTCCGATCTTGAAGATCAGGGCCGCGCGCGGGTGGAGGTGACTCGGTTGGCATAGCGCGCCGGCTACCGAGGTAGGCATTGGTAATCGCTATTCGCCTGTGGCCAAGGCGGGCGGCAATTTCCCGCCGTGCCTGCAGATCGAGCGCCGGGTCGACGGCCGAACCACCCGCGACAGGAAGCGGCGTCCCCGTTATGCCCTCGTAGTCGTCGGCGGCGCCCTGGTGCCGCAAGCCGTGCGGCACCACCCCCAGGCCGCCGGAGTTCGACAGTTAATCCCGTAACTATCTGATTGCATTGAGGCCGAC
>JARFTX010000097.1 GCA_029289265.1 Gammaproteobacteria bacterium
AGGAGGGGCTGATCGTGCGCAACGACCGGCCGGTCAATCTCGAGACGCCGCCGCCCGTGCCTTCGAGGTGCGCGGACACGCCTGGGCCGGCGATCGTGCGGTGCGCGCGCTGCAGGTGTCGATCGACTTCGGCGCGAGCTGGCAGGAGGCGCAGCTTGCCGAGCCGGTCAATCGCTACGCCTGGCAGCGCTGGCGTGCGCAGATCACGCTGCCGACGGCCGGCTACTACGAGATCTGGGCGCGGGCCACCGACGACGCCGGCGTGATGCAGCCGCACGTCGTGCCGGGCTGGAATCCGCGCGGCTACGGCAACAACGCGATGCATCGGATTGCCCTCACTGCGGCATGATGCGCGTCGCGATGGCGATCGCACTGGCGCTGGGCGCGCCCGGCGCCGGCGCGCAGGCGGAGGATTTCGGCGGCTTGCCCAAAGGCGAAGGCCGGGTCGAGACCTATGCCTACTGCATCACCTGCCACTCGACGATGATCATCCGCCAGCAGCGGCTCGCACGCCAGGTCTGGGACGAGGTGCTCGACTGGATGGTAGACGAGAAGGGCATGGCGCCGATGCCCTCCGAGGTGCGCGCCAAGGTGCTCGACTATCTCACCGAGCAGTTCGTACCCGACGTGCCGCGGTGAGGCGGTGCGCCTGCCGCGCAAGTGCCGGTGCCACGCCCTGCCCGCCGACGGGCACGCCCGTCGTTCGGGTCGGGCTGCCCGCCTTCCGCTCTCCGTCACACGGGCAGCGCCCCGGGCGGTGTGCTGCTCGGATCGCGTGGGCGCGGCTTTTCTCGGCCCCGGGCTCGCGGGGCAGACGGCTCGACTTCCTCGCGCGGCGAATCGGTCTGGATCTCGGGCGCCGTTTCGGGCGAGGGAAACGGTATCCGCTCGTCCTCGGCGCCTTCGTGGCCGCGGTAGACGAGTTCGGCCGACTCGAAGCTGTACTCCGGGTTTCCCGGGTCGTCCCACTGATTCAGAAAATACGAGAAGAGCGCCGGGAAGAACCCGCGTTCAGGCCGGTGCGGCTGAAGGGCGAACGCGTACTCGGGGCAATCGCGGGTGTCGCGACCATCGTGGCAGTACTGGACCCAGACCCGGTCGCCGGCGAAGACCAGCTTCCAGAGCGGACGATCCTCATAGAGTTTCAGCGAGACCTTTCGCCCGGTCTCGCGCAGCTGCGCCAGATACTTGATGCTCTCGGCGACTTCGCGTCGGAATTCGGCAAGCACCTTCTCGGGCTCGCCGAGCGACTGGGCCCGCTTGCGCGCTCCGTCGCTGTTCGGATTGAGCAGCATGACGCGCAACTCGTGGCAGTCCTTCAGCACATTGCGCAGCCCCGGCGACTCGGCGTCGAAGATCTCGCGACCGGTCACGCCCATGATGAACAGGTCGCGGTTCCACGGCAGGGCCTCCCTGAGGCTCTGGTCGACCAATCGGGCCAGCCAACCGTCGGTGACGTCGCGCGCGTGCACCAGCGACGCGGTCTCGTTGAGCTTCGCCTTTCGCCAGCAAGCCCAGGTGAAGCGGAGCGCGTGGAAAAGGACGACCAGGCAGGCCGCCAGCGTGATCTCCGTGATCAGCAGGGCCTCGGCGTTACCCTCGACCTTGGGCCACCAGACGAACAGGATGTAGCGCGCCGCCTCCGGCAATCGGAAGGCGATCCAGACCGCCAGCAGCGTGATGGCCGTGTGATGGATCACGAGGCGAAGGCTGCCGAGAAGGTTGGCCGAGGGATCCTCGGGCTGCACGAGATACTTGATCAGGTTCATGGTGTGCGACCTCCATTCACGTTTCGGGGTCCGGAAACAACATTCGTGCCATCGTTGCAACCGCGCCCGATGCGGTGCGCGGCCGGCTGCCGAGGCGGGCCGAACGTCGCGCGACGACAACGTCGGTGTGCGCGGATTGGCGCCTCGTCGATCCAGAAAATCGCCCGAAGGGACGTGATATGGCCCGGATCGTGCGGCGAGGTCCGTATCGGTCGCATCCATCCTGCCGCTCGGTCGCGGGTGTCGCCTGCAAGCGACGCCGGTCGCTGCGATCGAGGGCTTTCGTCTTGATTGATAGGGAAATGTGCGGTGTCGCCGTACGGCGACAGCGCACGCAGAAGGGCGCAAACGAGCTTGATTCGTTGCCGCGCCTCGCTCGCCCAAGAGGGGTGTCGGCGGGCCTGCCCCGTCGCACCGCGGCACGGGCATGGGACGCTGCCCGGAATGCCGCCGGCTCAGCGGGGTGCGCAGGCCTTGCGCATCAGCGCCACATCCTTGCGCGGAATCTCGCAGTCCAGACCGTGCCGGTCGGCGAGCACGCGCAGCGTGGCCTCACGGTAGAACACGACGTGCGTCGGGTCGCGCCGGTAGTGCCAGCCGGCGAAGCGGGCGTCGTCGGTCTGGAAACAGGTCATCACCGCGAGCCAGCCGCCGGGGGCAAGCAAGGCATCGAGTCGCGCGAACTCCTCGGCCGGGCGGTGGAAATGCTCAACCGTCTCGGTGCAGGTCACGAAATCGTAGCGCCGCCCGAGCACAGCTGCACCGGGATGGAAGACCGGATCGAAGAGCGCCACCGTGTGGCCCGCGTCGCGAAGCATCTCAGCGAGTGCCGGTCCCGGCCCGCAGCCGTAGTCGAGACCGCTGCTGCGCGGTGCGAGACGGGCGAGCAGGGGATCGGCGAGCCGTGCCAGGAAACGTCGGTAGCCGGGGTCCGCAGTCTCGTTGCGGTGGGTGAGGTAGCAGGCGCGCTCGGTCGCCGGATCGGGATGGTGAAGCGGATCGACGAAGGTCGCGACGCAGGCCTCGCAGCGCCAATACAGGCGATCGTCCGCGACGAGGAAGGCGCGCACCGGTCCGCCGCGGCAGACGAGACAGCCGGCGGGGCCGTGGCTCGCGTGCGGTGTTCCCACCGCATCCGGCGTGGGCTCGATACGGCCGGATCCGCCTTCAGCGCTCACCGAGGGACTTTCGAAAGCCGACTGTGCGCCAGCCCTCGGCGAAGCCGAGGCGGCGGAAGAAGGCCTGCGCGGCTGCATTCTCGAGCTCGGTGTCGGTGGCGATGTCGCGGCACCCGTGTGCTGCACACCAGTCGGTCGCGAAGGCGGCAAGCTGTCGCCCCAGACCGATTCCGCGATGCGGTGGCGCGACGTATAGGCCCTCGATATAGCCGACAGGGCCCCCGATGCAGCCATCCACGATGTTGCGCAGCGACAGCTCGAGCAGCCCGATCGCCTCGCCGGCGTCGGAACGGGCGAGGAAGGCGGCGGCCTCGTCGCTCGCCAGGAACCACGCGAGCTCGGCGTCATGAAAGCCCTCGTCGAGACCCGTGTAAAGGTCATGCCGGAGCGCCTTCCACACATTCAGGTCAGATGGGGATACGGGCTCGATGCTCATGGGACACTCCGGGAGTGGGCTTGAAAGTTTAGCGCGAACTCGTGCCGCCTCGCCCGCGCCAAGCCGAGGAGCAGAAGGTGATGAGGCGCTCGAGCCGGGCTAAACTTCACGGTCCATCCGTCGGCCGCGTCAGCACACTCTCAGGGAACCCGGATCCATGAAGCTCACCGTCGATTGCATTTCCGATTTTGTCTGCCCCTGGTGCTATATCGGCAGGGTCCGCATGGCGAAGGCACTCGACCAGGTGCGTGCGACGCATCCGGCGCTCGACGTGCAGGTGAACTGGCTCCCGTTCTTCCTCAATCCCGACACGCCGGCCGCCGGCGAGCCCTACCGCCCGTTTCTCGAAGCGAAGTTCGGCGGCGCGCGCAAGGCCGATGCGCTGCTCGCGCAGATTGCCGAGGCGGGGGCGCAGGACGGACTGGACTTCGCCTTCGATCGCATCGCGACGCGCCCCAATACGCTCGCCGCGCATCGCCTCGCCTACCGCTTCCAGTCGCACGGCCATACCCGCGAGCAGGTCGCGGCGCTTGTCGATGCGCTCTTCGCGGCGCACTTTCAACAGGGCCGCGACATCGGCGATACGGCCATGCTGGCCGACATCGCCGCCGAGGCGGGCGAGAATCGCGACCAGATTCTTGCCTGGCTGGAAAGTGACGATGCCACCGCGACCGTCCGGCGCATGGCGACACAGGTCCAGCAGCAAGGCGTGAGCGGCGTGCCGTTCTTCATCCTCAACCGCAAGCTCGCCGTCTCCGGCGCGCAGTCGCCTGCGACGCTCGGCGCGGCGATGCTCCAGGCGCTGGCATAGGCGCACGAAGGCGTGCGCACCACCCCTGCGGAGTGGTCAGCCCGGGGTATGGGCGTCGCAGTCAAAAATCTTGTAAATCATCTTGATGTGTGTGAATTCTCACCTAATCTATGAACATTATGGACGGTCCGGGCAAGCGCGCCCGGCCGATGACATGGCCGACGCCATCCGGCGTGGGAGGAGGCCACCATGCTGTTCACGCGACATCAGCCGCGCCCCGACCTGACCCTGCCGCAAGCATTACCGTGCCCCGCGGCCCAGCCCGACCGTTCAGCCGCCTGGCGCTGCCTCCAGCGTCTGCGCGATGCACTCGACGGGCGTTCCGCCCCGCTTGCTGCCGGGCCGCCGCGTCGGCCCTGAGAGGCCGCGGCGCTTCCGGGCGGCGGGCGCCGCACCGGGACGGCGCAGGCGGGCTCCCGTCCGTAGCGACGGAGATGCTGCTATCCTTGGATTCGAGCCGATCGTCACCGAATCCGGAGGAAGCATGGGCCTGCCGCTGCGCGACACGCGCCGCCACACCTACGGCGAGTATCTGACCTGGCAGGAGGACGTCCGTTACGAACTCATCGACGGCGAGGCCTATCTGATGGCGCCCGCGCCGACCGTCGGTCGCCAGCGGCTGTTGGGGGAGATCTTCCGTCAGGTCGCCGACGCGCTGGAGGGGCGGCGCTGCGAGGTCTTCGTCGCGCCGTTCGACGTGCGGCTGCCGCACGCGGACGAAGCCGACGAGGCGGTCGAAACCGTCGTCCAGCCCGATCTCACCATCGTCTGCGATCCCGGCAAGATCGACGAGCGCGGCTGCCGCGGTGCGCCCGACTGGGTGATCGAGATCCTGTCGCCCTCGACCGCCGCGCACGACCAGACCGTCAAGCTCGGTGCCTTCGAGCGGGCCGGCGTGCGGGAGTGCTGGCTGGTCCATCCGGTCGACCGTGTCGTCACCGCCTACCGCCTGGCCAACGGCGCCTATGGGCGACCGGCGATCTCGGAACTGCAGGGTACGCTCGCCTGCCAGGCCGTCGACGGCGTCGAGATCGACTGGGCGCGCGCGCTGCACGAGCCAGTAGTCCCGCCGGTGCCGTAACGCCACGCCGCGTACGTTCCGTGCAGTGCCGCGCGCCGGGCGAACTGATCGCGGGTGCCGCGTTCGGCCACGGACCGTTGCCGAATATCGGGCGGCACGATGCAACGGGCGCGGCGGGAATTTCCGCGCGTGCGGACAATCAACGCAGCTATCCATCACCCAGCGGAGAGGTCCATACATGATCTCGGTACTCGTCACCGGTGCGGCGCGCGGCATCGGGCTCGAACTGTGCAGACACTACAACGCACGCGGCGACAAGGTCGTTGCCGCCTGCCGGCAAGCCTCGGAAGCCCTGCGAGAACTCGGCGTCGAGATCATCGACGGCGTCGACGTCGCGCAGGCCGACGGGGTCGCGCGGTTGCGAACTGCGCTCGAAGGGCGCCCACTCGACATCCTGATCAACAACGCCGGCGTGCTCGCCCGCGATGCGCTCGGCGAGATCGACTACGACGACGTCGCGCGGCAGATCGTGGTCAACGCGATCGGGCCGCTGCGCGTCACCGAGGCGTTGCTGCCCAACCTGGGC
>JARFTX010000098.1:0-1867 GCA_029289265.1 Gammaproteobacteria bacterium
GTTTTTTTGGTTGCTTCCTCGGCTGCTTCCTCGGCTGCTTCCTCGGCTGCTTCCTCATCCGGCTCCTTCTGACCCACTGCTTCGGGGCGACCTTTGCGACGTTTGGCCTGAGTACGACCGGGACGGGATTTTGCGGATTTTTTAGCCGGAGCGGACACATCCTCGGCGGTCAAAAAGCCTGAAAGAAAATCGCGCGCGGGCTCCGGCAGCGCCTCGACGAAGGCCGGGCCCTTCTCTGGTGGAATCACCGTCTGGCCGTTGGGCGTGCGATGGTCGGAGGCGAGCTTGGCCAAAAACTTGTTGTAGGAGATGCCGGCCGAGGCGGTGGGCCTGCTCTTCGATGCGACGCTGTGCGTCGGCTGCAAGGCCTGTGTCGCCGCCTGCAAGCGGGTGAACGACCTGCCGCCCGACTACAACTCGGCGGTCGACGGCCTGTGGGACATGCCGCTCGACACCACCGCGCGCACCTGGAACGTCATCAAGGTGTTCAAGCAGGGGGCGGCGGCCAACAAGGACCAGGTCGAGGACGGCTATGCCTTCCGCAAGAGCTCGTGCCTGCACTGCGTCGATCCGTCCTGCGTCTCCGCCTGTCCGGTCTCGGCGATGAAGAAGGACCCGCAGACCGGCATCGTCTCCTACAACCCCGATACCTGCATCGGCTGCCGCTACTGCGTCGCCGCCTGTCCGTTCGGCATCCCCAAGTTCGACTACGACTCGCCCACCGGCAAGATCGGCAAGTGCGAGCTGTGCCGCCACCGCATCGCCGAGGGCCAGTACGCCGCCTGCGCCGAGGTCTGCCCGACCGGCGCGACGCTCTACGGCAAGGTGAGCGATCTCGCCGCCGAGGCGCGGCGCCGGGTGGCACTCGAACCGGGCACGACCACGGTCTATCCGCGCGGCAACCTCACGACCGGCGATCAGCCCTCGTGGGAGGGGCCGGTCGCGCACTATCAGCCGAGCATCTATGGCGAGCGCGAGGTCGGCGGCACCCAGGTGCTGCACCTGTCGGCGGTGCCCTACGCGCTGATGGGCTATCCGACGCTGCCCGAGCGCTCCTTCGCGTCGCGCTCCGAGACGCTGCAGCACACGCTCTACAGCGGCCTGGTGCTGCCGATCGCACTGTTCGGCGCGATGACCTGGGTCGCTCGGCGCAACAGCCGGGGCCATGACGATCAGCAAGGGGGAGAGCAATGAATGTCCATGCCCATGCCGCGCCGGCGCCGGTCGGCGGCCGGCTGCTGAGCCCGGTCACCTTCATCTGCGGCGTGCTGATCACCGCCGCGCTGGCGGTACTCGCGGTGCGCTTCTTCTACGGCCTCGGCGCGGTCACGAACCTGAACGACGGCTACACCTGGGGTCTGTGGGTGGTCGCCGACGTGGTGATCGGCTCGGCCTTCGCCTGCGGCGGCTTTGCGATTGCCGCGCTCGTCTACATCTTCAACAAGGGCGAGTACCACCCGCTGATCCGCCCGGCGCTGCTCGCGAGCCTGCTGGGCTACACGCTCGCCGGCGTCGGAGTGATCTTCGACCTGGGCCGCTGGTGGAACTTCTACCACATCTTCCTGCCCGGTCACGCCTCGCCCAACTCGGTGATGTTCGAGGTCGCGGTGTGCATCACGCTCTACATCATCGTGCTGTGGATCGAGTTCACGCCGACCATTCTCGAGAAGTTCGGACTCGAGAACGCTCGCAAGAAGCTCGTCGGCGTCATGTACATCTTCATCGGCCTCGGCATGGTGCTGCCGATGATGCACCAGAGCTCGCTCGGCTCGATGCTGATCGTCTTCGGCACCCAGATCCATCCGCTCTGGCAGACCATGCTGCTGCCGTTGATCTTCCTCGTCACCGCGATCGCCATCGGCTACGC
>JARFTX010000098.1:1967-5717 GCA_029289265.1 Gammaproteobacteria bacterium
CCGCGCGAAGAGCGCGCGCCGGCCCATTGAGGAGAATTCTTCATGACCCAGCGAATCACCATCGATCCCGTCTCCCGCATCGAAGGCCACCTGCGCGTCGACGTCGACGTCAGGGACGGGCGCGTCACGCGCGCCTGGTCGTCGGGGCAGATGTGGCGCGGCGTCGAGAACATCCTCGTGGGGCGCGATCCGCGCGACGCGTGGGCGATCACGCAGCGCATCTGCGGGGTATGCACGACGGTGCATGCGATCTGTTCGGTGCGCGCGGTCGAGAACGCGCTCGACCTCGAGGTGCCGGTCAACGCCCAGTACATCAGGAACCTGATCATCCTGGCCCACGCGATCCACGACCACATCGTGCATTTCTACCACCTGTCGGCGCTCGACTGGGTGGACGTGGTGTCGGCGCTCGAGGCCGACCCGGACAAGGCCTCGGCGCTCGCCGAGAGCCTGTCGACCTGGTCGGGCAACTCGAAGCACGAGTTCCGCAAGGTCAAGGAGCGGCTCGCCGGCTTCGTCTCGACCGGGCAACTGGGCATCTTCACCAACGGCTACTGGGGCCACCCGGCGATGAAGCTGCCGCCCGAGGTCAATCTGATCGCCGTGTCGCACTACCTGCAGGCGCTCGAGGTGCAGCGCTACGCCAACAAGATCGTCTCCATCCTCGGCGCCAAGACGCCGCACATCCAGAACGTCGCGGTCGGCGGCGTCGCCAACCCGCTCGCGACCGACGCGCAGGCGGTGCTGACCCTCGAGCGCCTGATGGCGGTCAAGGAGTGGATCGCCAAGCTCGACGACTTCGTCAAGAACGTCTATCTGGTCGACGTCGCCGCGATCGGCGCCTTCTACGCCGACTGGACCCAGGTCGGGCGCGGCATCGTCGACTACCTGTGCGTGCCCGACATCCCGCTCGACAGCCGCGGCACCCAGTTCGCGCTGCCCGGCGGCTATGTCGCCAACGGCGACCTCGGCCAGTTCACCGAGATCGGGCGATTCGGCGACGCCTACTTCCGCGACGGCGTGAGCGAGGCGATCAAGCACTCGTGGTACGACTACCAGGCCGGCAACGACGCCACGCTGCACCCCTACCAGGGCGAGACGACGCCGAACTACACCGACTTCCAGGACGAGGGCAAGTACTCGTGGCTCAAGTCGCCGACCTTCTACGGCAAGCCGATGCAGGTCGGGCCGCTCGCGCGCGTGCTGGCGATGCATGCCGCCGGCCACGCGCCGACGCAGAAGTACGCGGCCGAGACGCTCGAACGCGTCTCGGCGATCGCCGGCGCCCAGGTCGGCATCGAGGCGATGCACTCGACCATCGGCCGCCACGCCGCGCGCGCGATCTCGTGCGCCGTGCAGATGGACGAGATCGGCAACCAGTGGGACCTGCTGGTCGGCAACATGGCCAAGGGCGATCTCGCCACCTTCAACCGCCCGGTCTTCCCCAAGGGCGAGCAGCGCGGCATGGGCTTCCACGAGGCGCCGCGCGGCATGCTGTCGCACTGGGTGGTGATCGAGGACGGCAAGATCCGCAACTACCAGTGCGTCGTGCCGACCACCTGGAACGCCGCGCCGCGCAACGAGCAGGACGCCCCGGGCGCCTACGAGGCCTGTCTGCTCGACAACCCGGTGGCCGACCCCGAGCATCCGCTCGAGGTGCTGCGCACCGTGCATTCGTTCGATCCCTGCCTCGCCTGCGCGGTGCACGTGCTCGACACCGAGCACGACCAGACGGTCACGGTGAAGGCGGTATGAACGCGCCGCAGCCGCGCCGGGCGGTGCTGCTCGGCGTCGGCAACATCCTGTTGGGCGACGAGGGCGTGGGGGTGCGCTCGATCGAGCGCTTCGCCGCCGAATACCACCTGCCGGAAGGCGTCGAGGCGCTCGACGGCGGCACCAGCGCGATGGAGATGCTCGAGGATCTCGAAGGCCTCGATCTGCTGGTCGTCGTCGACTGCGTGCGTGTCGGCAAGCCGCCCGCCTCGGTCGTCGTGCTCACCGGCGACGAGGTGCCGGCCTTCTTCCGCCAGCGCCTGTCGCCGCATCAGGTCGGCCTCTCCGACGTGTTCGCGACGCTGCTGCTCACCGGCCGGGCGCCGCGCGCGATCGTCGTGGTCGGCGTGCAGCCGGTCGACGTGGCGCTGTCGCTCGCGCTCACCCCCGAGGTCGAGGCCGCCGTGCCGCTCGCCGTCGAGGCGGTGCGCTGGGCCTTCGAGCGCGAGGGCTACGCGGTCGCGCCGCGCGAGGCGCGGGAGGCCGCCTGATGTGCCTGTCGGTGCCGATGCAGGTGGTCGCGCTCGAGGCCGACGGCGCGCTCGCGCTGGTCGAGCGCCACGGCCGGCGCGAGCGCGTGAACATGCTGCTGGTCGGCCCCCAGCCTCTCGGCACCTGGGTGCTGGTCGCGCTCGGCTTCGCCAAGGAGGTGGTCGAGCCCGAGGCGCTGGCGCTGATCGAGGATGCGCTCGCCGCGCTCGCCGCCTCGCTCGACGGGGACTACGACGCAGCGGCGCACTTCGCCGATCTCGGGGCGCGGTCGTGACGAGTCCGCGCCTGCGCCTGCCGGCCTGGACGCCGCCGCCGGCGCGCATCGCGCCGCCCTGGCGCGACGACCCGTCGACGGCGCTCGCCCGCCACTTCCGCGAGCTCCGCGCGCCGCGCATGGCCGGCCTGCCGTTCGTGAACGACGCGCTCGAGGTCGAGGTCGGCGCGATGCGCCGCACAGCCGGCGACTGGCTCGGCACGCTGGTGACGCCGTGGAGCGTGCAACTGGTGCTGCTGCCGGGCGGCGGCGCGCTGTGGGCGGACACGCCGGCCGGCTGCCGGCGCGCGGTGGCGCTGCCGGTCGGCACGCTCGATTTCATCGCCGACGGCCCGGACGCGTCCGATCGGCACGCCGATGCGGGGGACGAGTTGCTCGTCGCCTGGCAGTACTGCCCGCTCGCCAACGCCGTGGACCGTTTCGCCCACCATGCGGCGGCGCGCGCGTTCGCCATCGAGGCGCTCGAAGCGGCCCTGACCGATCCTGCGGCCCCGCCGCAGTCGCCAAGCGAGGCCGGCTCGCCGGCTGCGTCGCTCGCGTCCGAGCCCCCACCGCGCCTTGCGGGCGAGGTCGACCTGCGCCGGCGCGGCCTGCTTGGCTTCGGACGGGGCCGGCCGCAACGCTGACGGCGCGCCGCGCCCTTCGATTCATGCCGCCGATCGCCGCCAACCCTCATCCTTCACCCCCCGGTGCCGGCCGCGGGTCGCGATGCCGGCAGGGCACGATGCGCGTGGCGCGGTACCGCGACGAGCCGCACCCGGGCCGGCACGCAGCGTGCCGCGGCGAGCTTCCGGAAAACCGGGCCGCGAAATGGCAGGTGCCGCATGCGCCGCGCCGGTTTGTGTGTGCGAGCGCAGCCGGTAGACTGAGCGCAGTCAGGCACGCCCCATCGGGCGAGAGGAGTGCGCATGTCGCAGGGCTTGCAACGGCATCCAGGCCACCGGGCGGCGGACCCTCGCCGCTTGCGCACGGCGGCCGGCCCCGCCGCCGCTCCGCAGCCGGCGGGAGGCGGGCGATGACCGCGGCCGGCGCACTGCGTCTCACCGCCCGCTGGGATGGCGCGCGCGTCGTCGCGGTCGCGATCGAGAACCGGCGCCCGCAGGCGGCGCGCGTGCTCGCCGGGCGCAGCGTCGACGAGGCGCTGCGGCTGGAGCCGGCGCTCTTCAGCCTGTGCGGGCGCGCCCAGGCGGTCGCGGCGGCGGCCGCGTGCG